>VGZA01000023.1 GCA_016872775.1 Planctomycetota bacterium | reverse complement strand
TCGCCGTCTGGTACGGATTAGGTCTGATTGCGGGAGCGTTTTTTCTGGCATTGGTCTACGGTTGGGCTTGCCGTACGCCGGTGGTTTCGTCTCGCCAATCGGAAGGGCCGCGATGAACAGTGAAGTCTGGATCTTTGGGTTGATGGTCGCGTTTACGTTGGGGTTGAGCTTCTATCTTGGTGCGCGCGCCCGCTCGTCGAAAGGTTACTTCGCCGCGGGGGGAGGCATTCATTGGTTCGTGAATGGAGTCGCATTCGCGGGCGATTATTTGTCGGCGGCGTCGTTTCTTGGCATCTGCGGCATGATCGCGTTTTTCGGCTACGACGGGTTCCTGTATTCGATCGGGTATCTGGCGGGGTGGGTTGTCGCGCTGTTCGTGGTGGCGGAGCCGCTGAAACGGATGGGAAAGTTCACTTTCGCCGACGCGCTCGATAGCCAATTCGATTCACGCGGGATCAAACTCACCGCCGCCATCAGCACGCTGGCGGTCAGCGTTTTTTACTTGATCCCGCAAATGGTCGGCGCCGGCGCGATCGTCAAACCGTTGTTCGGCTATCCTCATTGGGTCGGCGTGATCCTTGTCGGTTCTGTGGTCACGGTGATCGTGGTCACGGCGGGAATGGTCAGTACGACCTACGTCCAATTTCTGAAAGGCGCGCTGCTGGTGATCTTCAGCGGAATTTTGACGGCATTGATCGTCGCCCGGGGGCTCGTGTCGCGCGATCCCGGCGCCGGCCCCGACCATTTGGAGGTCCTGGAACGCATCGACGGGGACTATCGTTCGCGAGAAGAATTGCAGACGCGCCTGAGCCTTGCGGGATTTACCTTGATACCGGCAAGCGGCGGCTGGGAGGGAAAGCCCTATTTGCGCATCGTCGCATCCGGTTCCCAGGTGACGACGACCTGGTACGAAAGCAAATCGGGTGACGACGGATTTCGGATGCAGCCGGCTCAAACTGTCGCGACACGCCAGGGAACGCGCTGGTTGAATGGGCGGGCCGAAACAGGGGTGCGATCGGGGGAACTCGCCGGTCGACTCTGGTCCGTGGGAACCTTGGAATTGCACGAGAAAGACGCGGAACGATCCCAGGGGCCGCTGGCGTTTCTCGGCGCATTGCGCGGCGCTCAGGTTACGCTCTGGAATTCCGAATTGATCAAGGAGCCTGACGATTCCATCACGACGGTCTACTATCCCCGGGTTGTCACTGGCAGCGATCTGCTGCGTCCCGGCAACCATCCCGCCTTCAAAGGAATTCGCAGCCCAAGCCTGTGGGACAAGCTGAACTTTCTTTCGCTCATGCTCGCCCTGTTTGGCGGAACGGCCGCCCTGCCGCACATCCTGATCCGCTACTACACAGTCAAGGACCAGGCCGCAGCCCGAAAAAGCACGATCGTCGGTATCGGTAGTATCGGCCTGTTCTATGTCCTGACGCTCTATATCGGTTTGGGCGCAATGTCCAGCGGAGCCCTTGATGTAACCAACTCGAATATGGCCGCTCCCTTGCTGGCCAAGAGTTTCAGTCCTCTGCTGTTCGCAATTATTTCGGCGATCGCCTTTACGACCGTGCTGGGAACGGTCAGCGGGCTGATCATTGCGGCGGCAGGGGCGGTCGTCCACGACCTGATGTCGAATTTCCTGCGCATCGAAATGCACGATCACGCCAAAGTCCGCGTCGCCAAAATCGCATCGGTGCTGGTCGGCACCATTGCCATCGGACTGGGAATCGTCTTTGAAAAGATGAACGTGACTTACCTTGTCGGGTGGGCATTCAGCGTCGCCGCGTCCGCGAATCTCCCGTCGCTGATCATGCTGTTATTCTGGAAGCGGACGACCAGGCAGGGAATTACGGTGGCGATCTCGGTCGGCATGGCATCGTCGCTGGCATGGATCTTGATGAGCGGCGATACCTATAAGGATGTTTACGGACTACCGGCCGCCGACGCCTGGGTGCCATTCAGCCAACCGGGGATCGTAACCATTCCGCTCGGTTTCCTGGTACTGATCGCGGTGTCATTGCTGACGCAACACTCGCGGCACCATGCTCGACCGAACAACGCGCCGGCATAGCAACCGAGCCAGGTTCTTCTTGCTTCCTAGATCGCTGCTCGAGTTCCTAGCCCATACGCAGGTCGGGACGAATCGCCGTCATTCCGCTGCGATCCTGTTGCGGAACAGGTTCCGTGGATGGCATGGGGATCAGTTGGCGCAGGCCGCCAAGTGTTTCCCGTAGAGAATCCTTGATCGGTTGCAACTCGTCTTGCAACGCGCTGCCCGACGCGTCGTCGTCACCCGATTTCTGCAAGAGTGTCTGTTGCAGATTCTGCCAGACTGCCAAGTGGTTGTCCGTGGCGGCCACGGTACTCGAATGGCCGCGAACGGACGGCGCCGAACGGTTCGTTTGTACCCGACGTCCGTCTTCCACGGTGTTTCGCGTTTGCCACCAGACCCAGGGGGCCATCCCGACGGCAAGGAACAACAGGCCCGCCGCACTTGCCGTCAACCAGCTGCGCACACGGCCTGCGCTGTCGACTCGCCCCGGTCGCGCCGTTCGATGTCCCGTTGCCCCGCAGGCGGACCGCGTGGTTCGTAATCGACGTTCTTGACGGTGTTTTCGTGCGCAGGCCAGCAACAACTTCCTTTGCAAAGCCAGATACTCGGCACAACGGAGGCACTGGTCAGCATGTTCCATTAATTGCGGGTCGCGCTCGGGCGTTTGGCGCAAGTCCAGCGTTTCCTGCAATCGCCATTCAAAGTCATCGCACCGCATGGTTTGACTCCACGACTACCTGGCGTTCGAGCAAGTGCTGGATCAACTCTTTGCGCGCCCGGTGAACCCACGTTTTTACCGTCCCCAGGGGAACACCCATCCGTTCGGCAATTGCGTCATAGGACAGTTCTTCGTCATGAAAAAGCTGGAACGCCTGCCGATATTCGGGCCGCAATTGATCGAGTCCGAGATCGACTTCTTCGCGCAACTGTTGCTCTGAATGCCGCGCGGGAGTCGGATCGACGACTGAGTCCTCAACCAGGGGTCCGGTAAACCGGCGTTGTCGAGCCGCCAGGGCAGTCCGACACCGATTGCCGGCGATCGCCAGAACCCAAGGCTCAAATTCGCGGCTCGAATCCCAGCGACCGAGGCTTTTCAGCACGCGCACGAACGTTTCCTGCACCACATCCTCAGCGTCCTCACGATGCCCAAGCATGCGATAGCAAAGTCCGTAGACCTTGCCGCGCATCTGCACAACAATTTCCGTCATCGCCGCCTGCTCACCACGCAAGCAACGCCGAATGATCTGCCTCAATTCGTCAAGCAACTTAGGAAACCTCGGATATCCGGTGTGAATTACCAGTCGGGGCGCCTGCGAGTTTCGCGGCGACATTTTTTCCCGGCAGCCTGTGGGACTCGGAGAGGGTTTTCGCAGGACTCTTCCGGATATTGGTTGCGACAAACTCGGCTCGGCTCCGATCGTTCGTCCGAGAGGTCTATCGCCGATTAAAGAACTTTTTGAGCGTTTCCGATGCCGCGTCCCGCGAGTTGGCGGACGTGGCTTCCGGACGTTTCGGTAGCTTCCCGGGTTCCTTCTTTTCTTTCGCCGGATTGGGAATGATCGTGGTGGTGTCGGCAACCGCCTCGGTCACCGTGTCGGCGGTAGCCGCCTGCGCCGCTTCTTCGACCTCGGCTACCTTGAACAGCCGCGTTTCAGGATCGGCAACTTTCCGCACCTTGTCGCGTGCGTCAAACTCATCCAGCCACGAGCTTACATCCGTGTCCTGCACGCGACCATCGACGGTTCGCGCAGCGGCTTCCTGGATCGACGAAACGGAAGGCCGTTTTTCGCCTCCCAGCCCATGATCGATCACCATCTCGAATTCCAGCGGACCGACCTTCAAGTGATCCCCAACTTTGACCGGCCTGTCACCTTCAATCCGGTCACCATTGACAAACGTCCCGTTCTTGCTGCCCATGTCACGAACAAGCACTTTATTATCAGTCACGACAATTACGCAATGCTGGCGGCTTACCGCATCGCTCTTGGGTCGAAGGTGACAATCGTCGCCGCGCCCGATGATAAACTGATTGTAGAGGATCTTGATTTCCTTGCCCGAACTGGGCCCATGCATCACCCGTAGCTTTACGATCATTGCTCGCCTCTCAGTCCCTGGTTGGTCACAAAAGTCCGACGTGTTCGAAATGATTCCAGTCGAGTCACGTGAATGAACGAATCGAACACGCTGTGACTTCAAAGCCAATGTCGAGAATAGCCCACTAAATCCGTCGGCGAATCGAAATACAAGCCAGAATGCATAATGATTTCACCGCGACGCTCAGAAATCAAGCCAATTCTAATACGAAGCACCTTGCGTGACAGCAATGAGGATATTAGACCAAGTCAAGGCGGTCAAAGTTATCCCCGTAATGGGGGAGGTTTTGTCGGGTGGCGATAACGCGGTTGATTCCCCAATAAATCAAAGTATTGACCCCAAAAACCCGCAAGCCAATGATGGAAAAACCGGGAGGGCCGGTCCAGCCTGTAACGATTTTGACGAAGAGACGCCAGCGGGTTTCCTAGCTCGAACGGAAACGGCTTAGAGTGCCTCATCGACGGCTCAGTCGATCGGGGGGAAGGGTGTACAATGTGGTTTCGGGGAAGACGGGCGCCTGATCGGCTGGTCAGCGAGTCGCCACCGTTGGCCATTCGCGAGCCCATTTTTCGCGACGGAACGTGGCAGCTGTTGGACTGCCAACCGGCTTGGAGTGGCAACGACTCGTACCAGCACTTCCTGGTTTTCGCCTGGCATGACCCTGACGGGAAACGGGTGATTGTGCAGGTCAACCTCAGTGAGCACCCAAGTCAATGCCACGTTCGCTTGCCGTATGCGGAGCTCGAAGGTCGGTTGTGGCAGTTGCGCGACGAGTTGCGCGGAGTTCGTTACGGCTGGCGGGGCGACGATCTTCGAGGTCGTGGCTTGTTTCTGGATGCGCCGCCCTGGCAAGTTGCCATCGATTCGCTCTGGCAACGGATCTAAATCCAAAAGCCTTTCCTACAGCTTTGCCAGGATCTCGTCGACCTTGGCGTCGAAGAGTGCCTGCCATTCCGGCGCAAGAATGCAATCACTGTCCTCCTGCGCGCCACCCACATTCCGCAGCTGACTTGCCGTCGGCGCATAGTAGATGTAGCCGTTCGTATACCCTGCGACGAATGTGAACGGATGAGGCGAGCGCCGCTTGATTTCCAAACCGATCTGTACGGTCAATTCCCCAGGGAACGTGACCAGCACGAAGTCACCAATGCGGATCCCCGACACCTCGACGTCGACGGTCCGTTTGCCGGCGTCCAGATTCTGCATCTGGTGTTTTCTGAGCAAGTTCAGGTTGGTCTGCAAACGGGTGAGTTGCTCCATCGTCTGAATGTTACGGGTGTAGGCTTCCAGATTGCGGCGGTTGTCGGCATCGAGTTTGTCAAGGTCGACGCGTCCCAACTGGCGATCGTGGAGATATCGATGAGAGTAGTAGGAAGGAAATTCGCTGTTGAGTTTGTACTTGACCGCGAGCGGAAGATAGGTCTTCAGATTGAGACTGGTTCCTTGCAGCGACTGCAGCAGCCCTGTCTGTTCGGCGAGCAGGCTGTCGATGCGCTGGCTGAGTTCGGCGCGTGGCAGTTCCAGATTCTCCTGGATGAGCTTCGTCGCGGTGTCGCGCGTCGCGATCTTGCGGATCGCCTTGAGCGTGCTGAGTCCCAGCATATTCCCCAGCGGTTCGGCGTCGCGGGGGTGATCGACATCTTTGTAAAAGACGGGATTGATGTCACCCCCGCAGCCCTGCACGAACAATGCAACAACATCGTCACCCAGGTTATCTTCGATTACCTGCGAGGAGAAACCTGTGATGTCGGCGGTGTTCCCGCCCGATGCGGCGGTTTGAATCGGATGGCAGGCAAAGTTATACAGCACCGCCAGCGGGCGCCCGTCGGCGCGATCGACGCGTAACACGCCGATCTGAGGGTCGATCGGTCCGACGGTTTCGACCTCGTCGTCGTGCGGCATCGAGTAGGCATGTCGTACATCCGCTTCGCGACCGTTCTTCAATAGCAATCGCCGGTTCTCCATGATCCGATCCTCGTGCCCGACACCCCAGCCAACCTTCGCAGGTTGCAGATTCTTGAACGCCTGCCGGATCACTTCGACCGTTCGCTGTTCGATATCGCCGCACACCACACCGTGACAGTGACTGGCGTTGATCAGGATGCCGCGCGGTGGGATGCCGAGTTCCTTCTGCACTTGCGCCCGGACGGTGGCCAGAAAACTGTTGCGGATCGAACCGATTTCGGCGATGGCGACGGCGTCGATGCTCACGAAAACCAGCGGTTCGTCGCCGGATTGCAGGACGAGCGCTCGAGCATGCAGGCGGTCGTTGACCGGCCCCGCCTCGAGATTCGTGATATCGATCTTGGCCGCGCCGGCCCGCAACGGCGCGGCCGGAGATGGCAGCGGCCACGCCAGCGCAACGGCCACGACCAGAATCCGCGAAACCACGCGGCCCAGGTGCGGGTCAGCAAGCCGGTCCATGCCCGTCGTTCGTAATGCGATACGCATTGTGATGAATAGTCGATCCGATGCAGTCATGGCGTAGGTCCTTTTTGGGGTTGTTCCCATAGAGTCTATCAGTCGCTCCGCGGGAATCCAGATGCGACATTCTTCAAAGTCGGTCGCGGATGGAGTATGATTCGCCCTGCTCCGCAACGCGACGGTACACGCCCGGTCGCCACGTAAATCGAAGTCAGTCGTTCGGACGCGAATGGGCGTTGACCGCGGAACGCGGCGAAAGGATTGAAATTGTTCGAATCGACGGCGGCCACAAGTTCGACGGCTTCGCGTTGGATCATCGGCGGCATGTTGGCATTGTATGCCGCGCTGGGCCATTTTTGCCGGGTAAGTATCACGGTTGCTGGCAGTGAGGTGTTCATACGCCACTACAAGATCAGCGAAACGTCGATGGGTTGGGTCTATTCGACGTTCCTGATCGTCTATACGGCTATGATGCTGCCGGGCGGCTGGCTGATCGATCGCGTTGGTTCAGCGCGAGCGCTGACGCTGCTGGGGATCGTCATGGGGACCTTTGTCATGTTCACCGGCGTGCTTGGCTGGAGGACCAGCGACGCCCTCACGCTCTGGATCGGTCTTTTGGTGGTGCGCGGCCTGGCGGGGATTGGCAATGCGCCGTTGCATCCGGGTGCCGCCCACGCGGTCAGTGTGGTGATCGACATCCGCCATCGGGCGACGGTGAATGGAATGGTGCCAGCCGGCGCGCTGGTTGGTATCGCGTTTTGCTTTCCGGTCTTCGGCGCGCTCCAGGATAAGTTGGGCTGGCAGATGGCGTTCGTCGCAAGCGGCGGTGTCCTGTTCGCCTACGGCCTGATCTGGGCCGCGATGGCATCCATTCATTTCCCACCCCACGTGCCGACCGACCGCCTTGCCCCGACGGCCTCGACGATGCAGCCGGATTTCGAGGATCGATCGATCGCATCGCAGCTGCTGCGCCCTGATCTGCTGCTGGTCACGTTCAGTTACGGCGCGTACGGCTACTTCCAATACCTGTTTTTCTACTGGATGAGCCATTATTTCGAAAAGCAATTGCACCTGTCCGACCAGGAGTCCCGCTTTCGCACGATGTGGATTCTGCTTGCACAAGGAGCAGGCATGGCGGTCGGGGGCGTGCTAACGGATTTGCTCTGTCGCAGGCTTGGCACGACCTGGGGACGGCGTTGCGTGGTCCTGGCCGGCATGGGATTCGGCGCGACATTTGGGCTGCTCGGTGTCTCGCTGGAAGACGTGGGGCAGATCACGCTCAGTCTGGCGCTCTCCATGGCTGCACTGGGGATGTGCGAGGGTGTGTTCTGGACCACCGCCACCGATATTGGACGTTCGCGCGCGGGGCTGGCGGGAGCGTTCATGAACACGGGAGGCAACCTGGGAGGCGTGATTTCGCCGGTGCTCACGCCCTGGCTGGCCGAGAAGTATGGTTGGCCTCCGGCGATCGTGGTCGCCTGTCTGGTTTGCGCCGTGGGCGGTGCCGTCTGGTTTGTGGTCCAGGTCCGCCCGCCGGCGCCCATGAGCGCGGTGCGGTAAAGGTTGCCTGCATGTCAAAAAGTGATTTTTCGCCGGAGGAGTTTCGCGACCGGGGTGAACGGGTGCGGACGGCACTGAAGGCTCGAGATCTGCAGCATTTCCTGGCTTTCCACCCGGTCTCGATTCACTGGCTTACCGGTTCCGACGCCAAGAGTTATCAGGAATTCCAATGCCTGCTGGTGTCGGCGGACGATCCTGGGCTTTGGATCTTGACCCGCGAGGGAGAACGGTGCGAATTCGAGACGGATGCCTGGGTGGATCGCGTGTACAGCTGGGGTGGCGGCCAAATTGAGGATCCGCTGCCGATCCTGGAACGCATGGCGCAGGAACGGGAAATGATCGGCCGCCGGATCGGAATGGAAGTGCCGGCCTATTACCTGCATCCTCACGATTACCTGCGGGTCAAGGCGCTTTTTGGGGAGGCCTCGCTCGTTGAATCGAATCGACTTATTCATGATCTCAAACTGGTGAAGTCGGCGGCGGAACTGCGGTACATTCGCCAGGCAAGCCGGATTGCCGATCTGGGAATGGAGACGTTTGTGCAGTCCTTGCGCAGCGGCCGCACGGAACTGCAAGTGGCGGGTGACGTCTATCGGCGGCTGATGCAAGAGGGAAGCGGCATCGCGGCCAGCCCCATGAATCTGGTCTCCGGTGATCGATCGTGTTATAGCCATGGAGCGCCGACGATGCGGCGATTACGCCAGGGTGATTTTGGGAGTATCGAGTATGGCGCGACCTGTTGTCGTTACACGGCGACGATCGGTCGTCAGTTCTGCCTTGGCGATCCCACACCACGGATGGTCGAATTGACGTCGTTGGTGCGGCGCGCCGCGGATGCCTGCATCGCCGAGATCCGGGCGGGTGCGGCAGCTGTCACTCCGCACGAGGCCGCACGCCAGGTCATCCGCGATGCTGGTCTGGAAGCGGGACGAGTCCACACGACCGGCTACGGTTTAGCGCCAGGTTTCCCGCCGACTTGGGGCGAGCCACTGCATATGATCGGAGGCAGCGACGATCGACTGGCGGCGGGCATGGTTTTGACGGTCGAGCCACCGGTATTCCTCGGCCACGAACGGCTGGGCGCGAGGATTATTGACAACGTCCTGGTTACCGAAAACGGCGCGGAACTGCTGTCGACCTTCCCACGAGATCTGATCGTTGCCGAACCCCGCGGATGATCGTGTCCGGGAGGCAACCGCGCGATGGGCTGAGGAGGCCGCGCGCGTCAAGGGACGCTGACGAATTCGTGGTGGTTCAAGAGCACCCATACCAACTGCGTCCGAGCGAATCGAAGCGGGTCTCCCGCCGCTGCACCGTCCGTCGACTGTCGCCAGTCGAGGGTCGCTTGTTGAACGGCCGCCAATTCTCCCTGGTCGGGGAACCGACCCAGCAATATGGCGAAGGCCATCCGCGCGAATGCAGTATCGGCGGCCGTCGGTTCGCCGGCTCGTTCTCCAGCGGCGCCGTCAACCTTGAGGAACTCGCCAGCCGGCACTCCGATGCAGCAACTCGCGATCTGGTCGGTGATCTGAGGGGCCGCGTCCAGAATCAGTCCGCTGTTGGTCAGCGCCAACGCCTGTTGCGGGACGATGCTCTGTTCCCGACGGTAGCACTCCTTGACCAGCGCTTCGTCGAACGTGGTGAGAAACAGATTCCGGTCGTTATTCGAGTGGAAGAAGTAGAGACTGCGGCGTGTCGATCGGGGCTGCTCGGTCGAAGGAATCGGCGGGCCACCGCGGCGCGCGTCGAGGATGCCTGCCAGGTCCAGCACGGCATCGCGCAGGATCTGCGATTCCAATCGCGAAGGAGTGCGTCGCCAAAGCCAGACATTATCTCGATCGGCCGCATTGTTATCCTGCGGCTGCTCCAGGGAAGTCGCCATGCGGTAGGTCGACGACATCACGATCAACCGATGCAACTGCTTCATACTCCAACCACGTTCCATCAGTTCGGCGGCAAGCCAATCCAGCAGCGGCATCTGCCGTGGCGCGATGCCATTCCGGCCAAAATCGAAGACCGTCGGCACCAGCGGATGGCCGAAGTGACGCATCCAGATATGGTTGACGGCGACGCGCGCGGTCAGCGGATTGCGCCGATCCGTAATCCACTCGGCCAGTGCCGTACGGCGTCCGGTGCTGGTGGAATGGAATGTCACGGCAGGATCGTCCTTGCCGGAGTTGAAGAACCGCGTGGGCGTCCAGCGTGCGCCGGTCAGCGGCGTGAACTGCTCGCCCGGCTCGTCGATTTTGCGCTCGCTCACCGCGACTGCCTCCCGCGCTGCCGCGACTTCCTTTTCGATCGCTTCGCGCTGGTTCGCCGGCGCGCGATGCAGCTTCAATTGTGACTCGGCAAGTGCCTGTCGGGCCGTCGCCGCGGCAAACTCGCGTTCGGCGCGGACCGCCGCACGAGCCGCATGCAGCGCCGCTTCACTCGCTGTCGCGCCCGGTTCCGCTTCGTTTGTCGGCGCTTCGTTAGGATTCCCATTCGGGTCGCCTGTCGGCATGGACGGTTTAGGCGTGACGCGTTGCGTTGCCTCGGCGCGGCGGCGCACGCTTTGTAAGTCCAATTCGGAAGCTGCCAGTGCCGAACGCGCAATTTGCAGTTCAAGTTCCGCGCTGGCGGTGGCGAATTCCGCCCCCGCGACGGTGTTCGGATCGGCAATCGACGCGCCGGGTTCCCGTAAGGCGATACTCGGATCGAGCGATTCAATCTGCACCTCGTGCAGGACGATCAACGCGTCGAATGCAATCAACTGCAATGCGCCCTCGCGCCGTGCCAACGGAGAGCGCCAGGCGAGCAGCGGCCGACCGTCCAACGACGCATTGATCAGCTGATCGCGAACCTGTACGCGCAGCTGGTACTCCTTATTGAGTTCGATCGGGAGCGCTACCATCGCCTCGCCAGGATAATGCGATTGACCCGAGCGATGCCAGGCTGCCTGCAGCTTCGGTCCGCCGGCAAAAGCGCTGATATAGACGCTCTGCTCACTATCGTCGGTTCCAGGCTCCGCGGTCCCGTCCAGATGCGTCACATCGAACGCGATTCCTGCACTCCTCCATTGGCTTCCTCCAACGATCGTCACCCGCATGGTGGCGTCAAAATCGCGTGGCGGAGCGCTGGCGAGTCGCACTGCCGATCGCGTCGGCCCGTCCTTGCGCTGTCGCAAGCCGCTCTCGCCGAGTTCCCAATCGCCACCCATCAGCTTCCAGCGGGATGCGTCCAATGCTGTAAAGTTATCCCGGATGCTGAAGGGGACGTCCGGCCTGGGCACCGTCGCTGCCCGTGGCTTTTCCGTCCGCTGTCGATCGAGCATTGCCTGCTGGTGTGTTTGAGCCTTCCGCAACAATTCCTCGGCATCGGTCAGTTTTGAACGCCGCATCTCGATGCGTTGCTCGGCCGCGGCGATTTGTGCCGGTGCGACCCAAGGTCGCCGTTGGGGTTGCCACGCTTCCAACGGCAGGTCGACCGCCGTGATATGCAGCGGACGGAACTCCAGAACCGAGGGAACTCCCGGGGCGATGACTTCCGATTTGTCGGGATTGTTTTCATTGCCACGAATGAACCGGTAGGTCGGCAGTTCCGGCAGTCCGTCAAACGCTCGTGGAATTCCGTCGGCCGCCAGGTCCGCCGAGCCGGGCCGCACATCGACACGTACGTGATACGGTTCGAAGAACGCCCGCATGCGATAATAATCGCGTTGCGAGAGGGGATCGTATTTGTGGTCGTGGCATTTCGCGCAGTTCATCGTCAACCCCAAAAAACCCTTGGCGACATGCTCGACCGTTTCGTCCATCCACTGGTTGCGATTGAAGAGGAAGTAGTTGCGGGCGAGAAAGCCGGTGGCGCGCAACGAGTCCAGATCGTTCGGATACAGTTCGTCGGCGGCCAGCATCCGGCGCAGCATCTCGTCGTACGGCAGATCCACGTTCAGTGACTCGACGATCCAATCCCGCCAGTGCCAGATCTGCTTCTGGCTGTTGCGCAATTCCTCACCCAGCCCCCACCAGTCGCTATAGCGCCAGACGTCCATCCAATGCCGTGCCCAGCGTTCGCCGTAACGCGGGTCATTCAGCAGTCGGTCGACGGCGCGCTCGTACCATTCCGTCGTCCCATCCTCCATGACGGACAGTACTTCATCGGGCGATGGCGGTAGTCCGATCAGGTCCAGCGACAGTCGCCGCAGCAACTGCAGTTTTTCGGCCTCGGCGGCACGTCGCAGTCCGAGTCGTTCGTGCTCGCGTGCGACGAAGTGGTCGATGGAATTCCGCCCCCAGGTCAGGTGTGCTACCTCGGGGACCGTGGGGCGCGAAACTCCGCGGAACGACCAATGTTCGCGCGGGTCGACCTCCGGAGGATCGATTTCCGGGACGGGGCTGCCTGCGGCAATCCATGCACGCAGCGATGCAATTTGGGCGTCCGACAGCGACTCGCCTTCGTGTTGCGGCGGCATACGCTGCGCCAAATCGTTCGCCGAAACACGCTGAATCAACGGACTCTGGTCGGGGTTGCCGGCGATCGCAGCCGGTCCGCTGTCGCCGCCACGCACGATGGAGGCGACCGTATCCAGGCGCAGGTTGGCCTGCTGCTTCAGCGCGCCGTGACAGCTGAAACAGCGTTGGCGTAGCAGCGGTTTCAACTCCTGGGCGAAGCGCTCCGCAGCGGCCGTTCTGACGTCGTCGGCCGCAACGTCCGCGTTCCCTGTCTCCGCAGTCTCCCCAGCCGCGGCCGGGGGCGCGGCGGCCATTCCAGACAAGGCGATCCAAGCGACGATCCTTTTCCCGACCGCCGCGAGGGAACGGTCGCGGCGCAGAAGGCGGTTCAAAGTGATCGTGCGCAACATCGGTCGTGGTCCTTTCTCGATGCCCCGCGGCACCAGGCGAACCATCGACGTTGCGGCGGCTCTAATCGCCGAGATTCCGCCAGCATCGCAGTTCGTTCGCTCCGCGCTCGGCGCACGCCACAATATCCAGCCTGCCATCGTGATCGATGTCGACCAAGATGACGGTTACAGCATTCGACCATTTTACTTTGATTGCGTGCTGCCGCCAGCCGGATCGCGGATTGCCGGTGTTTTCGAACCAGACGATTCGACCTTGCGGACCCCAGCCGGTCGCCACCACGTCCAGGTCTCCGTCGCCATCCAGGTCGCCCGCCACTGCCTCAAAACCCTGCGGGAAGTCGGCCTCGATCAGATGCTTCTTCCAGACCATACCTGGTGCCGCGCCGTCGATATTCTCGTACCAGGCCACCTGATGGGAATCTCGCGGATTGGGAGCCGCCGCGACGATGCCGAATGCCATCAGGATATCCAGATCACCGTCGCCGTCCATGTCGACTGGATGGCCATGCACGGGGGCGATCGTCGTTTCGTCGACGAGATGCTGACGCCACGAACCGGACAAGCTGCCACCCGGATTGGCGTACCAGATGATCTTGTTGCCGGTGCGGGAACTGCCGAGCACATCGGGCTTGCCATCGCGGTTGAGGTCGGCGACCGCAATCGTTCGCGTCTCGCCAATGTTCTCGGCGAGGGCGTGTCGCTTCCAGGTATCTCCGACGCCCGCGCGGCCCGGGTTTTCAAAAATATCGAAGCGATTTCCGAATCGCCAGCTGGACGCGATCGCATCGAGATCGCCGTCACCATCCAGATCCGCAAGTGCGACGTCATAAGCGCCCGGCAGATCGCCGGCCGCACAGATCCTGCGCCGCGGCCACGGCTGCTCGATCCCCTCCGGGCCGGGGTTCTCGTACCAGCGGAGATCCCAACGTTGGTTGTCGACAATTACGATGTCGGGGCGGCCATCGCCGTTCACGTCGCCAATACTGTGCCGTTCGAGTCGGATCGCCTGATCGGATTGATGCGAGTATTTCTGAATCAGCGAATGGCGGAACGTCCCCCGGCCGTCGTTGCGCAAGAGGTACAGGTTGCTGTTCGGCTCGGCGTCGGAACTGGTCAAGTCGACGTTACCGTCTCCATCCAGATCGGCCGTGGCACAGGCATAAGAGTAGGTGTGACCTGCGAGCAGCACCTCTTCGGCGAATCGCAGCGGGCCGGCCCGCACGCACGTTGCCTCTTCGTCGCCACGACTCGGGTTACCTTCCGGGGTCAGCAACGACGAGAGCACCTGCGCGTAAACGCGATGGCCAAAGTCGTTCGGATGATTGACGCCGTTACCGGTCTGATCCCAATCCTGCTTGTATTCCAGGAACCCCGTCCAGATCGAAGTCAGATCGGCCAGTGCGATCCCGTCACCACACAGACTGGCCAGCGCGTCGCGGTATTGGGGAAACAGTTCCTGTTTCAGGCGTATCCAATCCCGGTTGCCCAGCATCGATGCGACGAGAATGAATTCGGCGTCCGGCAGCCGTTCCCGAATCTTGGCGATCACCGCCTGTGTGTTGGCCTTATATTCGGCCGCGGGTCGGCCTGCGGAATCGTTCATTCCAAAGGCGACAACGACCAGGTCGGGCTTCGGTTCCACGACCTTGTCGATCATCGACATTACCCATTGCGTGTCGGTGCCGCTTACGGAAGGGTTGACGACGGAAACCTTCGTGACAAAGCGGGCTTCGAGATTCCGTCGCAGCAACTCGGGATAGGCCGGCTGGAAAGGCGCTGCGCCCGCCCAACCCGAGGCATTGCAACCGGCCGAGATGCTGTCGCCAATCACCACAATCGACAGAGGCTTCTTGTAAAGCAGCTTGTGCACCGATTTGGGTAACGCCTGGCCGGCGAAACGTGGTACCGGATGTCTCCAGAGATCGGGTTTGTGTTCGTAGGTCACGCAGGTCTGCATCGCGGCGTATTCGAGGCTCGCGCCGAAGAAAATCTCGCCCATTCCGTCGCGATGGGTCAGTTCATATTTCTGGCTCTTAGCGGGCCGTCGCAGGTCGCTCGGCCGCTTGACCGGGATCCGTGAATTGGGCGGAATGCGAATCTCCCTGCGATCGTGGCTCCAGACAAAGTCGCGTCCCTCTTCGTAGCGGATATCGCCGGCGGAACTGGTCACTTCCAGCAGTTTGCGAATCGGAAACAGCACCGAGGCGCGGCCTTCCCCTGACTTCTCGTCAAGGATGAACAGTACCGATTCTCCATGCATGACCGTGCCTTGCCAGATTGGCTGCAACGCCTCGGGGGCATAATTCCAAGCCGGTGGAGTCGTCGCTTCCTGCGAAATCCCGGGACAACCGATCAACAAGAGACTGGCAACGGCCACGTGACGGCAACAGTTCAACACCCTCGCCGCCGCCGAAGAATTTTCGGATGCGGGAGACGGGCATGGACGGCCAACGTCGGAGATACGCTCCATTTTTTTCAGCTCCTGGCGGCCTGGCCAACACCACGCGCGCTCTGAAAGCGTGCATGCGCAACTTGCATAAGTACGCGGATCCGAATGCAGACCTACTCTATAAATTGTCAATCGCCCTGGTGCAAGAGTACAACAACAACAACGATAATAAGTCAAGATACCGCCCGAAGAATCCGGCCTGGCGACTTTAATGGGGATACTCTTGCACCTCGATTCGGGAACAATTCGACGGCATCGTTGAAAGGTGATCGTCGACGCGAATTATTCGCCAGTTGGGCAATGGCCCCGATGGTGATCGGTGGTATGGGTGCGGACATCGCGTGGATGCCGCTGGACGATCTCACCACGATACTTTGGTCGCTAAGGGCCGATTCACAACGTTAGCAGTTGGTGGGCTGATCGCGTATTTTTTACGTTCAATCCAAAAGACGAAATTACCGACCATCTTCATCAAGTCACAAAGGGCAAGCACTTCGATCAAGATGGCTTCGCATTCTTGCCATCAATTGTTGCAAGAAACGGCGTGGCCTACGTGGAGGTCATCTTCCAGAACCAGCGGGATCGCAAGATCATTGGCCGCGTGTTGATGGTGCCGCTGGGCGGGTTGTTCCGTGATGCCAGCTTGAAGGCGGTGGCGTTTGAAATTCCTTGCGACCATGGAGTCTTTGGTGTCGCTCGCCTGCCGCTTGCCGTTCCGGTCGAGCATCAGGCGGCAAGCGGTGACGTTGGGAAAGCGGCGCCTGAAGTTGCGGCAATTCCACGAGTGGAACGGAGTCCCGCCCACTCGGCTCGACCGAGGGTTCAACGCGCGACTCTAGCTGCGGTACCGATAGGGATTCCGACTGGGGGATGGGCAGCGGGTCTCTTGGCAGACGCGCATCGGGCAGCGTTGCTTTGGAGACCGGCGAAGGAAGCGATTGTGATCCTGGCAAGCTCCCGCTGCCGCGGAGCGGATTGGGAAGGCGGTTTCCGATGGGAACCGCGTCAACTCCCAGGTCGTTGTCCGCGGAACGCCCCGAGGCCCCTTCGGTGTCGCCGTTCTCGCCACGTCCTCGCTCCAGCCCCGCGCGATCCGAGGTGGTGTCGGATGGCAAGTCGGTCGCCGGGGCGTCGTCAAGCGGCTCGAGCGTGCGATTTTCCGATCCCCCCGGCGGTAACTTTTCCGGTGGTGGGGAAAGCTCTTCAGCCGAAGGCAGTGGGATGCGCTGGATCTCTTCGGGAGAGAGTGGTCGCCGACCGTCGCCGGTCGGATCCTGGAGTTGGAACGACTCTTCGGCAGGGATTTCCTGGGATCTGTACATCGGGCTATTCGGACCGGGACGCATATCGCGGGGATAGCAGACTTCTTTCCGCCATCGTCCAAGCGGACCGACCGAGCCCATCCGTTCTTCGTAGAAGGCGATGCCGTGCGTTTCCAGGATCGTGCCGCTTTGCCGTTCGAGATTGGCCAGCTGCACATTGTATTGGCTCAGGGCATTCGCTTCGCCGCTGACCGCGTTTCCCCAGTCGGTGATCGCCTGCAGCACACTGAGGAACAATGCCTGGTTGGTGCGGAATCGGCCAAGCTGCGCCTTGAGGTTTACCTCCGCCGCCTGGCGCGCTTCCCGCAGCACCAGATACTGTTCCTGGAACTGGGAGATCGATCGCACGTTGATTGCGATCGCGTGCACGACATTGTGCATTCCCTGCTCGAGGTTGGCGCGATCGCGGGCGATCAACAGTTCTCGCTGCCGCAATCCGGCGCGTCCCTGTCGCAAGCCCAACGGGACGGAGAAATTGATGCCGAGTGTCCAGTCGGTGAATTGTCTCGGACTGGAAGCCAGTCCGGCGCCACCCGCCAGTTCCCCTTCCAGCCCATTCCAACGATAGAGTGCCAGAGCATCGAGTCGTGGATTCGCCTGGTTCTTGGCGATCAGGAGTTGCTGTTGGTCGGCTTCGAGTATCAGTTTCAGTTCAATCAGGTCTGGGCGCTGCTCCTCCGCGATCTCGAGGATCCGGCTCCAGTTTGGCTGAAAGACATCGGTGTTGGGTGGCGACGTGGGGACGATCCGGCTTCCGTCCGTGGGGGGCAGCCCCAGGATGTTGCGCACAGCCGCTTCGCGCAGCAGCACGTTGGCTTGGGACGAAACGAGGCTTGATCGGAAATTTGCCAGCGTGACCCGTGCCTGGGCGACATCTGCGATGTTGCCGATCATCGCACGTTGTCGTCCCTGCGCGATCCGAAACGCTTCCGCCGCCTGCTCGACCTGCCGCGCACGGGCCCAGGCATCGACGCGGGCGAAGACCAGCAGCCAGTACGCTTCAATCGCGCCGCGGACATGTTCCTGCGTGGCATCCTTGAACTGGAAATACGATCGTTCGGTGTCAATCCGCGCCAGGACCAGGGGCGCCAGATTGACGGCGATGCCGCCTCCCTGCAGTAACGGCTGGGTATAGGTCAAATCGAGAGAACTTCGAGTGGACGGATTGAGTGGAAAGGCGCCCGGCGTTGTGTACGAGGGAGACGCGTTCACCCCCAGGCTGGCACGACCACCCGTAACCGTCTGCTTTCCCAGTCCGACGTTGAGATTGTAGCCGTCCGTCTTTACGCCGGTGATCAACGCCGATGGCGGTCCCAGCGGTCCAAACACTGCGGTTGGCAGCTCGGATTGGTTCCAGGTGTTGCCGGCTTCCAGGAACGGATCGAACCGAGACTGCTGCTGGTCGATCGTCGTATTCGTGATTGCGGGATCGTAAATCGTCCTGCCACTGTTGACCGCCACGACGCCGCTGAGCACCCGTACGACGTCGCCGTTTGCCAGTGATATTCGAATCGCTTCGTCCAGCGAAAGCAGCCGGGGTTCCAGTTCATTTTGAGGGTCCGAGACCGTTGCCGGAGGCGGCGCGTCGGGAATCCGTGTTTTCACTAGTTCTGACGGGTCGCGAACCTGGATGCTCCGCTGCTCGGGCATCCAGGGAAACGGCTGCGAAATCTGCCCTTTCGCGCCACGCGGCAGGCAGGCTGCCGCTGCGATCGTGAGACCCAGCACCAACCCGAAAAAGTCGGGATACGACCGGCGAATAAATTTGTGTCCGATCCCCATGCTAATGGGAATTCGGACGTGCCGTACCAAGAATGCGGGGAATTTGGGCTTAACCGATCATTTTTCCGGCGACAGTAGTTCCTCGGCCGACGAATGTAACAGTCGTAACGCCTGCTCAGGATTTGTCGTGTCCAGCACAATCTGCCCATCCCGTAAAACCACCTGGCGCTTCGTAGTCTTGGCCACGGCATGATCGTGGGTTACCAGGATCACCGTAAGTCCGCGCTCTTCGTTAAGTTCCCTCAAAAGCCCGATGACTTCACGGCTTGTGCGGGTATCCAGGTTTCCCGTCGGCTCGTCTCCCATCAGGATCGAAGGACGGTTCACCAGGGCCCGAGCAATCGCCACACGTTGCTGCTGGCCTCCCGAGAGCTGGCCGGGATGATGGTCCATGCGGTCCCCAAGCCCAACCTGTTTCAATACTTCCATCGCACGGGCGTGTCGTTCGCGGGCCGGTATCGACTTGCCATAGAGCAACGGCAGTTCCACATTTTCCAACGCGGAAGTCCGCGCCAGAAGGTTGAAATTCTGAAATACAAAGCCAATGTGCTGATTGCGAATCCGCGCCCGTTCATTCGACTCCATCGTAGCGATTTCCTCGCCGGCGAGCAGGTAACTGCCCGAAGTGGGTCGGTCGAGGCAGCCCAGGGTGTTCATCAAGGTCGACTTGCCGGAACCGGACGGCCCGACGAGGGCCACATATTCGCCCTTGTCGATCGTGAGACTCGCGTTGACTAGGGCCGAGACTTTCACCTCCCCCAGGTCGTAAATCTTCGAGACATCGCGCAATTCGATCATTGGCATGGTCTCCAAACTAATCGCCCAATCCTCCCAGGTGAAGGGATAGTGCAACGATCGACAAGAATGTTGTCGGCGCGACGAATCTGCTCGGAGATCCGCGAATCGCCCATCCTGCGGGTCGAGTATCCCGTTTTTGCCCGCAAACAAGGCCTTGGAAGCGCCCCGAAAGGGGGTTTTTGGAACTTGTCCCGATGAAATGGGCTGGGCGAGCAACTATAATGTCTGGCTTCGCTGCAACGGTTTTGACGCCCCTATGAGTCGCTGATGAAAATTCTGGTCCGAATTCTGGTCGTAATTGTCGTACTAGCCATTGGCGGGGCTGTCTCGGCCAAACCGATCGCGGAATGGTGGCGGAAACGCAATATGCCCGACTGGCGAACGGCCGAGGTGGAAAAAGGTCGGATTATCGCCGTCGTGAACGCGACGGGAACCATCAAGCCGCAGATCTCGGTGTCCGTCGGTTCGTTCGTTTCCGGACCGGTGATCGAACTCCACGGAAACCACAACCAGCCAGTGCGCCAAGGAGATCTGCTGGCCAAGATCGACCCCCGTCTGTACAGGTCGAATGTGGAACGTGACGAGGCGACACTTTTGACGCGGCAGGCGGATGTCAAGCGCGTCAAGGCGCAGTTGCAGCAGGCCGAAAACGACGAGCGTCGCGCGATCGCTCTGCGGCAGGAGGATGAACTGTTCATCGCCCAGGCGGAGATGGACAAGTTTCATTTCACCCGTCTGTCGTTCGAGGCTCAATTGGAAGTGGCCCAGGCGGCGGTGGCACAGGCCCAGGCTGCGCTCGAGAACTCCGTAGCCAATCTGAACTACGCCGATATCGTCTCGCCGGTCGATGGAATCATCATTAAACGCGTTATCGAACCAGGTCAGACGCTTGCGGCGGCGTTTCAAACACCCGAGTTATTCATCATCGGTCAAGATATGCGTGGTGAGATGCACGTTCACGCGTCGGTGGACGAAGCGGACGTGGGGCTGATCAACAAGGCCAAGGAGGAAAATCGCCCGGTGTTCTTCACGGTCGACGCATACCCCGACGATCTGTTCGAGGGTCGGATCCGCGAGATCCGATTGAGCCACACCACGACGCAGAATGTCGTGACCTATCCGGTGATCATTGCGGCACCCAATCCCGACCTGCGTCTGTGGCCCGGGATGACCGCGACGATTTCGTTTCATATCAGTGACCGGCCGGAACTGACCAAGATCCCCAACGCCGCGTTAAGGTTCTTTCCCGATCCGAAGCACGTCCATGAATCGGATCGCAAGCTGCTCGAAACCCGCGAAGACATTAAACGAGAACAGGAGGACGCGGGCGAGGCGAATCTGTCGGCGGAAGAGCGTGCGGAACTGCGCCGCAAGCGGAATCGCCGCCATGTCTGGGTATCCGACGGCGACTGGCTGCGGGCTGTGGAGGTGGAGACCGGCATCAGCGACAGTCACTTTACCGAGTTGGTCAGCGGCGACCTGCCGACCGGAAAAACGCTGGTCACCGGTATCAAGCCGAAAAAGCCACCCGGTTCCTGAGATCGAGGAAGTGCTCAACCATGGGATTCCTGTTGACGATTCGCGTCGCGATTCGTGCCCTGGCCAAGAACAAGATGCGGGCGGGCCTGACGATGTTGGGGGTCATCATCGGCATTGCCGCCGTCACCGCCATGGTTTCGATCGGGCAGAGCGCGAGCGGCCTGGTACAAAGCCAATTCGAGGGCCTCGGCACGAACGTGCTGGTGGTCTTTCCGGGTAGCCGCCGCCAAGGCGGAGTACGGCAAGCCAATTTTCCAACACTCACCGCGCGCGACTCCGTGGCCATCGCGCGCGAATGCCCGTCGGTGCTTGCCTCGTCACCCCTCGTCGGTGCTGCGGGACAGGTGATCTACCGCAACGCGAACTGGAGCCCGCGGGAAATGTACGGGGTCGGTGTCGATTACCTCACGGTGCGCAACTGGCCTTTGCGCGGCGGTGGCTTCTTTACACAACGCGATGAATCATCGGCCGCGAAGGTCTGTGTCATCGGTCAGACGCTGGTTGCCAAACTGTTCCAGACCCAGGATCCGGTCGGCGAGACCATTCGGATCAAGAACATCCCGTTCCGGGTCGTCGGCGTTCTGGAGAAGAAAGGCGCCGACATGGTCGGCAACGACCTGGATAACATCGTGTTGATGCCCTACACCAGCGTGCGCAAGCGGCTGCAGGGTTCCGAATTCGACAATGTGAACGCGTTGCTCGTTTCCGCCAGAACGACGACGGTGATGGCGGACGCCGAAAACGAAATCAACGACCTGCTGATGGAACGACACCGGATTCATATCGGTGAACCACCCGACTTTGACGTTCAGAACACCACGCAGATCGCAAACGTGTTCGCGATCGTCACCGGAACGCTGACGATGATGCTGGCTTCGATCGCCGCAATATCGCTGATCGTCGGCGGAGTCGGAATCATGAATATCATGCTGGTCTCCGTCACAGAACGGACTCGGGAGATTGGCATCCGTATGGCCGTGGGAGCCCGTTCGGGCGATATTTTGCGTCAGTTTCTGGTGGAAGCAGTATTGCTGTCGTGCATCGGCGGTGTCATCGGCATCATCCTGGGCGTATCGCTTTCGGTGGGGGCAACCGCGGCGATCAACTGGGCCACCAGCGGTTCGAAATGGCCGATCATTGTCTCGGTGCCGGCCGGAATCGTCGCATTCATTTTTGCGGCCGGCGTCGGCATGTTCTTTGGATTCTACCCGGCCTACCGGGCCAGTCGGCTCGATCCGATCGAAGCCCTGCGCTACGAATAGCCGCTCCACTTCCGTCCCCGATCAGCCCACGTCGCCCAGGTCCAGGGATTCGCCATAGCGGACCAGCATCATGCGTCGCAGGCGAGCAAACTCCGGCGCGCGAAGTTCCGGATCGGCGGCGATGATCGCCTGTGCGTCCGTCCGTGCGTCCCGCAACACGTCGATGTCCCTGCGTAAGTCGGCGATCCGCAGCGGCGGGAGTCCATGCTGCCGCGTTCCAAACAGGTCGCCTGGTCCACGCAACTCAAAATCAAGTTCCGCCAGCTCGAATCCATCCGTCGTACGCGTAAACGCCTGCAACCGCCGCTGCGACAGTTCGGAATTGGGATTGGGATTGGCGAACACACAGACGTAACCCGCATGTCCGCCTCGCCCCACGCGGCCCCGCAGTTGATGCAACTGAGCCAGCCCGAACCTCTCGCCGTTCTCGATCGTCATTACGGCCACGTTCGGCACATCCACACCGACTTCGATCACCGAAGTCGCCACCAGCACCTGTGTCTCTCCATCGCGGAACTGCTCCATCGCCCGATCTTTCTCCGCGGCGCTCAGACGCCCATGGATCAAGTCGACGCGAAATTCCGCCAAGGGACCATTCACCAACGATTCGTAAGCGCGCGCCACACTGGCGATCGCTGGTCGACCCATTTCGCCGTCGGCGCTCTCGTCGGAGGCAATCTCCTCGCCACCGCGGACGCCGTCTTGCCCGTCTCCGTCCAACGTCTCCGATTCCGTCGCCCCCGACTCCGCCGCCGGCGATTCCGCCGCTGGCGATTCCGCCACTGGCGTGGAACGCGACAACGCCACCAGTTCGGTCCCAGCCTCGGACGAGGAATCCGGCGACGTTGGCCCGTTATTCCAGTTTTCCAACTCCTGCCGAATATCGATCTCCTGATCCTCCACCATCGGCACGATCACGATCCCCTGACGACCCTCGCACAGCTTCTTGCGGAAAAACTCCCACCAACGCGGCCGTTGTTCGTCACTTGCCAGATAGGTATGCACCGGCTGGCGGCCCGGTGGGGACGATCGAAGCGTCGAAAGATCCAGGTCGCCGAACAGGGTCATCGAGACCGTACGCGGGATCGGAGTGGCGGTCATCACCAGGTAATGAGGCTCGATGCCCGCTTCGCGCAACGCGGCCCGCTCGCGGACCCCGAACTTGTGCTGTTCGTCGATGACCACCAGCGCCAGACGGGCAAAGCGCGCGTCCGATCGGGCGACCGCATGGATCACGGCATGAGTGCCGACCACCAGGTCGATCTCGCCGCTGGAGATCGATTGCAGCATCTCCCGGCGGCCGGCAGCCGAAATCGAACCGGTCAATAGTCCAATCCGCACGCGACTCTCGCGCAGACTGCGTTCCAGGGTTCTGGCGTGCTGCCTGGCCAGCACTTCGGTCGGCGCCATCAGAGCTGCCTGATAGCCCTGGGAAACCGCGAGCAGCATCGCGTACATCGCCACGACCGTCTTGCCGCTCCCAACGTCCCCCTGCAACAGCCGATTCATCGGCACTCCCCGCCGCAGGTCGGCAACGACATCGGC
This sequence comes from Planctomycetota bacterium, assembly GCA_016872775.1. Taxonomy (GTDB): domain Bacteria; phylum Planctomycetota; class Planctomycetia; order Pirellulales; family Pirellulaceae; genus VGZA01. The sequence continues at coordinate 55,252 of VGZA01000023.1, read as the reverse complement.
GATCGCGCGGTTCTGGTCGGCCGTGAAGGAGAACGGAAACAGACGGCGAATTCGCTCGTCAATCCGGTCCGTGCAGTCCAATACCGGCGCTCGACAATCGCGCTCGCGTTTCGCCCGCCGCATCGCCAAACCCAGTTGCAGCACCAACAGTTCCTGGTAGACAAATCGATGGCGCGCCTGTTCCAACGAAGTTTTGTCGCGTGGGGCATGAAGTTGCGGCAGCGCGGCCTGAATCGGCCAGATCCGCTTGGCGTCCCGCAGCGACTCGGGAAGCACCTCGTCCAGCAACGACGCGTATTGTTCGACGGCGCCATGCACCACCCGCCGCATCTGCTGCTGATTGACCCCCTCCGTCAATCCATATACCGGCAAAATGCGCCCCGGTGGTGGCTCTTCGTTGTCCCCCAAGAAAGCCACTTTGGGATGCACCATTTCCCAGCGGAAGCCGTTCATCTTGGGCGTGCCCGACAACAGCACCTTGCCCCCCCAGCGGAACTTGGGCCGCAGGAACGCCTGATTGAACCAGATCGCCCTCAGAAACTCGTTCTGTTCTCGGACCAACACCCCCAGAATCACTTTTCCGCCCGCCGTCGTCTTCAACTCGACTTCCTCCACCCATCCGCAGACGCTGACGGGCTGCCCCTCCTCGAGCCGGCCGATCGGCCGCAGTTCGCTCATGTCCTCGTAGTCCCGCGGAAAAAAGAACAGCACGTCCCGCGCGCACCGCAACCCCATCCGCGACAGCAATTCTCCGCGCTCCGGACCGACCCCTTTGAGAAACTGCACCGGCGTGGTAAGCAGTTCACTGGCGGTTTTTGGCGGAAGAGTGCTCATGGTTTCATCGTACGCCGGAAACCCCACTAAGTAAATTATTTTTACAGTCTGTGGTGGGGGTTGCGGCTGGTGACTCGATTGGCGCTGTTCGGTGGAGTTTACAGCAACTACCTGGCGCTGGAAGCGGCCATCCATGATGCGCGGCGACGAGCAGCATCCGCCCTCTACTGCCTGGGCGACCTGGGCGCCTTTGGACCGTTTCCGGATCGCGTTTTCCCGCTACTGCGCGATCACGGCGTGGAATGCGTGCAGGGGAATTACGACGATTCGGTCGGAAACGGCCTGCCCGACTGCCAATGCGGTTACAGCGACCCGCGCGACAACAAGTTTGCCCAGTTAAGTTACGACTACACGCTGGCCCATACCAGCCCGGAAAACCGCGATTGGCTGCGCGGCCTGCCGCGCGAGATCCGCTCGCAGGTCGATGGCTGGCGCGTGCTGCTCTGCCATGGCAGCCCGCGCCGCACGAATGAATTCCTCTGGGAATCGGCGACTTCGACCCATTTCCTCGAACACCTGCGGAACACATATCAGGCCGACGTGATCGCCGGTACCCACACCGGTATTCACTGGCAGCGCCCGCTGTCGCCCCGAGGATTGTTCGTCAATGCCGGCGTTCTGGGCCGTCCGGAAAACGACGGACGTACGTCGGTTGGCTATACGATGCTGCAACTGCAACCCGACTGCGCCTCGGCCGAATATCTTTCCGTCGAATACGATTACCCCAGGCTGGCGCGCGAGATGCAATCGGAACGACTGCCCCAGGAATTCGTCGAGACGATCATGACCGGGTGGTGGACCACCTGCCTCGAAATCCTGCCGGCCAAGGAACGGCGGCGCGGCAAATTCTGAACGGGGGAACGGTTCGCGACCGGCCCCCGGTGATATGAGCAAGACACCACTTCCTCGGTCCGCGTGCGGTTCCACAATCTTGCCCGATAATCCGTGCCGGCTGCTTGTAACGGCCACGGCTCGCCCCTAAACTTGTACCTACCCTTTCGGGCTATATGTAGTAAATCATATGGATTACACTCGGGTGTTTATTCACGTTTCACTGAAGTGGTGGGGATGAGGTTCTGTCCGCAAAGCAGATCGTGATGTTGCAACGACTGTTCCTGGGGGTTTTGGTTTCAGGTTTGCTCTTTACCAGCGCTGTCCAGGCGTAGGTGGTTCCGTTTCACGCGAGCGGAACCCACAGCGAGTATTCACCTGTCACAACGGATTACAGTGGCAAGGGCAAGGAACTGGTCGCGCGCGCCAAGATCATGGCGGACGACAAGCGGGTCCGCTGCGCGATCTGCCGCACGATATCTCCAATGTCGCGGCTCCGTCCGTCAGCCTGTCGAGAGCGTCATTGCCACTCGTCACGGACGATCTGGCCTCGATCGAGCGGACGAAAGTCGTCGAGGTTCTGGGGCGGCTGCGCGGCAATAAGACTCGCGCCGCTCGGGCACAGGGAATCGATCGCCGCAAGCTGTACCGGCTCGTCGAGAAGTATGGCGTCACGCCGGCGGAGTATCAGGAGCGGGCACAGTAAGCGCTGCGGGGCCGTGGGCCAGCGAGGATTCGAGCGGTACGGTCCCGACGGGGGTGGCTAACGCAGTTTTCCGCCGGTCGTCTCGCCAAACGCGCCTTTCATTTCGGCGAAATCCTGCGCGACGAAGTACGCTTTCAGACTCAACAGTAGTCGACGAGCCCGCTCGACGACGTCCCGTCGCCGTCGATCGCGTTGCCGCCGTGGGCGGATGGTGACGTGAATCAAGGTGCGCAGGCTCGGTGTCGATTTGCCACCTTCGAGCGTGAACGTCCGCTCCTCGAATGCCAGTTCCATTTCAAACGGGATCGGGCGATCGTTAGCGCGGCGCGTCAACGGGACCTTGGTGGCGTCGATTCGCAGCACGACGCGATTCTCGTCGATCAACAGGATCTCCGCCGTCTGATCGGCGACGAATCCTCGCAATTTTTCCGCGGCGGCTTTCAAGGGAACCGCGGTCACCAGATCGCGCGAGACCACCTGTTCGCTGAGCGTGTCACTGAACCAGGAGAACCAGCGCCATCGCGCGGGCGACCGATCCGGCTCCAGCCCGCTGCCCAACTGCACGACACAGTTTCGACCGGCGTCCTTGGCCTGATACAGCGCGCGATCGGCCCGGCGGAACATCGTTTCCGGCGAGTCACCTTTCTGCAATTCCGTGACACCGAAGCTGGCCGTCATGCAATTTCCGTTCAACGCCGGTTGCCGGGTATTGGCCAGCGCCTTGCGCATCGCTTCCGCCCGCTCCGCCGCGGAACTGTTGTCGCAATCGGGGCAGAGAATCGCGAATTCCTCGCCGCCGTAGCGTGCGACCATGTCGGTCGGCCGGCAATTGGCCTGCAACGCACGAGCGAACGACTGCAACGCCTCGTCCCCCGCCTGATGTCCGTAGGTATCGTTGATTTTCTTGAAGTGGTCGATATCGCAGATGATCAGAGCGCACGGCGCCCGCGACGCCACATGCTGTTCCACCAGCTGCTCATGCACGCGATCGAACTCTGCGCGATTGGCGACCTGCGTAAGCGGGTCGCGCGTCGCCTGCTGGTGAAGCGACTCGACCCGTTCCTCCAATGTCACCTGTCGCGAGGCATCCCGCAACAACAGCGCCGCCCCCTGATTCACGCCGTTGCGATAGACAACCGGCACCAATTGAGCGTCGACCGAGATCGGTTGCCCGTTGCGTCCGATGATGGTCAGTCTGCGGAAGGTCTGCACATTGCTGGTGGCAGCCTGCGCCAGAGGGCACTCGTTGTCTTCGATCGGCTTGCCGGTTTGATCGGACATCCGAACCAGCGAAGGCATCCAGCGCTGGTGCACAACGCTTGTGGAGACGATCCCCGTGAGTCTCTCCGCTGCGTGGTTCCAGAGCAGGATGTTCAATGCCTGGTCGACGAACACCACGGCATCCTGCATGTTGTCGAGCAGTCTTTGATGAAACAGTTTTTCGAGCGGGATCGTCGCGTTTTCGGCGACCGTGCCCGGCTTCCAACGTGCCGAAGCCGTTTCCGGTTGCAGGTGCTGCAGCCAGCGGCGGGCGACCGAAGAGGAGAGCCCTGCCAGATCCTGGCTCAGCAGTCGGGCAAAATCGCTGACCAACGCCGGATCAAACTGGGACGCCGCGCAGGCGTAAAGCTCCGCTACCGCCCGCTCCCGCGAATAGGCGCGTCGATAGACATGATCGGTGGTCATCGCGTCAAACGTGTCGACAATGCTGATGATTCGTGACCCAAGCGGCAGCGAGTCGCCCGCGCGGTCGTAGCCATGCCGGCTTCCATCGTACCAAGCCGACGCGTAATGAATGATATCCAGGATCGACGAGCTTGTGCCCATCGCCAACAGGATGTTCCGGGTGTGCGCGCGGCCGGTTTCCATCGCCAGCAATTCTTCGCCGTCGAGTGTACTCGGTTTGGAAATCACATAATCCGGAACGCCGATCTTGCCGACGTCGTGCAGCAGCGCCGCGATCTCTAGTTCCTCGCGCTCGTTCTCGGAGAGCTTCAGCCGTTGAGCCCACGAGGAACTTCCCAGCGCCACCCGCAAACAATGGGATGCCGTCGGGGAGTGCTTCGCCCGCAATGCCACAAACAGACTGGATGCAATCCCCAATCGACGCTCGGCAAGGTGCGACTGGTGCGATGCGGCCGATTTCGCTTGGCGCGTGGAATCCAGATTGGCGACTTCGTCCAAGGATCCCAGAATCTCCGAGATCTTGGCCGCCGGATGCGGCTCGGGAAGAACGACATCTTGCGTCGCTTCGAGAGCGCCAGTCGCGTGGGTCCTAAGGTCGTCCATCAAGTTTCCGATTGACTGCTCGAGTACGCACTGGGAGATTCGAGGCGTCGGTGCCCAATTCGACCCGTATTGACGGTATGAAAAAAAGTAGGTCGGAAAGTCGGACCGGTCAAATCGCGTCGGGGGGCGATTCGAGCGCAACTGTATGGGACGCCTTTGGTTCAAGCTGGCGAAGAACCGCCAGCCACCTGCAAGAAAAGTTGAATTGCCCCCGCGCCGGGCAGGAAGTCATTTGCGCAAGTCAAAGGCGAAATTCATGCCGCTCGCGCCAAACGTTGCGGACGGACAAATCGCTATCCAAAGTCCCCCGACCCGCTTACCGCCGCCAGAATCCATGTTCTGCATCCGACTGCTGACGGCAGCCGCATTACCCCTGCGCATAACCGCGATAAACGGTTGCTAACTGCCGGCGCTCGACGCGGTTCCGGCTTTCCACCAAGGAAAAGAACCATACTTCTGCAGTTCGTAGTAAAGCAGCATCGCACCCACGGAAAGCGCGATGAACGAAAGCAACAGCATCATGGAATAGATGTTGAAGCTGTGCTTGGTGGTCGGTGCCGTCGTAACGGGGCTAGTTGAGCCGGGTTGTGACATGGTCATCCTTCTTAATCGGAGCCTTGCGATACTCGGGGATGATCTTCGCGATCGCCTTGTTGCCTTCCGTCTTCAGCACAACCACCTTGCCGAGATAATTTGTCCCTCGGTAAACCTCCATCGTGTGTCCTTTGTGAACACCGTCGTCCGATCCAACGGAGATTTCAATCAAGTCTTTTTCGCTGACCGCCAGGACCTTCGCATCCACGGCGGGCGGGATCTCCTGAACCAGCGTGTAGGGGCCAAAGCCGAGCTTGTCCGCCACTAGTTTCAGGTCGGCATATTGACGCAGCAGCGCCGCATTGATTTCGCTCTGGGAACGTTCGATCCCTTTGGCTTGATTCAACTGATCGGTTAACGCGACCACCGACAGAAACAAACCGTCCGCCTCTTCCCTGGTCTTCGTAATCAACTCGCGCTGTTGTTCGACTTCCACCTGCAGCTTGGCTTCGTTCTGGGCGGTCGTCGAAGCCAGGGTGGTTTTGTTGGCCACTTCGGTCTGTAACTGCGCAAGTTGGCCGTCCTTTTGCTGGATTTGAGCCTCCAGCTGGGTCAGTTTCGACTGCAAGGCGCCCAAGGAGAACGCTCGCGCCATCTGTTCCGCGGCAAACGTTCGCTTCTGGGAGTCGATTTCAAGTTTCAGATTGTCGTTTTCCAGCCTCAGACGCTTGACCTGCGTCTGATAACCGTTGGCCGAAGTGATTTCCTCTTTCCATGACTTATGGGTAGCAAAAACCATGACTGCAAGGGTCATAAACACAAGGCTCATGACGAAAATGAACAAGGTGAGCATCCGCCCGATGAAACCCATGGCAAACCTTTCCTGAATTCCCGTGATTGCCAAGCCGGCCCGTGATTGCCCAATCGGCAAAGACGTACGATGGCCAAAAACTGCTACCCCAGGTATCTCGCAAGTATAGTTACGGCCGAATCTGGAAGTCAACGAATAGCAAATAAATTCGTTCGACCGTCTCCCAGGAGCCATCCCCCCGCCAAAAACAGCCCCAATACCACGATCGTCGCCAGGTCACCCAGGGGGGAATAGAGGCTGTTTTGGGCCTGTTTGGCGACGGTCGCAACGATGGTATGGACGGTGCGGCGCTCGCTCTCCCGCTCGATGACGCCGTCGGCTCGCACCCACGCGGAAATCCCCGTATTGGCGGCGATCAGGAAGGGGCGGCGGTTCTCGATCGCCCGAAAAACGGCGCTGTGGAATTGCATATCCAGCATCCCCGACCCCCAAAACCAGCCGTCGTTCGTCATATTCACCAGGAGGTCCGGCGATTGGCCGTTGCGCCGCAGCGAGGCCATCTGCCCCTGAATCACGTGAGGGACCGTGCTTTCAAAACAGATGCTGGGTGAGATACGGAATTTCCCCAGGGGAAACGATCGCGGCTCGACGCCCGCCGCGATGCCCGCGCCAATCGGTGAAAGTTGCGCGAGGGAAGGGAAGCTGGCAAGGAACGGAATATACTCGCCGAACGGCACGGGATGCTGCTTGAAATAACGGCCAAGCAATTGACCGTCCGGAGATATAAACAGGCACGAATTGTACGCCTGGGGCGGATTTTGATTGTAGTCGATCGTGTCGGTCCCGACGAGAAAATGGGTGGCGCGCCGCGAGCGCGTCGCAACCAGATCCCGAAGCGCCCGCAGCTTGTCCGGAAACCGCTCGCTGCGGAGGCGAACAAAATCCTGGTATTCCGCTCTCCGCTCCTCCAATCCGGGCGGCGCTTGCAGGTCGTCGATCGAATCGACCAGCTGATCAGGGATATTCGAAGTAAAGGCCGACTCGGGCCAGACGATCAGATCAAGATCCGGGTCCTCGTTCAGGACCCGCGCGGTGAGCTCCAAATATTTCCGAAACATCTCGATGCTCCGCTCGACGTTCTTTTCCGGTTCCCCGTCAAAAACTGTGTCGATCGACTCCTGCAGCAGCGCGATACGCAGCACGGAATCGCGTTCCCGGGGCAACTCGCGAAGGTCGTGCAGACGCCACCACCCGTACCCCATCGAACCGATCAAGATCACCCCGATGCCAAGCCACGGAGCGATGCGTGCCGGCAGACGCCGACCGCCAGGCCGGAATGCGAGCATCGCCAGACTGGCGACCGTGAGCACCATCCAGCTGACGGTATACGCGCCCAGCAAATCCGCGATTTGTATCAGCCAGGATTGGCGTACCAAAGCATGGCCGATCAAGCCCCCGGAAAAGCCGCTGAGCAAGTAGCCGCGAGCGACTTCGAGCAGCGTCCACACGGCGGGAGCGGCGACGACAAAAGGAATCCGACGCCGATGGACAAGGTGCCGGCTGATACGGACGAATGCCGGCACATACGCGGCCAGGTAAGCGGACAACGCCAGCCACCCCAGGTAGAGCACGGGGTGGGCACTGCGTATTCCCCAAAGATAGTGCAACCAAAATGCAAACGTTGCCGCCCAAAGCCATACGTAACCGCGCCGTCCTGGCGGTTGATCTCGCAGCACCAATACCAGCCAGCCGATCGGAGCCAGCCAGATACAATAACTCCAATGCACTGGCGGCAATGATAACCCCAGGCAGATGGCGCTGAAAATCGACAACTTCGTGGCTGTCATCCAGCGCGCGTGCCAGCAATCCACCCCGGCTTGCCGCGAGCGGCGACCGTCGTCGGGCTCAATTGCCGCCGAAAATCCCGATCGACTCGCTCCTTGCTTGGATCGCACAGGTTACTTCACTTCCAACATGCGTTCCAACGCGATTCGAGACCAGGCCGCCGTTTCGTCATCCACGCGGACAATGTTCACGGGCGTCCCGACCTCGAGGTTCTCCAGGCTCCAGCATAAATGGGCCAGGTCGATCCTGTACATCGTGGCACACATGCAGACCACGGGCGAAAGAAAATGAATCTCCTGTTCCGGATGTTCCTGCTTCAAGCGATTCACCAGGTGCAGTTCGGTTCCAATCGCCCATTGGGTGCCCGGCGGTGCCTGTTCGACGGCGCGAATGATCGCATTCGTCGAGCCCGAGACGTCGGCGAGGTCGTTGACGGCCTGCGGGCACTCCGGGTGCACCAGAATCTTGATCCCCGGGATCCGTTGCCGGAACTGTTGCACATGCTCCGCTCGAAACATCTGATGGACGCTGCAATGCCCCTGCCAGAGAATGACCCGGCTGTCTCGAATCGCGTCCGCGCTATTCCCGCCATTTTCCGATGCGTGGGGATTCCAGACCGGCATCCGTTCGTTGGTGATTCCCATCTTGATTGCGGTATTTCGACCCAAATGCTGGTCGGGAAAGAACAATACGCGGCCCGTTCTGGCAAACGCCCACTGCAACACGGCGGCCGCATTGCTGGAAGTGCAAACGATGCCGCCATGCCGGCCGCAAAACGCCTTCAAACTGGCGGCCGAATTGATGTAAGTGACCGGCGTCACGTCGTTCACGTCAATCAACCCCGACAGCTCCGCCCAGGCCGATTCGACCTGTTCAATCGCCGCCATATCCGCCATCGAACATCCGGCGGCCATGTCGGGCAGAATGACATCGACCCGCCGTCCCAGCCTCGCCTGTAATCGTTCCGGCCTGTTGACGAGAATGTCCGCGGTTTCCGCCATGAAATGGACCCCGCAAAATGCGATCGCATGACAATCAACACTGGCCGCTGCCATCTGGCTGAGCTGGTAGGAGTCGCCGCGCAGATCGCTGAGCGCAATCACTTCGTCCTGCTGATAATGGTGTCCCAGAATCAACAACCGCGACCCCATTCGGCCGCGCAGATGCTGGATGCGCTCTGCCAACTCCCCGTTGGAAAGCGACTTGTAGCGTGCTAATGGCAGCGGGGCAGGGGGGGCCAGGTGCGTGGCCATGATTACCTCGATTTCTTCCGAACTGTTTCCCCCGATTATAAAGGGTTTCACTATCTCGCCAATGTTACCGAAATCGCCAGCGGCTGATCGTCGCGCGAATTTGGGAAAAACAAGGCAAAGTTCGGACCGCCTAGACCCGATATTGGGGGCAGGAAACGGGCCGACCTCGACCCAGCATCGGGAGCTCAGCATCGCAAGCCCAGCATCGGGAGCGAAGTACGCACTAGAGATGGCTGATCAGGGACCAGAATTCGACTCGTCAATCCATTCCGCTTGCCTTGCCAACGCCGGAGAAGCAGCGGCAGCGTTAGAGCGCGCCTTCGGCGGGAGCTGGCAGTGGTCGTTTTCCCCGGTTGCGTCGTTGGAAGAAAACGCCGCAGGCCACGCCGCCGCCTTGGGAATTCCGCAGGCCGTAGCGACGGCCGGAAACGCAGCCGGTTGGGGCTGCAGCTTTAAGGTCAATCACACCGCAGTGCTCCTGTTGGCCTCGGACCCGGCCAACTGGTTTGCGGTTTCGAAAGGGAACCAAGAACCGCTCCCTGCACAAAAGCTGCAGGTGCTGGCCCAGGAACTCGGTGCCGCACTCGTCCCCGATGTGGCTGCCCCCGGCGATTGCCGTTCCGGTCGGATCGAGGACTTGTCAAAAGGGCTGCAGGCCGCCTCGGTGCGGGCAGCGGCACGCTATATCCAGGCGACCCTCACCCGGGACGGTGAAAATACCACCGCGTGGCTGCTCTGGCCGGTCTCCAACGCCGAAGGTCACTTTCTGGACCCGTCGGCGGCCCCATCAGCCGAGCCGCGTGCTCGAACCTTCACGACACCCCCCGCCCCGCATGCAGCGAATCCCGGCGGATCATCGCCGCTCCATCGCATGGTTCAGTTCCAAGACCTGGAAGACGGCCTGCCCCTCCTTCCCCAGTTCTCGCGCAGCCTGCTCCGAATTCGCGTGCCGGTCGTCGTGACACTCGCCGAAACCCGACAAACCGTCGGGAAAGTTCTCGAGATCTGCCCCGGCTCGATCATCCAATTCAACAAGTCCTGCGAGAAAACTCTGGCGCTGGAAGTCGGTAGTTGTAAAGTCGCGGCCGGGGAAGCAGTGAAGGTCGGTGACAAACTCGGCTTGAGAGTCACGCAGATCTGTCCCCATCAGGAAAGGTTCCGAACCGTTCGCGGTCGGAACTCGTGAGATGCTCGGCGTTAAATGCGGTCGGTTGGGCGCTCTCGAAACAAGTTTCGAGCTACTTACGGAGCGGCAGGTTGGTGAAGTCGCGCACGCGGTCTCGAATCGCAGGCTCCACCGGTAACCGCTCCATGCTGCTCGCGCCGTAGAATCCGACGATCCCTTGTGTATGTTCGAGGATATATTTGGCGTCATCGGGTTCGGCGATCGGTCCGCCGTGGCAGAGGACCAGAACCTCCGGATTGATCCGCTTGGCGGCGTCATGCATCGCCTGGACAAGCGGCACGCAATCGGCCAGCGACAAGGCGGTTCCGGCGCCGATGGTGCCTTTTGTTGTGAGTCCCATATGTGGGATCAGGATATCGGCACCCGCGCGGGCCATCGCCGTCGCTTCGTCCGGATTGAAACAATAAGGAGTCGTCAGCAGACCCATTTCATGCGCAGTGCGGATCATATCGACTTCCAGACCGAACCCCATGTCCGTCTCCTCAAGATTCTGGCGAAACTTGCCGTCGATCAATCCCACCGTCGGAAAATTCTGGACTCCGGAGAATCCGGCATCGTCTACCTGCTTCAAAAAGAGCTTCATGACGCGAAACGGGTCCGTACCGCAAACGCCGGCGAGCACCGGAGTACGCGTCACCACTGGAAGGACTTCCCGGGCCATATCCATCACGATGGCGTTGGCGTCCCCGTACGGCATCATGCCCGAAAGCGAACCCCGACCGCCCATGCGGAACCTGCCCGAGTTGTAGATCACCAGCAGGTCGATCCCACCCGCCTCACTCATCTTGGCGCTGATCCCCGTGCCTGCGCCGCCTCCAACGATCGGCCGCCCGCGCGCAACTTTGTCGCGCAGCCTGTCGAGTATCTCCTGTCTGCGAAAGAGGGCCATGGTTGCTGAATCCTCACAAAATGATCCGTCCCACGGATGATTGAAAAGGGAGACATCACGAGTGCGCTTCGGCGTCGACTCGATAGTATAGCGACGGATCGCCGCCCGTGGAGCGATTCAGGAGAGGGGCGACTCCACTGCGGATTCGGGTACCACAGGCAAACGCAAGGTCACGATCGTTCCTCGCCCGGCGGCCGACGTGATCGATACTTCTCCGCCATGCATTCCGACAACGCGCCAGCATTTGGCCAGACCGAATCCGAGCCCCCGCCCGGCCTCGCGCCCGGAATAGAAAGGGTCAAACGCATGTTGTCGCGCCGCGTCGGATAATCCTGGTCCGTTGTCCGATACGGTAACCTCGACGAACGAATCATCGGCCTGGCGACAGGTGAGGACGATGCGACCCCCCTCACCCAGTGCCTCCAACGCGTTGCGGACCAGGCTTCGCAGGCAGCTCATTAAATGATCGCCGTCCGCGACTACGCTCAACCCGGCGGGGCCGGTCTGATGTTCCAGCGCCGTACCCTGATGCACCGCATCCGAACTCGATTCGGTCACTGCGGACGCCAGCATCCCGGCCAGTTCCAGGCGCACCGGCCGAAGCGCCGGCGGTTTGGCGAAGAACATCAAGTCGGAGATCATTTCGTGCGCGCGCATCGCCTGGGTGTGGATCGTGGCGAGCTTGCGTCTTCGATCGGGGTCGCGCTCGTCGCGCAACAGCGACTGCGCGCGGGTCGAGATATTTGCGAGCGGATTATTGATTTCGTGGCTGGCCCCGTAGGCTAATTCGCGAAGTGCGGAGAGCTTGCGTTGTTCGAGCGTACTCTCCAGACGCTCGATCGTCGCTTGCTGCTCGCAAAGTCGGGCCGCCACCAACGGCAGAATCAGATCCTGTCCCCATTCATCACGCGTTGCGACGGGATGCTCGTTCCCGTCACCATCAAACCCGCCTGTATCGGCCGCGGTTGCTTCGGCCAGCGAATGCAGCCAGTTCGGAACGATCATGCTCGAGGCGTCGCGGCCGGAAGTCCGAGGGGCCAAACTGAGGCGCCAGCGCACCAGAAACTCCGCGACGCCCTGCCAGAACGTGTCGGTTGGCGAAAGAGCACTTGTCGCCAACGCCGACGAAGTCCGCTCCGCTGCATCCGCTGCCGGCGGCCTGCCGGTCAAAGACTGCAGATAGACCAGCAACCGTTGCCAGGAAGGGCAAGCAGCAATCTCCGCGGATAGAGTGTAGTCCGCTTCACGGGCTCGCCAGATGCCAGGCGATCGAGAACAGAGCCAGTCGGCCAAGATCCGCGGTGCGACGGGCGCATCAAGCACGCCGTCCAACGATGCATCGAGCGGCGACATCACGGACGACGCCCGCTGGGCCGCGCAGAGCACCCAAAGCGCCAATGCCGGGTCGGATTCAAGCTGTTCCGCCCATCGTTGGCGCGACTCCTCCTGGGAGTCCGCCAGCAACGCGCGAACCGCCGCCACGGACGTGCGCGGCAACAACGGAAGCGGCCAATCCGGCCCTTCCGACGTCAATCGAGGAAGTCGCCACATCCGTTTTGAACCCGGTTTCGAATCACGCACCCAGTGGGATGGAACCGGGTGACCAGCCAGGCGATCAGCCGGCAACCATCCGTTCGATTTCCAGCAGGTCGCAGGCCCGTTCCAGCAGTTTGTCGACCGTAAATGGCTTTTGCAGGAAATCGTTGGCGCCCGACGCACGGAGGTCGGACACCTTGTCCTGCTCCACCATTCCGGAGATGCAGATGATCTTCACGGCGTCAAGCGTTTCGTCGCTACGAACGCGCTGGCAGACTTCCTTGCCGTTAATATCGGGCAACATGACGTCGAGCACCACCAGGTCGGGCCGAAACTCTTTGACCTGCATGCCCGCGTCGAAGCCGTTATTCGCGGTGCGGATTTCGAAGCGGCCATCCCGCTCAAACCCATCCACCAACAACTCGACCAGTTCCTGATCGTCATCGACGATCAATACTTTTCGCTTGCTGCTTTCCAATGCGTCGGTCGGAATACCGTTGTCTCGCATGAAGGCGAATAACTGGTCGCGCGGGATGCGACGAAAACGACTCCCGGGAACTCGAAATCCTTTCAAGGTTCCATTATCGAAGCAGCGGATAATTGTCTGCTGACTGACTTTGCAGATTTTTGCTGCCTCGCCGGTTGTAAAAACTGTCTTTGTGCTCATGACTGGCAACCGTCCTTCCTAGCCGATTGGGGACCCCCGGGCGAAGGCTCTCGACCGGCAACCATGCCGGCCTGGGAACCCGATGGCATGCCGGTTCCCCAGCACGCCACTCGTCCATAATCCCGTCGTGTTACAAACTCCGTCACATCCGCAATTCGTGCAATCCTCTGGCTCGACGTAACCGGGAATGTTGACCGGTTCTGCCCGCTTTGCCAGACTTGCCAAACGCCCGAATTATAGCGGGGTCGCCCAGAGCGTCAAGATTGATATTTTTTCCACAAGGCATTGCATAGAAATAGTTTACGGCAATCGGTCTAAATTATTCTCTGCGTGCCGACGCCGCTCATCCACGGTGCAGATGCGCCAGCAAAAGCGCCAGGTCCGCCGGCGTGATGCCGCTGATGCGGCTTGCCTGGTCCAGATTTCCCGGGCGAATGCGCGTGAGCTTTTGCCGCGCTTCCGCCCGCAGGTGGACGATCAGTTCGTAGTTCATGGAATCGGGAATACGATGTTCCCGGAGTCGGTTCAATTGCTCAATGCGCGATTCCTGGCGGGTTACGTAACCCTGATATTTGACGTCGATCGACACCTGTTCGGCGACATCGGTCGGGACGCTGGATAGCTCCGCGAACCTCGCCGCCAGGTCGGAAAACTCGACTTCGGGGCGTCGCAGGAATCGGTCAAGCGGCACGTCGCCCACACGCAATCGAGCCAACTGCTCCATCACCGCCTCACGACGAAGCTCTTTTTCGAGTAGCCGTCGCCAACGCTGGTCGTCGATCAGCCCTGCGGCGCGTCCGCGCGGCGTGAGCCTCCGATCCGCGTTATCGTGACGCAGCACCAGCCGAAACTCCGCCCGACTGGTGAACATCCGATACGGCTCGTCCACCCCTCGGGTCACCAGATCGTCGATCAGTACTCCGATGTAGGCCTCGTTGCGCTGCAGCACCAGCGGTTCCCGGCCCGTGACCGCAAGCGCGGCATTGGCGCCGGCGATCAAACCTTGCGCGGCCGCTTCCTCGTAACCCGTTGTTCCGTTGATCTGTCCGGCCAGAAAGAGTCGATGGACCGATTTGGATTCCAGCGTGGCGGTCAGTTGATCCGGTGGGCAGTAGTCGTATTCGACCGCATAACCATAGCGCATCACCTGGGCTTGCTCCAGGCCGGGAATCATCCGCAGGATGGTATCCTGCACGTCCCGCGGCAGGCTCGTCGAGATTCCATTGACGTAGACTTCATACGTTTGCCGCCCTTCCGGTTCCAGGAACAACTGGTGTCGTTCCTTGTCGGCAAATCGCACCACCTTGTCTTCGATCGAAGGACAATATCGTGGTCCGGTCGATTGAATCCGCCCCGAGTACATCGGAGCGCGGTGCAGGTTGGCGCGGATCAGTTCGTGTACCGCCGGATTCGTGTATGTAATCCAGCAGTCCATTTGTGGAGTCGCAATGGCGTCATGAAGGAACGAGAAAGGGCGAGGGACGGTGTCCCCCGGCTGTCGTTCCGTGCGGCTGTAGTCGATCGTGCGGCCGTTGATTCGCGGCGGAGTACCCGTTTTGAAGCGACGTACTTCGAAGCCCAGTCTTGCCAGCGCGCCGCTGATACCCGTCGTCGTGCCTTCGCCCGCGCGGCCACCCGGCGTGGTGGCTTCACCGGTATGCATGATGGCCTGCAGAAAAGTGCCGGTGGTCAGCACGACCGCTCCGGCCCGATAAACAACATCGCCTCGCGCCTTCACCCCGACGATTCTCCGCGTGCCGTCGCTGCCGGTTTCCGCGATCAGGTCTTCGACGATCTCCTGCCGCAGTTCCAGGTTCGGTTGGGATTCGACAATTCGCTTCACCTCAAACTGGTAGGCTTTCTTGTCGGCCTGCGCCCTGGGACTATGCATCGCCGGGCCCTTGCGGACGTTCAACATGCGAAACTGAATGCCCGTTGCATCGATGGCCCGGCCCATCACTCCGCCCAGGGCGTCGATTTCGCGTACGATCTGGCCTTTCGCGACGCCGCCGATCGCCGGATTGCAGCTCATTTGAGCCACCGTGTCACAATTCGTGGTCAGCAGGGCGGTCCTTGCGCCGATGCGTGCGGCCGCCAATGCGGCTTCGGTGCCGGCATGCCCGGCACCGACGACCACGATGTCATATTCGTATTCGATCATGCTGCGAGCGAAACGCGAGGGCGGAAAACTGGGCGTGCGGCACGCTGCGCCCGTGGGGACTGCGTCAACTCGGTCGAGAACCCGGTCGAGCGCGTGTGTATGCGATCAGCCTAACCAAATTGTGCCGGCATGTCAGGAGGTAACGAATAAATCCCGGCAGGTGCCAGGCAAGCGGTGCCAACGTGAAACCCGAGTACCGATTCGTGTGCCACGGGTGGGGGTACTCCCGAGCCCGTGCCCAGTCCGTCGGAAATGTGCAGCGAGAACCGCTAAAGCCCCGGCATAATCGTTCCACCCGTTGCGCATGGTACACCAATGCGGTCGGCGAAGGGAAAACTCTACAAAATGGCGCCTCCTGAACCGCGTTCTATGTTTAGGTATGCCGAAACTGGAGCAATACCAACACGATCCTTCTCGGTGCAACCGCATCCGACATTGCGCAACGCGCGCCCGTCGACGCTCGGCATTCACCCTGGTCGAGATGATGATTGTGGTTGTCGCCATGGCGATCATCGCTGGGGCGGTGATTCCACAAATGGAGGATGCGGTCGAAGATTCCCGGCAAAGCACGATGCTCACCAGCCTTCATCAACTCCAGACGATTCTCGAGCGCTACAAAATGGAGCACGACGGCCGAACGCCGGTGCTCGTTTCCGGCTCGCTTCCCCAACTGTTGGGACCAACCGACAAGCAGGGAAACAGTAACCCCGGGGTGCCGCCAGTCTTTGGTCCTTACCTCTACGAAATCCCGACGAATCCGCTCAACGATTCGTCGGTGATCGAGGCTGCCACAACGATTCCGCCCGAAGCCGAGAAATATCCCGGCTGGCTCTACGACGCGAACACTGGACAAGTCTGGGCCGGGCTTAGTCGAGGTGGGTCGTGATGTGGCTTGCGTCGACGCAGGCTGGCAGAATGGGCAGGGGGAAAAGGAGTGCGACGGGCTGGCGAGCGCCAGGCCGCCGCGCGCCAGCGTCAGTACACCGGTCGCGATGAGACACCAGGCCGCGATCCGCCAGAATCGTCGCCGCACGTCGGCCGGTACCGCCAGGCCACTCAGCCCTGTAAGCACCATTGCGGGAGCGGTACCGATGCCGAATGCAGTCATCACCAAAGCGCCGCGGAACATCGAGTGCGAGCTGGCGGACAACCCAATCCGTAAAGTGGCTCAGCTTCTGGAAGGTCATCGTCACCTGCAAATCGCATTGGAAGCAGGTAATGAGTAGTAGATTATGCCGGTGTAGAATCAGCGAATCGGCAGATTCCCGGCCAGTATCCGGCCCCGGCCCCGAAGCGTCCCCATGAAATCGATCACCACGGTAGCCACCACCAGCTCCACGGCGATCGTCGAAATCACGGCACCGTACTGCAGGAACATCGGGATCGGCGTGTAAAGGAAATGGTGGATCCCCTGCAGCGGATTCCAGTGCACAAGCTGTAGTGCCACCAGCAGCCCCGCCGACATCGATAGAAAAAGGTAAGTCAGCGCTGCATAGAAGTACCAACGCACCAGCCGGGCTTCGACAATCGCCGGGCCGGCCGGCAACGTCGTCGCTTCCAACGTCGACGAACTCATGATTCCTCCGGTTGCAATTCGTACGGCTTATACAGCCCCCATGGATAGACCAGCGCCATCGTCCAGCCAAAAACCAAGTGCGTAAAAGCGGCGACCCAGAACGGCACGGCATCGAGGATCCAGCTCCCGCCAAACCGGAGCGGCTGCAGCCAGGAAATCACGCCGTAGTAATTGACAAGCCAGATCAGCAGCGCCACGACCGAAGCCACTCCCAACCTGCCCAACAGCGTCGCCCGATCGGCAAATCGGGTCAGGGCCATATGGAAGGGAATTCCAAGCAGCATGCCGGCGGAAAGGTCGGCGGCGAACGCGGTGCGGCCCCAACTGTCTTTGCCAACGTGGAACTGGCGATTGCCGGCTCCGCGGCTGGAATTTCATCAGCGGACTGCTCTAATAGGCGGTCGATGACTCGCCCGCCAATCCATGGAGCTCTTCCCGATGATCCGCTGCCTCCATTCGCATCGCCTCCCAACTCCCGCGACGACCTCCTTCCGATCGACGGTTCTTTTTCCAGGAATTGCCGGGACGCTGCTGACATTTTTGGCACTGGGTGTTTCCGGACGACCGGTGACCGCGCAGCCGAATTCGATTCCAGACGGTTCCGGAGTCTGGCACGCCAGCGGCGCGAACGCGGCGGTGGTGACGGGTGGCGCGGAGGCGACTTCCGCTGCGATCGAACTACTCAAAGAAGACGCGAACGCCGTCGATGCGACCGTTGCGGCGTTACTCGTTCTCTGCGTTACCGACTCACGGAATTTCTGCTTTGGAGGTGAAGTTCCGATCATGGTCTTCGATGCGCAGCGCGGCGCGGTGGAAGTACTGGCGGGAATCGGCGGCGCGCCCCGATTGGCCACGATCGACTACTTTGAATCGGCGGGTGGCATTCCGAAAACAGGACCGCAGGCGGCGGTGGTTCCTGGCGCGCTGGACGCAATGCTGGTGGCACTCGACCGATTCGGCACCATTTCGTTCCAGCGAGCCGCCCAGCCGATGCGGAACGTGCTGGCGAACAACCCCGATCCGTGGTGCCGTGACCTGGAACGCACCATCGCGACGCTGATCGCCGCCGAACAGTCGACCCGGGACCGTAAAGAGGGCCTGCGCCGGGTCGCCGATGAATTCTATCGAGGCTCGATCGCGCAACGGATCAGTGACTGGTCGGAAGCCAACGGAGGGCTGCTGCGACGCGCCGATTTCGCCACGCATAGCACCAGGATCGACTCGCCCGTCCGATTTTCCTTCCGAGATTACGAAGTCCTCAAATGTGGCTTTTGGACACAGGGGCCGTGCCTGCTGCAGTCGCTGGCGCTGCTGGAACCGCACGACCTGAAACAGCTGGGACATAATAAGGTGGCGTCGATCCATCTGACCGTCGAAGCACTGAAGCTGGCACTGGCCGACCGCGATGCCTACTACGCCGACCCACTTTTTGTCCCGGAGCCCGCCGCCCGCCTGCTCGCGCCGGAATACAGCAAACTGCGTCAGACATTGCTGAATCCCCGTGAGGCATCGCGGAAAATTCAACCGGGTGATCCGCTCGGAATGCGCGCCGTGCGTCCCGACGCCGTGAAATCGATCGCCCTTGCGACACCCAATCGCGACACAACGACCTGTCTCGTCGCCGATCGGAAGGGGAATGTGGTCGCTGCGACGCCGAGCGGCTGGGGAGGCGTATTCGCCGGCGACACCGGCGTACAACTCAATACCCGGCTGCAAAGCCTCAACAGTTGGCGTGGACATCCGAATTGCGTCGAACCTGGAAAACGGCCCCGCATCACTTTGACCCCAACCCTGGTCCTGCGGGACGGGAAACCAATCGCGGCAATCAGCGTCGCAGGAGGTGATCTGCAGGACCAGGTGACGCTGCAGGTCTTGCTCAATTCGCTCGAGTTCGGACTCCCAACTCCGGAAGCGGTGGCCGCGCCGCGATTCAGCACCAGCCACCATACCGGGTCCTTTGGCCAGTCCGTACCCAGGCCGGCCAGCCTGGAACTCAACGAAACCATCCCGGCGGAAGTCGTTGCCGGCTTGCGCGCTCTGGGGCACGAAACCCAGGCGTCAAAAGCGCCTACCGGCCATCCATGCCTGCTGCGGATCAATCCACGGTCGGGAAGCAAGGAGGCGGCTGGCGACCCCAAGGCTCATCGTCGCGCAGCCGCCTACTGAATTGACCAGTTTCGCCCCGTTCGGTTGCGATACCGACTATTCAACCTTCAGCGTGTACGACAACGCCCCGATCGGCTCGCCCTCTTTGGCTTTGTTGTAAACCTCATGACACATGATGCACTTCTTCATGACGACCGGCACGCTGGTCGCCATACGCAGGTAGCGGCCGTCATCGCGGGTTTCCACCTTCTCGTAAGTCGCTTTCCCTTGCTTCAACTGCTTGATCGCTTCCTTCTCAAAATCATCTTTGGCGACGTTCTTCTTGTCGTACGGCTCTCCCGTGGCGTCAAGCAGTCGAACTTCGTGGTGCCCCTTCTTCTTGATCGCGTCGAATAACGCAATCGCGGCGGAACCCGCCGGGAACGATTGTTCGTCCTGCACATATTTGTCGGTGATCAACACGACCGTCGTCTTGTAAATGTCGTCCAACATCAAGACCTGCTTGCGCGTGCGCTCCAGGGCCGCATCCTTCGAATCCGACTTGGCTTGACCCCACGCTCGACCAGGGATGACCGCCAATGAAACCGCGAAAACGCAGAAGAAAACACGAATAGTGGACATGTCAGATTTCCTTCCAATCTGGACTGGCAACGATCATGCGACGCATGGGACCGCCCCGATGACGCATGACTGATCGTTTGTTGCGTCCCTTGTATATCGCTTCAGGATCAAAAGTGCAATTCGTCGTCTGGCGCGAATGTCCGGAAACGGAGCGCAACTACGCCATCTGTCGATCCGGCGAGCATGTCGGTAACCTCTATTTGCGTGACATTGATCGGCAACATCGTCGCGCGGAATTGCATATCTTCATTGGCGATGTGGGCAATCGAGCGCGGGGAATCGGGACGGAAGCGATGCGGTTGGCGCTCGAGGAGGCCTTTGGAGCGTTGGGATTGCAAGAGATCTTCCTGCACGTGCTGGCTACGAATCAGGCCGCGATCCGGCTGTGCCAATGTTGTGGGTTCACGTTCGACGGAAAGCGCACAACCCCCGCGGACAAGCGTGGCGCACCGGTCGACGTCCTGCGAATGAAGTTGCGGAAGGATCAGCGACCTGAAGGGGAAAGATAGACCTTGGGTGTCGAGGTCTTCCTCGACGGTTGTCGGATGTTGCGCACGACGCCGGGTTCGATGTCATGGCGTGATCGCCACGAGCGTCAACGATGCTGAACAGAAGCAGGTTCGGCGATGGATCGAGGCCAAGTTCGGCGGCACAGCCGAGTGGCGCGAGGTTTCGCAGTACTACGAAGGTGATTTCTATTCGCTGACGACGTACCGCACGGCGAACGATGTCTGGATGGCCTGGCAGTTCGACAAATCCGAAGACGGCGCAGTCGTGATCCAGGCCTTCCGACGTCCACGAATCTGTCCGAGATGCTCGATGAAGGCAGCGTTGTCGGGATCAAACTACTTTTTGCGATGATCGCGTGGTTTTCCGCACTCGAAGTTGGTGCTGACCTGGGTGAGCCTATCAAAGATCCCATTTAAGGCGTTTCGCTTTCTTGGGCCTTAAGGTAACCTACAATGCAAGGCGGTGCTTTGGATTCGTCTATGCTCGCGCGAGGATTAGAGATGCGTCGACAAAGTCAACGATGTGGGTGTTTTCTCCTGGCAGTTTTTGCGTTTCTGGCAGCGAGCAACCCTTTCGTCGCGGCGGACGACCCAGCCGGTGGTGAGCTGCTCTACAACGGAATCCGCTTGCCTGAGGAATGGCCGCCCCGGCTGAAGATCACCCGCGAGCCGATGCCTGTTCCCTATTTGAACCAACGACCGGCGGTGGTACCGATCGACGTGGGCCGGCAGCTGTTTGTGGATGATTTCCTTGTCGAGGAGACGACACTTCAGCGGACCTGGCACGTGGCGGAACCGTATTCGGGAAATCCGGTACTGCGGCCCGACCGTCCCTGGGAAACGGCCACCCAGCGTGCCACCGCCGACATCTACAGCGACGGTGTGTGGTATGACCCTGCCGACCAGCTGTTCAAATTGTGGTACTGGGGCGGCTATGCTTTCTCCACGTGTTACGCCACGAGCAAAGACGGGATCCAGTGGGACAAACCGTCGCTGGACGTTGTCGAGCCCGGTTCCAATGTCGTCCTGTTGCACCGGCACGACTCGGAAATCGTGTGGTTGAATCACGACGAGGCGGATCGCCAGCGGCGATATAAGATTTTTTCCGTCACGCCAAACCTGGTCTTTCAGTTGCGGTACTCACCGGACGGCATCCGCTGGTCGGAGCCGGTGGCCACTTCTCCCGGCGTGGGCGACCGGTCGACCGTCTTCTACAATCCGTTCCGCAAGATGTGGGTGGGCAGCATTCGCAGCGGTTTCGATGGCAGGTCCCGTCACTATTCGGAGCACCCGGACGCGAGGGTATTGGTGGAGAAATTACCCGGTGCGGTACCTTGGGTCTGTGCCGATCGGCTCGATCCGCGCAACCCCAATCCGCAGTACGGCCAACCCGACCCACAGTTGTACAATGTCGACGCCGTGGCATATGAGAGCGTGATGCTCGGACTGTTCTCGATCTGGCAGGGAGATCCTGGAGCGCCTGGGGGTCAGAAGCGTAATGAAATTCTGCTGGGTTACAGCCGCGACGGATTCCATTGGCATCGGCCCGACCGCCGGCCGTTTGTGGGGACTGATGAGACGGACTCGGCGTGGAACTGGGGAAATGTCCAGTCGGTCGGCGGCGGCTGCCTGGTCGTCGGCGACAAGCTCTACTTTTATCACAGCGGGTGGCGAGATAAGCGGTCAGACTCCACGATCAGCGGCGGGGTAGCCTTCCTGCGGCGCGATGGATTCGCATCCATGGATGCACGGGCTACCGAAGGAGTGCTGACGACGCGGCCGATACGATTCAACGGCAAGCATTTGTTTGTGAACGTGGATGCGGATCAGGGCCAGTTCCAGGCTGAGATTCTGGACGAATCAGGTAACGTGATCGAACCCTTCACCCGATCCGGTTGCACACCTGTCAGCACGGACAAGACGCTCGTTCCGGTCACCTGGCAGGGGGGCGACGACCTTTCGGCACTGGCCGGCAAGACTGTGAGGTTCCGCTTTTATCTGAAGAGCGGCTCGCTCTATGCCTTCTGGGTGAGTCCGGCTGCTTCCGGGGCAAGTCACGGATACGTGGCTGCCGGCGGTCCCGGATTCACGGGCCCGACCGATACGGTGGGTGTTGCCGCGCTCGAGGCAGCGCCAGAGATTCCCGCCGTGACCCCAGCCGCGCTGACTACAACGTTAGAGAAGCCTGCCAAAGGGCGAGACAAAATTCGTGAAGGCGCAGCCGCGACAGTTGTCCGCGCTGTCGACATCGAGTTGGTGCCCGTGGGCGATCTGAACAACGCCGGGGATCCGTCCGGCGACGGCGTCGGCGTCGTCCGCTACCCCTTCCGGATCGGTAAGTATGAGATTACGGCGGGGCAGTACGCCAGCTTTCTGAACGCCAAAGCCAAATCCGATCCCTATGGACTTTATAGCGCTGAGATGGACTCGGAGTATGGCTGTATGATCGAGCGTTTGGGCAGCGATGGAAACTACACGTACATCGTGGCTGCTGATTGGGCGAACCGACCAGTGAATCATGTCAGTTACTGGGACGCGGTCCGGTTCTGCAATTGGTTGCACAACGGCCAGGGCAGCGGCGATACCGAATCGGGAGCCTATTCACTGAACGGCTACAACGGTACGGATGGGCGAGGGACCGTTCGCAACAGGATCGCGAAGTGGTTCTTGCCGAACGAAGACGAGTGGTACAAGGCGGCGTACTACGATCCGCGGAAGCCGGGGGGCGCGGGCTATTACGACTATCCCACCAGGAGTGACTCCGCACCCGACAATGCATTATCCGAGACGGGCACCAACAATGCCAACTACTACCACGGCGATTACACAATTGGCAAACCCTACTACCGAACGGAGGTCGGCGCGTTCAGGAACTCGCCGAGTCCTTACGGCACATTCGATCAGGGCGGTAATGTTTGCGAGTGGAACGAACGGATTGGTTATGAACTCTCAGGGTATGCGTCGCGTGACTTCCGTGGGGGCGCGTTTGGCAATTTCTCATCCTTCCTGCTCGCCTCCACGCGCGGCATCGAAATCGTTTACCCGACCTACGAGCACCGTCTTCGTGGGTTCCGCGTGGCAAGTGCCTCGGAACATCCGTTGCAAGACCGATATGTTGTGGCCTGGGCCGACGCCGACAACACCTATGACACCGTTATGACGGGAATCAATCTGGGACGGAACAGTCAGCATCTGCTTGGGCTGTGGGCAAGCACGGAAAAGTATGGCTTCACTGTTCGCTTCAATTTGCCGGCCTATCGCGACCTGGTGGCCCAGGGCGATGGAATATTCACCCTATACGTGAATCCAGACTCGCCCTATGTCATGCCGGGCAGCAACGTGGACGGAGTGAAGATCCAGCTCTACACGATGGATCCGAAAGATAGCGACTGGGTTGAGATGTTCGCGACATATAACGGCAAGGCACCTGGGGAGCCATGGGTTGCAGGCAATCCCTATGCCCACAAGGGCACACTGGTTTCCGAGTTGACGTACTCTACCGCAAAACACGGCAAGGGTCCTCTCGACTTCACGATCCCCAAGGCCGTCATCAATCAGGCCATTGCGAACGGTACGGTAAACTGGCTTGTGAGGACCAATAATTGGGATGGCAGCTTTGGAACCAATTCCGGGTTTCGGGTCTGCGCGAGAGAGTATGAAAAGGCCACGTTTGGGCCGTCCCTTTCGTTCACCGCCGTACCTAGGCCCGCCGGAAAATAATCGAGGACAATCCGGATAATCGATGGAGACGGACGCCAGCTTCAGCGCCGGTCCCGGCCCGTTGCGGATTGGCTGGTGCAGGGTCAGGAAGTTGCAACTGGCAATGTTGGCCAACTTGGTCGCGCAATGCAGAGGATTGTGCGAGTCGGCATTCCCAGGGCGTTCAAGCAACGAGTACGTTAGAAACGCTCAGATTATTCACCATTGTCGTCTTCCGGCGTCAAATTCTTCAGCGCATCGCCGAGCTGCAACATGAAGTGATCCATCTCCCTCGCGTTCTGAATTGCCTGTTCGCGATGTCGACTTTCAGTCAGCTCGAATGCACGTTCTCCCAGTCGCTCAAATTCGAGCCGAGTGCTCTGGATCACTATGCGACCGTTGTCGTTGCTGTACCATTCCAAGTACAGACCTTTCGCCAGACGAAAGCGGGATTTTCGCCCGCCATCAGACGCTTAGCAAGTTCTTTGTGCGACACCTCGAAGTGTTTGATCACTTGGTCGGCGGTAATGTCACCTCCGTGACCTGATTGGTTGAGATTAATTCCGGTACAGTCCACAGCTTCTTCATCGTCGCCCAGCGATAGCTCAGGCTCGAAGCGCCGAATACGAAACTTCCATCCCGCGAGATCGGGGTGGCAGTTGCCTGCCAGCTTGAGTTGAAGTCGACCGTCGACGCCTTCGAGTTCTAGCCATCCGATCGTCCAGCCGGGAGTCGTATTGTCAAGTTCGCCGGCTTTCACCAATCGTTCAGGTCGCCATGCCATGAGGGGCTCATATTTGAAGAGGATGCTTTGATTGTTATCAACCTAATCTCTTCCAATCGCCTCCATGACCGATTCGGAAAACGACTTCTTTTGAATGATCGGTACCGTACAATCCTCGGCAGGATAGCCAGCTACCAAGAGCAAAAAAGGTCGCTCGTTTTCAGGTCGATTCAGGAGTTGGTTTAGAAACTTCATTGGGCTGGGGGTGTGCGTTAAGGTGCTCAGGCCTGCATTGTGCATCGCAGCGATAAGAAAACCGGTTGCAATGCCGACCGATTCACTTGCATAGTAGTGCTTGCCGCGCCCGCCATCCGGCATTCGCTTCCATGCTTGGACAAAAATTGCAATCAACACGGGAGCCGTTTCCAGGAACGGCTTCGACGCATCGGTTCCTATGGGAGCAAGGGCATCCAGCCACTCTTGCGGAGCAGAATGATCGTAGAACTCTCGCTCTTCCTTCTCGGCGGCAACCCGTAATCGTCGCCTGAGATCCACGCCATCAACGACGACAAATGTCCAAGGTTGTTGATTCGCACCGCTAGGTGCGCTCATCGCTACCTTCAAACAATTGTGCACTACGGCTCGATCTACTGGCCGAACCGAAAAATCCCGGACAGTTCGTCTTGTCTGCATCTGATCGAGAAATAGTTCCGACCGCCGAAGCGATTCTTCGGCCGACATCGCTATGTATTCGGAGTACGGACGGGATTGGTTCATGCGCTTGAAAAGACAGCCGATTGTGCTCCTCCGATTGCTCTCCGCTATTGATAGCTGCAGCTTACCGACATCGTAACGCGAGAGCTACCCCCACCCTCGTCAACGAACAACCTGGAACGCATATAGCCTTGCGTTCTGCAGATGGAAACGCAGCCGGATGACCTTGCCTTCGAGCGCCGCCAGATCGCTCCGAGTGCCCCAGGTCGGTCGGTATCGGAGTGAGTCGCTCCCACTCAGCGGCCGGCATTCGCTCTCGCCGAAGCCGGACACCGGCTTCCCGGTCTCGTCCAGCACCTCGACTCGTAACGAGCCGTTGGACGCGTCCGCATTGACCTCCAGGCGCTTCCCCGCGAGCACGAACGGCCGAGTCACCACAGTGCCCGGTTCTTCCGACGCCTCCAGGCCGATGAAGCCGTCGCGGCGCAGTGTGGCAAGGCCCACGACTGACGTCCGCTCGGGCGTGGCGTCCGTGAAATTCCAGATACGCTCGTTCATGCCGCAGTAGTAGATCCAGTGCTCATCGTTCCAGGTCAGGATGGTGCTCGAAGGCCAGATGCAGTCCTTGTCCCAGGTACCGGCCTCGCCGCGGGGAACGAAAGGCTTGGCGGCGTAGACCCAGCTCTTGTCGAACTCGAGCCCGTCGCGGCTCGTGCCGATGAAGTATTCCGAGACGTCCTCTTCGTGCCGCGTCTGGAAGTCGTTCTCCGCGCACAATTCCTGGCGCGGGTGGTTCCACACGTTCATCAGCCCGAAGTACACGCCGTTGTGAATCCAGCAGGTGATGTGGTGGAACTGCAGCAGCTCGCTGGTCGAGCCGGGGTAGTAGCGCACGTTCGGCCCGCCCACGACGATCTTATCCTTGAGCGTCTCCCAGGCCCGCGGGCGGTGCAGCAGATCGTTGTCCTCGTGGTACATGATCCGGACGGAGCGGAACTCGGTCGGCCCGCCGCCGCCGGCCAGATCGGTTCGCGTGGAGACGCGGTACTTCTTGCGGAGCGGGTCCCAGACGATCTGGTTGTGCGTGTCGGCGGCCCGATGCGTGACCGGCTTGCCGTCGTTGTATGCCGTCCAGCGGATGCCGTCGGGCGAGCGGGCCAGCGACACAGCGTTCAACTCGCCCGCGGCATCCTTGTGCATATAGGCCGCCTTGTACTTGTCGGGCGCGCCCCACGGGACCGTGGGATCGATCATCACGCTCTCGCCCGTGCCGGGGAGGACGAAGTTGGTGCGGCCGTCTTCCGAGACCGCGGGTTTGGTCCAGGCGATCCCGTCCTGCGATTCGGCGTAGAACGTCCCGCGGTAGGAGGGCTCGCCATTCGGACGACGCGGGTTGCCGCCACTGTACCACATCTGGAACTTGCCGGTCGGCTCGTGTCGCAGGACGGTGAGGTACGCGCCAAAGAACACGCCGTCGTCCACGCCGGGCGTCGGCTCCAGGACAATGCCGTGCTTCTTCACCGACCCGAGTGTGCGCGTGACGTTCTTCATCTCGTCGATGATGTAGTCGTCGGCCATGAGCTGTTTGCGACCGCCGACCGGGATCAGTCCCGAGGGGGCCTCGTCGCCCGGGAGCGCGAACGCCTGCACCTGGTCCAGACCATCGGGCTCGTGGGCCGCGCCAGGGAACGAGAACGAGTAGAGGGTCGCCTGCTTCAGCTCGAAGCTCAGCCGGACCCGCTTGCCGACGAACGGCGTCAGATCGGCGAGGACCCGGTCGGTGACATCGCCGGTAATTGGCTCCGAGCGAATGACCTCGCCGCCGTCTTCTTGGAATACGGTGACGCGAATCAAGCCGCCGCTGGCGTCGGCGGTGATCGCCAGCTCCTTGCCGCTGCAGACGACCGGGTTGGTCACGATGACCCCCGGGCGGTCGCCGTCCGTTCGGTAGCCGGCCCAGCGATCCGGCCCGATGGTCCCGAGGCAGAGGAACCCATCCCGCCAGTCGTCGATCTTGCCGTTGCAGGCGGCATAGTAGATGCGGACCTCGTCGCCGCCGATCAGGGGCGGCGTCGCGAAGATGCCGCCCCAGTCATAGTCGCCTTCCTTCGCGCCGTTGGGGATCAGCCGCGTACCCGGCAAGACTCGCTGCCACTGGATGCTGTCAGGGCTCCAGGCCAGTTCCACCCACTGCCGCTCGCCCGGCACATCATTTATTCCCAGAAGGCCCAGGTAAACGCCCGAGTACGGGAAGGCAATCATGTCGTGGAGTTCATCGTTGTGGCTCCGAGGTTTCATGACCATCCGGAGTGGTTCCCAGGTCGCGAAGTCTGGCGATGCCGTCCGAGCGATGTTTCGCTCTTTCGTCCAGATGCGCGAGATCGCCACCCATTCGTTCCGGTTGTCGTCCCAGTAGAAGTTGTTGCGCGTGTCGGAGTGACCGCCGATCTTGATGACCGTCGGTTCGCTCCAGCGGACTCCGTCCGGCGAGAACCAGATCTGGTGCGTGCCGATGCCGCCGTTCGTTCCGAACATCTTGTAACGCCGGGTGGAGTCCGGATCGTTCTGATCCTTGACGATCCCCGGGCCGCGGATCTCATGGAGCAGGATGTTGTTCTTCTTCGAGCCGCGGAAGTCTACCATCCCGAGCTCGGGCTTGTCCCACTGCAGGCCGTCCTTCGAGGTCGCGTAGCACAGGCCGGACTTCTGCTCGGAGACCTTCCACTTGATCTCCTTGCGTTTCTCACGCGGGGTCTTTTCGTCGAGCTCGCTGGTGATGAAAGGCGTGTACCAGCATTTGTAGATCTTCTCCTGCTCGTCGTAGAGCACGTTGGGGTACATATTGTCGTAGCGCGGCTCCCACGGCCGGTCTTCGCCGAACAGCGGGTTCCGCGGATGCTTGCGGACGGTTGCCAGCACGAGTTGGGCGTTGGTCACCCGATCCACCACCCGCGTATCCAGCAGGAGGTGCCTGGGGCGGGACGGTTCGGCGGCATGCGAGACGGCCACCGCCCAGAAGAGGATCGAGCACGAGGAGACTTTAAGCAGCATGAGGCACCTCCAATCGCCGGTGAATCTCCGGCTCCGTTCATCACTGGAAACAGAAGGCAAACAGGTCCGCGTCGTGCATGACGAACCGAAGTTCGAGAACGACCTCGCGGGGTAGGGGAGGGTGGGCCACCCGATCGAGCCGGTCCATACGGTCGATCCAGCGTGGGTCGACCGCCAGCTCCAGCGCGGAGCCGACCGCGAGAAGCTCAACGCCGCGCAACTCCGACCGAAGCGCGATCGCGCACACAAGAGCCAGCAGGCCGCGCGTGGTCCATGCCTTCATCGTCATGATTCGAACCGTTTCCAGAGTTGAATCCAGGCCGTGGCTTCATCGTGCGTAAGTGGTGATTTGCGGCGGGGGTTGGTAACGGCGCGATAGAACTCGCCCAAGACTTGGGTCGAAATTCGGACATCAGGCTGCCTCGCGAGCCCGAGTGCGGTGGCGGCTTTGTCAGGTTCCGGCCCCGCAGACTCAATGGCATCGACGAGAATATTCGTATCGAGCAAGACTTTATCGTTCATTCATCTCGTCTCGAGTCGGTCGCTGCCTACGCGAAAATGGGAAGTGGCCAGCAACAAATCTTCCATGATCCGATTCCGCTCGGCGATGGGATCGCTTACCCCATGGAGACCGTTTTGGACCTGTCGAATGCGATCCTGAAGAGCATCATCGATGAACTGAGTCAAAGTCACACCAAGCCGGGTGGCTTCCACTTAGCGTCGCGATAAATCTGGTCGTTGAGTCGTAAAGTCGTTTGCATACAGGCACTATCTCCCAAACTGTCTAATCTGTCAAATCTTTCTTTTCGGTCATACGCCGTGCTGTACATAGCGCGGCCGGGTTTTTCTGGTGTGGATTCTCTGTTGGCGACGGCAGCGGCCCGAAATGATTCAACGAATGCTGGACATCAGTCGTCGGGCATTCCAAGAGGCGCAAACGCCTGATCGGCAAAACGTTTTTGGAAGAGTACATTCGTATGTTCTGTGTCGCGCGGGGCGGGATGGGCGTCGTTTACAAGGCGCGGCAGCAGCAGTACCGGACGCGGCTTGGCAGCCTTTCTGTGTCGTCGTTATACTCGAGCAACATCGCGTGAATTATCCGAACGATTCGGTTTGAGCTACCCTTATAGCGCCTCCGATCTCATTCGACGAGAAACCGCAATCGGAATGAAACTCAAATGGAATCCCGAATCCCAAGTCTGGCCCCGGCGCAATGGATTCCGGTGCAATGGACCCCGCTGCAATGGTGCCGCGGACAACTTCACGTTTTCCTGAGCCTGTTGGCAATCGTCGGCTGCATGGCAACTGGCAATTCGGCCGAACCGATCGACCGCGGATTTGAAATCGTTCGGCTAGGAAAGCCGGTTGCCGTCATTATCAAGGCCGAGGTCTCTGAGAATCCGAAGGTCATCGAGGATGCAGCGAGCGAATTACGTTATCACCTGGAACGCGCAACCGGTGCCAATCTGTCCATTCTCCGGGAACAGGAATGGATGGCCATGCCGAAACGCATTGAGGCGTCGATTCACGTCGGCATGACCAGCGCTTCGAAATCGGCAGGCGTTGATGTCAGTCAGATGCGGCCCAATGGTTTTGTCATGCGGACGGTCGGCAAGCAACTCATCCTGGCGGGAAAAGACGGAGGCGAAGACACTCCGTTGCACGATCGCGTTTCCATGGGGACATTGTTTGCCGTCTATGAGTTCCTTGAGCAGCAAGTGGGTGTCCGGTGGTTGTGGCCAGGCGAGCTGGGGGAGTTCATTCCGCGACAGGAGACGCTTTCTTCGGGAACGTGGAGTCTCACCGAAGACGCCAAATTGATGCAGCGGCAATGGCAGTTCGAAACACTGCCCTCTGCCGGAAAACAGGGATGGAGTACCGAGGCAGCCTGGCATAAACACAAGATCGACACCTACCGCTGGCTGCGACGTCAACGGATTTCTCGATCATACACCCTGGACTACGGCGAGGCATTTACCGGGTATTGGCAGCGTTTCCAGACGAGCCATCCCGAGTACTTCAATCAACTGCCTAACGGACGGCGTGAACCCGACTCTCAGCATCCAGGCCACCCGGCCATGTGTCAATCGGAGCCTGCGCTCTGGAAACAGATGGTCAGCGACTGGAAGGCGAATCGCACGGAGATGCTGCCGTGGGTCAATTGCTCTCCGAACGATACTCCAGGCAAGTGCGTCTGCGAGAAATGCCTGGCATGGGATGGCCGCTCCCCGGCAGAGCAGACGCAGGTGCTGAAGCAGGTTCGTGAGGCGTTTGATCAGAATGCCGTGACGCCGCTGGACTGGTGGCGACATCTGGGGCCGCTTTCCAATCGTTATGCCAGCTATCTGCTGGCGGTGCAGAATGAAGCTCGCCAGGTCGATCCGGAAGTTACGGTGATCGGCTATGCCTACGAAAATTACATGCGGCCACCGCAACGAGTGCAGTTGAATGATCGCGTGGTGGTCATGCTGGCGAACTATCTGTCGTTTCCCTATGAGGAAGAAATCTCCCGCGAATTTCGCAGCGACTGCGCGGGCTGGTCCGACACGGGTGCTCGTCTGATCCTGCGGCCCAACATCACCTACGGTTGGCACAACTTTCCGGCCCATTTCGCAGAACGCGCCGGGGCAGATATCCAGTTTGCCTTTTTGCAGGGCGTCATTGGAACGGATCTGGACAGCCTGACTGGCCAATGGGCAGCGCACGGGCCCAGTCTCTATGTGATTGCCAGAGCGCAGCTTCATCCGCAGAAGCCCACTGCCGAAATGCTCGCCGACTATTACCGCGGATTCGGCCTGGCTGCCGATAATGTCCGTGCCTACTTCGAGCATTGGCAGGCCCTTCTGAGCGGCCTGTCACGTGATCGATGGAACGCGTTTGCCGCCGAAAGAGATCAACAGGATCCAGGCGTGTTGAACTTCAGAACGTTTTATACGGTCGCAGAGAAATTCTACTCCACGCAAGCCTTTGACGAAGGGTACGCAATCCTCGATCGTGCCGCTCTGGCAGTTCATGGGGACGACCTGGCCAGCCGACGCGTGGCGTTTCTGCACGCGGGTCTGCGGGATGCCGAACTCACTCTGGCCGTACAGCGGGCCTTTGATTCCTCGCGACGTGATGGAGATCGCGACTCGTTCATATCAGCAAGAGAAGCCCTAATTCGATTTCGTGCGGAAAACGAAGGCATGTTGTATTCGAACATCGCCTATACAACGTTTTGCGAAAACCGAACGTGGGGATGGTAGCCGGAGCCGAGGTTGTTGCACGATCGAGACCAGTGTATCCTTGTTTCTCCCAATTGTGGATTGGCGTCATGAAATTCCGCGTAGGTGTACTTGGTGCGACAGGATACATTGGCACTCCCTATCGTCGTGAGATTCGCGAAGCGGAAAATGATGCAACAATCGTGGCCTTATGCGGCCGACGTCGAAATCTCCTGGAACAAGCGGCCGCCGAAGATCAGGCTCGTTTTGTAACAGACGACTGGCGTCAGGTTGTCATGCACCCAGAAGTCGATCTTGTGCTGGTGTGCACTCCCGATGCGTTGCACAGGGAAGCTGTCATGAAGTGTGCCGAGTTGGGGAAGCACTTGTTTTGTGAAAAGCCAGTCGGCATGAATGTGCTCGAGGCCCAGGAGATGTGGAACGCAGTCAAGACTGCGAAGATCGCTCATTTTGTTCCCTTTTGGACACGCTACGTTCCGGCCTTTGTCAGAGCGCGAGAGATACTACAGCAGGGGACCATAGGTGAGCTGAAGGCACTCGTCTTTCGCTGGCACAATCCGCGCCCATTAAATATGCCGATTACCTGGCGGGACGATGCCAGCCTCTCCTCGGCCGGCAGTGTGGCCGATGTCGGCTCACATGCTTACGATACGATTCGCTGGCTTGCAAACTCAAACGCAGTGCGCGTTACGGCGCAAGCAAATGTCATAACGCCAGCGAAACCCGATCTTGGCCCAATCAATCTTTCCGAGGCACTCGCGGCAGGAAATGCCGGGATCCAAGTGAACTCACGGTCTCGCAAGGGGACCGCGTTCGACTATGCCTCCATCGCCTTTGAGCTGGCCAACGGAGTTGTCGGGACACTGGTTGTTTCTCACGCCCCCTTCATTCGCAAGGGATTGGCGCCCGACGTCGAATTGCACGGTACGCTCGGGTCATTAGCCGTAGACAGAATTCGCTCGACGATCACCATGGCGCGCTCCGACAGCGACCAGTTGGAGGTCGAAACGATACCCGATCCAGGATTTGGCAATCGGTTCTCGAAATATGTTTTTCCGGCGCTGCGGAGCAGAATAAATGGTGGTTGGTCAGAGCATCCTGGCATGGAGGACGGGTATCTGGCGCAGATCTTTACCGACGCCGCTGCGGAATCAGCACGAAGTCGCTAATTCGGGCATTGCGAAATTCCTTTTCCCGCTGAACCAAAACACGGCCAAGTATCGAAAGACGTGAATCATGAGAAACAGCAGGATGCATTCATGGCCTCAGTCAACCTTGCCACTGGTCGGAATCGTCGTGGGCCTGATGACCGTCCATGCGTTTGCCGCAGATCCACCGGTAGACATCGGCGCGCGGCGAGAACTGTTCGTGGACCGATTTCTGATCGATTTCATGACGAACGCCCGTCTGGAACTTGCCCACCCCGAACGTCGCGAAGTTGTTTTTGAAGCTAATGCCGCGTGGGAAAGCGGAACTTTCTTTGTATACAGCGTGGTTCAGGAAGGCAGTAAGATACGGCTCTATTACCGGGCCACATTCTCTGATGGGGATGAGAACATTATTACCGGGGCGCTAGCGGAAAGCACCGATGGAGGGCGATCTTTCTCCCGCCCGAACCTGGGGCTGTACGAGTTCAAAGGCTCGAAGAAAAACAACATCATCTGGCAAGGGAGTGACCTCAGATTCGCAGCGGCATTCCTCGACACCAATCCCGACTGTCCGCCGGAAGCGAGATTCAAGGGCTTGAGCGGGAACGCTCAGAAGCTGTATGCCTTGGCCTCCGCCGACGGCCTCCGCTGGCACGCGATGCAGGACCAGCCCGTGACGACGCGAGGCGACTTCGACACCATTAACACCGCCTTCTGGGATGCTCAGCACGGTTGCTATCGCTCCTATACGCGGGTCAATGACCCAACGATCGCCGGATTCAAGCCGACCCCAACCAGCGGCGCCGGCATTCGCGTGATCCAAATGTCAACCTCCAAGGACTTCATCCACTGGACCCCGCCGGTCCCATTGCAGTACGACGACGGCGACGTCGCCATGCAGATGTACGAGAACAATATCGTCCCGTGTTCCGGCGCCGAACACGTGCTGTTGGGTTTTCCCAACCGATACGTTTTGGATCGCAACAAAGTCCCGCAGAATTTTCCTTTCTGCGGGATCAACGACGCGCTGTTCATGGCCAGCCGCGACGGCGTTCATTGGAGCCGTTACCGCGAAGCCTGGGTACGACCCGGCCTCGACCAGCGCAATTGGACGCAGCGAAACAACTATCCGGCATGGCACATCATCCAGACTTCGCCGGAGGAATGGTCGATCCTGATCTCGGAACATTACATGCAGAAGGACGGCGCGCCCGTGCGTCTGCGGCGATTGTCGATCCGCCCGTGGGGTTTCGTTTCGGTTCACGTCGGATATGAAGGCGGCGAAATGGGGACCAAGCCAATCGTTTTCAGCGGGAAATCGTTGCGTCTGAACTACTCAACCTCGGTCGCGGGTTCGATTCAGGTTGAAGTGCAGGACGAGAATGGCCAGGCGATTCCCGGCTTCGGGTTGAACGAAATGACGCCCCTGTTTGGGGATGAATTGGACGCCGCGATCAAATGGGGCGATAGCGGTGACTTGAGCCGGCTGATCGGTCGGCCGGTGCGCCTGCGATTCGTACTTAAAGATGCCGACCTGTTCTCGCTTCGGTTTGCCGACTAACGGCATTCGGGACGAGGCATCCTTCCTGCCCCTGAACGGTTACCCCTTGGGCTCTCAGTCGTTAGACTACGCGCGTGCTGTTCGACCGCTGCGGACCATCGGGCCTCCCACTTCGACCCCCGCCGCCACCAGCGCCTTGAATTCTGCGCAGCCCAAGCGTTCAGTGTTAAACTACCTGTTGCCTCCAAACCAGATCCAGCGGCTGAATGAGGAGCGGGACGCCTGGCATTGTCGTTCAGCGAGTCATCTCCTGTTGCGGAGTCCAAGAAATGAATTCGAATCCCAGAAACTTTCTTGCCAACCTGACCTATGCATCTTTTTACACTGCGATCGTCATCGGATCGACTTTCGCGACATCAATGCTGAGCCATGCCCATACAACACGGGTTCAGGCGGAAGGCGCTGGGCGATATTTGGTTCTTTCTCTAGTTGATTCAAAAAGCGAATTCTTTCCGGCGGCGCAGCTACTCGCGAATCGACACGCGGCTGAGATCGTTGTTGTCGAGCCAAGTTCGCTGGAAACCGTTCGGGAAAAACTCAAGGCAGTCAGCCCTGAATTTGTTGCCTTCGTCGTTCACCCAGCGCAACTGGACTACAATCTCGTCAACCGAATGTTTGCCCTCTCCACGCAAGTCGACTCGGATCCGTTTGTCGATTTCTTTTGGGGAGTGATTACGGGGCGCGATGGTGCAGCCGCTGAAAAACTGGTGAGAGCTTCGGAATCCGCAAGGCCTCAATCAACACCAACGATTGGATTGCTGGGAGTTGGCGGCAGCGCTATAAAGAGCTCTCAAACCATGACAGCGGCATGGCCTTTGCGAACTGGACAAGTTCCCGTCACCAATTTCCTGCTTAAAGGAAAAACCGATCTGGATCGCGACGAGAAGTTCATCACCGAGACGATGCCGAAACTAAAAGAGTTTCCAATTATCCTGCTTGCTTCTCATGGGTACCCAGACGGACTTGTCGCGGGCCCCAAGGCCAGCGATCTGAAGAACATTGATCTTTCAGGAGCCGTGATGCTGAACATTGCCTGTTACACAGGAGTGACTTGCGACTGGTTTGAAGATGACTTTCAATCGATGACTGTGCGCAAAAGGACTGTCGCCAGCAAAGATAGCTTTTGCCTGCAAGCGATCGACAGCGGCGTGGCCGCCTACATCGCCTATGTCAGTCCCCGTCCCGCGGGGCCCACGATGATGGGCGAAGCCCTGAAGGTTGCGGCGTCGGGGCAACCTTTGGGCAGCCTCTTTCGTGAAAGCCTTCAGGATGTGGTGATGGCGCACCTATTGTCGGGAGACCATTGCGCACAATCGTATCGTCTGGAACATGAAACCGCACTCGAACAACAACGCACGCCCGCGTCCGTAGTGAAGCGATTCTCAACTGGCGGAGTGTTGTTCGGTGATCCCGCATTCCGACCGTTTCCCGCAAAGGCCGATTCGGACACGCGCCGCATGAACCTGCAAGCGCAAGAAGACCACGTCACCGTTGACATCAAGTTGCAGTCTCCCGTCTTTCACTTTTTCGCAGGCGATCAATTGAATTATTGGGATGACCAACACTCTGCCTTGCGGATGGAATGTGTGGTCCCGCTGCACGACCAGTTTGTCGAGGGAGTAGAGGTGCTGGAAGTCCCCGCTGGAATCGAGCACTACCGCTGGGTTGCCGCCATCGAGCACGATTCTGGCCAGCGGCAGATGCGTTGGAAACTCAATTTCGCTCAGCCAACCGATAACAATGGCCTGTTTCGTTTGGCAGCCGAAGGTTTGCAAGCCAAGATAAAAATCTCGACAACTTCCCGAAACGAAAATACCGAGCAGCCGATTTATCGTGGTAGTTTGCTCAAGTGAAAAACGGTAAGAATCTGAGAATCTGAATTGTGTCGACACCACACTAATCGGACAGTCCCAGCTGTAACGTAGGGACGCAGGCGAGATTTGGACGTGTTGAAATTGCGAGAGCGAAGCTTTGCTTTGCGGCGCGGGCAGAGGGGCGAATTTGGGTGGATTTCACGGAATATTGGCCTTTCCTGGCTCCGCACCCGACCGGCGTCGATTTTTCGGAACGACGCGCGACGACCTGTTCGCATCCCACGTTGAAAGTACGCCCGGCAGGATTCGAACCTGCAACCCTCGGTTCCGAAGACCGATGCGCTATCCAATTGCGCCACGGGCGCACAAACGTGCCGATCACGAGGCGGTCGGCACAGTCTGTCGGCTGACCAATTTACTCGATCTGCATTGCGGCGAAAAGGCATTGGAGGCAATGGACGCATTGGCGCTGGACGGAATCCGATCGGGTTGCCGCCCCATGGCAACACCCGACTGCGTCGGCCCGGATTCGCGATTTTGACCTTCCCGTTGTTCCGTCAGTACCATTGGTAAGCTCGATCGGTCAGCGCCTGCCCCCTATCCGATTGGCATTTCGTCGGTACAACTCGCTAAACTGCCGCAATCTCCACGATTTCGCTCGGTCTGACTTGACCATCGTTTCCCAGGGATGCTATAAGCGCAGATGTAACTATTTACAAGAGACCAGTTTCCACCGGCCTGTGGATTCGTAATCGAGCGCTATGTCCGGGATTATATTGCGTGTTATCGACGGAGCCGATCGCGGGCGCATCTACGATAAACTGGATCCGCCGATCACGATCGGTCGCGAGGAAGGCAATACGATCCAGCTGAACGACGAGCGCGTCAGTCGCTTTCACCTGAAGATACAGGAAGACAACGCCCGCCTGGTGCTGACCGACCTGGAAAGCACAAATGGGACCAAAGTCAACAACGAGGATATCCAACTCCGTATTCTGCGTTTCGGCGACATCATTTTGATAGGCAGGTCCGTGATACTCTACGGATCCCGAGACCAGATCGCCGGTCGACTCTCGAAGTTGCGCGGCGAAAGTGAAGGGACGATCAACCCTGAGGAATCCAAAGGAGCAAATCGGAAAGCAAGCCACTCCGATTCCGATCTGAATTGGAATGCCGACGCCGACCCGAAGGCCACTTTGTACGCGTTTGAACCTCCCGAGATCCCCGACAGGCTGACTCCCGGGCAGGCGGCCCAGTTTGCGGAAGTCCTGGACTATCTCCACATTCGGATCCGCAATCTGTTGAATTCCGCACAGGTGGAACCGAAAGCCGATCGCGTGATTATCGATTCCCGTCAATGGCAAAGTCTGCTTGACCTGCAATCGCGGCTGGCGGAATACTTGCGGTGCGTGAGTGATCCGAACGCATCGAGCGGTTGAGTTTCACCGGCCTCAAGCGGTCGCTCGCCGCTCGCCGGCCGCTGCTCGTGAGAATCTAGCTCTGTTCGTTGCGCGGCAGAGGGCGCGGGTGTTTTGGCAGCAGCAGCTGCACGATTGCAAGCGCCGTCAACAAAATGGCCAGCGCCGTGACAAAGCTCCACCGGCGACCGAATTCGTCCGAAATCCAGCCGAAGGCAATCGGCAAAAATCCGATGGAAACGCTGACCAGGTTGGTGTACGCGGTGTTCTCGCGCATGCGGTGCGGTTCGGAACAGCCGACAACGTAGTTGACGTAATAGACGTAAAACAGTTCGCCCGCCCCCAACAGGCCGAAGCTGAGCATGTAGAGCTTGCCGGGTACAAGCAGAGCCCAGACGATCCCCGCGGCACAGATTGACGTGGTGGCGAGCAAGGACGCTTTGGGATGAAGCCTGGTTACCAGCCACCCGAGTGTAAAGCCCATCACGCTTTTGAATCCGAATCGCAGCGCCAGTTGCAATCCGGCGTAGTGTTCGGGCGCCTCCCCCAGTGCTTCACGAGCGTACAACGACAGGTTGTTCATGATCATCGTCCCTCCGTAGGTCAGCAGGAATCCCACGGCGGTTATCATGATCATGCGATTTCCAAGGTAGCTGAGCAGGCCTCGCGCGACTTCACGAATCGATGCACCGGAATCGGTGCCGGTCGATTCAGGCACGCGCGCCAACGCCACAAGCGCTGCGGAGAACCACATTGCCGGACAGGACACACCGAACAGCAGTACGTAGCTCCAAGGCTGCTTCCAAGGTTCGATCGAAGGCAGGCCTGGGAACTCTCCTTTCAGGATCAACTGCGATGCGCAGGAACCGGCGACTGCGAACAATGGGCCGATGCCGTAGGTCCAGCCGAGCGTTCGGCCACGCTGGACCGGTCCCATTCCGCGGCCGATTAATTCCCACAGGCACATGATCTGGACTCCTCCCGTGATCCCGATCACCGCGGGATGGACCAGCAGAACTGGAATCCACCACGACGGCGGCGCCAGCGCGAATACCAGCGCCGCCGCGCCACCCGCCGCGCCCTTCACAACCTGGGCGGCGATCAGCATCGGGCGCAGCAGGCGTGGGGACGGCCAGATCCACGCAACCAGCACCGGCAACGGCGCGACCCACATGTAGACCGATTCCGGCAGATTGGCGACGGTGTCGCTGGCCTTGAGCGCTTCCAAGATCGTTGCGTGCAAGACACCAACATACGTCACCGGCGCAATCAGATAGATCATCACGTTACTGATCAGAAATACGATTCCGTTACGACGTTGATCCGATTCAGGAATGGGGCATTCCTCAACGCCATTCATGGTGACGCTCCGATATTTGGCGCATGAACGTTCGGGCAGGGCGTCCAGTCTACGTCGCATCGCGCGGATCGGATACTACCGGTACATTCCGAATCGTTGCAGGAACGCGATCGAGACCTCGTCGTCCGCGGGCCGATCGATCCGGTCTCAAGCGATGGGCATCATGCAACGCGTCGCCGAAGCCGGGTTCTGCGAGTATGATATGGCCTGGGAAGACGACCGGTGGATCGAGAACGTACCGCGGGAAAGTCGGGATGACCATGGAAATATCGAATCTGATTGGGCCGAATTGGCTTCGCCCCTCCACGCAATCCCTGGCGCCAATCTTCAATCCATCGACGGGTGAACTGCTCGGAGAGGTGCCCCAGAGTGGTGAAAGGGAGGTCGATCAGGCGGTCAGCGAGGCGCAACGAGCGTTCTTAGAATGGGGAGCGACTCCGGCGCCGAAGCGGGCCGCGTTCATGTTCCGGTATCGGGAACTGTTGGAGCGGAACTTCGAGTCACTGGCCCGCTTGGTGACGCGCGAGAACGGCAAGACTTTCGAGGAAGCCAAAGGCGATGTTCGACGCGGCATCGAAGTGGTCGAGTTTGCCTGTGGAATTTCCCATCTGTCGAAGGGCGAGAGTCTGCCCCAGGTCGCCGACCAAGTGGACGCCGTTTCGATGCGGGAACCGATCGGTGTCTGCGCGGGAATTACGCCGTTCAATTTTCCGGCGATGGTTCCGATGTGGATGTACCCTCTGGCCATTGCCTGCGGCAATACCTTTGTGCTCAAGCCGAGTGAAAAAGTGCCACTGACGGCGATGCGACTCGCGGAACTGCTGCTCGAAGCGGGATTTCCCCCCGGCGTGCTCAACCTGGTGCAGGGTGGTCGCGAGGTGGTAGAGTCGATTTGCCGGCATCCTCGGATTGCTGCTGTCAGTTTCGTGGGATCGACGCGCGTCGCGGAAGAGGTTTATCGGTTGGCGTCGGCGCACGGCAAGCGGGTCCAGGCGGCGGGTGGCGCAAAGAATGTCCTCGTGGTTATGCCGGATGCGGAACCGGAATCAACGCTGCGCGCCATTATCGGTTCGGCGTTCGGCTGTGCCGGCCAGCGTTGCATGGCCGGGTCGGTGTTGATGGGAGTGGGTCCGCCAACGGCCGACGCCTGGCGCGAACGGATCAGCGCCGCGCTGGCAACTCTGCGCGTGGCCGACACCACGCATGACGATCAGGCCGAGATGGGGCCGGTCATCGACGAGTCGGCGCGACAGCGCGTCCTGGGATACATCCAGCAGGCCCCGCAATGGGGCGCCGAGGTCGCTTACGACGGCAGCGCGCGGATTCCCGAAAAAGGGTTCTTTGTCGGCCCGACTCTGGTCGACCGCGTCGCACCGACTTGCGGTCTTTTCCAGGACGAGATTTTCGGCCCTGTGTTGTCCCTGGTGCGACCGTCAAGTCTCGAACAGGCGATCACCACCATGAATGAACTATCGTTCGGCAACGGCGCTACGATCTTTACGGGCAGCGGAGCCGCCGCGCGGCAGTTCACTCGGGAAATGCAGTGCGGCATGCTGGGAATCAACGTCGGCGTGCCGGCACCGATGGCGCTATTTTCCTTCTCCGGGTGGAACCGCAGCTTTCTGGGCGATCTGCACGTTCAAGGACTGGAAGGTGTGATGTTCTACACGCGGCAGAAGGTCGTGTTGTCGAGGTGGGATAAATCGTACCTGCGGGCCCAAGGATGGTGAGTATGAGCAGCGCATTCAATATTCCCTCGACGGTTTTAATCGGTGCCGGCGCGTCGAGCGAACTAACGAACCAGCTGCGTCGCTTGGAGATCGAGCGAATTCTCGTCGTCAGCGACCAATATCTGGTCAAATCCGGGCTGATCGCCCGCCTGCTCGAACCACTGAAATCGACGGAAATCGCCGCAACGGTCTTTGCCGGCGTCCGCCCTGATCCGACCGTCCAAAACGTACGCGACGGATTGCGCCTTTTTACGGAATCGGCGGCCCAGGCCGTGGTGGCAATCGGCGGCGGCAGCCCGATCGATTGCGCCAAAGCGATCGCGATCCTGAGTCGAAACCCTGAGCCGCTCGCCGACTATATGGGGTACCACAAGATTCCCCGCGCTGGTGCGCCTTTGATGGCGATTCCGACCACGGCGGGCACCGGCAGCGAAGTCACCAAGGTCGCTGTGATCACCGACGAACAGCGGAACATCAAGATGATGATCCTCGACGCACACCTGCTGCCGTCGGTCGCGCTGATCGACTTCGAACTGACGATGACAATGCCGGCGGCACTTACGGCGCATGTCGGAGTCGATACATTGACACACGGCATCGAGGCATTCGTCTCGCGCAAGGCGACCGCAATGACCGATCCGATCGCGCTCTCCTGCGTGCGACTCGTTTCCCGGCACCTCGTTGCTGCCTGGGACGACCCGACGAATCGCACCGCGCGTGAAGGGATGATGCTCGCCGCAACCCAAGGTGGCATGGCATTCGCCAATAGCAGCGTCTGCCTGGTGCACGGGATGAGCCGGCCGCTGGGAGCCGTTTTCCATATCCCGCACGGACTCTCCAACGCCATGCTGCTGCCCTGCGTCACGAGATTCTCGATCGCTGGGTCCACAACAAAGTACGCTCAGGTGGCCAGGGAGATCGGAATTGTACTCGAGGATCCTTGCGACCGTCTTGCGGCGGAGCGACTCGTCGAAGAACTGCAGCGGTTGAACGAGCGCCTGTGCGTTCCCAGAATTCGCGACTACCCGGGCATTGCTCGAGACCATTTCGAGGCATCCCTGGAAAAAATG
The DNA here is from genome assembly GCA_016872775.1 of Planctomycetota bacterium. Taxonomy (GTDB): domain Bacteria; phylum Planctomycetota; class Planctomycetia; order Pirellulales; family Pirellulaceae; genus VGZA01. The sequence continues at coordinate 13,385 of VGZA01000023.1, read as the reverse complement.
GCCGCCGATGCGCTCGCTTCAGGCAGCCCCGCGAATAACCCCGTAGTTCCAACCACCGCCGACATTGTGCGACTCTATCGCGAAGCCTGGTGAATTATCGTGCAGGCGTGCGAGTCGTTGGACAGCGCCACTTTGCGATAGCCGTTTGCCGTAAGCGTTCATCCTGTCGCACGTAACGATCCGTTCCCGCCCCGAAGAGGCACGACAAATCAGCCCAGCGGCAACGCCCTGCCAGCCCGTCGAGCCGCCAGCCGCGTCGAACCGCGAAAAAGTGGCTCGTTCCCCGAAGGGGATGTTCTGCAGTGTAGCCCAGGGTTGCCGGTAGTCCGGCTACCCTGGGTACAACTCGGTCGAGCGCACGGGCCCATCGGCACCGACCGACGTCGCCGAGACCGAAACCGAAACGGTGAGGAATCGTGGCGATCGAACCGACGTTGGTGTGCTGTGCCAGTGGCAGTGCGCCGTGAGCGGAGTTGATTTGCCGGGAAGGCCCATCGACGGACTGCCACTGCACCACCAACCCATGCGGTGCAGTGAAGCAACCACGACGCAACGGCGCATCCGTTGTGGTCTCGGCAGTCCCATGAGTGTCGATGGACCGTTGCGCTCGACCGGCGGCGGGTCGTGTGGGACGGTCCTCCGGGGGTAGCCGGAATACCGGCAACTCCCGGCTGCGCGGCAGAAAAAACCCTTTGGGGTAAATACTGCGCGAAACGTTACCCAATTCACAAAAAAATGCTTCACAGTGTTGCCCTTCAGGGCAGGAAGAACTGGAGCATCCGCCGCAAAGTGCTGCTGTCCAAGTAGGAGTAGTGTTACCCGCCTCGTACTCGTTCCGTACTCGTCCCATACTCGTCCCGTACTCGTACAAGTACGAATAGGAGTAGGAGTATGGGACGAGTACGAGTAGGTGGAATGGAAATCTTGAAAATCTTCCGTCCCGGGAACTCGACGGGTGGGATTGCGGACGCCACAATTCAGGTCGCTCGCGGAGCCGCTTTGGGATGCGCGACGACCGGATCTCACTGTGACTTGGAACGGCCGACGGAGAACCGAGGATTTTCCTGGAGAGATACTTTTATGGCGGACAAGCGATATCCTGGCGGGTTGATGGCGACTTGCTGTATTCCGTGGAATGAGAAGGGACAGTTTGCGGAATCGATTTTTCGGCGAAATGTGCGCCATGCTTTGGGTGGCACGCAGATGCTCTATGTTTTCGGCACGGCGGGCGAGGGCTACGCCGTCAGCGACCGGCAGTTCGATCAGATCGTCTCGGCTTTCGCCGATGAAATGCGGCAAAGCGGCGCCGAACCGATGGTCGGCGTGATAGGGCTCTCGCTGACAACGATGCTGGAACGGATCCGCCGCTGTAGTGATTGGGGCGTCCGCGACTTCCAGATTTCGCTTCCGAGTTGGGCGGCGTTACGTGACATTGAGCTGTTTTCATTTTTCGATCACATCTGCGGAGCGTTTCCCGATTGCCGCTTCATGCATTACAACCTTCCGAGGACAAAACGGATGGTGACCGGCAAGGAGTACGGCAGGCTGGCGAAGTTGCATCCCAATCTGGTCGCGACGAAAAATTGTGGCGATTCGCTTTCGCATCTGCGCAGCCTGTTGCTGGATGCTCCCGAACTGCAGCATTTTCTCTCCGAAGCCGGATATGTCTACGGTTCTCTGTTTGGCGAATGCAGTATCCTCGTCTCGTTCATCATGCATTGGCCGCGCCAGCGAGCTCTTTATGAAGCGGGACGAAGGGGCGATCGGGAAACTTTGTGCGCAATCCAAAAGGAAATCGACATTGTCGTCGACTGCCTTTTCGAAGCGATTCCTGGCGATCGTATTGATGGCAGCTACGACAAACTGTTTGAAAAAATGTATGTGCCCGAGATGCCTTTACGGTTACAGCCGCCGTACCAGGGATCGAGCGACGACGAGTACGCGAAATTCATCGCATTATTGCGACAACGGCTGCCCGACTGGGTTCCCCAGGCGGGATCGCATGGAATCGCGGAGGGGAAAAAGGAGGACAATTCGTGAGCAGCCACCCGGTCGAAATCGCCGCCATCGACGTCCACGGACACTATGGCATCTACATCCAGGAAGACAAAAGTTCGCTCTACAATCAGTTCATGACGGGCGACGCGCGGGAAGTTGTGCGACGGGCCCGCGCCGTTGGAGTTGAACTTACGATTGTCTCGCCGCTATTGGCCCTGATGCCGCGGAACAAGGCGGATGCCGCCGCCGGAAATCGGGAAGCGGCCCGGATTATTCCCGACACGCCGGGCCTGAAGCAATATGTGGTGATCGATCCGAGGTGTCCGGAGACGTATCGGCAGGCGGAGGAGATGTTGGCCCAACCGCAGTGCGTCGGCATCAAGATTCACCCGGAGGAACATCAGTATCCAATCACCGAACATGCGGAGGCGATATTCAAATTCGCTGCTCGTCATCGGGCCGTGGTGCTGACGCACAGCAGCGAGCAGTTCAGTCTGGCGTGCGATTTCATTCCCTGGGCAGACGCCTTTCCCGAAGTACGCTTGATCCTTGCTCATATCGGCTGTGGTTGGGACGGTGACGTTACGCATCAGGTTCGGGCGATCGAAAAATCGAGGCAGGGAAATGTATTCGCCGACACGTCGAGTGCTCGATCGATTACACCGGGATTAATCGAATGGGCCGTGCGGACCGTGGGCGTCGAGCGAGTCCTGTTCGGTACGGATACTCCGCTCTACATGACGGCCATGCAACGGGCTCGAATCGACCATGCCGACTTGACCGACGATCAAAAACGCGCCGTTTTGCGGGAGAATGCTCTGCGAGTTTTCGGTCCGAAGCTCGGTTGCGGCACCGCCGGCGGTAACGCCTGACACAACGGCCGACTTTTTGCATGGCGAATTGCGTCGCGGGAAAAGAACGCCCATAATGGGGCCGAAGATTTCTGGACGGCTGCCACGCGAGATTCGTATCACGAAGATTCTGGTATCGAATATCCCCGGCGCGAAGCCGATAGGAGGAACGGTGATTTCGCAGGAAGTTTGTGGCCGCATTCACGCGCAGGACTGCATCGAGGGCATGCGGAAACTGCCCGAAGGGTCGGTCGATCTGGCATTCGCCGATCCGCCGTTTAACATCGGTTACGAATACGACGTTTACACCGATAGCCGCAAGACCGACGATTACCTCGACTGGTCACGAAAATGGATTAAGGCTGTTCATCGCGTGCTCAAGCCATCGGGGACTTTCTGGCTGGCGATCGGCGATGAATATGCCGCGGAACTGAAGGTCGCCGCCCAGGAGATCGGTTTTACGACGCGCAGCTGGGTGATCTGGTACTACACGTTTGGCGTGAATTGCAAGGCCAAATTCAGCCGCTCGCACGCTCACCTGTTCTATTTCATCAAGGATCCGCACACGTTCACGTTCCGAGCGGAGGAACTTGAAACGCGCATTCCTTCGGCGAGGTTCCTCGTTTACGGCGATCGCCGCGCGAACCCAATCGGTCGATTGCCGGACGACACTTGGATCCTGCGACCGCAGGATCTTGCGGATCGGTTTTCGCCCGACGAGGATACCTGGTATTTTCCGCGCGTGGCGGGAACCTTTAAGGAACGAGCCGGCTTCCATGGCTGCCAGATGCCTGAGCAACTGTTGGGGCGGATCATCCGCTGCTGTTCCAATCCCGACGACGTTGTCCTGGATCCGTTCAGCGGCAGTGCCACGACCCTGGCTGTGGCCAAGAAACTGGGCCGGGGTTTCATCGGCTTTGAATTGTCGCCGGAGTACGTAAAGCGCGGCGACGAGCGGTTGGCCCGTGTTTGTCGGGGGGACCAATTGGATGGGGCGGTGGAGCCGACGATCAGCGCGCCGTCGACCGTACGCCCGCGCAATACCCAGGGCGCCAGCCCGTACGACGAGGTGCTGGAGCTCTCGGTAGAGGCGTGGGAATCGCGATCCAAACGCACCGTCATCGACGGGCTGCTGTCGGCGTTTCGGCAGGTTCAGGATGGGTTCTCGATCGACCGGGTCGTTGCCGATCCGCAGTTGAATTCGCTGTTCGAGGCCGCTTGCGAAAAGCGTGGCCTGCCGGGTGACATTCGCTGGTGGAATCGTAACCTGTTCGCGATGCGCAAGGCAGGCAAGTTGTCCGGATTGGATTTCAGCAAGCGCACGGAGTTCACATGGGAACATTGTGACCCCTTTATCCATGCCAGTGAACTTGCCTGGCGGCAACTGATCGACAACGGTGCCGGAAGTCTGGATGAGATCCTCTGCGATCCGAATTCGGCCGCAAATTTCGACCGCATCGCCTGCGACTTTGCACCGGGGTACTCCTCGTTGGAATACCGCTGGGGCGCGCTGAAATTGCGGAAGGAGTGCCATCGGGCTCGCAAACGGGCGCAGGCCTTGTCGACGCGCAACATCCGACTGCCGCTCCCCGAGCCGGTCCCTCTGCGGGAAGTCCTCGCCGGACAGGCGGTCGATTTCCCGGGGGTCTACCTGCTGGCAAGCGCGGAATCGCAATGCCCGCTCTACCTCGGCCAGTCGATCAATCTCGGGCGCCGGATGCGGGAACTGCTGTTTTCCAAAGTCGGTTCGAGATGGCAAAAGTATTCCGAGGAGATCCTGGTAAGTTATTGTCGCGTGGAGGGGTCGATCGGATCGTTGATGGCTTACCAGTCGCTGGAAGTCGCCAGGCGAAATCCCCGACTGAATCTCCGCGACCTGGCCGCACGGGAAATCGAGCCGGTTTAGGAACGGAGTCAGGTTCGATCATCATGCGGTTGTACTTCATTCGTCATGCCCAATCGGCGAACAATTCACTTCCCGAGCGTCTCCGCGTCGAGGATCCAGCGATAACACCCCTGGGACATCGCCAGGCCGCGGCACTCGCCGCGGACTTCGAGTCGCGACAGGCTCGCCACCAGATTCGGCATTTGATTACCAGCCCGTTCCGCCGGGCGCTGGAAACCGCGGAGCACCTGCGGGCGCATATGAAATTGAGCGCCGAAGTCTGGGTCGATCTGCACGAGCAAGGCGGTTGCTACTCGGGATACCAACCGTGGCTATATCAAGGCCGACCAGGGATGTCGCGCAATGAAATCGAACGACACTTTCCCTGGTATCGCGTCGAGGAATCGATCGGCGACGACGGTTGGTGGGCCAGCAAGGAGTACGAATCGGCGGAAGCGGCCGGTGCGCGGGCACGCAGGTTGTGGCAGCGCATTTGCCAGTTGCACGATGGCGATGGGGGCGCCGTGGCATTCATCACGCATGCCGACTTCAAGTCGCTGCTGATGAAGGAACTGGCCCGGCTCGGTAATTGGCCCACTGATCCCTGGAACGGGATCTGGAACACGGCCGTGACGATCGTGGATGTTTCGAGCGGTCCGCCACAACTGGTCGACTTCAATTCGGTGTCCCACCTGGATCAAGAGTTGCTCAGCTCTTGAACACGTAACGTCGCCGAGGAGAGTCAGTACCTCGTCCAGCAAGACAGAACTGGAGCAGGATGCCCCAGGCACAGCTTCAGCAGGGGCAAGATGCCCCTGCCACAAAGCTTCAGTTGGGGCTTCCAGCCCCAGCAAGCTGCGGGCGGTACTCGAAGAATCGCGGGTGCGGATCAGGCCAGGATTTCGCGTACCACGCGCCCATGCACATCGGTCAAGCGAAAGTCCCGGCCTTGAAAGCGGTAGGTCAGTCGCTCGTGATCGATCCCGAGCTGATGCAACAGTGTCGCATTGAGGTCGTGGACATGGACCGGGTCCCGCACCACGTTGTACGAAAACTCGTCGGTCTCGCCGAAGCCGATCCCAGGTCGGATGCCGCCGCCGGCGATCCAGATGGTAAAGCACCGCCCGTGGTGATCGCGGCCGTAGTTGGTTGCTTCCAGCTTCCCCTGGCTGTAGGCAGTCCGCCCGAACTCACCGCCCCAGACGACGAGCGTCTCCTCGAGCAGTCCTCGCAATTTGAGATCGCGCAGCAGCGCGGCGATCGGTTGGTCGACGTCCCGGCATTGCAGCCGAAGGTCGCTGGGCAGATTGTAATGCTGGTCCCAGCCTCGGTGGTACAACTGGATAAACCGCACGCCTCGTTCCGCCAGCCGCCGCGCCAGCAGGCAGTTCGCCGCGAACGATCCTCGCCGGCGCGATTCAGGACCGTAGGCCGTGAATGTCGCGTCGGTCTCGGCGGCGACATCGGTCAATTCGGGGACCGAGGCCTGCATTCGAAACGCCATTTCATACTGTGCGATCCGGGTTTCAATAGCGGGATCGAAACGGGCGGCCGGGCGATGGCGATTCAGAGAGGCGGCCACGTCCAGTTGATCGCGGCGCGTGGCGGCGTCGATGCCGGACGGATTCGAGAGATAGAGTACCGGGTCGCCACCGCTGCGCAGTGACACGCCTTGGTAACGGGACGGCAGGAAACCGGGGCCCCAGAGTCGGGCATACAACGGATCCGCCGGTCGCGCAGCGCTGCCGTGCGACAATAACACGACAAACGCCGGAAGGTTCTCGTTCTCCGCCCCCAACCCGTAGCTTAACCAGGCCCCAAAACTTGGTCGTCCCGGCTGCTGATGTCCGGTTTGCAGGTAGGTGATCGCCGGGTCGTGGTTGATCGCTTCGGTATGCATCGAGTGTATGACGCAGAGATCGTCGGCGCATGAGCCCAGCGACGGCAACAGTTCGCTGAACCAGGCGCCGCGCTCGCCGTGCTGCTGGAACTTGAAAAGCGAGGCCGTCACGGGCAGCGATTTCTGGCCGCTGGTCATTCCTGTCAATCGTTGATCGCCTCGAACCGTCGCCGGTAACTCCGAACCATGCGCCGCTTGCAGGCCAGGTTTATAATCGAGCAGGTCCAATTGCGAAGGTCCGCCATGCATGAAGAGGTAGATGATGCGTTTGGCGCGTGGCGCAAGGTTCAACCCGGTCGGCTCTCCCTGGGCGATCGATGCCAGCGCGATCGAACCGAGGCTGATCGCCGATCCGCCCAAAAATGAACGCCGATCAAGACCGCGTGGGCTCATGGCTTCCGAATTGCCTCGTCCAGATTGAACACGGTTTGTACCACCACTATCCAGCTCGCAAGTTCCCGGGCCGCGATCGACGAGGTACCATCGGCGTCAGCGGGCGGGAGCTCCGGTGTCGCCAGCCGGGCCGCCGCTTCGGGATCAGCGTCGAACCGTGCGCGTTGGCGGGTCAACAGCGCCGCGACAGTCAAATACTCTTGTGCGTCCGGGCCGCGCGTGAGAATGCTCCTCCACAACCGTTCGATGCGCGCATGATCGGGCCGATCGCTCTCCAGCCCGATCGGTAATCGCAGCAGATTACGAGCCAGTGCCCGGGCCGACTCCAGAAAAGGTTCGTCGTTCATTAACAGTAGCGCTTGCATCGGCGTGTCGGTGGTGGCCCGTCGGACCACACATTTTTCGCGCGTTGGCCCGTCGAACGTCAGCAGGGTAGGGGGAGGCGCTTGCCGTTTGATGTAGGTATAGATGCTCCGACGCCACATCCCTTCGCCGGCGTCGGGCAGGTACGAATCCTCGGAGTTATAACTCAGTTCCTCCCATAACCCCGGCGGTTGATGTGGCTTCACCGCCGGACCGCCTTGTGTGCGTACAAGCAGGCCGGATGCGGCCAAAGCCTGATCGCGCAGCATTTCCGCGGAGAGCCTTCGGCGAGGTCCACGTGACAACGCGCGGTTGTCCGGATCGCTTTCATACCGGGCTGGATCGTCGATCGCTGAGTCCTGTCGGTAGGTATGGGACAAGCAAACCGTGCGCAACAATCGCTTGACGTCCCAGCCATTGTCGCGAAACGCGAGCGACAGCCAGTCGAGCAGCTCCGCATGCGAGGGAGCCTCGCCTTGGTACCCGAAGTCGTCCACAGTTCGCACAATTCCTTCCCCAAAGATCTGCTGCCAGAATCGATTGACGGTTACACGCGCGGTCAGTGGGTTTTCCGGCGCGGTCAACCAAAGCGCCAATCCAAGTCGATTGCGCGGCAACGATTCAGGAAAACCAGCGATCGCCGAAGGCACACCAGGCTCCACCACCGCCTGAGGACGATCGTATTGGCCGCGCTCCAGCAGATGCGTCACCCTTGGTTGAGGCAACTCCTCCATGATCAGCGTACGAGGGATCCTGGCCTGAAACTGGTTCAAGGCTGTGGCGGCGGCTTTCATCGCCCCCCGCAATCCGCGCGCATCGTCGTCCGCAAACCGATCGATATAATAATCGAGTAAGGCATCCGTATCGTGCGACGAGCGACTCGCGACGTTATCCAGTTCCAGAATGCCTCTCAACCGGTCGCACCAATGCCAGTCCCTGATCGTGTCGGGGTCGACGCATCGTTGCAGCAAACGCAGTTCGTCGATCGCACCGTAATATCCCAAGCCCGAATCGCGGCGTCCGATGCGCAACGGTTCCGAATTGCCGGCGGTCCCCGTCAGGCTGTCGCTGCGAATGTCGGTCGGCACGCGTTCGCCGTCGAGGTAGACTTTCAGACCGTCGGCCTTCCCTCGACCGTCGTAGGTTACCACGATCTGGTGCCACTGTTTCGCAGCCACAGGTTGCGCCGCGGCAATCTCGATCTGACGCGCGCCCCATTCATTGACAAGGTGCACCTTCAAGCGGCCCTTACTCCAGATCAATTCCAATCCGCGCCGGCTTCCTTCCTGCTCGATCCGCGAAAGGGGACAGCTCAGCGATCCGTCCAACAGCAGCCAGACGCCGATCGTCCAGGGCCGGTCGATGTCCCATTCAGGAAGTGCCGCTTCCAGGTGCCGCGTCGCGTCGAGCCGAACCGATTTGCCGCGAATGCCGCGTTCAAACTGCAAGGTCGTCCCATGTGCCACGGCGGCCGATTGGCGATCTTCCTCCAGCGGGTCCCAGAAAAGTAACGCGTCGTTCGGCGGGTGAGGCAGTGTCCGCGAAGCTTCGTTCTCCCAACGGCTCATCGACTCGCGATGAGCCGCGCGAAATGACTCGAATCGCTCGACGATGTTCCGCAAGTCGGTCTCCAGCCTGGCACGTTGCTGCAGGTGCTGCGATGTGGGTACTTCGAGCAGCGGTGGCGGGTTGTCGCTGGTGATCAACCCCGACTCGGCGATGCTGTTGAAGAACGCAAACAACTGGTAATACTCGCGCTGGGAAAGCGGATCGAATTTGTGGTCGTGACATTGAGCGCAGCCCGCGGTCAAACCTTGCCAGATCGCCATCGTCGTGTTGACGCGGTCGACCACATACTCGACGCGGAATTCCTCATCGATGATCCCGGTCTCGTTGTTCGCCATATGGTTGCGATTGAACCCAGTCGCGATCGTCTGGTCAGGTGAGGCGCTGGGCAAGAGATCGCCAGCGAGTTGCTCGATCGTGAACTGGTCGAAGGGCATGCCACGGTTCAGTGCCCCGACGACCCAATCACGCCACAGCCAGACCTGCCGGGGCTTGTCGCTGAAATAGCCGTTCGTGTCGGCATAGCGGGCCGCGTCCAGCCAGGGTACCGCCCAATGCTCGCCATAGTGCGGCGACGCGAGCAGCCGGTCAACGACGCGCTCGTACGCATCGCTGCCACCCGCGGTATTCCCCGACAACTCGTGCCGGAACGACTCGATTTCCTCAAGTGTCGGTGGCAAGCCAATCAGGTCAAGTGATACCCTTCGCAGCAAAGTCTCGGGGTCGGCCGGGGGCGAGAAGTTCCAGGATCGCTCGGCCAGGTCTGCGCCGACGAATGCGTCGATCGGTGTCGAGAACGAGGCCGGATCGGCGCCGCTGGTCGGAGGCGCGGGATGGACGGGCGGCTGTAGCGCCCAGTGCGGCTGGTACTGGGCGCCTTGATCGATCCAGGCGCGCAGCAGTTGCAATTCCATCGGACTCAGCGGCTTGCGCAGCGATTCCGGCGGCATCCGCTGCTGAGGATCGTCCGCCGTTATACGCTCGACCAGCATCGAGGCGGCCGAGTCGCCGGGCACAATCGCCGCGCGACCGCCGCGGTCCGCCGTCGCCTGTTCGGCCAGGTCAAGACGCAATTCAGCGCGTCGCGCCGACGCATCCGGACCATGGCAGCGAAAGCACTTGTCCGACAGGATCGGTCGGATCTGCCGATTGAAATCAATGCGAGCAGGCGGCGCGGTGCGCGATTCCCCCGTGCCCGCGCAAACGATGCCGAGCGACAGAACCATTGAGGCAAGCCGGTGGATCGTAATTGGAAAACGACAACCATTCATGGAGCGTCAATGCGCCTTTTCAAATTTCAATGAATACAAATCCGCATCCCGCAATTCAAATCGAAGGCGGACGGGCCGACCGGTCAGGGCGCTCAGATCGCCGCCTTGCTTCCAGGTCACCGTTCGTTGGACCGTGTCGCCAAACAACGGTTCGCAGTCGTCGATCGCAAACCCGGGAAGGGACTTCCCGTCCGGGTTCTGGATCTCGACCCGTATGTCGCCAGCCGCAGACGTCGCGAAATTCAAAGTGAGACTGTTGCCGGCGAACGTGAGAACTTTGCTGAGCAGCTCCCCACCTCGGAGCGGCGCCTGGACCGAAACAAATCCATCCAGCCGCAGTGTATAGCGGCGGATTGCATTCCCCGCGCCATGCCACGATCCTTCCGTGGCATAAAGCGAATGCTCGCTCGCAGCACCGGGCAAGTCGGAAGCGGTCTCCGCCATGTTCCATACGATAAACTGATGTCCGTAGATCCATGTCGCCGGACGTTCCGGCCCCGGCCGCAGGAACGCCTCGTTCCAACGTTCAAAATTCACCCCGTCCCGACTGGCCATGATCAATCCTTCCGTCAAAGCCGTACCATACCGCAAGTGCGCTTCCGCCCTTTGTTCACGTTGCTCCCGTTGAGGCAATGCCCGCATGGAATCCGACCAGCCGCGTTCCACGTACCGTGTGGGAAATCCAAGCAGCAGGTGGGGCGCTCGTGGATAGGGAGCAATCTGATTGGTGTAAAGGTGTTCGGCCGGCGAATCTTTGTACTGCAGGTCGGTCGGATGCTCCCAATGCAGAAAATCGGCCGACGTCGCCGTTCGAATCGCACGGAATCCCTCCGGCTGCCAGACCTTGCCGGTGGTGATCCCACCGGTAAAGGTGCGGAAATAGACGCGGTAGAGCCCCGCTGTCGGATCCCAGAACGCAAGGTTTTGGGAGTCAAAGGCGCCTTCCGTGACCACAGGCTCTTTGCGCATCAACGTCCAGCGAATGCCGTCGGCAGAATGGAATGCGAACAAACCCCCTTCACTGGCCAGTCCTCCCAGCGCCTTGAACCGCGATTCCGCCGGACAGTCGCTGCGCGTGTCGTGGAACGGCGAAAAATTGTGCGTGCCGACACCACTCCAGACGATGTTGTTGTCTTTGGATCCCTCGTGCTCGAACAGGCCGAGCTTTGGCTTGATAAACGTGCGTCCACCGTCGCGGCTCTCCGCCAGGCAGTAGACTTCCGGCCCGAGCAATAGCTGGCCCTTTTCGACGCCCAGTTTGGATCCCCGGTAATACAGTCGCAGCAGGCCATCGACAGGGATCAGTGTGTGGTATCCGCTGCCGGCGCCTTCCCAAGCCGCGTCGTGGACGATGGCGATTTCACGCGGGGTCGGATGATGCAGGGTGCGTCGAGCGTCGCGCAGTGACTCGATCAGGAAGTCGTCGACAAACAACTCGCGTCGCGTCCCGATTGCGATCGGGTCCGAAACGGCACGCGCAACGGGAATGCCTGCCGCCGATTGGGAAGGGGCGGGCGGTTCGGAGGCCGCGATTACCGTTGCCAGAGTTAGTTGGCAGGCGACATGCACCACGCTCGACCTTGACGACATGATCATCTCCCGACAGGCGCCGACAATATGCGTGAAATGAATCGTACTGGAATTCAGGTAAGGATATCGTGCACGACGCGACCGTGCACGTCGGTGAGTCGATAATCGCGGCCGGAGTGGCGGTAGGTCAGCCGCGTGTGGTCGAGGCCCAGCAGATGCAGGATTGTGGCATGGAAATCGTGGACATGCACCGGGTCGCGCGCCACGTCGATTCCGTAATCGTCGGACTCGCCATAAGTGATTCCCGGCTTGACCCCGGCGCCGGCCAGCCATGAGGAGTAAACCCAGTGGTGGTGTTCACGTCCTTTTGCATCCGCAGCCGCATTAAATGGTGTGCGCCCAAATTCGCTCGTCCAGACGACCAGCGTGTCTTGCAACATTCCGCGCCGCTTCAGGTCGCTCAGCAGGCCCGCGATAGGGCGATCGACATTGCGAGCCAGCGGTTCGTGCGTCAGCATGTCCCCGTGCGCATCCCAGTTATTGGACGACCCGACGTCGATCAGTTCAATAAACCGAACGCCGCGTTCCGCCAGGCGCCGCGCGACCAGGCACTGCCAGGCAAATCCGCGCGTACTGCCTCGCTCCAGGCCGTAAAGGGCAAGCGTCGCGTCGTCTTCCCTGGACAGGTCGAAGACTTCCGGCATCTCCGCCTGCATTCCAAACGCGGTTTCGAACGATCGGATTCGAGCCGCAAGGTGCGGGTCGGATCGACGCTCCGATAGGTGCCGCTGGTTCATTTTCGCGAGAACACCCAGTTCGAGTTCCTGCAGCCGACCCGACGCGACGCGCCGCTGGATATTCGCCACCGGTTGGACGCCTGGAACCACCAGAGTGCCTTGGTGCGAGCCGGGCAGGAAATCACTGCCCCATACCTGACCGCCCGCGTAGGGCGTATGCGGAGCGATCACCACAAACGACGGCAAATTGCGGTTGATCGTTCCCAGCCCATAACTTACCCAGGCTCCGACGCTCGGTCGTGCGAAAGTAAACGACCCGGTGTGGATCCCGAGCGTCGCCTCGTAGTGATTCGTGTGATCCGATTTCATCGAGCGGATGACGCACAGATCGTCGACGGAATTCGCCAGTTCGGGAAACAGGCCGCTGACCTCGGTTCCACTCTGCCCGTACGGCGCAAACTGCCACTGAGGCGCCTTAAGGAACATTTTGAAATCGCCCTTGCGGCCCTGGAATTCGTTCACCGAAATCGTCTTGCCCGCGTCCTCGACCAATTTCGGTTTCGGGTCCCAGGAGTCGACATGCGAAACGCCTCCACTCATGAACAGGAATATGACCCGCTGTGCCTTGGCAGGAAAATGCGGTGGTCGGGCCGCCAACGGGTCGTCGTTCGCGGCCGACGGCGTCTCATCGGACAACAATTGCGAGACAATCGCCGGAAAGATCGCCGAACCACCCACCAGAGAACGCAACGCGGTACGGCGGTCGAACCAACGAGTAGAATCATCAAGCTTCATCGAATCTCATTTCCGCGTCGTGCCATCGGACGGTTTACCCGCCGATCGCGCATGCATTAATCGACATATAAGAAAGAATTACTGCCCAGCAAAGTC
>VGZA01000022.1 GCA_016872775.1 Planctomycetota bacterium | reverse complement strand
TGCCCAGGTCGATCGATTTTGAGCGAAACTGAATCCGGGCAGAGCATGCGAGATCTGTGGCAGATCGCTCATGAACACTGATCCGAAGTCAACCAGATCACCGCCGCGCGGACCTTGAGCGATAATCGGCAGGCTGAAAAGGACCGAATCGGTATAAGCCTTTCCGACTGCCGCGGCTTCGGGGGTTCGCGGGTTGGCTCGGAACCGCACGTTCTTGCGCACGATATGCACTTTGTCGTCGATCTTGCGGAAGGTCCAGATCCAATCGTCGCCGAATCCCCAGCTCATGCCGCCGAGCAATTGTCCTTGGCTGATGCCTTTGGCGATCGAAATCAAAATGATGTACTCGCTGTTGTATTCACCTCCGGGGCCAAGTTCCGCGAGCAACCCGCCGCCCTTTTGGTACATGGTCATCAATCCGCTGACTGGCTTCGCGTCTTTCAAAATGGAGGCATAAGGCGGCGCAGCGGCGGCGGGCGGTGTACCGGGTTGGCCGCTCGGTGCTCCGGGCGCCTCTCCAGCGGCGACTTTATCCGGCGCGGACGCGGTGTTCGGTTTCGGGTCATCCGCAGGAGCCGGATTGACGGACAGTGCAAAGATACCGAGGCAGAAACCCCAGGTGGCGAACAGTCTCATGGCGGGGAACTCACTGGATTTAGTTGGGTAGATCGGCGATACTCCAAAAATCGATGCGACCGATAAATATAGCCTAAATTAGCCGCTTTTCCAGTTCGCCCAGTCTGACGGGGGGCGATTTCTGGGGCGCAGGTGCAAAACGCGGCGTTATGTCCGTGCCAGCCAATATCAAATCTGTCGTCGGTCAGTTCATTCCGGTCGATCTCGTCGATCGGGTCGAGGATCTGGCCGGAGCTGGCGGGTTCAGCGGGGCCCGATTATGGCGAATTCAAGGTCGCACGGAGCATACCTACGCAGCCGAAGCGGTAGGGGGTCACGATTGGGCCGTAGATTCCCGCCCGCAACTCCAAGATGGGGGTGCCTGCAGGACTTTCTGCCTGCGGCGCTGGCCGCAGGGGCACCCGTCGGTGGACAGGCTGGCCTGGATTCACAAGGTCTTGTTGGGATTACGGCATAACGTACGGCTTCCGGTCGCGGCCCCGATTCCTAACCAAGCCGGCTCGACGATTCTGAGCCATGGCGGTGCATTGTGGGAATGGACCGCCTGGATGCCGGGCCAGGCCGATTTTGCCGTGCGGCCAAGCCGTGAAAGGGTATTAGCCGCAGTACGGTTTCTAGCCGATTTCCACCGCGAGGCCGTGCAAATCGATGGGGCACGACGGATGGGCGTCCCCGAGGTGGTCGGGGCGAGACTGCGGCAGATCGACGAGTACCAGCGCTCCGTGGTTTCGCAATTGGTTGGAGTTCCGCCGGAGACTGGCTGGTCGGCACTGCGGGAGTTCGTTCGGCCAACGGTGGAGATGTTTCGCGGCGGTGCGGAACGACTTCGCCGGCAGTTGTCGTCCTGGAAACACGCGGTACCCATCGTGCCGTGCATACGGGACATCTGGCATGCGCATCTCTTTTTCGATGCGTCCCAACTGGTGGGCGTCGTCGATTTTGGGGCGATGAGGCATGAGACGGTTGCGGGTGATTTGTCCAGGCTGCTGGGTAGTCTGCTGCAATATATCGAGATGCCATGGGGCGAATGTTTGGACGATTATGCCGCGGTTGGCGAACTGGGCGACTCGGAGCGCGAACTGGTGACGTTGCTGGACGCGTCAGCCGCGTTTCTGACTCCGATGCAATGGCTGCAATGGTTGTTGCTGGAACGGCGCCGATTTGAAGATCCCAACGCGGTTGAACTGCGGTTCCTGGAGTCGTTTCGTCGATTATGCCGGATGGCGGACGTTGTTCATGCACTCCCTGCTTCGATTGACCCTGCAAAACGGGGTTGAGTACAATTGATCCACACGCAATGAATCGTTGTGGCCGTGTGGCGAATCTCAGTTGAATAATCATGGAATCAGGCTGAAAAACAGAGGTATCTAGATGTTCCCGTCGCATGAGACTTTCGATTCCAGACACAGTTGCCCCGCTCGATGGCTCCGTTGGATCGCATTTGTGGGCGTAATTTTCGCGGCAACTGGAGTAACAACTGCGCAACAAGACGCGCCCAAGCTGTCGCTTTTCCCTGACCAGCAAGGCGCGGACAATTCGTTGTTTCAAGTTTCGAACGTAACGGTCGAAGCGAGAATCGAAGCGACCAACGGCGGACCGACGGGTGAGCTGATCGTTACCGCATCGGTGCAGGACGATTGGCATATTTACTCGACAACCCAGAAACGAGGCGGGCCGCTGCCGACAAAGCTCAGTCTGAAATCGACTCCCGCGATCGAATTGAAGGGACCGTTTCGGCCCGACGTCGCGCCGGAGATACGGACCGTGCCGGAGTACGAAGTGCCCGTCGAGGAGCATTCGGGAAAAGTGATCTGGCGTGCCCCCGTGCAGTTGCCGGCCGGCGTGAACGTCGGTACCTGGAAAGTAGAGCTCGAGGCAAAAGGGCAGGCCTGCAAAAACGTTTGTGTGCAGTTCAGCGAAAAGGTCAAAGTAAAGCTAATAGGCTTTCCGTCGACATCGA
Source organism: Planctomycetota bacterium (assembly GCA_016872775.1). Classification (GTDB taxonomy): domain Bacteria; phylum Planctomycetota; class Planctomycetia; order Pirellulales; family Pirellulaceae; genus VGZA01. The sequence continues at coordinate 80,546 of VGZA01000022.1, read as the reverse complement.
CGGAACGCAGTTCAAATTCGGCGAGTGGCACTGCGGCCACGCTGCCCCGACTTGCTCAGGGCAAGCCGGGTCCCTACCGCCCCAAGACGACGCATTGCTCGATCGAGATCAACTCAACTACCGATCGGCCTGCGCCCGGAAGTCGGTTTACGATCAACGTCGCCGCAATCCCCGAAAGTCCGTTTCATGTTTACGCACTGGAAAATTCCGGAGACGTGGGCGCGGGAGTAAATAAGCCCACGGTGATCGGTCTGGAACTGCCCAAGGGTTGGAAGCGCGACGCGGCGCAGCCGGATCGGGTCCCCGACGTGTCCAAGCCAGACGCTGCGTACTATCGCGAGAAGATTGGCTGGTCGATCCCTGTTCAAATTCCGGCCGACGCCAGACCGGGCGACTATGCCATCCGAGGTTTCGTCGGATTTCAGGTTTGCAACGAAGACGCTTGTGAGGCCCCGACCGGCGCCCAATTCCAGCTCACCGTGAGCTTAGGTAGCAGCCCGCGGGTCGCGGCGGCGGAGATTGCTCCCGCCAAGTACGCTCTAGCTGCGGAATGGTCCCAGCGGAACTTGCAGGGCGACACGGGAGATGCGCCCTCACTGGCGCGCGACGAATCGGCAGTTCTGCCTGATGCTGGTTCGCAGTCGACTCCGTCGGTGGGCAACTCGTCCAACGGAGATTCGGCTGGCGGTGAATCGGATCCGCCTACCGCGCTGGCATCAAAGCAGAAATTCGAGACGCAGACCCTGGATGGCTCGGGTGGGGCAGCCGGTCTGACATTGTTCGCCGCGATCGGACTGGCGTTCCTGGGTGGGTTCTCGTTGAACTTCATGCCTTGCGTGCTCCCGGTGATCGGCTTGAAAGTGCTCTCCTTTGTCAGTCAGAGTCACGGAAGTCGCAAGCAGATCTTTATCCTCAACTTGACCTATTCCCTCGGTATTATTTCGGTGTTTCTCGGGCTGGCGGCTGTCGCGATTACGTCGCAGTTGGGCTGGGGTGAACAGTTCAACAGCGCTCCGTTTACGATCATCCTGGCATGCCTGGTCTTCGCGTTCGCGTTGAGCATGCTGGGAGTGTGGGAGATCCCGATTCCCGGCTTTGTCGGGTCCGGCTCGACGGCGAAGATGGCCGAACGTGAAGGCCCTTTCGGCGCCTTTTGCAAAGGAATTCTCACGACCTTGCTGGCCACGCCCTGCACGGGTCCCTTTATGGGTTCGGCGTTGACCTGGTCGGTGCAACAGCCTCCGGCAACCACCTTTCTGACGTTTGCGTCGTTAGGCGTCGGGATGGCCGCGCCGTACCTTGTGATTGGAGTCTTTCCGGCCTTCGTAAAATTCCTGCCCAAACCGGGAATGTGGATGGAAACGTTCAAGCAGGTGATGGGTTTCGTGCTGCTGGCGACGGTGGCCTTCATTTTCTCGTTCTTGAAATCGCAGTTTGTCGCGGCGACGTTTGGACTCTTGGTGGGAATCTGGGCTGCATGCTGGTGGATCGGCCGCACCTCGATTACCGCCGAAATCGATCAGAAGCTCAAGGCGTGGGCCGTCGCCATCGCCATGGCGGCGGGGGTCGGATACGCTTCGTTTTGGTTGCTTGTCCCCCACAAATTCTGGACGGAATTCACCACGGCCGCGTTCCAGGAATCGCTGCAAAGCGGCAAGATCGTGCTCGTCGACTTCACCGCCGAATGGTGTCTGGTCTGCAAGGCCAACGAGCGGCTCGTCATCAACGTGGAAGAAACGAATCGGTTGCTGGCGCGAAACGAGGTGATTACCTTCCGAGCGGACTATACGGGAGAGCGGCCTGAGATCGCCGAATTGATGAACGCGCTGGGCCATACCAGCCATCAGTTGCCGCTGTATGCGGTTTTTCCGGCGCCGGGCAAGCCAGTGATTCTCTTTGAAGGGCCGATCACGCGGGGCACCATTGTGCAAGCAATCGACAAAGCGGTCGCGATTCGCGAGAATCGGGAGACGAAACTGGTGTCCGGATCGCCGACAGCGGCCGTGGAAAACCGCGAGTAACGGGCAGTTCATTCCTTCTCTTGAATGTGAGGAGCGCGACGCGAATGCCGACGTGCCGAAACAACATCGGGTGTCGGCACGGTAGCGTGGCGGTGGTCCTTTCTGCGTGGAATATGTTCGCGCGCGTGGCGGCGGGACTCGTCGCGGCGGCGGCGATCGCGCCGGGGCTTGTGGCGTGGGCATTCGAGCCACCCGTGCCGCCCGCTTCGTTGACCGGCGTCGAAACGCGCATGGCGCAGGTAGCTCGCGTGGAGGACGGAGCGTTCCCGCGGATCGAATCGCTTCGGGCAGCGCCCCTTCGAATTGACTTGCATCCCAACAATCGCCGTCAGCAGGTCGTCTTCGCGGCAACCGATGCGCAAGGAACGACGTTCGATTGCACCGATCTGGTAACGCTTGCGTCGCTGAATCGGGACGTCGCCCGGGTCGAGGGAACAACGATGGTCGCGGCGGGGGACGGAGAGACCCAATTGCATGCGGCCTTGGGGAGCACGACGATCGTCGTGCCGGTGCGGGTGACCGAATTCGCGAGGCGCCCGACCGTCCATTTTGAAAACGATGTGACGCCGATCTTCTCAAAGCTGGGCTGCAATAGCGGAGGTTGTCACGGCCGCGCCGCGGGTCAAAACGGGTTTAAGCTCTCGGTATTCGCATTCGATCCCCAGGCCGATTACGACGCCTTGACCAAGGAGGGCCGGGGACGGCGGATTTTTCCAGCGCAGCCGGATCGCAGTTTATTGCTGACGAAGCCGACCGGCGGCGTGCCGCATGGTGGTGGCCAGAGGATGGCGCCGGATTCTTCGGATCACCTGTTGATGTTGGAATGGATTCGCCAGGGGATGCCTTGGGGCAGCAGCGATGCGCCTCGTCTGATCGGACTCCGCGTGGAGCCGCAGGAACGCGTGATCCACGTTGGTGGACGCATGCGGATACTCGCCACCGCGATCTACTCCGACGGTCGCGAGCGTGATGTGACCGCTGCGGCGGCGTATGCTTCCAACGCGTCGCAACTGGCGGAAGTCGATGCGCAGGGTCGCGTGCAGGTTGGTCTGACGCCGGGCCAGGCAACGATCACCGTGGCCTACATGGGACAGGTGGGTGCCGTCCGATTATTGATGCCACGCGCGGATTCGGTCGCGACCGAGCGGCCGCGTATCGAAGGCCGTTCGGCGATCGATCAGCAGGTCACAGCGCGCCTGCGTCTGCTGGGCATTCCGGCTTCGCCGGGCGCGGACGATCCGACCTTTCTGCGTCGTGTAACCGTCGATATTGCTGGCCGTTTGCCGACCCCCGCGGAAGTCCGGCGGTTTCTGGCCGACGGGCGACCGGACAAACGTGAGCGATGGGTGAACGATCTGCTGGAGTCGGGAGAATTCGCCGACATCTGGGCTTTGAAATTGGCCGACATCCTGCTGGTTGACCGGCGCAAATTAGGCGAGCGGGGCGCGTATGAATTACACCGCTGGCTGCGCGAGCAACTCGCGCGGCACCGGCCCTACGACGAACTGGTGCGCGACTTGATCACCGGCTCCGGGAATTCGGCCCGCAGCGGACCGGCGAACTTGTTCCGCACGGTGGAGAATGCCGAAGGACTTGCACGGTTGATTTCCCAGGCGTTCCTGGGCGTTCGGCTGGAGTGTGCCCAGTGCCACCACCACCCGTTCGAACGCTGGTCGCAGGACGATTTCTATGGGCTGGCAGCGTTCTTTCAGGGGCTCGAGCGGCAGCCGATCGGCGCGGATCGGGTACTGGTTTATCACGCGGGTGTGCGCGAAACGCGCATTCCCAATTCGCAGCGCGTCATTGCGCCCCACGTACTCGACGGACCGCCGATCGATCGCTATGCGGGTGATATTCGCGTGGCACTCGCGGACTGGCTGGTGGCGCCGTCGAATCCCTGGTTCGCTGAACTGATCGCCAATCGTTTGTGGAAGCAGATGTTCGGACGAGGCCTGGTGGAACCGGAGGACGATCTGCGTACCACCAACCCCGCGTCCAACCCTGAGCTGCTGCGTTATCTGTCGGAGCGCGTTGCGGCAACCCGATACGATTTGCGGGCCGTGCTGCGGGAAATCGCCGTTTCGGACACCTATCAGGCGTCGTCGCAGACTGTCGCTGGCAATGCGGACGACGAGCAGAATTTTTCACACTATTACCCGCGCAGGCTGAACGCCGAGATCCTGCTGGACGCCATTTCCGACGTGACGGGAATCCCCGAGCCGTTTCCAGGGCGTGCACCAAGTACGCGCGCGGTCCAGCTGTGGGATAACCGTCTGCCGAACTACTTCCTCGAGATCTTCGGGCGGCCGGAGCGGACCAGTCCCTGCGAGTGTGGCAGGTCAAATGAGCCGACGATGGCTCAAGCGTTGCACTTGATGAATGCGCCGGAAGTCGAGTCGCGGCTCGTGGCGCCAGGCAGCAGGGTCGACCGGTTGCTGGCCGCGGGCGCGGCGGCAGGCGAGATCGTCGAGGAACTGTCGCTCGCGGCGGTAGGTCGCCCGCCAAACTCGCAGGAACGCCAGATCGGTCTCGAGCTTTTCGCGGCATCGCCGCCGCGTGACGCCGCCGCGGATTTTCTCTGGACGTTGCTGAATTCACCCGACTTTCTGCTCAACCATTGATATGCGGAAGCCTCGTCCATGCTTGTTCTTCGCGGGTTGAATAGGAACGGTGGCTGAGCCTCCTTATTTTACGGTGATGGCCTTTTGTAAAATAAGCGGCCCTCTAACGTGAGCTTGTTTTCTGAAGTTGAAATACGACACGCCATCAGGGCGGGCTAATTATGCGAGCAGGCCGTTTCGTCCTGCGAGTTGATATCACATGGGAATTGAATTCCGCCGCGAAAACCTTCGCGTCACGCGGTAGAATGAGTACACTCAAATCGCGGAAACGCATCGTTTGCAGCATGGACCGACGCGACGGAGACCGATATGCAACAACAAGCAACTGCCGCGGGTAGCCGCCGAGGCTTCTTGAAGGTCGGGTCGCTCGCTGGATTGAGCCTCGCCCAGGTCTTGCGCTTGCGTCAGGCGCAGGCCGACCTCGCGCGCGGCCGCGATGTCAATTGCATATTCATCTTCATCATTGGTGGAATGGCACATCAGGACTTATGGGATCCGAAAAGTGAAGCGGCGGCCGAGGTCCGCGGCGATTTCTCGCCGATCGCCACTCGGATCCCCGGAACGATGTTCAGCGAGATCCTGCCACGGGTCTCACAGGTGGCGGACAAGCTGTCGCTGATTCGCTCGATGACCCACAACGACCCCGATCACACGGCCGGCTATCACGTCATGATGACCGGTCAGCACCCCGGGACGGGTCCGGCGTTTAATCGCAACGTCGCCAACAACAATGTGCACCCCAGCTTTGGATCGATGCTGGCGCGGCTCGGCCAGAACGCAAGCTCACTGCCACCTTATGTTTCGATGCCGAATTTTCTGAACAGCGGCGGTCCAGCATTTCTTGGACCCAGTGCCGCGCCGTTCGTGATCGAAGCCGATCCCGCCGCGCCGGATTTCAGTGTCCGCGATATCGTTTTGCCGGAAGGCGTTTCCGACGGGCGGAATCTGCGGCGCCAGAGTGCCTTGCGGAGGGTTCGCGAATATCAACAGCAGTTTGAACGTTCCGGACAGCAAGGCGCAGCGCTCGACGTCTTCCAGCAGAAAGCCTACGCGTTGATGACTTCCCGGGAAGCCAAAATCGCGTTTGACATTGGACGCGAAGACGAGCGTCTCCGCGAACAGTACGGGCTCACCAGTCTCGGCCAATGCTGCCTGATGGCCCGGCGACTGGTCGAAGCGGGGTGCCGCTTCGTTACCATCGAGAACGGGCATTGGGACACACATCGCCAGAACACGATGAGTCTGCGTGACTTGCTGGTTCCGCCGTTGGATCAGGGCTTGGCGGCCTTGCTGGTCGATCTCGATCAGCGCGGAATGCTCGATTCCACGCTGGTCGTGGTCGCCACCGAATTCGGACGTACTCCCCGAATCAATGCGATGGCCGGCAGGGATCATTGGCCCGGCGCGTTTTCGGTTGTGATGGCGGGCGGCGGGATCCAACCGGGCCGCATCGTCGGTGCCACGGATAAAGACGCCGCAACGGTCGTCGATCGACCGGTGACTCCCGCGGACTTCGCCGCGACGTTGTTGACCGCGCTCGGCATCGATCCGCAGACGATCCTGCACACGCCTGTGGGACGTCCCGTGCAACTGGCCGCCGGCGGGCGACCTGTCAAGGAACTGTTTTGACCGCAGTGAGAGCCGCCGGCTATGAACCGATCCTTGATCCTGGTCTTGGCCTCGTTGATCCATGCGATTGGGCCTTGGAACGTGAAAGTGGTCCGGGCCCAGCAAGTCGCGACCGATCCCACCAGCACCCATATCTATCCGGCGGGGGCCCGTCGCGGCACCACGTTTGCGGTGCGCATTGGCGGTGAATGCCTGCCGCCGGAAACTCGACTGCGATTGGATTCGGAATCGATCCAGGCACCGTCGCTGCTGGTGCACCGCGCGTCGCCGCAAGGAGAACCGTCACCGCGCCGGCGTCCGGGAGAGCAGCATGTAAACTATCCCAAGGAATGGGAATCGGAATGGACGATTGCCGCAGACGCGCGACTCGGCACGCACCTGTGGTGGCTGGCGTGTGCGCGCGGAGGAACCGCCGCGCGGGTGTTTGTCGTCGGAGACCTTCCAGAACAGTTGGAATCGGAATCGAATTCTCTGCCTCAGCAGGCGGAGAGCGTTTCGGTCCCCGTGACGCTGAACGGGCGGATTTGTGGTGAGCGGGACCTGGATTTCTATGAGTTTCCCGCGCAGCAAGGCGAGGTGATGATCGTCGACGTCTGCGCTGGCCGAATTGGTTCGCCGCTGGAACCGGTCCTGGAGTTCTTCCGCGAAACCGGAGAGCGACTGGCTGCGCGCGAAGAGCGTGTCGGCAGCGATCCGGTGTTTGCGATACCGATCCGCGAATCGGGACGGGTTCGGATGTCGGTCGGAAATCTGGGGCTGTCTGGAGGTCCGAGTTTCGTCTACCGGATCACGGTATCGTCGCGGCCTTACCCGCGGCTGGCCTATCCCAACTTTGGCCGACCGGGCTCAAACCTTGATCTGGATTGGCTTCTGCTGACGGGGTGCGATACGCCGGCCTGGAGTCGGCGACCGCTGCAGTTTCCCGCTCAACCGGTCCGATTTCTCCATCGTGGGGACGGGCTAGTCGACCTGCCGTTCGAGGCGATCGACCTTCCGGGTCGGTTGGAAGCGGAGCCGAATTCGCGGCTCGATCAGGCCCAACTGGTCGAGTTTCCGGCGATCGTCCAAGGGCGGCTGGAGGATCGCGTCGATGAGGACTGGTTCGCATTCGAGGCGGAAGCGGGCAAGTCGCTGACGGTTCGCTGCCAGTCGGCCGGCGTTGGCTTGCCGACCTTGCCGGTAATCAGCCTGCATGATCCGGCGGGTGTCGAACTGGTGCGTGCCAGTGCGGTGGACGACGCGGAACGGCTCCCGGCGATCGAAAACTGGACACCGGCCAGTGCGGGTCGATATGCCTTGCGCGTGCGCGATGTCCAGCAGGGAGTCGCTGGCGGGGCGGAATATGCCTACCGGATACTCGTCGAACGATCGCGGCCCGACTTTCGATTGAGCCTGAAGTCGGGAGCGGTCAATCATCTACCTGGAGGGCGCACGGAAATCGACATTCAGCTGAAGCGACTGGGAGGATTTAACGGACCGGTGCGTGTCAGCGGCGAGCCATTGCCGGAGGGAGTGCGAGCGGAACCTTTGGAGATTCCCGCCAACGTTACAACGGCCAAATGGATATTGGTTTCCGAAACCGACACGACGCCGCCGGCCGACGTGCTGCTGCGCGTGCAAGGCACCGCCGAACTCGACGGTCAGTTGGTGGTTCGCAGCGCTACGGTTCCGCATCTGGGCCGCGACATGGAAGCGGTTGCGGTCGGTGAAGCGACATCCGAGTGGTTCCATCTCACGGTGATCCATCCCCCCGTCTTTCGCCTGTTCTGCAGCGAGGCGTACCAATATGCGCATCGCGGCACGGTCCACCATTATTTGATGCAGGTCGAGCGCCTGCGCGGTTTTCAGGGCCCGATCCGGCTGCAGATTGCCGACCGTCAGAACAAGGATCTGGACGGAGTCGAGGTGTTGGAAGTGACGATTCCCGAGGGGGAGTCGCAAATCATGTTGCCGTTGTACCTGCCGGAATCGATGCATATCAACGTGCAGGCGCATTCGAATGTCTATGCTCAGGGAATCGCCGCGTTTGATGATCGCTGGGGCGGTCGGCAGACGACCTGCGTTGTTTCGGAGATGCGTTGCATGATCCGCACGCTGCCCACCGTGGCGATGTTGCGGCCGCTCGACACGGAAGCGATCTTTGATGCAACCGGCCGGGCCGAATGCCGATTTCGCCTGGAGCGCAGCCCACGGTTCGGCGGGCCAGTGACGTTGCGGCTGCTGAGCACCGATCTGGGAGTCGAAGCGGAACCGTTGTCGATACCGTCCGGATCCGGGGACGCAACGATGACGTTGCGGCGCGTGGCAACGGCCGCGGGCGCGGCAGCGGAGTCGGGGGAGATACGTTCCGCTGCGACTCGATCCGCGGTTACCGCGGCCGGTACCTCAGCGCCGTCGTCGACGAGAGTCCTGCGTTTTCGCGCGGAAGGCGACCTGGACGGTTCGACGAAGGTGATCAGCGAAGCGACCGTTCGGGTTCCGTGAAGTTTGAGTTTTCGACTGATCAGTTTGACCCGCGAGTCGATTCCTCCACGGCAGGTGCTCGATGCTTAACCAATCCGACAGCTATCCAGTCTACACGGCGCGTGGCCGGCCGTTGGAACTGGGACGAATGCACGGCGCGCAGGCGGCGGAACAGATCCGAGGGTTTCTCGATTACCTGCAGGCGTCATTGCGGCTCGATCGGGCAACGCTTGCGGAGCGGGCAATGCGGTTCGAACCGTTGTTTCGAAAGTTCTGTCCGCACCTGCTGGAGGAAGTCGCGGGGCTCGCCCAGGGCGCGGCGATCTCCCTGCCGGAAGCGATGACGGTCCAATTGCGAGGCGAATTGGCGGCGGTCCGCGAGGGCGCGTGCACGGCGTTTGCGATTCCACGGCGGCTGACCGCCGACGGTGGGACGCTCATCGGGCAGAACAGCGACAACCCGCCCGAACTGATCCAGTTTGGCTACGTGTTGCGGTTGATTCCCGAGCGCGGTCCGCGGATCTTGATCTGGACGTTTGGGGGCATGATCGGCTATCACGGGATCAATTCACACGGCCTTGCTCACTTTGCCAATGCCCTCGGCGGCGGACCCGGCTGGAATTTCGCGCTGTCGCATTATCCGCTGAAACGCCTGTTCCTGGAGCAGGAAGATCTGCGAGCGGTTCGCGGCCTGATGCGTTCGATACCTGTCTGCTCCAACGGCAATTACGTGCTCTGTGATGGCGGTGGCGAGATCACCGATATCGAACTCACTTCCGCCGGGCCCGAGGAGTTGCCGGCCACCGACGGCGGTTGGATCGTTCATTCCAACCACTATCATTGCGCGGCGTACTGTTGCCCTGAGAACTTGCGCCAGAGTCTGCCGGATTCGGTAAGCCGGCAATCGCGCCTGGAGCAGCTGCTGCGGGAGTCTTCCGAGCCGCTGTCGGTGGCGGACCTCAAGCGGTTTCTTTCCGATCATGACGGATTCCCGATAGGCATCTGCCGGCACGCGCACAGGGGCATCGACCATCCGATGCTTGCGAGTGGCGGTCAGACGGTGGCGGCGTTGATCGCCCAGCCCGACTCGGGCTGTCTGCACGTCAGCCGCGGAAACCCCTGCCTGACACCGTTTACGACCTATCGACTTGAGGATTGAGTTGGTCGCCGATTGTCGAGCATCTCTTAGGTCGCGGCGTCCATCGGCATCCACTGGCCGGCCTTCATGACGGCCCGGATTCTTTCCAGGCATTTCAAGTCGCGTGTCGGATCGCCTTCCACGACGATCAGATCTGCCCTTTTTCCCGCTCGCAGGACGCCCCGATCGTCCAGACCGATCGCTTCCGCGGCGGAACTGGTTACTGCGCGGAGAATTTCGACCGGCTTCAAACGCAGTTCGATTTCGGCGGCTCGCAATCCGAGATCGAAGCGGTCGATCGGGCAGAGCCGAACGCCGGCGTCGGAATGGATGGTAAATCGCACTCCAAAATCGATCATCTGCCGTTCGCAACGGAAGCGCGCGTCGAGTCGTCGGACGGGGCCCGAATCGGCATCGGGAAAGGGGGGCAGCAGGGCCCGGCGTGCCAGGCCGGACATGGTCAGGCCGACGAACTGATCCTGATCGATGATCTTGCGCGCCAGTTCCGGGTCGAATTCGTAGCGAAACTCCTCGACCCGCCAGTCACAATGTTCGATGGTGCGGTAGCGCGCCGCGACCACGCCCGGGAGAGCGCTGCGGCTGAGCACGTGCGCGGCGGCGTGCCGGCCGGCCTGTCGAGCCCGATCGGCGACGATCTTCAGCTGCTGCGGGTTGTACTGGGCCTGCATCGGATCGCTGGAGGGCGTCATATTGCCACCCGTCGCCATCACTTTGAGGAAGTCGGCGCTCTGATCGAGCATTTTCGCCGCTGCCAGCTCAATTTCGTCATCGGTGTCGGCCGTAAGCCCCAGCCAATGGCAATGGCCGCGTCGAGTTGTGATCGGCGAACCACACGCCAGGATGTCTGGCCCCGGCAAGGCGCCGGCGCGGACACGATCGCGCACGAGTTGCACGTGGTCCTTGGTGCCGCCGCAGTCGCGGATCGTGGTTAATCCCGCGCGAAGGGCGGCGCAGGCGTTGGCCGCGATCCGAGCCAAACGCTGTGCATCACTCTCCGTAGTAACCTGCTCCACGATCGCCTGATTCGTGGATTGTGCTGACATCACCAGATGTACATGGGTATCGATCAGTCCCGGGAGAATCGTGCAGCCTGGAAAACGCTGCATCTCCTGGTCGGCATCGATGCTCGTCGCTTCCGGCGTTTCTGGAATCAGTCCCTGGATCACACCCGACTGGACAACAACACTTTGGTCGCGCTGCGGCGACGATGCCAGACCATCCCAGACTCGATCGGCCCAGATCCGCAAGGGTGTTCCTCTCGCCAGCGAAATCCCCGTGTTTACGACATCCTCCCGCTTACGACTTGCGCACCCGTTTTGCCAGTGCCGCGACGACCGTTTGAAACTGCTTGCGGAGTTCGTCGTAGCGGGCGACGCTCTTTTCTCCGGGGGCTTTGACGTAGTCCATGATAATCGCTTCCGCGGCCACAAATTCGTCGGCGACGTCCGCGACCTGATCGGCGATCTCGGGCGGAATATTCGTGACGCCGTTGGCGTCGGCATGAAGCAGATCACCTTGATTGACCATCAATCCGCCCACGCGTACCGGAAGGCCGAGATGCAGCATATGGCAGTAGCCGTGCGAGACGATCGTCGAACCGGTGAAAACGGGATAGCCGAGCGCTCGAACTTGTTCCAGATCGCGCCCGCCGCCGTTGGTCACTAGTCCGGAGGAGCCGAATGCCCGGTAGGTCGAGCACATGACCTCCCCGAATACTGCCGCCGCGGGAGGGTCGTCGAGGTCCTGGAAAACGACCATTGCCGGCCCGGGGAGCTGAGCGAATTGTTCGAGTTGTTTCTGGATGCTGCCATAGGCGTCACCGCTGGCGGGGGGAGCGTCCGAGCGGAATGCGGCCGTGCAGGCATAGCCGACCGCCGGCGCCATTTCGGGGAAGTTGGCGCGGACTCGACCGTCCATGTAGCCTCGATTGCGTGGCCGTACTTCGAACAACTCGATGACATTGCAGATGGTCGGCGAATCGAAACGGGCCAGTTTTCTCAGGTTCTCAACGCTCAAGGACATCGGTGACTTCTCCATTTCCAGGGTTCTTCTGCGGGTGTTGATTGTCGAGAAACGCCCAGGGTCCGATGGCGTAGATCGCCAAAGTGATCAGGGCGATCCCGATCAAATTCAAGCGCCAGCCGGCGCGGATCATTTGCCGAATTGTGACATAACCGCTTCCAAAGGCAATGGCGTTGGGAGGAGTCGCCACGGGGAGCATGAAGCCGCAGCTTGCGGCCAGAGTTACCGGAACCAGCAGGAAAAGTGCAGGCACGCCGATCGCCTCGGCAACGCCATAAGTGATCGGAAGAAACGTCGCGGCGGTCGGTGTGTTGCTCGCAAGTTCGCTGAAGAATACAACAATCGTCACGATCGCAACGACCATCAGCCAGAGCGGGACCTGATTGCCGAGCGACCGGATCTGGGCGCCGATCAGCAGGTCCAAACCGCTGGCCTGCATCGCGGCTGCCAAGGCGAATCCGCCACCGAATAACAACAACACTCCCCAGGGGAGTCGAGCGGCTGTGTGCCAGTCGAGCGCGACGCGTCGCCAGGTCCTGTCGACGGGAATCACAAACAATGCCAGCGCGCCGAACATCGCGATGACCGAGTCGTCGAACCGTCCGGTGGGGATTCGCAGCCAACTTTGCAGCGGCTGCCGCAATAGCCAGAGCAGGGTGGTCGCGACAAAGATGCTCAGCACCACCAGTTCCGCCGACGAGGGCCGACCGAGTTTTCGTAACTCGTCACGGATCAGTTCCCGACCGCCGGGAATCGCCCGAATTCGGATCGGAAACAGGAACTGGGTCAACAGTATCCAGGCGCAGATCAAATAGATCAGGGCGAGCGGCATCCCCAACTTCATCCAGGAAGCGAAACGGATCTCCATGCCGACCTTGGCAGCGAATCCAGCCAACGTGACATTGGTTGGTGTCCCTATCAAAGTTCCCATCCCGCCGATACTCGCGGCATAGGCGATCCCCAGCATCATGCAGACAGCGAATCGGCGTGAAGGTGAATTTTCCTTGTCGGATGAGGAATGATCCTCCGAATCGGCGACCCGTTCCGACAGCAGCGTCACCAAACTCTGCCCGATCGGCAGCATCATTGCGGCCGTGGCTGTATTGCTGATCCACATGCTGGTAAATCCGGTCGCCAGCATCACTCCGCCGATCAAACGCGACGGGTTGGTTCCGGCTGCCGATACGGTCACCAGCGCGAGCCGTCGATGCAAGCCCCACTTTTCGATCGCCAGTGCGATCATGAACCCCCCCATGAACAGAAAGATGCTCTTATCCGCATAGGGCCGCGCTGCCTCCTCGATCGAAAGGACTCCCAGCAGGGGGCAGAGGATCAGCGGAAGCAGTGACGTGACCGCCAGTGGAAGTGCCTCGGTCATCCACCAGACCGCCATCAGGACGGTGACGGCCGCCGCCCCCGCCTGCGGTTCGGTGACTTGATCCGAGCAAAAGCGCAACAGCGGATAGGTGAGTCCTGCGAGGATTATGCCGGCTGCTCTGCCGCACAGTTGCACGGTGGTCGGTTGCTCTTCCAGCAACTCTACCCGCTTGTCCGGCGGCGCTTGATCGTTCATGCGTGGTCCTCAAAAGCGGATTTTCGCGGGGGCACGCGACCAATTCTGGGACCAGCCTAACGAACTATTAAATGAAAGACGAGACCCTTCATTGGTCGTAATGCCTGGGCTATGATGAGTTCATGTGGCAGCAAGAGGAACCGCATCTGATCGCGCAAGCTGTGCAGGGCGATATTCCGGCCTTGGAACGTCTGCTGCTTTCTCGATACGGCGCACTGGAACGCCACGTGCGGGCCTGTCTTCCGGGCGTTCTGCAGTCGGTTGTCGATGTGGATGATGTGCTGCAGCAGACGTTTGTGGCCGCGTTCCGCTGTATTCGCAAGTATGAGCCTCGCACTTCGGGCCATTTTCATGCCTGTTTGCGGGCAATCGCCGACCATCGGATCCAGGACGCGTTGCGCACCGAGCGTCGCAAGAAGCGCGGAGGTGGTCAGACGATCCTGCGCGGATCTCCGGACAAAAGCTCCTGGCGCGCGATTGTCGAACTGCTTGCGGCCTCCACGCGCAGTCCAAGTCAGTCGGTGGCGGTTCGGGAAGCGACCCAGGCTTTGCAGGTTGCGCTGGCCGGCCTTCCCGAAGATCAGCGCGCGGCGATCCGTTTCCGATTTCTGGACGGATTAAGTCTGGATGAAACGGCGCTGTCGTTCTACAGCATCCAATGTACGAGCGTGTGCTGGCGGCAACCGATTCACGCCTGCCAGTTCGGTTTCATAACTATCGGATTCCGCGGAATTCCTGGCGACGATTGGACGGAGACGCCGTCCATTACCAGACCGATTACCATGACCCGCTGGCCGATGTTCCGATGGGGGCCGAATACCGGCAACGCTGGCTGGCGGTGCAAGTGCCGATTCCGTTACGGACGGGCGAGCCGGGACTGGGAGTTGTCGTGCAGGAAAGTTACCAGCGGGCGATCGGCAACGACCTGCAGCGTCTGCGAGCTCGCATCCAACTGCTGAGCGCCAGCATGCTGGGGCTGGTGATTGTGCTGGTGATCCCGACCTGGGCGCTGGTGATGCGCTTGATGCGTCTGAACTAGGTCTGAATCGCATGCCGCAAGGCACTCGGCAGATCGGGGAACCGGTGCTGGAACCCGGAATTGACGAGCTTTCGCGGCAGGACCCTTGAGCTCGACAACAGCAGCGCGTCCGCCATTTCGCCCAACGCCAGTCGCGCGGCGAAGGCAGGCATCGGAAAGACGGTTGGCCGTTTCAACACCTTGCCCAGATCGCGAGTGAACTCAGCATTCGTAACCGGTTGTGGTGCCACGGCGTTCACGGCGCCGGTCAGTGAGGGCGTATCGATTGCATGGACGATCATGCCGATCAGGTCCGAAAGTTCGACCCAACTCCAATACTGCTTCCCCGACCCCACGCGTCCACCTAATCCCAATCGGAACGGCAGCAGCATACGTTGCAGGGCGCCGCCATGGCGGCTGAGCACGACGCCGATTCGCAAATGGACCACGCGCACTCCAAACTGCTCGGCGGCCCGCGCCTCTTCTTCCCAGGCCTGGC
Organism: Planctomycetota bacterium; assembly: GCA_016872775.1. Lineage (GTDB taxonomy): Bacteria > Planctomycetota > Planctomycetia > Pirellulales > Pirellulaceae > VGZA01. The sequence goes on along the minus strand of VGZA01000022.1, from coordinate 65,541 downwards.
ACACCTCGGCAAGAAACCCGCTGCCCACTGCGGAACTTTCGTCTAATTCCTCGTCCTGCCGATCGCCATAAAAGCCGATCGCGGATGCCGCCACCAACACCGCGGGGCGTCGGTTTGCCTTCCCCAGGGCCGCGCATACCGCACGCGTTCCAAGGACTCGGCTGTCCTGGATCCGCTGCTTGAGCGACGCATTCCAACGGCCGCCGGCGATGTTCTCGCCCGCGAGATGCACGACCGTGTCCGCACCGTCGAACGCGGCCGGGTCGATCTGATTCGACGCGGCATCCCACAGGAATTCGCCGGCGCGCGGCTTTCGAGTGATCCTCCGAACCGACCAAGGACCAGTATCCGGGCCGGCGGAGGGCGTGGCGGGTGAGGGGTTGCTGTCCAACGCGCAAATCAGCGCGGTGCCGACCAAACCGGTAGCGCCGGTGACTGCGACCGTGCGCTGACTGCGATGGGGACGAACCTGAGACAAATGGGGATCTTCTGCCACGATTACGTCCAACTCCTTATTGGGGCCTATTAGACTTTATGAACGAAACCCCGTCCACCAAGCCCCCCATCGCAGTTTTTCGTAGGATCGAGAGTAGGGTGGTGCCAAGCGTGGGACCGGGCGGAGCAAGGGATGGAACGTAGGTTGGGACGTGGAATGGGACGTAGGATGGGCCTCCAGGCCCGTCCAGAAGTGCGAATTGGCGTCGACAAAACGAGCGAGCGTTGGCGGTACGGCGAGAAGACGGGTCGGGAGACCCGTCCTACGACCGACGTTCTTTGCTACAAGACTTTCGAATCGAGGATTCTCATGCCGTTGAAGATGACCAGCAGGCTGGCTCCGACATCGGCGGCGACGGCCAGCCAGAGCGTTCCGTGTCCGACGGCGGCGATTCCAAGAACGATCGCTTTGATTGTCAGAGCCAGGAACACGTTCTGCCAGAGCAGTCGGCGGGTCGCGCGACTGAGGTCGATCAGCTGGGCAAGTTTGCTCAGTTGAGGCGCCAGGATGACGACGTCGGCGGTCTCCATTGCGGTGTCGCTGGCTTCGGCGCCCAGAGCGATCCCGACGCGCGCGGCCGCCAGCGCCGGGCCATCATTGACGCCGTCGCCTACCATGGCCAGCAACGGAAATTTGTCTCGCAATCGCACGACGGCGTCCAGTTTTTGATCGGGAAGCAGTCCGGCTTGGAATTCGACGATTCCCAGTTGTTGCGCCACGCGCTGAGCCGATTCCATTCGGTCACCCGTGAGCATGAACAGGTTTTGAATTCCGCGGCGGCGAAGTTGGTCGAGGGCGTTCCGCGCATCGTCTCGAATTGCGTCGCTGAGTACCATCGCGCCGAGGATCCTGGACTGCGAACCGATCCAGACGACGGTGTCGCCCTGCGGCTCCGCGTCGATGGCCGTTCCTTCCCGGGCACGGCCTGCAATGCCTTCGCCATGCCACTGCTCGAGTGCCGTTCGATGGGTAGCGCGATAGACCACGCCGTCGATTGTGCCCTGGACGCCGCTGCCGCGCAGCACCACGGAATCGGTGACGGCGCGCAAATCGATCCCGGCATCGCGGGCGTACTGGACGATTGCCTGGGCGATCGGATGTTCGCTGCGCGATTCGATGGATGCGGCGACCGATAATAATGAATCCACAGTGACGCCGGGATGGGGATGGGTGCTCACCACGCACGGCTGTGCTTGGGTGAGCGTTCCGGTCTTGTCGAAGGCGATGGCGGTGACCTTTCCGGCGGCTTCCAGCGATGCTCCGCCTTTGACCAGGATCCCGCCGCGGGCGGCTTGCCGCAGCCCACAGACAATCGTCAGCGGCGTCGACAGCACCAGGGCGCAGGGGCAAGCGATCACTAGCAGCACCAGTCCCCGATGCAGCCAATCCCCTCTTGAGGCTGCCTCCAGGTTCCACGCTTCCCGATTCCAATCGGGTAAACCGGTTAACGCGAGTCCGTCCGCCATCCAGGGGAGGGTGGCGATCACGATCGCAAGGGCCACCACTAAGGGTGTGTACCAGCGGGCGAAGCGGTCGACGAATCGTTCCGTTTCCGAGCGGCGCGACTGGGCTTGTTCAATCAGTCGCGCGATGTTGGCCAGCGTGCTCTCCGCCGCGGGATGAGTCACCCGCAGTTCGAGCACTCCTTCGCCGTTCAGCGATCCGGATCTTACGGTGGACCTGGGGCTGGCATCGAAGGGAGTTGATTCGCCAGTGATCGCAGAACTGTTGACCCACGATTCCCCTTGTTCCACGACGCCGTCGGTCGGGAATCGCTCGCCTGGCAGGACCAGGATCCGATCGCCGGTCACGATCTGATCGAGCGCGACGTCGTGGATCTGATGATCGGCGTCGCGCCGATGGGCGACGGCCGGATAGAGCGTCAGTAGCGACTCGACAGCCCGACGAGCGCGGTCCATCGCCGATCGTTCCAACCAGAGTGCGACGCCAAACAGACAGACGGCGGTAGGCGCTTCGAACCACTCGCCGCTGCGCGGCGCCGTCAGTAGTGCTCCGATTGCGGCCAAGGACATCAGCATATTCATGTCGATGCGCCGTAATCGCAAGGCACGCGTCGCCGCCGCCAGGACCGGGATTCCGCCGATCAGTGCCGACAGCACGGCCAGGATGCGCGGGCCAAGGACGCCGGGCTGCGCCAATTGCCAGAGGACTGCAACGATCAGCAGCAGTGCGCCGACCATCGTACTTTGCGCACGCCGGTCGAAAACCGTGGCTGCGCGATTTCGGGAGAGTGGGCTCTGACCGTCGGTCGTCGGAGACTCCGCGACCGACTGAGGGGCGAAACCGATCTCCTGTAGACGCCGCGCCAGCCGCTGCGCCTCGACGCGGCCAGGATCGTACGTCACCTTCAGGGACCGCTGCAGATAGACCGGCGTGATTTCGATGACGCCCGGGACCGGTTCCAGACCCGCGCGAATCAAGCGAAATTCTTCCGGGCAATCCAGGGCCGGGATCAGAAACGTAGCGCACCGGTGGATCGGCATGCAGGGTAAGTCAAACGAGTGGGGGATGGAGTCGGGCGATGAATTTCGGGAGAATGCGGAGATGGATCGACGTTGGCCCCAGTGTGATCGCTTTTCTTAGAGGTGAGAAGTGCAGTTTCATGCCACCACGATACTGACGGTGCGTCACCGGGGAATGCTTGCCATGGGTTGCGACGGGCAGGTCACGCTGGGCACGACGGTCATGAAAGCCGATGCCGTGAAGATCCGGCGGCTGATGGAAGGGCGGGTATTGTGCGGATTCGCCGGTTCCGCGGCCGATGCGTTTGCCTTGGTCGAACGATTTGAGATGAAACTCAAGGATTTTCCCCAGAATGTTCCGCGGGCGGCCACCGAACTCGCGAAAGAATGGCGTACCGATCGCGCGCTGCGCCGGTTGGAGGCGCTGATGACGGTCGCGGACGCTCGCCATTCGCTGCTGATCAGTGGTACCGGCGACGTGATCCAACCCAGCGACGGCATCATCGGGATCGGATCGGGAGGGGCTTATGCGCTGTCGGCCGCTCGGGCACTGTCGGAATTTTCGGCGCTCTCCGCCGCGGAGATCGTTCGGGCGTCGCTGCGAATCGCCGGGGAGTTGGATATCTATACCAATACCAATATTGTCGTGGAGGAACTGGCGTGCTGAAACGGAATGCGGCTCGATCGGGCTCGACGCAACTGCGGCCGAGAACGATGACGCCCCAGGAATTGGTCGAGGCGCTCGATCAGTACATCATCGGCCAGGCCGACGCCAAGCGTGCCGTGGCGATCGCCGTCCGCAATCGCTGGCGTCGACAACAGTTGCCCGAGGAACTGCGGCGGGAGATCGCGCCCAAGAACATTCTGATGATCGGCCCCACAGGGGTTGGAAAGACGGAAATCGCCCGGCGGCTTGCCCGTCTGACCGGGGCCCCCTTCATCAAAGTCGAAGCGACCAAGTACACCGAAGTCGGCTACTACGGTCGCGACGTCGAGAGCATGGTGCGGGAACTAGTTGAGAATGCGATCGGGCTGGTCCGCGAAGCGGAACGCCGTGGCGTGGAGCAGGAGGCGCTCGAACGTACGCGCAGCAGGCTGCTCGAATTGCTGGCGCCCGCGCCCACGCTCGCCGGCGATTTCGGTGGCGAGGCCGACGGCGAAGCCAGTGATTCGCTGGAACGGACCCGCGCCAAAATCGGATCGATGCTCGACCGGGGCGAGTTGGACGATCAATTCGTCGAAATAGTCACCGAACAACGTGCTTCGCGGATGATGATCGGCAGCATCGGGATGGAACACCTGGATGGCGATCTGCAATCGATGTTCGAGAAAATCCTCCCCAAGAACTCGCAGCGCCGGCGAATGACCGTCAAACAGGCCCGTGAAGTGCTTTTCGAACAATCGTGCGACGCGCTGCTCGACGCGGAAAAGATCAACGCCGCGGCAATCGAACTGGCGGAGAATCTAGGGATCATTTTTATCGACGAGCTCGACAAAGTCGTCGCCAGCGAAGGCAAAGGGGCCGACGTTTCCCGGCAGGGAGTACAGCGGGATCTGTTGCCGATCGTCGAAGGCACCACCGTCCAGACGCGCTATGGCTACGTGCGAACCGATCATGTGCTGTTTGTGGCCGCCGGAGCGTTCCACAAGAGCAGCCCCAGCGATCTGATGCCGGAGTTGCAAGGCCGTTTTCCGATTCGCGTCGAGTTGCAGAATCTCTCCAAAGAGGATTTCATCCGCATTCTCGCCGAACCGCAGAATTCACTGACTCGCCAGTACACCGCATTACTCAAAACCGAGGGCGTGCTGCTCGAATTCACGCCGCAGGCGATCGAAACACTGGCCGCCTACGCCTACCGGGTGAACCAGTCGATGCAGAACATCGGCGCGCGCCGTCTTTATACCATCCTGGAACGAATGCTCGAAGAGTTGAGTTTCGACGCACCTCGCATCGGTTCGCGGAAAAAACTGGTCAAGATGACGATTGACGCGGACTACGTCGAGAAACGCCTGGAGCCGCTGGCAGAAAACGAGGACTTGAGCAAGTTCATCCTCTGAGCGGTCGCCGTCCGCGCTATGCCGCTCGAACGAGCCGCGGGCCGCTACGCCGCTAAAGCGGGAACCAGTTTTCGGTAAGGACTGCCAGCGCCACGCGATCTTCCAGATTCGGTCGGAAAATCGTCAACAGTGTCAGCGGCAGGTACCAGCCGACAAAGAGTCCACCGCCAAACCCGTGCCAGAACTGCACGGCGACCATGACCGCCGCGGAACAACTCAGAAGCGTCCCCAGATTCTTGCGTGCCGGCCAGATCGCCAGCGTGCTGCTGAGCGCGATGAACGCCACCAGCACCGGAATCCGATAGACGGGATCCCATCCCAATCCCCAGACACCTTCGAGTCCTTCGAGGATCGGCAGCCACAAACCGAACATCGTCTGCACATTGGCCCAGAACGCCGACAGGTCCTTCGACACGAACAACAAGGACGCGGTCATGATCGAAAGGCTGGTCAAGGTACCGAGCACGAATCGCCAGACGCCACGCTGCCAATAGAAACTGACCCAGAGTGGCAACAGGAACATCGGATAATAGACCACGCCGATCGCGGAGCCGATACACAAACCGGCGATCAACGGCCGCTGGTAGTTCAATACGGCCCAGATCAGCAATGCGGCCGGCAGCACATGCTCGACACGTCCGGTCCAGATCGTCGTGTACGGCAGCATCATGTAGATCGTGGCCGTCCCGATGCCCATCTTGATATTATCGAAATGGCGGTAACCGATGCCGATCATGCCGAGCACCACCGCCAGGTGGGAGAGGATCGCCATCGCCTTGGCAGCCACGGAAAAGGCGAATCCCTCGTCCGATGCGGGCTGATTCATCAGGGACATGGTGGGAATACTCGACAATAACGTGATCACGGCGTATCCCGGACCGTGCCGCTCGAGCTGTTTCTGGGAATCGCCCCCATCGCGGACCAGAAGTTGAGCCGCCGCTTTGGGTCCGTACAGGTCCGATTCGGTCGGTGTGCTGGCGATGACATTCGCCATGACGAAGATGAACAACGAACAACAGATGAATGTCAGGCCGCCCGTCGAGAGATTGGGATCGAGCAGCGGTCGGCGAACCATGGTCGGATCGAATAGCAAGCGCACGAGCAGCACTGCGCCAATCGCGAACAACCAGAGAAAACCTCGCCGTTCCACCGTCCGCCATTCGGCATAGTCACCGGTCAGTCGGTCGTATTCCAGGTGCTCTTCCGGTCGATCGGCCCAGGGGCTGGTCCGTTCTGGTTCCTGCCAGGAAACCTGCATCACCAATCCTCGCCACGACGAACGCGCGTCGGGCGAGCGGGGCTCGGGATATTCCAACTGCTTGATCTGGACGGCGATCGACTCCTGCTGTTGCTGGGCGTGATGCACAAGCAGCAAGCCGGGCGCCAACAGAATCAGTAGCAACAGGTCGATGTTTCTGACGCTCCAGACACGATTAAATTTGAAAAAAAGTGCAAGCATCAGCAACGACGACAAGTAGGCCCATGTCGTCGGTTCCACCTGCTGGTAATGCCACAGGAATTGGTTCATTCGTGCTACACTGTTTTCGCCGGAAGGACCTAGCGGGCTCGTCCCGGCCTACCAGGTAAGATCTGGCCCGTGATGCGGTCGTCAATCCGTGATCGAATCGGTCGAAAAACGCAGTTGGCGGCGAAAGGATATCTCTAACAAAATAGAGGACCTCACCCATTTTTCAAGGACCCACACCTCCGCGGCGGGGTCGTCGAATCGTTTCTTGCCAAACGTCAACATTCGATCACAATGGTCTTCGAGCCTTGGACGGAACCGTCAAAGCGCCGGCGATTCCCGCCATTTCACCCAAATTGCCTCCATGGAACAGTCCGTATTTGATCGGCTAGAGCAGTTATTGCGGAACCACCAGGTGCCATTTCAGGTGCTGCGGCACGCCCCAGTTTACACCAGCGAGGAGGCGGCTGCGGTGCGTGGAACCCGGCTGTCGAGTGGCGCGAAGGCGTTGATTTGCCGTACGGGCGATACCATGACGATGTTCGTTCTGCCTGCCGATCGGCGGTTGAACAGTAAAGCGGTGCGCAAGCTGGGAATTCGCGATCTGCGATTTGCGACCCGCGACGAGGTGCTGGAGCTGACCGGTCTGACCCCCGGATCCATTCCGCCGTTCGGCCAGCTTTTTGACATCCCGACCTGGTGCGACGGGAGCCTGATCCGCGAAGAGACGATCAACTTCAATGCCGGGGACCACGGCATTTCGGTCAGTATGCTGTTTGCCGATTACGAGCGGATCGAGCGGCCGCGGATGGAGGAGTTTGCTGGTTAGACGTCCATATTGATCCAAAGGGATGTTAAGTTAGAAGGGGGATCAAGTAGAGGCTGTCTGCGTATGGCAGCAACCCATTCCGCCAGCAACGCCCCTTGATTAAGGGCCGGTCCTGAAATTTCGCGACGGATCGATGGACCCGTGCGCGCGCGAAGTTCTGGGGTAGATTCTCAGGTTGAAACGCATGTTGACTCGTTTTCGCAAGCCGGGCTCGCGTTGCTCGAATCCAAGGCGCGATCGGCTCGACTGCCGTTCGCGTCCCCAGTTGGAGATTCTCGAACCGCGGTTGCTCTTGGCGTCGGCCACCCTGCGCCCGATCGTGGACAATACGCTCTATGAAAGCGCCACAGGATCCCTGAGCAATGGAATCGGCATCGGATTATTTGCCGGTGTAACCAACCAGACGTCGGGGGCGATTCGGCGCGCAGCGCTCAAATTCGACGTCGCGAGCGTCATACCGGCGGGCTCGCAAATCGATAGCGCCTCACTTACTCTGAATGTCTCGAAGTCAAACGCAGGTGCCGTCGACTTCGAATTGCACGCTTTGCTTGCCGATTGGGGTGAGGGCTCGACCGATGCCGCCCGCCAGGAAGGGTCGGGCGGAAGCTCCACGACCAATTCGGCGACCTGGTTGCATCGCTTCTTTCCCACGACAACCTGGAGCAAACAAGGGGGGGATTTCCGCTCCACCGCCAGTGCTGCGAAATCGGTCGCAGGTGTCGGCGTCTATTCCTGGACGAGTGCCCAACTCACGGCGGATGTCCAGGCTTGGTTAGAAGATCCGTCCACGCAATTTGGTTGGCTGTTGAAGGCAACGAGCGAATCCACGACCGGGACTTCAAAGCGTTTTGACTCTCGCGAAGTCGCCACGGCGAGCAATCGGCCGCTCCTGTCGATTGAATATACGCCTCCCGTCAATGCGGCGCCGACGCTGGACGCGATCGCAAGCCCGGCCGATATTCTGGAGGATGATGGTCCGCAGACGATCAACCTTACGGGCATCAGCGCAGGTCCGGGAGAGAATCAGACACTGACGGTGACTGCCAAATCAAGCAATCCCAATCTAATCCCGAATCCGACAGTCAACTATACCAGTCCCAACGCCACGGGATCCTTGAGTTATGCTCCCGTCTCCAATGCTTTTGGATCCGCGGTGATCACGGTCACGGTGAAAGACAGCGGCGGGACGGCAAACGGCGTTGACACGGTGACTCGGCAATTCACCGTCAATGTTCTTTCGGTGAACGATGAACCTGGCTTTGTGAAGGGGAGCAGTGAGTCGGCTGCGGACGAAGACGGCGCTCAGACTTATCCCAATTGGGCCACGCAGATTTCGCCGGGCCCGGCCAACGAAAGTGGTCAAGCGGTCCACTTTATCGTTAATACGGATTTGCCGAACCTGTTCGTGGTTCCACCGGCCATCGATGCGGAGGGAACGCTGACATTCACGCCACGTGCTAACGTGCGAGGCCTGGCCACCGTCCATGTGACTTTGCAGGACGACGGCTTAACGGATCGTGGTGGTGTGGATATGAGTCCATCCCAGTCATTCACCATTAACATCACCAAGCCGTTTCCCCAGCACAATGCACTCGAGTCGTTGGACGTCGATGGCAACAGCAGGATTTTCCCCTTGGACGCCATTCTGGTTATCAACTACCTCAACGCCAGGGAGAATCTGGAACTCACGATCGATTCGCCTCTCGGCCCGCCATTTCGTGACACGAACCCGAATAATGTCATTGCACCCCTCGATGCGCTGCTGGTGATCAATTTTCTCAACGCGCTGCCGACCGGGGGCGAGGGAGAAAGTCGTCTGCTAATCGCCGATTCGACGGGCCGCAATGCGGCGGTCGACTTGTATTTTCAACAATGGGAACGGGGAACCGATTCAGCGAGTTTGTCGGCGAGTCCCAGACGAAAAACCATGGCCGAGTTGGCAGCGCAAGTCGAGAACGCTACCGCGGACAAGCATCGCTTCTTCTGATCTCCCCGCCAGTCGGCTTTGCATCAGCGCCGAGCAAGCGGCATAAATACAGCAGTGGGATCACGACACGGAGTCCCACCAGATTCGGCCCGACAGGTTACTAGGCTTCGACAACCTCGCTGCCCATAATATCCCTTCGCGGAACTTCCCGCGCACGCCCATTCACCCCGTCTTCGGTCAGGCCATGAACGAATTTACCCTCGGTTATGTCACGATTTTCAGTCTGCTCGCGACGATGCCGCAGCTTGCTGCCGGCGAGCCTCCGACCGCCCACTGGACTCTGCGTGGAGACGCGCGAGACTCCGGCAGGTTCGAGTTGCATGCGCAGAATCAGGGAGTGACATTCGCACGCGTTGACTCACGCTCGGCAACCGCCAGCTTCGACGGTCGGGGCGCGGAATTGCGGGTTCCCCCGTCGCCCGCATTGTCCCTCGGCCGTGACGATTTCACGCTTGCCTTATGGATCCACACAAGCGCGGAGCTCGCCGACGACCTCGGTGATATTGTCTCGCAGTTCGAGCCGATGAGCCGAACCGGATTCCATCTGGGATTGCGCAATAACACCGGCGTGACCCATAGTCTCGCCAATGCGCGGCAACTGCAGTTCGGAATCGACGCTGGCAGCGAGCCCCGCTTCCGCGATGAGGGACGGCCAGGCAACTCGGTCTACGGACATTCCCTCGTCGTTCACGCGGGAAATCTGTATGTCGGGACCTGTGAACCGGGTGTCGATCAGGCCTGCCACGTCTACCGCTACCGTGGCCCCGGAACATGGACCGATCTCGGTTCACCCGATCGCTGCAACAGCATCACCGCCATGGCGAGTTTTCAAGGCCGGCTTTATGCCGGGTCAGGTAAGTATCGGCTGGGCGGATCGGCCCTTCCGGAGTCCGAAAATACCCGGCTCGGCGGTCGCGTCTTCCGGCTCGAGGACAACGATGCCTGGACGGAAATTGCCCATTTTCCGGAGATGGAAGCGGTCGGCGGCATGGTCGAATACCGCGGCAAACTCTATGTGTCGTCGCTCTACAAGCCGGCGGCATTCCACTGCTGCGACACCAACCATCAATGGCAGCGGATGGAAGTTCCTAACGGAAAACGCGTAGAAGCACTGGCTGTGTACAACGGGTATCTCTGGGCAACCGGCTATGACGAAGCCCACGTCTATCGTTTTGACGGAACGGACTGGATCGACCTGGGACGTGTTGGCGAAGAGGAAAATACTCAGACGTATGCCTTCGCGACCTATCATGGGAGCCTGCTCGTCTCCACCTGGCGGACAGGAAAAGTCTTCGAGCTGTCACTTCCCACCCGATGGATCGATCGAGGCCGGCTGGGCAATGAACTGGAAGTGATGGGAATGCTCGTCCACAACGGCAAACTGTACGCGGGTACGCTGCCGTCCGGCGAAATCTACCGGCTTGACGGCCCGGCGAGCTGGACCGCTCTGAAACAACTCGATACGACGCCCGACACCAAATACCGTCGCGTCTGGACCATGGCACAATTCCAGGGACGACTCTTCGCGTCGACGTTACCTTCCGGAAAAATCTGGTCGATGTCCGCCGGCGCATGCATCACATGGGACCAACCGTTCCCCGACGGCTGGCACCATCTTGCAGCGCAGCGGTCCGGCAAGGAGTTGCGGCTGTTTGTTGACGGCCGTTGCATGGCGGAATCGTCGTTCGAAGATTTGCCTTCGTACGACTTGTCGCAACCGTCGCCTTTCCGCATCGGCGCCGGCAGTGGTGATTCTCTGTACGGTTCCCTGGCCGACGTAAGGGTCTATCGACGGGCGCTCGACGGGGCGGAAATCGAGGCACTGGCACAACCCGATCGCAAGCCGTAATTCATCTGATCCGGCGCAGGCATCCGTTATCCGGTTCGCCGCGCGCTGCCTGGCCCGATCCGTCAGCGCGTGCGTTCCAGCTTTGTCAGCAGTCGTTCGGAACCACACGACTCGTCGTAAGCAGGCGCTCGACCCGATCCATTGGAGGCCGCCAGAGCGGTTTTCGTGAATTGCCATTGAGCGCGGAGATTCCAGTCGGGACCGAACCAGGTCAAGAAGGGGAGTCCACGCCGCGCTGCGGCCAGGTCTGCCGTGCGCAACAACAGTCCGGGTTCGGCAGCCGGAATGTCGCTCGCTTCGGGCAGCAGCTGGTCGAGCAAGATGCGCCGCGAGCTGCGCACCGTGTACCGCCAGCGAAAATCATCGGCCGTCTGCAATGCGTCGTGCTGGCAGATCACCCCGGGCCGTGGAGTCGATGGATAGCGTAACGCCGGAATTCCGTCAAAATCTCCGGCCGAATGCCGACCGTCCCTCAGATCCCCTGCGACCCCGGTCTCCGGGACCGCAAAGCCGTGCGATCGCAGCCGCTCGATACGACTGCGGGCGATCTGGCAACTGTGCGCGGTCGAAGCGATCAGGGGAGTGCGATCGAGTTCGCCCATGTCTTTGCCGACGCCGAACGGACGATCGAGGAACAGGGCCATTCCAAATTCCCGAACCAGCGTCGGATCACGGAGATCGGCAACGGCGTCCGACAGTCGATCCCGTAAAGGAGCCGCGATCTCGTCGGCCGTGCGCTCGCCCTGGAACAATCGTTTGTCCCGTCTTTCCGGATCGACGATCTGTCCCTCATCCAGCCGTGCTCGGCCTGGGATCATCCGTAAATTCTCGCCCTGGGTCGTGGGATGCTCCGGAACAGGCAACCCTTCGTAACCGCCGCGCGTCAGCCAGGCGTGCAGCAATGCTTGGCGCCTCGCGATCGGCGCCGGTGCGGAGCCATCGAGCAGTTCCGGATGCGCGATTCCCCACTCGACCAGCAGCACCAGCAGCCCGTCGATCAAGATCGCGTCGGGATAATTGGCACCGTAACTGTGGAATCGACGCAGGTCATAGGCGTTAAGGTGCCGGCATAACTGGCGAACGAAAAATCCACACAGGTCGAACATCTCCGCCACGGAAACGTTGTTCTTCGCGCCGTTCTGTTGCGGCAGCAAACGAAGCAGTTCGACAAACTTTTCCAGAAAATCGGTGGCCGGTGTCAGCGAGACCTGGTGGAAAACGGAACGCAACAGTGCCGGCATGTCCCAAACCGGCAAGGCACGTTCATGCGGGACGGTATCGGGCAGGCCATTGTCGCAGGGAGCTGTCGCTGCCTTGATGCGCTGCGCCAGCATTGCGAGCCTGTGCGCGGGGATCATTCGCAGGATGAACTCGACGACCCACGGCCGCGGCAAGGATGCATGCCGCAAGGCGAATGCAACTTCGAGATCCCAGGCCGCAATCGGATCCGACAAGGGTGCCGCGTCGCGGTCCCCCGATGCGGCAGAGTCGTGCCATGCGCCAAGCCCCGCACAGAGGTTTCCGAATGTGAACGCCGGGTGGGGAGCTTCGACCGAGAGAATCGGCAGCCGGCTGATTCCGGTGCAAGCCATGCGCAGCAACGTTCGCAATCCATCGGCGATCGACAGCGGCGGCGACTCTTGATCGCGGGAGACGTCCCGGCCTCGCCGCGTCGCTGGGACTTCCGCCGCGGCAGGCACGGCCAGAGACCCGACAAGTTCCCAGCGCGTCAGCAGGGCGGCGTGCGAAACGATTACCCCTGGAGACGTTTCCGACGCCTGCCAGCCGTAAACCTGAAGGCTGCGCACCAGGAACAGGCGGTTTTGGGTTGCCGAATAGAGCAGTACGATGATCGGTGCGTCGCACTTCCAGCCGGCAGTGTGTTCGTTCGACGCATCGGGTGCAACGTCGAGGAACAGGTCCCAGCGGACAAACGGCTGCGTGCGCCGTGTCTGGTCCGGGCCCAGCAGTTGCCCCTGGAACAACTCCCACCGCGGCTCATCGCGTCGTGGTGGGGAAATGCGCAGAACGCAACCTGCTCCCGACAGAAACTCCTCGGGGCGCAAGACGCCGTCGACGGCCGCGACCAGAAACGGCGGCAGATCATCCTCGACGTTCGCCCACGGATCCAAATCAGAACTCCGCGTTGGCGGGCGTTCGCGGGAAAGGAATCACGTCGCGAATGTTGGCCATTCCGGTGATGAACTGCACCGCCCGTTCCAGGCCCAAGCCGAATCCGGAGTGCGGTACGGTCCCGAATCGTCGCAGGTCGAGATACCACCAGTAGCTGGCCGGGTCGAGTCGCATTTCGCGCAAGCGGCTCTCCAGCACGTCCAGTCGCTCCTCGCGCTGACTTCCGCCGATAATCTCCCCGACACCGGGCACGAGCACGTCCATGGCGCGCACCGTTTTGCCGTCGTCGTTCAGCCGCATGTAGAACGCTTTGATCTCCTTCGGGTAGTCGTAGAGAATCACGGGGGCCTGGAATTTTTTCTCGGTCAGGTACCGTTCATGCTCGGATTGCAGATCGATACCCCAGCGCACCGGGTACTCGAACGGTTCACCGCACGACTCCAGGATCGCCACCGCTTCCGTATAGCTCAACCGCACAAACTCACTGTGAAGCACCTGCTCCAGTAACTTCATCAGATTGGGTTCGATTCGCTCGTTGAAGAACGCAATATCCTCAGGACAGCGCGTCAGCACATCGGCGATCAATCGCTTCAGGAATCGTTCCGCCAGATCCATGTTGCCGGCCAGATCGCAGAATGCGACTTCGGGCTCGATCATCCAGAACTCGGCCAGATGACGGGCCGTGTTCGAGTTTTCGGCTCGAAACGTGGGACCGAACGTATACACTTTGCTCAAGGCGCACGCGAAAATCTCCGCTTCCAGCTGGCCGCTGACTGTGAGAAATGCCGGCTTCTGGAAAAAATCCTGGCTGTAATCGGTCTTACCATCCAGCTTGGGCAACTTTTCCGGGTCGAGTGTGGTAACGCGGAACATCGCGCCGGCTCCTTCACAGTCGCTGGCGGTGATTACGGGAGTATGGACGTAGAGAAATCCGTCCTCCTGGAAAAAATCGTGGATCGAACGGCAGATGCAATTGCGGACTCGGGCCACCGCGCCGAACGTATTCGTGCGTGGACGCAGATGCGCCCACTCGCGCAACTTCTCGAACGAATGTTGCTTCTTCTGCAGCGGGTAGGTTTCGGGATCGGCGCCCCCATGCAGGGTGAGCGCCGCCGCCAGCAGTTCCGTCGACTGCCCTTTGCCGCCCGAAGCTTTGATTTCGCCGTCGATGGTAACGCTGCAACCGGCGCCCAGGTGCCTGATCTCCGACTCGTAATTGGGCAGCTTAGCATCCGCAATGACCTGGATGTTGGCCAGGCACGATCCGTCATTGACCTCGAGAAAACTGAAACCGCCTTTCGAGTCGCGGCGGGTGCGGATCCAGCCCTGCAGCCTTGCTGTCAGCCCTATCGACTCCGTTTTTCGCGCTTCGTGCACGCTGATCAACCGCGGGTGGGACATGATCGAAACGATCCTTTGCGAATCCAGATTCCGGTTCCAACTGTTCGACACTGTACCGTGAGCGACATTGTGCCGTGATGTTCGGCGCGGCCGCAAGGCGGTCGCGCCGTTTTTGCCGAACGGTGCGTTCGGTCCGGGTCAGGTGGCGGCGGCGGGGGCGATTCCGAGCGATGCGTAGATGCGTGTGTCTTCGAGCGAATCCGCGACGAACTGCGCGCCGTCGAAACAGTGATCCGCACTATGGTCGCCCGGGACCGCGACGGCGAAGGCGCCGGATGCCACCGCGGCGCGGCAGCCGATTTCGCTGTCCTCCAGCACCATCATCTCGGACGGACGAATGCCAAAACGCTCGGCCGCCAGCAGGTAGATCTCCGGATCCGGCTTGCCCCGATCGACACTTTCCGACGTCAACAAAAACTGAAATCGGGATCCCAGCGAGAACGGCCGGAGGACTTTGTCGACAAACACCCGTCGACTGCTGGTACCGATCGCCTTGGGAATCTCGACCTGGTCGAGCGACGCGAGTAGCGTCAACAGGCCCGGCATTGGTGCCAGGCGGGTCGGCAATAACTCGTCGAAGATCGCGTCGTTGTCCCGCAGCAGTGTCTCGACCGTATCGTCCAGCTGATGCCAATCGATCATTGTCTGCAGCGCGACGCGGCTGGGTCGGCCGATCATCTGATCGATCAACTCCTGCGTCAATACCTTGCCACGCCGACGAAGCATCTCGCTGCCGACGTGGTAATAGAGCTGCTCCGTATTGAACATCAGGCCGTCCAGATCGAAGACGACCGCTCGTAAAGGGCTGGTGGGCGACATAGCCGGGTTCTACCGAACTGCGAACATTGTGGCAATGGGGATCCGATTGCCCTGCCATCGCAACATGGAATAGGTTACAACGGGGTGCGTTCCATTTGCCGTTCCGTCCCCCGCGATCGCACGTATGAGTTCCACCCACACCCCATCGCGACAGGAACACTTCATTCCGATCCAGAAAGGGGAACTGGTCCAGCGCCTGTTGCTCAGCGACGGGCTCACGCCGGTCGATCGCCGTCAGTTTCTCGAATTCTGTGATACGGTTTCCCGCCGGCTGCACCGGGAATTTCGCGAACGGTTGGAGCGACTGAAATGCGCCTACGCGCCGTTTGATCCCGACGCGGAACTCGTCGCGACCCGTCCGCCCGACGAGGAACAGGAGGCGATGGGGAGTTCGGTGGTCCGGCAATTCACCGCACTCCTCGAAAAAGCCAACTACATGCGGTTGAAGCGGGAGGACATTGAAAGTGCCCTGGGTGCCACCAGCGACTGGGGTATCGACCTATATATCGACTTCGACATCTTCGCGGAGCTGGAAGTTTACGCGCGCGGCGACACGATCGGCCGGCGCGTGCGTTGCTCCTGGCGCACCTTGTATCGCCGCAAGACGATCGACGTTCCGACCTACCGCCGTCTGGCGGTCATCTTTCGGCTGCGACCAGACCGGCCGCTGGAACGGGACGTTGATCCGAATGCGATCTTCATCAAGCTGTTCAAGAACATTCCCAAAGCCGATCTGGAAATGATGCTGCCGGGGACGCGCGTTCGAATGAGCTGGTTCGATCAGGGCAAGATCCTGTTCCCGACGCTCTCGGGGATCGGAATGACGCTCTGGAAGATCATCCAGGGCACGCTGCTGCTAGTTTATACCGGGTTGCAGGGGATGGTCGCGTTCTTATGCTTCGTCGGCGCCACGCTGGGCTACGGCGTGAAATCGGTGTTTGGTTACCTGAACACCAAGAACAAGTATCAGTTGAACGTTACCCGGAACCTCTATTACCAGAACCTGGACAGTAATTCCGGCGTGCTGTTCCGGATCCTCGACGAAGCCGAGGACCAAGAGTTTCGCGAGACAATCCTGGCGTATTTTCTTCTTTGGCGGGACGCTCCCGTCTCCGGCTGGTCTGCCGACGAACTCGACCATGCCGTCGAAGCCTGCCTCGCATCGATGCTTCCCACGGGCGTCGACTTCGAAGTGGCGGACGCAATCGCGAAGCTGCAACGCCTGGGATTGGCGACTGCGATGCCGCGCGACAAGTGGCGAGCCAGGAGCATCCGCGAGGCAACCCAACTTTTGAACGACGAGACTGACGAGCAACGGCGCGGTGAGAGCTGCTCGCCACACTTCCAGCCCGATCAGCACCCCGATCAGCGCCCCGTGGAGTGAATCGTGTTGTGGATGACTCCCTGGACGGGCGAGCCGTCGTCCGCGGTCAGGGAGAATCCGACCGACATGCACCAGGTGGGCGCCAGCGAAGCGATCTTCAACACGACGGTCCGGCCGTCCGCGTCGAGCGTCGCTTTTTCCGTCTTAAGCGGTCGCTCATTGTAATGCGCCGACCCATATTCGCGCGAGCGTTTAAGGTCCCAGGCTTGCAGCGAGTAGTTGCTGGTATTTTCGGCCGATTCGCGCCGCAGCGCGGCGGTGAATCCGATCCGCAGTTCATCGCCGTGGACTTCGAGCGACCGGGGGACGTGGAGCGGTGCGGTGCCGCGGCGGATCCGATAGAAGCCACCCGGCTGTGTGGCGTTTCCCGCCCAGGCGAACATTCCGCAGACGTAGAGGTGTCCGTCGCCGACGTGAAACCGGCCGCGCATGATGCCAGTGGGAAATGGCGGAATCGGCAGCTCACACATCCCGCCCTGAACCCGCCCGTCCGGCAGCTGTTGGTGCGGCACAATGTAAGCCTTGCCATATCCGTACGAGAAATTCAAAAGGGTTCCACGCAGCGGTTCCCACGATTCACTCGTGACCCACAACAGTTCCGACGGCGATCGATCGAAGGCGTTGGTGATCCAGCAGAGCGGCCGCTCCATCGCCGCATCCGACGAATCGGTGACCTGATGGTAGCCCATCATGTTGCCGTAGAATCGCGGCGGCTCGCCGTTCGCCGGTGGCCGAACCCAGTTGATGCGATTCTTGGGATTCCAGTGTCCCTCCTGATCGGTGACCACGAATGTTCCGTCGGGATTCAAACAAACGCCGTTGGCCGCGCGAAAGCCATTGGCCAGAATGTCGGTTCTCGACCCGTCGCCGGCGACGCGCAGCAGAGTGCCATGGTGTGGAACGAGCGCGGGCAAGGCATGTCGAGCGGACTTGGCGTAGTAAAAATTTCCGTCGCCGTCCACCTGTAACCCCATCGCAAACTCGTGGAAATGCTCCGTGACCTGGTGGTCGCTGTTGACGCATTCCAGAAGATCGGACTCGCCATCGCCGTTCAGATCGCGCAAGACCACCAGTTGGTCGCGGCATGTCAGGTAAATGCGGTCGTCGACGATCTTCAGGCCCAGCGGCTGGAATAGCCCCGAAGCGATGCGCTGCCACTGAATTGTCGGCGCCGCGGCGCGGCTGCCGAATCCTCGCAGCAGCCACACATCGCCGTCCCAAGTGCACAACGCCGCTCGATCGCCGTCCGCGAAAAAATCGAATCCCGTCGGCCGCACCTGGCAGGCCCAGGGATTGTTGACCGGTAATTCAATCGTGTCGACCGCAAAAGGCCGATCGTTCCCGCCGGAAAGGAGTGTCGTGCTGAGGATCTCCGGCCATCGTCGCGGGCCTCCACGAGTGAGCGCTTCCAGTCCCGGCCTGGCATCTGCCAGTTCCACGAACTGTCTCTCCATCGCCTCGCGACGCTCGGCGCCGGTTCGCACGTCGGGTTGCTTTCCCGCATCAACCGACGACTCTCGCGACGAACGGTCCCCGGCGCACAACCCGAGTACGAACGACAAGGGAGACTCCCCTGCGGGAATTCGCAGGCAAAGTCGGCCCCCTTTTCTCCATTCCCACTCCAGCGCGGCCTGCGTCGGCGAAACCGCGGCAACCAGCCCTGTTACCGCTGTGTTGGTCTCCCCGTTCTCCGATCGGCCAGCCGCCGCCACCGCAAACCGTACTCCCTCCGCGGACGTCCAGAGTTCCAGGCCGCCTGCCTCCTCGGCAATTGTCGCGACCAGAAGCGTGAGCGCATGCGAGCGCTTCCCGATCTCGAACTGACGCGTGAACCCCTCGCGCCGATTCGCCATCGCGCCGGGTAACTCGAGCACCTCCGTGGTCCCCACACGGTAGTTGAGCACGACCTGATCGCCGAACGAGTACGTGCCCAGATAGCGACCCCATTCCCGAGGCAGCGGACCGTAGCGTCGGTTGTCCCGGCCCAACAGCCGCGGGTCGTCGAAGGAATCGGTATTGGGATCGGCCCAACCGGGGCCGATCGGGTTCGAGAATTGCAATTGGCCGGTAATGCGCGGATGGACCTGGTGAGCTCCGTTGAACTGGATCCCCTGCCAGTCAATGAAGTTGGTGCCCGTTTCCGATCCGGTGCCCTTTTTCGATCCAGCGTCTTTTTTCGATCCAGCGCCGTTTTTCGACTCGGTGCTCTTTTTCGATTCCGCACTCTTGTCCGATTCCACAGCCGACCAGACCGCGGCCGTACGCAGCGTATCATGCTCAAAAACCGACCAGTGTCGGCCGTGCGCGACACCGCCACCACCGCTATCCAGCCGGACTGCAATGCCTTTGTAAGCGAGATTCGGAACAACATCCGGACGAAGTAATGGCGCTTCATAGGTTCCGATCAGAAAGGCGCCGTAATCCATCGCCGACCAGGGCTCAATGCTGACGGGATCGGGGCCACGGGTGGAGCCCGCCGGTAAAGAAGCCACATAGCGAGGCTCGATCCGCAGATACTCGGACGCATTGTGGGGTCGAAGAAAATGCTCGCGAATATAGTAAATCACAGCGTACTTCTGCTGCGGTACCATCCACGTCTGGGGCATCATCAGTCCGAAACCATGCGTCAGAGTCTGGTAGATGCGGTAGGGATCGAAACCGTTCTTGAATTTCCCGGAAGAGAACCGCAGCGAGGTTGGCAGGCTGCCGGGCTGCTCGACCGTACCGTGGCAATTCAGGCATACCCGTTGATAAATGCGCTCGCCTTGCTGAAGGGATGCGGCGGCGAGCGACGGGTCGTCCCATTCCCGCAGGAATGCGGCATGATCGACCTGCCTTTCATATTCGGGTACAACCGCCGCCAAGGGAGAATGGGCCGGTCGCAGTTCGATGGCTCGAGCTGGTCCCTCCGTGCCGATCGCGTACAGATAGGCAATCAAGTCCAGAAATGCCCTGCGGTCCGTTAATTGTTTGACTTGCCCAGCCGGCATCAGAGAGACGTCCAGCTTCCTGCGGGTCTCGATTTCCTCCGCCGAAAACTCCAGTACCTCTCCGGCCGCGATGTCGCGCAGCCGCAGCTTTCCCGCGGACTTCGATTCGTCGAGAAGGAAACCCATGACGGTTCGACCGTCGACCGTCACCAGTTGCCACGACTCGTAGTCCCGCCGGATCTTGCGCGACGGTTCGAGCACCGATTCGATCAGATGTTCCCGCGTCACTGGTGCGTCGGGCCGAGTCAGGTCGGGCCCGATCAGACTGGCCTGCATTCCCGGTCCGGCCTTCGTCAACCGATCCGGGCTTGCCGCGCCTGAATCCGCGCGCGACCGGCCAGCCCGATCGTGGCAATGTGCGCAGCCCAGTTGAGGCTGGTAAAAAAGCAACGCTCCTTGACGCGGATCGCCTTCCTGGAGAGCCGCCTCGGCCAGGGACTTCAACCCCTCCGCTTTCAATTGTGATTCCAGATCGACGGGACGGCCGCCCCCATCGCCGCCTCCATCGCCGCCGCCATGCGCAAGCCGGTTCGGAGTTTCGGCGATCGCCCGGCTTTGAGGCATGCTGCAAATCAGACACAGGCAGATCCCAAGCCGTATGCCCGCGCCCCACCATCGATGCATGTTGATCACCATGATGGCGTTAGTTGTAATCTCTGCAACGGCCGCTGACGACCGCAGGGAGGAAGTGAGAAGAGTGAAGGGTGAAAACCGAAGTTCGGCGAGACGCGCGGCGAGCGGGGGCCGGACGGGGTTGTTAGTGAAAGGACCGCCTCTTGGATGCGGTCCTTGGAGGGAGTGCTAGCACCGTCAAAAAAAGCAAAGTTGGCAGCTGTCGCCTGCCGATAAAGGGGATACGAAACGAAATCGACCGTCAGGTCGACAGGGATGGTTCTGCACCTCAAGGATGGAATCGAATGATCAACCCCCGTTTGCGCGTCTTTTTTGGGCCGAACGAGTCGGAGTTACCTGCGACGTTGCCGATGGAGCGGAACGTAACGCTTTCGCTCGGCGAGATTCTGACTCCATTGCTGGACGCCGTTCGCAACAACCGGACCTGGGTTCGGGATTTTGCCGACGAGCAGATTACGATTTCGACGGATTTGCACGAAATGTTGTTGGCATACGAACATTTTCGTCGTCCGTCCGCTTAGCGGATCTGCACCGACGAGCTTTGCCGGGGGTTCGGGATACCGAACCCCTTTCTGTTGGTGAACCGCGGGTGGCAACGTATGATTACGAAGCCGAGTCATCGTTGATTCGGCGCACCCGGAGGAGCCGACGATGGACGCGAAACCCGAGTCGATGCCAGCCAGTACACCGCTGTCCGCCTCGAATCCGCTTCCGATGCCGATTGGCAAGAGCCGGCAGATCAGCGACCTGATCGAGCAGATCAAGGAGGCCGCCGACAAGCTGGTCGCCGACGGTTCGTCCCGTGGCGACTTGAAAATACTGAGCCGCGCGCTTCGCGAGCTTCGTTATGCATTCAAGGTGTTTTCTCCCTACCGCCGGCACCGCAAGGTCACGGTGTTTGGTTCCGCTCGAACTCCCTCGGACCAGCCAGCCTACATCCAGGCGATGGATTTTGGTCGGGCGATGGCCCAGCAGGGTTGGATGGTCGTGACCGGTGCCGCGAGCGGCATCATGGAGGCCGGGCATCGCGGCGCGGGACGCGACCACTCGATGGGATTGAACATCATTCTGCCTTTCGAGCAGGCCGCCAACTCGATCATCGCCGGGGACCACAAACTGGTCCACATGAAATACTTTTTCACCCGCAAATTGATGTTCGTCAAGGAATGCGATGCCGTAGTCTGTTTTCCGGGCGGCTTCGGGACGCTCGACGAAGCGATGGAAGTGATTACACTGCTGCAGACCGGCAAACGCGACATGGTGCCGGTCGTGCTGATCCACCCGGAAGGAAGCCGATACTGGAATCATCTGCACGAGTTCATCGTCGATCAGCTTCTGGCAAACGCGATGATTTCGGTCGAGGACTTGAGCCTGTACAAGATCGTCGATAACGCGTGCGACGCCATGCAGGAAGTGCTGCGGTTCTTCACGGTCTACCACAGTATGCGTTATGTGAAGCAACGACTCGTATTTCGTCTGCAACGGGAACTGACGGGATCGCAGTTACTGCAGATCAATGAGCAATTTGCCGACATGCTCGGCGAAGGCGAATTCACGCAGTCGGCTCCCTTGCCGGAGGAAGCGGACGAGCCCGAGCTGGGCTCGCTGAATCGACTGGTGTTCGCTTTCAATCGCCGGGCGTTTGGCCGACTGCGGCAGCTGATCGACGTATTGAACAGTTTTGGCTGAGCCGTGCCGATCGAATCGACTATTCGAGGAGATCGTAACACAGGATCAGGTCATCTTCGCGCAACATCAGTTTTCCGTCGACGATCACCGGATGGGACCAGCTTGGTCGGTTGCCGTTCTTCGGCAGCTTGAAGGTGCTCAATTCCTTGAATTCACTCGGGTCGGCGGCGGCCAGCGCCATCGTACCGTTGGCAAAGTGGATGAAGAGCATCCCGTCAGCACCGGCGAGGGACGCCGAGCCGCTGCCTGCCGAGGCCCGTTTTTTCCATACCACTTTGCCGGTCATGAGTTCGGCACAGAACGGGATCCCCTGATCGTTGGAGTCGCCGTACAGATGGTCTCCGATCAGGATGACGCCGCCATGCTTGTTATTCAACTCAGTATTGAGACCGTAGATTTCCTCAATTTTTACACCGCCGTCGGCAGATGGAACCTGTTTCAGTAAGGCCCCGCCGCGACCATAACCCACGGAAAAAAAGACCAGGTCATCGCGGACGATCGGCGTCGGGATCACGGCGGTTGTTTTTTCAATGTCGTAGAACCAGAGCAATTTTCCGTCGGAGGCCCGCACCCCCATGGGGCCGGAAGCGGTCACTTGCACGTAGACTCGGTCTTTGCCCACCGTGGCGATGACAGCCGAGGCGTGTCCGGCTCCCCGATCGTTGGCGCGGTCCGCAGTCCATAACGTTGCGCCGGTTTTCTTGTCGAGCGCGACCATGGTGTTTTTTTCGCCACCAGGCGTGCAGATCAGGCGGTCTCCATCCACCAATACCGACTCGCTGTAGCCCCACGGATCCCCTTTTCGGCCTTCGAATTCCGCCTTGAGATCGCGTTTCCAGAATTCCTTACCGATGGCCGCGTCGCAACAGACCAGGACCCCGTGCGGAGTGAGAACGTAAACGCGCGGGCCATCAATCGTCGGTGTCGAACGCGAACTTTGCCACGACTCTTGTCCGGAGGTCCAGGCCGGCCCGGTCTTGGTTTGCCAGAGGAGTTTCCCCGACTTGCGATCGAATGCACTGAGGTACTCGTCTTTGTCCTCGGCGGTGGACGGACTGTCACCGAGCGTATAGATCCGATCGCCGGCGATTGCGAGGCTTGCGTAGCCCCGCCCCGCGCCGTCGCCTTGCCAGACCAACCGCGGTCCGTTTTCGGGCCAGGCTCGGAGCAACCCGGTTTCGCGCGCCACTCCGGTGCGGTCCGGACCGCGAAATGACGGCCAGTCCTTCGACGAATCGGCCGCGGACAGGGCCGTGCCGAAAGCCGCCAGCAACACGAGGATGGAACAAAATACGTAGGGTCGAAGTCGCATCGGGAGCTCCCTTGTTTCCTGTCGAGTCGTGGTATCGTTATTACGGGGCGCCAAACTGTCGGGTTGGCGTCGGCAGGCGATCGTCCGGCGTTCGATCGGCCCGCAACGCGTCAAGTACAGCGATTTCGACAGCCAGCTGGCGAATATGGAACTGTCGATCCTGGAATGAACCATACAACTGCCGCAGAGTTTCGGTTCCGTAGGCCTGAACCGGTTGTTTTACGAGATACTGGAACAGATGCTCCACAAGCGACTCCTGCGCCTCTTCGCTGGCGGCGACGAATCGAGCCAGATCGAGCGGGCCTTGAAACCTGGCGATCTCTCCGGTGAGCGCCGTGTATTTTCCCGTCCATCGTTCAATTCCGGAAACAAAAACCTTGGCGACTTCAGTGTCAGCAGGACGACCCGTTTGACCGACAGGTTGGGATCGAGTCCGTCTTGAAAATACCGATCGACAAGATTCGCGCGCGAAGACTCCGTCAGCGGCCGCCGTGCCGCCCGTTCCGCGAACTGCCGCGCGAACATCCGAGCTCTTTCGGTGCGATCGGCAGCATCCGATTTCGTCCCGGTAATCGCATCCCAACGTTGTGAAAGATAATCGGCGACGGACAGCGCCGCAGCGGTTGTCGCCTGTTCCCATTCCTTCGACACCGCCGTACCGCGTTCATAACCGGTGCTTCGATCGTCGGGTGGGAACGGCGTCCCCAAGGCGAACTGTTCAGGCACGACCTTGGGAATCAACTGGCCTTGGGGAATGATGAAATCGAGCGTCGCGCCCGGCGGCTTCCATTCCAGCCGAATTGCAGCCGGCAACGGCGGCTTGTCTTTGTTCTTTGCCGAGTCGTCCACGCCTTGCTTGGCCTTGGAGAACTCCAGGCGGATCGGATAGGCCCTCCCACCCAGCAGGAAAATCGACTCCCGATACACCGGGTTGTCGCCCGACTTGACCCAGCCGTCGGCCAGCAAAAGATCGGCTAGAAACAAAACGGCCAGCGACACCTTGGAAACGCAGCAAGGAAAACTGCGTCGTTGCGATCGCCGAGCTTCGAAGGGAGGCGATGATCCGTCCATCAAGCGATTCCTGCTGCGCGGTCAATTCACCAGGGAGGTGGCGGGAATGGCGCGTGTCGAGGCAGTCCAATGCGGTGGGTCAAAGGCAGCTTAACCCAACGATCGCGCCGCAACAAGCCGGATGGAACCGGCTCGAATCCGCCGTGATCCACGACGATTCCTGCCCTGGGGGCGGAGCCACTGCTTTCCAATTGCAATCCCTTGTTCCTCCCGCCTCCTCCGCCGTTCACCGAACGGTTTCCGTGGCTGATTTACGTCGTGCTGGGTACCGTTTGCGTTGTCCTGATTGCGAGTAGTGCCAATCTTTCGCGCGCCGTGATCGTGAACCACGACCGCCCGCTTGCGTCGACGGGTGGCTGATCGTTGGCGCGGCGCCGATTTGGTAGGTTAGGTGCAGTAAAGTGACCGATTCACGCAGGAGACCACGGCGGTGGGGCAACAAGTCCGAACCCGACCGACATGCCGCGCGGAAAAAGTGCCGCGGACGGTTACGTGCACCCTGGCGGCAATGATCGCACTCGTCGCGGCAGGAACCCTCGCGGCCCAATCGCGCGAACAGCGCGTCCGTGAGGATAAACGCCGGATCGAGGCGGAAGGTTACTGGCATTACAACGACGCCGCGGCGGCGTTCGCGGAAGCCCGTAGTTCGGCAAAGCCGATGCTCGTGGTGCTGCGATGCCTGCCGTGCGTCGAATGCGTCAAACTTGACGATGAATTGATCGACCGCGACCCGCGTATCCAACCGTTGCTGAGCCAGTTCGTGCGACTGCGGCTTGTCTCGACGAATGGGCTCGATCTGGCCCTGTTCCAGTTCGACACCGACCAGTCGTTCGCGGTGTTCTTCCTGAGTCCCCAAGGTGACATCTACGGCCGCTTCGGTACGCGTTCCCACACGACGGAGTGGACCGGCGACGTCTCGATCCAGGGGCTGGCGAAAGCGATGCGCGGCGCGCTCGACCTGCATGCCGAATATCCCGGCAACCGCTCGCTTTTGGCAGGCAAGAAGGGACCGGCTCCTCGCTTCGCGAGCCCCGAACTGTTGCCCTCCTTGAAGGACAAGTACAAATCGACTTTGAACTACGAAGGGAATGTCGTCGCGAGTTGCATACACTGCCACCAGATCGGAGACGCGGTTCGCGAACTGGCGCTGGCCGGTCCGGAAAAAATGCCCGAGAATATTCTGTTTCCGTATCCGCATCCCAAATCGATCGGGCTGATCATGGATCCGGATGAAATGGCGACGGTGCGGGAGGTCGCGCCCGACAGTGCGGCGGCACGGTCCGGGTTCCTGCCCGGCGATGTCGTGCAGACGCTGGGCGGCCAGCCGCTGCTGTCGATCGCCGATGTGCAATGGGTACTGCATCAGGCCGTGCCGCAACGCGTCGAGCTGCCAGCGGTCGTTGTTCGCCGCGGCGTCGAACAGCGGTTGACGTTGCGTCTGGAGAAGGGTTGGCGCCGAGCCGGCGATATCTCATGGCGAGCGAGCAGCTGGGAACTCCGACGCGCGACCCTGGGGGGAATGGTGCTGGTGCCGCTCCGCGAGGAACAGAAAGAGGTGGCTGTCCCCGAGCGGAAGGCAGGCTCGATGGCGTTGTTGGTCCAGCATGTGGGCGAGTACGCGCCCCATGACGTTGCGCAACGGGCCGGCGTACGCAAAGGGGATCTGCTGGTCGCGTTCGATGCGCGCACCGACCTGCTTTCGGAGAGCGAGATCATTGCCTACGCGCTGTGGGAAAAGCAAAAAGGAGACCGAGTCCCGCTCAAACTGATCCGCGACGGGAAACCAATTGCGTCGACGCTGGAGATTTCCCGCTAGTTGCCGGACAGGCCGTTTACCATTTCAGACCGAAGTTCTCGCCGCGCGACGAGCGATCGACGCCCCCTTTGAGCGGCCCGGATCGCTTGGCAACCGCCAGGGGGCGAGGTGCTTCTTCGACCTCCGGTTCCTTGCCGTCGGCCGCCGAAGACGACTCGGCGGCAGGTGCGGGTGTTGCGGCTTTCAGCGACAGTCCGATGCGCTGCGATTCGGCGTCGACGGAAAGCACCTTGACGTTGACCTCTTGCCCCTCCTGGACCACTTTGCCGATGTTCGTCACGCGATAGTGGGCCAGCTCGGTGACGTGGATCAGTCCCTCGATTCCTAGCGCCAGTTTGACGAACGCACCGAAATTGGCGATTCGCGATACAGTTCCCTGGGCCATCGAGCCGACCGGAAATCGTTGCTCGACATCTTTCCACGGATCGTCGGTCATGCTGCGCAGCGAGAGACCGATACGCCCCGTGTCGGCGTCAATCTTCTCAATTTTGACTTGAACTTTTTGTCCTTCCTGGACCACTTCGCTGGGGTGCTTTACCCGTTCCCAGCTCAGCTGGCTGACATGAATCAATCCATCCGCTCCCCCCAGATCGACGAAGGCACCGAAGTCGTGGATCTTGCGGACAATGCCCTCACGAACCTGTCCCACCGCCAGTTCCTTATAGAAACTCTGTCGCGATTCCTGTTTCTGCCGTTCCAGCACGGCGCGGTGGCTGAGGACCAGGTTCCGGCGCTGAGCGTTCGCTTCGGTGACGACACAGAGCAGCTTCTGACCGATGAAGTCGCCCAGATTCTCCACCCGGTACAGACCGGTCTGGCTTGCGGGAATGAAGCCGCGTATGCGATTCACTTCGCATTCCAGTCCACCACTGTTGGCGGCGGTAACCTTGGCTTCCACCAATGCGCCTTCGGTAAGATCGGACCAGTCCGAGACATCGACCGAAGCTCCCGGCACGACCAGATCGCAAAGCCCATCCTCCTGGTTGAATCCCCGCACCACCACGTCAAACGTGTCGCCGGGGTTGGGCGGCGTGCTGAAACTCCGCAAGGAAACGACGCCTTCGCATCGCCCCGTCAGAGAGAAGAACACGTTGTCGCCGTAGACGCGAATGACCTGTGCTCGATGGCGCGACTCCGGTTCCGGGATCTGGGGAATTGCCGCCGGTGCCGCGCCACGGATCAGTTCGTCCAGCGATCGATCACCGAACGCCGCATCCATTTCCATTTGCAGGTCGTCGGACAACTTGTCGTGTCGCGATGGCTTCGGCGGCAGGCTAACGCGCAGCGACTCCGTTGACGGCGATTCGGAACGCGCCTCGCGCTTTCCACCCGCGTCCGTTCGCGGCCGCGCGCCGCGCCGCTCGCTGATCGACGACAAGGGGGCTCGTTCCGCGGGGTTAGTAGCGGAACTCAAAGCGGGGTTAGCAATGGGCGCGGTCGTTGTCGGCGACTCGCTGCCGGGCACGGGCTCGGCCACACCAACAGACCCCGTCGACTCGTTGGTCACCCCATCGGCAGTCGATGCACCCTGGGGTGTCGGGGATGGGCGCGGCGCGGCAGGTGCCTTCGCCGCCGGCGGAACTTCCTGGTCGGCTTCCGGCGAACTGGTGAAATGACGCCGATGGGCCCCCAGAACCGGTCGCCGGATCGTAATCGGAGGACGAGCGCTTCCGCTTACGGACGCCAAGGTTTTCGGAGATTCCCCTTCCGGGTTAGATGCTGTCGGTTCGTTGGTCATAATGCCACGTGCCTGTTCGCAATTTGACTTCGCCGTTCGCCCGATGCGATCCCTCAAGTGTAACACCGGCCATCCGCACGGGGAAGTAAAGGCCAGGTTGTAGTGACAAGGCGATAGGATCGTTAAAATCGTCGTATGAGCCAGTCGCACGAAAGATGGGAGACCGTTCCGTTTACCGAGCCGGTTCGAGATCTCTTCAGCCAGCCATTGCGGATCGATTTGGTTTGCGGCGAACCCGATGGCCGGGTGTTGTCCCAACTTCGGCAAGCCGCGGCTTCCGGTGTCTTTCCCGACACGCTGGTCAAAGATCGCGACTTTGCCAATTGTTGCCTCTCCGGCCTCTGGCTCCGGTTCGATTACTTGGACGAAGCGCATCGATTAAGTCAGGAAATCGATACAGCGACCGGCAGCTACTGGCACGGGATCATGCATCGGCGCGAGCCCGATTTTGGGAATGCGAAATACTGGTTTCACCAGGTTGGCAGTCACGAGATCTTCGAATCGCTTTTGACCGGGGCCCGTCGCATCGCGCAGGAGTGGTCGGAATTGTCGGAATCGTGGAGGCGGCAACTGCAGGCCTCAACATGGGATCCACACGCGTTCGTCGATCGCTGTGCAGCCGCGCAGCGGAGCTCTTCTGAACCCGTCGAGCGTACGTACTGCCAACGGGTTGCCGAACTGGAATGGAGCCTATTGTTTAGATACAGTGTCCGCCACGCGCTCGGCATTCCGCTCGCAATCACGGATTCGTAATCGCCATGGGTTACCAGTTTCATTGTCCGCAGGGACACCTCCTGGAGGCTGATCCAGCGACGATCGGTCAGCCGACAATCTGTCCGATTTGCGGAGTGCCTTTTCTGGTACCGGCACCCGTGGCGTCACCGGTCCCGACTCTCCCCGTCCCCGCCGCGCCATTGGCCAGCCCCTTGGTAGCCAGCGCACCCGGGCCGGCACCGGTTATCGGGCCCCAGGCAGGCTCGCACGCAGGTCGATCCGACGCCCCTTCTGCCGAATTCGCATGGAGTCCCGCGCGCGGTTCCCGGCCAAAGCGGGCCTCCCAGGTGGAATTCGCAACCGAATCGGACGAACCGTTGCATATCCCATGCCCTAACGGTCACGAGCTGGAAGTGCCGAGAGAGATGCTTGAACAGGATGCGCTCTGCCCGACCTGCCAGCTTCAATTCCGCCTGCGTGCCAAGGACAGCATCGAGCACAAGCGACGCCAGCGGGAGGCGTACGAGCGTCGGCAGCACAAACTGGGGCAGGCATGGCTGAACTGGTCGGTGACGATTGCGGTAATCGTGATACTCGGTCTGCTAGTGCTGCTGGCGCTCCGTGCGGGGAAATGAGGATCGGTCTGTTCCGTTCATGACGATTCTACCGCTCACTGTCGAATTGGCACGAATCGATTCCGACGCGACAATTGCACAATGGTATTCCCGGTTGGGGATTGCCTGGTCCCCGGATTGGACGGACCCCGGATTTCGTAGGACCAGGGTGCCAGGATGCCGGGGTACAGGGTGCCGAGTTGCCGGGCGTTGGCCTGGAACGCAATACCGGCGTAGGATGGATTTAGTTGTTCAGAACGCGAGCAAGGCGCAAGCGAAACGAAAGCGAAACAAGTCATGAGTCATCCCGAAGTTCCCCCATCGGGCGAGGGCGGTCACCAGAGTGAACAGGTACGGGTCCAGCATTTGACGGCCAGGGTTCCCGAAGGGGTCAGTCGGGGCGCGTTCAGTACCGGCGTGATCGTGATGACCGGTCCCAACGAGTTCATCCTGGACTTTGTACAGAATATTGGACATCCTCCGCAGGTGGCGGCGCGCGTCGTGATGCCGCACGCGGTCTTGCCGCAGTTCATTCAGGCATTGCGCACGAATCTGGATATGTACGCGCAGCGGTTCGGCTCACCGCCGGAACTGCCCCGTGGAGCGCCTGGTCAACGTCAGCCGACCGCGCAGGAGATCTACGACGAATTGAAGATGCCGGACAGTTTGCTCAGTGGCGCTTACGCCAACGGCGTCATGATTGGGCATACACCATCCGAGTTCAAACTCGATTTCCTTACGAATCTTTTCCCTCATTCCGCGGTATCGTGCCGCGTGTTCTTATCGTCGCCCCAGGTCCCGCGTTTGCTGGAGTCGTTGCAGGGGACCTTCCAGCAGTTTCAGAATCGGCTGCGCCCGCCGGCGAATCCGTCTACCGATCAGGGTCCGCCGAACCTGCCTCCCCATACACCCCCCGATTCTCCACCGGACAATCCACCCCAAGGATGACTTGGATTCCAGCCCCGGGCGACCTGCGCGTTACCGTGCCGACTCGGCGCAAAGCATGTCCCCGACACCGCAGCCGACAACACCCGTTGATTCAACAACGTCAACATGTCACGCACTGTTCTCAATCCGCCGCAAGATGGCCTGCGTTCCGATGGAACGTGGCGTGGGGGTTGGTGGCACGATGATCCGGAATCGGGACGGATCATCTGTGATCTTTGTCCCCGCGAGTGCGCATTGAAGGCGGGTGACCGCGGCTTCTGTTTTGTGAGGCAGAATGTTGACGGAGAGATGGTCTTAACCACCTATGGCCGCAGCACCGGGTTCTGCATCGATCCGATCGAAAAAAAACCGTTGAATCACTTTTATCCGGGCTCGAGTGTCCTGTCGTTTGGAACGGCGGGCTGCAATCTCGGCTGCAAATTCTGCCAGAACTGGGATATTTCCAAATCGCGCGAGGTCGAGCGGTTAAGCGAATTGGCGATGCCCGACGCCGTGGCGCAGGCGGCGCTGGACCACGGCTGCCGCAGCGTGGCTTATACCTACAACGATCCGGTGATCTGGGCCGAGTACGCGATCGATACGGCGCGAGCCTGCCGGGCAGTGGGCGTTAAGAACGTCGCCGTGACAGCTGGCTACATTTCGCCGTCGGCGCGGGCGTCGTTCTACGAACCGATCGACGCGGCGAATGTCGACTTGAAGGGCTTCACCGAGGAATTTTACTATCGTGTGACCTATTCGCACCTGCAGCCTGTCCTGGAGACGCTGGAATGGCTGAAGCGCGAGACCGCGGTCTGGTTCGAGATCACGAACCTGGTCATTCCCCAGACGAACGACAATCCTGACGATCTGCGGCGGATGTGCGACTGGATATTGACGCACGTCGGTGACGACGTTCCCGTACATTTTTCGGCGTTCCATCCCGACTATCGCATGCAGGATCTGCCGAACACGCCGCTGGAGACGCTGTTGACGGCTCATGAAATCGCGCGGCAGGTCGGCTTGCGTTACGTCTATGTCGGCAATGTGAACGACGTGCGGCATCAGAGTACCTACTGCCACGCCTGTGGCGGGTTGTTGATCGAACGCAACTGGTATGCGCTGGGTGAGTACAAGATCCGGCAAGGCGCATGCGGTCACTGCGGAGTACCTGTGGCCGGTCACTTTGCCGAACGGCCGGGTGACTGGGGGCGCAAGCGTCAGCCGATTCGCATCGCGAACTATGCCAAGTCCCGTCCACTGGTCGTATTACAAACCGTTCCATCTTATAACGCACCATCCGCAGCCACACCCACGCTCAAAGGAAGCTCCATGAATCCCGCCGCCCCCGCGCCGAGTCCGCTGCGCGAACGTCCGGAACTGACCTCGAGCCAACAGCAGGCGATTCAACGGGCCGCCAATGAACTGGTCGCGGCGCCGATCTGTGCGCGGCCGGTACGGCTGGCCGATCCCACGTTGAGTGGTGCCGCCGGTTTCACGGTCATGGGAGCGTTTGTGACATTGAAGCGGCGGGGCCATTTGCGGGCGTGCTGCGGAACGCTCGGCAAACCGATGCCGCTGCTTGACGCCCTGCGGCAGTCGGCCCATCGCACCGCCACCGAAGATGTTCGATTGCCGCCGATCTCACTGACGGAACTGCCCTTTCTCGATCTCGATGTCTCGCTGCTCTACGGTTTCGAACCGATGCGGGCCCGCGGACGGCAGCGCATCGCGGAAGTGGTACCGGGACGCCATGGTCTGCAGATCCGACGTGGCGATGCCGGAGGTCTGTTGTTGCCGAGCGTGGCGATCGAACAGCAATGGGATGCCGAGACATTTCTGCGGCAGGTGTGCAAGAAGGCCGGTCTGCCCACAACCGCATGGGAGGAGGATGACACGCAGATATTGACCTTTGAGTCGGTTGCCTTTGGCGGGCCCTTTGATTCGGGCGTGCTCGCCTCCGACGATGCCGCGCGCTCGACCGCATCGATGTCGGACGAGGAATTGCAGGCGTTGGAAAGGCACTGCCGGTCGAATCTGCTGGCCCTTCTGGCCGGGGCCACGCCCAGTTACTACCTGTTTGGTGTCCCGGACGGAACGGTGCAGGGCGTGTCGTTGTCGGCGCGGGTCGATCCGCAGAGTGACTGGTTGCATGTGGCGCAACTGAGCCTGCGTCCGGGGTTACCTCTGCAGACGACGGCGTTTCAATTATGTGAAGGCCTGGCCCGCGCGCTGCCGCCCGCGGTAGTCGCTCGGCGCGAAAACCTGGAACTCAATCTGGCGGTGCTGCAGGACTCGGCGATGCACGGCACGGTTACCGACCCCGATCTGCGCGGCGTCGATACGGCCCGCCGCGCGATTCTGGTGATGGATCGAGGCCGTTCCGCCTGGGCTGTCGACCCGGCACAGTCCGCCGAGCAGTTGTTTCGAATTGCTGTCGAGGACTGCAAGGTGTCGCATCCAGAGAATGCCAGTGTCGTCAGTCTGGCGGCGCAAACAGTGCATACGCCATTACGGATTTCCACCGCGCCACGCGCCGTGACAGGACCAAGAATACGTCCGCCGGCGGTGGCAGGGACGTTCTATCCGGCGCAAACCGGCGCACTCCAGAATATGCTCGACGAGTTGCTCGACCCAGCGCCGCCGCCACCGGAGCAATGGCCGGCGATCATGGTACCGCACGCAGGACTGCGATACTCAGGCAAGCTGGCGGCCACCGTCTTCCAGCAAGTGCAAATTCCCGGGACCGTCCTGATCCTCAGTCCGAAACATACTCGCTTGGGAGTGGAATGGGCCGTCGCACCGCACGAAATCTGGCAGATTCCGGGCGCGGACGTACCCTCCGATCACGGACTGGCCGAACAACTCGCCGCCGCAATCCCAGGACTTGAACTCGACTCCGCCGCCCACCAACAGGAACATGGCATTGAACTGGAATTGCCATGGATCGCGCGATTGGCGCCCGGCACAAAAGTCGTCGGTATCGCGATCGGAGGCGGAAGTCTCGAAAGCTGCAGACAGTTTGCCACCGGCCTGGCACGCCTGCTGCGGACGCTTCCGCAACAACCGTTGCTGGTAATCTCCAGCGACATGAACCACTTCGCCACCGACAGCGAAAACCGTCGACTGGACGAAATCGCATTGCGGGCCATGGAATCGCTCCGCCCCGAGGAACTGTTCGACGTTGTGACCAGGCACAACATCAGCATGTGCGGCTTGCTTCCGGCGGTGATCGTGATGGAAACCTTGCGACAACTTGGTAGACTGAAAACCTGCCGGCGCGTCGGTTATGCGACCAGCGCCGACGTCACCGGCGACACCGATCGTGTCGTCGGCTATGCGGGTATGTTACTGAAATAGGCGGTCCGCCGATCGCGAGGGAACTCGATTCAAGACGGGAGGGGGTTCCATGGGACGAGGCATGGTGCTGTTGGCTGGAGGCGAGTTGCTTCGGGCTGGCCTGTGGCTGTTGGGCGGCCTGACGGTCCTGGCACTGTTGCTTTGCGTCGGATGGGGGATTCATCGCTTCCTCGTGATGCTTGAAAACCAGGGTTACATTTACTACCGTCAGCGACCCGCGGGAGGTGGGTCCGGACCGGCCAGCCTGTTGATGGAGATCGACCGGATTGCGCGCCCTTCGATCCAGTACACTGTGGAAGTGGAGGAGGAATCGCGGCGTCGACCGACGGACACCTCCAGCGACCCTGAGCGGTCCTGAACGCGAACGCTTCATGGCGGACGCCGATTGCGGGTGCGCCAAGGACAGCTACACTAACAGCCTGTCGAACGGTGCGACGCGCCGCCGTTCTTTCGCTGGTCCCCTCATCCAAGGATGACTGTTCATGCCTTCGCGGATTCGTTGCTCGGTCTCGGCGTTGATCGCCATCTGTTTTCTTATCCGAATTGCGACTCTGCCGCTGAACGGACAGGAGACGACGCCGCTGACCGCGGAGCAGTTGTTCTCCGCCGACGAGTTGCTGGATATCCGAATTACGATTGCCGAGAAGGACTGGAAGAAGCTTTCCGGGCAGACGCTCGATTTTGTCTCGGCGTTCAGCAAAGGTTCGTTTTCGAGAGTCTATACATTTTTCCCCGCCGACTTGGAACTCAACGGACGGCGGTTGCCTCATGTCGATATTCGCAAGAAAGGGTTCTTCGGTTCGACCGATACCGAACGGCCTTCCTTGAAGGTGCGAATCGAACATCCCGACTCGAACCGGTTGGTCGCCGCATACGACCGGCTGACGTTTAACAACAACAAACAGGATCGCAGTTGCGCCAGCCAGTTCATCGCCTACCGTTTGTTCCGCGAGGCCGGGTTGCCCGCGCCGCGCAGCTCAATGGCCAAAGTCACGGTGAACGGCAAGTTGCTGGGCGTTTACACGCACGTCGAATCGATCGACGAGCGCTATTTGCGCCGGCAGTTTGGCAACGATACAGGCGATCTGTACGAAGGCGTTTTTCCCACCGACTTTATCCATGATCGGGTCGATCGATTTAATATCAAGACCAACAATAAGAACACCGACCGCGGCGATCTGCGGCGTCTGGCGGAGATTCTTGACAAGCCCGATGCGCCCGAGTTTCTCACCGAATTGGAAAAGCGGTTCGACCTGGACGAGTTTATCCGGTATTGGGCATTGGAATCGTTGATCGCTTTCTGGGACGGCTATGCATCGAACCAGAACAATTACTATTTGTACAAGAATCCCAAGGACGGAAAGTTCCATTTCATCCCTTGGGGTGCGGACGTGACACTGGCGCCGCCGGTATTCTTTTCCCGGAGGGACGGGATGCCGGCAAAATCGGTCTTCGCGAAGGGGATTCTGGCCTACCGCCTGAATCAGATTCCCGCGATGCGGGACCGGTATCAGGCGACGATGTTGAAACTGCTGGAGACCGTCTGGAACGAGGAAAAGCTGATCGCTGACGTGGATCGGATCGAGACACTCGCCAAAGGGCAACTGCACGAAGCCCAAGGTAATATTGAGGAAGCTGCGGAAGCAACCCGCAAGTACATCCGCGAGCGGCGACAAGAGATCATGGACGAGATCAAAGACGGGCCGGTGCATATCACGACACCGCCTGCCAAGCCATTTTATATGCGGGAAGCGGGTCAGGCGTCGGCAACGTTCTCGACCGATTGGACAGCAAGTGGCGATCAGCCCGCCGAAAGCGAACAGGCGACGGTCGATATCGTGCTGAATGGCGAGAAAGTCAAGTTCAAGAAGGTCGTGGCCACGGCCGGGCCGTCCCGCTTTCCCGCCTTCGGCGGCAATCGCGGTGGCCGTCCACAGGTGCCGCCACCGACCATCGCGCTGGTTGGCGAGCGGGAGTCCGATCAGAAAAAGATCACGCTGACGGTCTTCTTTGCCGCCGACCAGTTTGGCTCCACCGAACCGGCCGACTCGATCAACGTCCAGGGCATGATGGTAGAAGGCGAAGGATTCATGTTCGGCGCGGCGATGAAATCATTCATCGGCAAAGCCGAACTGAAGTCAGCGAGCCAGGAAAAGGGCGGCAAGGTTGTCGGTTCTTTGCAGGGCCGGCTGTTTGAGATGCGCAACGGGTTTGGTGGTTGAACGGCAACCGGTCCATGCCCGATGCCCGGGATGGCGGATAGCTCGCGACTGGGCCTTCGATTCGTGTATTGGATCGAGGCTCTGGACGGGGTAGTATAGACGTCGTAACCGCGCACGGGAGTGTGCCGCGCGCATCCGTTCACCCTCCACGCACCCTCGTCCGTCCAGAGCCTGCGCCACGCGATTGAGGCCGGGCCCCATCGCCGCGGGGGAGATTCCGCATGAACGTGAATCATGAAGTTGCGGCGGCGACACGAGCGGCGACCGACAACGCCGCGACGCGCCGTGGATTCATGCTGGCGTCCGGGATCGCGGCCGGAGGCGCGTTCGGGGGTTGGCAGCGCGCGTTCGCGGCGATTCAGGGCGTGCGGCCGGCGCCCGCAAAAGCGCGATCGGTCATCATGATCTTCAACTGTGGCGCGCCCAGTCACCTCGACCTATGGGATCCGAAACCGCACGCGCCGGACGACGTGCGCGGAATCTTCCGTCCGATTGATACGCGAATCCCGGGTCTGTTCGTCAGTGAACTGATCCCGGATCTGGCCGCGCGGATCGATCGACTCGCCGTGGTGCGAACCGTACATCATCGGCATGGGGGGCATAATTCCGGAATGCACTGGTCGATTGTCGGCCGGCCGTACCGCGAGGACAGTACCCTGATTAATTCCAGCCCGACCGACATTCCCAGTTTTGGGACGTTGATCGGCTGGCTGGCGCGACGCGACGGTTACAGCGGCACTGTCCCGCCGTATGTGATCACCCCTTCGCCGCATTGTGACAGCACCGTCTACATTACCCCTGGCCAGTTTGGCGGGTGCCTGGGAGTCGCTCACGATCCATTCGTGCTGAACGCCGATCCGAATGCCGCCGATTTTCGGGTACGCAATTTGACGCTTCTGCCGGAATTGTCCGCCGAGCGACTCGAAGAGCGGCGCGGGCTTCTGCGCCGGTTCGACCGTTCTCCAGGCACCACCACGACTTTGGCGGCGGAAGCGCTTGACGCGCAGTTGGATCGAGCCACTCGCATGGTCGCGACGGGCGACGCGGCGCGGGCGTTCGATTTGTCGCGCGAGCCGGATTCTGTTCGTGACCGCTACGGTCGTAACTCCTGGGGGCAATCCCATTTGCTCGCGCGGAGACTGGTCGAGGCAGGCACCCGGTTTGTCTCCACCGTCAACGGTCCCAGCATTATCTGGGACACGCATGCCGATAACTTTAATCGCTTGCGAAACCGGCTGGTGCCGCCAATGCAGCAGGCGTATGTTGCGTTGCTGGATGATCTGGCGGAGCGTGGATTGCTCGATTCGACGCTCGTGATCTGGATGGGCGATTTTGGCCGGACCCCCCGAATCAACAAGGACTCGGGACGCGACCATTGGCCGGACTGCTATTCGGTGGTCTTGGCAGGCGGCGGGATTCGAGGCGGCCAGGTCGTTGGCGAATCCGACCGGATCGGCGCCTATCCCAGGCTCCGCCCGGTTACTCCCGCCGACATCCATGCAACGGTATTTGCTGCGCTGGGTTACGCACCGGACAGCGTCAGTTACCAGACAGTCGATGGGCGCCCGATGCCGTTAACCACGGGCGAATCGTTGCCCGAACTGTTGTAGACGGGAGGGATTGCCCGGCACCGGCACCGGCGCATCCGCAACCGTTCGATTCGCGAAGACGGACCCACCATGGTATCCCCCGGTTTGCAACCTGAATTCTCACGACGCCGGCAGACGCGGTTAGCCTCATGGATGGACCAGGAGCAAGTCGACCGCATGGTCGTAACGCGCCCGGAACATGTGCAGTACCTGACCGGATTTCGCCCCCATCGGTTGATGGTGGCGATGTTCCATCTCGATCGGACGGGAAAGGGATTGTTGATCGCTCCCAACGCCGCACCCGATCAGGCAGTGGCGGATGAGATTGTCACGTTTCCCGCGCAGTTTCATTCCACGTTGCGCCAGGACCAGCATCATGCCGCGGCGACGGTACTGGCGGATTCGACCACGGTTGTCGATTCGACGCGGATCGGAATGGAGTATTCGGCGATCGGTGAATCGGTTCGACGAGCAGTGGCCAAGGGCCGGAGCGTTGAATGGGTGGACGTGGAACCAGCATTATGGCAGGCGCGGCGGCGCAAAGATCCGGACGAACTGGCACTGATCGAAGCGGCGATCGCATGTACCGGCCGGATGTATGCGCGAGCGCGCGAGATCGTTCGTCCAGGCATCAACGAACTCGACGTCTACGGGACATTATTCCGCGAGGCGGTATTGGCGGCCGGCGAGCCGATTCTCGATTTCGGAAACGATTTTCAAGCGGCGAGTCCTGGGGGTCCGCCGCGCGACCGCGTCGCGGAGCGCGGCGAGTTATTCGTGCTGGATCTGGGAGTCAGCTACCGTGGCTACTACGCGGACAACTGCCGCACGCTGGTCGTGGGCGGAACAGCGACCGCCGAACAAACCGGCGCCTGGCATGCCGTCGTGGACGTGCTGAGGATGATTGAAGAGGAAGTGCGACCGGGTGTATCTTGTCGTGCGGTGTTTCATCGCGCGCAGGCGATGCTCGATACGGTCCGGCCGGGAGCGTTCTTTCATCATCTGGGGCATGGCATCGGCCTGTTCCCGCATGAAGCGCCCCATTTGAATCCGCACTGGGACGACCAGTTCCAGGCGGGCGAACTGTTTACCGCCGAGCCGGGAGTCTACTGGGATTCCCTGCGCGCCGGGATTCGTGTCGAAGACGATTATCTGGTCACGGAGACGGGAGTCCGGCGTCTCAGCCAGTTTCCTCGGGAGTTAATCGCTTGAGCGAACCAACTGTCTATTTGAACGGGACCTTTGTTCCCGCGTCGCAGGCCAAGCTGAATATCTACGATTCCGGCATCGTGTTGGGTGCGACGGTGACGGAAATGACGCGTACTTTCCGGCACACTCCGTTTCGACTGGAGGAGCATATCCGGCGTCTGTTCCGCTCGCTGCGCTACGTCCGCTTTGACATCGGCATGACGGAGGAGCAACTGCAGCGCATCTCACGCGAACTCGTTGAACGCAACCTGGGATCGCTCGACATGGACGACGAACTCGGTCTGATTCACTTCGTCACGGCCGGAGAGTACGCGACCTATGCGGGAAGTGCCGGTGGGGCAGCGCGGACCACGCCGACGGTTTGTGCGCATACATTCCCGTTGCCGTGGGAACTCTGGAGCGCCCGATTGAGCGAAGGAGTGCACGTCGTGACGCCTTCGACACGACACGTTCCGCCGCAATGCTGTGACCCGAAGATGAAGTACCGCAGCCGAATGCACTATTATCTTGCCGACCAGGAGGCTCGTCTGGCCGACCCTCAGGCGGTCGCACTGCTGCTCGACCTGGACGGCAATATCACTGAGACCAGCGGTGCGAACTTCCTGGCATTGGAACGAGGCAGTCTGTTGTCACCGGGCCCGCGGAATATCCTGCCGGGCGTGAGCCGCGCGGTGACGCGCGAGATCGCGTCGGAACTTGGCATTCCGTTCCAGGAACGTGACATGCAGGCCCACTGCGTGATGAACGCCGAGGAAGCCTATCTCGCCAGTACACCCTATTGTCTGCTTCCGGTGACACGGATTAACGGAGTACCGATCGGTTCCGGCAGGCCCGGGCCGATGTACCGTTGCCTGATGGAGGCCTGGAGTCGGCGGGTTGGGTTAGACGTCATGGCCCAGATTCGCGACGGCGCCGAGCGGCGGTTGCGGCGGCAGGCGGCGGGGGGAACATGATCGAATTGCAATCCAGAGTGCTTTGCGGCGATCGTTCGGGACCGCGGCTGTTGATCACCGGCGGAGTTCATGGTGATGAATTTGAACCGATGGCGGCGATTCGCCGGCTGTTCGAAAGGATCGCACCACTGGCGCCGCGCGAACTGCGCGGTCGCCTGTCGCTGATCCCGGTGGTCAACGAAGCGGCATTTCTGCTGGGTACCCGGGCCGCCGAGGATGGCCTGGATCTGGCGCGAACCTGTCCCGGCCGCGAGGACGGCTCCGTGACGGAGCGGACGGCGTTCGCGCTGGCAGCGGCGATTCGCGACAGCGACTTCTATATCGATCTGCATACCGGCGGAACGCGCTTGACGGTCTGGCCGCTGGCGGGATATATGCTGCATCCCGACACGTCGGTTCTCGAACTGCAGCGGCGGATGGCTCGCGCGTTCAATCTGCCTCTGGTCTGGGGCAGCGATGCGAAACTGGAAGGCCGTTCGCTTTCGGTCGCTCGCGATGCTCGTGTGCCGGCGATCTACTGCGAGTACCTCGGCGGAGGTGGTTGCAGCGAGGAAGGTGTCGCAGCCTACGTGGATGGCTGCTTAAACGTGATGCGTGAATTGGGAATGCTCGATCGACCGATTCCAGAATCCAACTTGTGTTACATCGTCGAGGAAACACGTCCCGGTGCCGGCCACATGCAGATCTGCAATCCGTCCCCGGCCACCGGCTTCTTTGAGCCGGCGGTGTGCCTTGGGAACTGCGTGCGAATTGGGGATCTGTTGGGGACGGTGACCGACCCGCTCGGTGACAACGCGGTCGACGTGCGCGCGTCCCAGGCGGGCGTGGTGATCGTTCTGCACACATTTCGAACGGTGCGCGCCGGCGACAGCCTGGCGGTAATCATCGATCTGGATTCGCGTGTCGCATGAGCATCTGGAAATGGTCGCAGTGGCTGGATCCGATCGACCCTGGACATCGGATCAGTTTGGGCGAAGGTCACACGCCGCTCGTCCGTTCGCGCTGGATCGGCCCTCGCCACGGGCTGAATGACCTCTGGTTCAAACTAGAGAGCGCTAACCCCAGCGGCTCCTATAAGGACCGCTTTGCGGCGGCGGCGATTTCCCGAATGGCTGCGGACGGCCGCTCGCATTGCCTGGCGACCTCCAGCGGCAATACCGGCGCCGCGCTGGCGGCATATTGTGCGGCCGCGGGAATGGACTGCACGATCGCCATCGTCGAAACAGCGCCTGCGGAAAAACTGCGGCAAATGATGTTGCACGGCGCGAGACTGATTGTCGTCCGTGGGTTTGGAGTCGACGCCGCCACGACCGATCGAGTGTTCCGCCTGCTGTGCGCCTGGGCGGAACGGCCCCCGTTTGCGTTGCAGATCAGCGCGTTCCGCTACAGCCCGAGCGGAATGTCGGGTGTGATGACCCTGGGTTTTGAATTGGCGGACGCGGTACCGCGACACGTCTTCGTGCCTGCTGGAGGTGGCGGATTGGCGCTCGCGGTCGCTCGCGGCTTTGAGATCCTGCGCCGGCATGCCGATTACCGCGTTCCCACGTCGGTGCATGTGGTTCAGCCGATCGGCAATGACACGATCTCGACACCGCTCACCACCGGCCAGCCTCAGGCGCGCTCCGTCACCTGTTCCACTCAAATCAGCGGCCTGCAGGTGGCCAACGTCATCGATGGCGATGCGACCATCAGCGCGTGCCGAGCGAGTGGCGGTATCGGAGTGGCGGTGAGTGACGAACAGGCCTGGCAGGTTCAAGCCGATCTTGCCCGGCACGAGGGCATCTTCTGCGAACCGGCCGCCGCCGTTTCCGTGGCCGGCGCTATCGATGCCGCGCGCCAGGGGCTCGTCACCAACGACCAACGGGCCGTCTGTATTCTGACAGGGACGGGATTCAAAGATCTCGCGGCGGCGCAACGCATTTCCGATCAGCAGCCAATCGCACGAATTGATGGCGACGCATTGGAAGCGACGCTCGCGTCGGGTTCGCGCCCGGCGTAATCTCCCCATCGGGCCGATAGCGGGGTCGATTGTGCATGCGAATCGGTTCGCCGTCCTGCGGAAGCGCTCGAAGCCTGCCCAGGCGAGCTTACCGTGACTTGAGTACCACAAAGGTGATGAGCAGAATCAACATGCAGGCCGTGATCACGATGATGTTTGTGATCCGACGCCGCTGCCGTTTTTCCTCGGGGCTCAGTTGCCGCAATTCAATCTCTTGACCTGGGCGGCCAATCGTCTTGACCGGGTCGCGCAACGCGACATATCCGCCATCCTCGGTGGGGATGACGACCGCGGCGGGGCGGTCGAGCGCGGTCGAGTGGGAGTCGGGCACCCCGGCCGATGGCTGGTACGGCGGCGACAGGGGCGGCGACAGGGGCGGCGTCGGCTGCGTGGGAAATGGCGTCGGTTGCTCCGGGACGACCGGAGCCTGGGGCAGGGGAGCCAAATTCGACGTGACCGCCGGCGGCAACTCCTCGTGCGCGGCTTCGATGACCTCGGGTACCGCCGCTTGTGTCAACATCGGTACAGTCACGATGCCCTGGCAATGGGGGCAGGCGACCTGCTGACCTTCCATGGAGTCCGTGACCTTGAAAATGCCTGCGCAATGAGGGCACCCCAGGTCGACCATGATCGACGAGGTCGGGGACGGCGCCGAAGGTTCATCGACCGGACCGCTGTCCTCAGCGACCACGCCGCTGAGATCGGGAACGGTAATCACGCCGCAGCAGTTGGGGCATGCAACCTGCAGGCCGCTTGCGCTGGCGTCCACTTCCAACAACCCGGCGCACCAGGGACAGCTCAATTGAACAGCGGCCATGCCAGGTTGTTTCCCGGGATTCAGGAACGGTCGAGGAGGACGGATGCGACAGCATCGAGTATCCTAGTTCATCTCGTATCGTAGTCCAATCGTGTCCACGACTTCAACCGCCCTTGGAATGCTCGATGAATGCAATGGGATTGCCTCCGGGACAGCAGCTTGCCGCGCCGGGAAAGTGGCCATTGGTCGGTGAACGAGTTCCTCGCGAGTCCGAGCGGCCGTGGCAGCTGCGGATTTTCGGACTTGTGGATCGACCGCGCGAATGGACGCTGGAAGCGCTGCGCAATCGTCACCAGACCGAGATGATAGTCGACATCCACTGCGTGACGCGCTGGTCGCGGTTGCAGATGCGTTTCCGCGGGATTCCGCTCCAGGAGTTGCTGGACGAGGTCGGACCGCTTCCCGCGGAAGCGGCATTCCTGTCGCTGGTAGCGCGAAGCGAACGGAGCCACAGTACGTCGCTGCGGCTGGACGAGGCAGTTCAGTTGCGGACGCTGGTCGCCCTGGAGCACGACGGTCAGCCGATCGGTATCGAACACGGCGGCCCGATCCGTGTGATCGTGCCCGGCAAATACTTCTACAAGAGTCTGAAATGGCTGGAGCAAATCGACGTATTGAGCCAGGACCGGCTTGGCTATTGGGAAGCGGAGTGCGGCTACCACAATGAAGCCGACCCATGGCGCGAACAGCGCTACATCGTTTCGTCGATCCCGCGACATCGCCTGCGGGAACTCCTCGCCGGACTCGATTTTTCGGGCCAGAATCTGCTCAGTCTGGAACTGCGTTCGCACAAGCTGGACGGGTTACGATGCGTGGACGCTGTGTTGCGTAACGCCGATTTCCGGGACTGTAGCCTGCGCGGCGCTGATTTCTCACGTGCTAATCTGACGAACACGCGATTTGCCGGCGCTGACCTGCGCGAGGCGGTTTTCGACCACGCGGACCTCGAGGGGTGCGATTTTTCCGGCGCCGACTTGCGCGGCAGCAATCTGGGCGGAGCGTCGCTGTTCGGCGCCAGCTTCACCAGCGACGCGACCACCGAGTCCGACGGCCTGACCGCGAGAAGGCTGTCTGCGGTTTTTGATCGCAGCACCGTGATCGACCGCCTTGCGCTGGAACAACTGGTGCCGAGTCAGGCTCAGTTCCTTGCGGATGCTCTTTCTTCCAATTCCCCGCCCTAGCGCTCTGGCCAATCCAAAAATGTAGGGCGGACTTCCAGTCCGCCGAAACACGAATAGTCGCTTCGAGCGGTTCCGCGGCTTGATTGCGCGCCCAGTCCCGCAACTTCTCCAGTCTCACTACGCCGATGCCTTAACGTCCCAAACAGCGTGTCAGCATCACGGGGCATTTCCGCTTCGGTGCAATTTGGCTTGGGGGAAGTGGAGTCGGCCTTCGCGGGATGCCGAGTTAGCTTGAAGGCTGGCCGCGAGTCCCGAACGGCACGCGGTAATCCCGGGGGAGGGCGCAAAGTGCGAACGCTTATTCTGGCGGCCTTGATCCTTTTTGCGATGGCAGGTAACGCACCGCTCCGCGGGGGCGATTATCCCAGCTACTTGATTCTGCGGACACCAAAATCAAGTGCTTCTTTTAAGGCGACACACGGGTACTATCCCGGGCAGGCTCAAGAGGTGCACGCGCAGAGCTATTCCTACGGCTGGTTCGGTGTGAGCCCGCGCCACCATTGGTCGCGTCATTTCGGCACGTCGCGCAACTACACGCAGTGGACGCGGCGCTGAAGCGGCGAGGCCGGCATCCCGAGATCCGGTCGTCGGCTGGTGCAAGGTTGCCCTGGGATGACCGCGCGCCTATACTTGCGGCAACGCATCCAACGTCGACGCCACGATTTTGGTGGCTCTTACTTGCATTGCCCTTCGCGCCGATCGGGCATTCCCGGCGCACAATCATGACCGGTACGAAACTGCGGCGTCAGATTACTTACGAGGCCGCTCGTTTGATGTACAGCCGACAGGAGTCGGAGTATTATCGAGCCAAACTGAAGGCCGCGAGG
Source organism: Planctomycetota bacterium (assembly GCA_016872775.1). Classification (GTDB taxonomy): domain Bacteria; phylum Planctomycetota; class Planctomycetia; order Pirellulales; family Pirellulaceae; genus VGZA01. The sequence goes on along the minus strand of VGZA01000022.1, from coordinate 20,979 downwards.
CGTATCTGCCAAGGATGGGTCAAACCGGCCGATCTCCCCACGAACGCGGAAATCCGCGACGAGATTCAGATGCTGGCGCGACTTCACGAAGGCGAACAGCGCACCAGGGATTTGCTCGACATGCGACTGGACGCCCTGCGCGTGATGCGACTGCTGCGTCGCTTCCGACCCCGTCTTATCGGGAGCGTTCTCACCGGGCATATTCGCCAAGGCTCCGACATCGACCTGCATCTGTTCTGCGACAGTGTGGAAGCGATTCGTACGGCGTTGGAGGAGGAGGGGCTGGTGCACGAGGTCGAGCACAAGCGGGTCCGCAAGCAAGGTGAGGAACGGATATACACGCATATCCACCTTCGCGACCGTTTCCCGATCGAGTTGACCGTCTACGCGACAAGCTGGATCGGTTATGCGTTTCGCAGTTCGATTACCGGTAAGGCGATCGAATCGGCGTCGATCGCACAGCTCGAGCAGCGCCTGGCGAGCGAATACCCCGATCTCGATCTGGACGCCAGCCTGCGTGACGCCGAAGAGCAGGTCGACCGCTTTCGCGTCTACGAGTCGTTGCTTCTTCCTTTGGAGAACGTCAAGCAGGATCCGCGTTATCATCCCGAGGGTGACGCGCTGTACCATTCTCTGCAAGTGTTCGAGTTGGCGCGCGAACAGGTGCCGTACGACGAGGAACTGCTGCTCGCGGCGCTGCTGCACGATGTTGGCAAGGCGATCGAGCCCCGGCAGCATGTGGAAGCGGGACTGGAGGCGCTGGGTGAGTTCATCACGCAGCGAACTGCATGGCTGATCAAGCACCACATGGAAGCGCATGCCCTTTATTCGGGGACTCTGGGGGCGCGAGCCAAACGCCGCCTGCAGGAAAACGAAAGTTACGAAGAACTGCTGATCCTTGGCCGTTGCGACCGCGAAGGGCGAGCCTGTGGCGTAGAGGTCCCCGACATCGACGAAGCCCTGGACTATATCCGCGATCTGGATCGCACTTTCGGTATCTGAGCGAGCACCGTAGCGCGAAACAAGTTTCGCACTACGCGAACCAGATTTCGCGGAGGAGGCAAAAAAAAGGCCCCCGGATCGAATGGGTCCTAGGGGGGGCAAAGGACACCACTTTTTCCGGGAGCGATTGGACGGTCTGACGTTCCGCGCTTCCTGCACGCACCGTCAATCCTCGATCATAAGTGCGCCGCGCGGTCTTTTTCGAAGCGGACGTTGGCATCCGTGCCAACGTTTCGCCTCGCGGTCCGCAGAGACGAGCGACCGAAATCACTCGCTCCAGTGCAGACACCTCCACGTGGACTGCTTGATAAACTCACCACGATCAAATTGATCGTGGGGCGGAAGATAGGCCAATCATCGTTCAGGGTCAAGATCGTTTTTTTCAGATTGAGAGCATTGGGTGTTGCTAGCGTGTGGAGCGGATGCGCGTCGGCAAACAATTTGGGAAAATTCTTTCCAAATCGCGTCGGTTTTGGGGGTCGAAATACGTTGTATATATGTGGCGAGTGAATGTGTTTTCGAGTGAGGTTGAACGAAGGGCAGGTTGCGAAACAAGTTTCGCGTTACGGAAAGGCGAAACAAGTTTCGCGATCCGGGTGGGCGTGTGAATTCGATCGCGAGCCAGGCGGGCGTTCGTCCCGGCTCGAATGTTCCCTGGCATCGCGATCGACAAATGTGTCGCCTCCGCCGCGAACTTGTTCGTGCCTCGCGGTCGGATGCTCAAAACCAGAATACGGTCCGTACGAGACTCGGTGTCGACAAGAAAAGGAAATTCAGGCTTGCGTGAGGTTGGTAGGGAGCGGTGCGAGGCGAGCGGCGAGGGATGGGAATGGTCGCATGGACGGGCTGTTCCCATACCCGCCGACGCCGCGCTTCCGCGGGGCGCCGGACAAAGTCGAACGCAGCCGCGCAAGCCGATCCTCGGCAGCTAGCGGCGCTCGACACGCGGGCCTGTCATCGTTGGATTGGAATGGGTAGCAGGCGGCTGGTTGCCCAGGGTAAGTCTGTCGCCGACTTCCCTGGGCACCAGCAGGCCCGCGGCTGAATTGCCCGCCGAACAGGAGTCGACTATAGTGTCGACCGGAGGACTATTCGATGTCGAGCTACAGAAACTGTCAGGGACCGAGCCGCCGCGATTGCCTGCGGCTGGGGTTGGGTGCGTTTTTCGGAACCAGTCTGGTCGACATGCTGCGGCTGCGGTCGCTTGCGGCGGGAGAACCATCCGACGGCCGAGCGGCAGCGCGGGCCTGCATATTGATCTGGCTGGATGGTGGCCCGACGCACTTTGAAACGTTTGATCCTAAGCCCGACGCGCCGGCCGAGATTCGTGGCGAAATGGCGCCGATCGCGACGCGCGTCCCAGGGGTGCAGTTCTGCGAAACGCTGCCCCGGCTGGCGGCCTGCTCCGACAAGTTCGCCGTCATCCGCTCCATCCGCCACGATCAGGGCAATCACGGGGCCGGTAATCACTACATGATGACCGGTGCGCCGCCTCGGATTCCTGTGGGCTGCGGGGCCTTTGTGAGTTATCACCCCAGCATGGGAGCCGTCGTTGCGCATGAAATTCCCCAGCGCAATCAGCTTCCCGCTTACTTTTCCATTCCCAGCATGACCCGCTCGGGAGGACCGAATTTTCTGGGAGGTCGATTCGCGCCGTTTGTCGTCGAGGATGACCCGAATCAAGCGAATTTTCGCGTACGCGACGTGTCGCCGCCTTCGAGCCTGGCGACGGATCGCTTTTCCACGCGCCGCGATCTGCGGGCGATGGTCGACCGCCTCAAGAGATTCGAGGACCCGATGGTTGCCGATCCGGCCGCCACCGTCGACTCTTACTACCGCCAAGGATACGAACTGGTGACCTCGACGGAAGCACAACGCGGCCTCGATATTTCCCAGGAACAACCCGCGACGCGCGACCGCTACGGCCGTACCGCGTTTGGCCAGCGGCTGCTGCTGGCGCGACGACTCGTCGAGTCTGGCGTCCCGTTTATCACGATCAACGATGGCGGCTGGGACAGCCATTCGGGGATCTTCACAGACTTGCCGAAACACACGGCACTTATCGACCAAGGAGTATCGGCCCTGATCGGGGACCTCGACGATCGCGGCTTGTTGGACGAGGTGTTGGTGGTGATGTTGGGCGAATTCGGCCGCACGCCCCAGATTACGACGTTGCCGGGCTCGACAACGGCAGGCCGCGACCATTGGGCCAACGCGATGTCGGTGTTCATGGCCGGCGGAAAAACGCCCGGCGGATTGATCGTCGGCGCCACCGACCGAAACGGATATTCTGCTTGCGACCGCGTGCTGGCACCGGAGAACTTCGTATCCACCGTCTATCGCAAACTGGGAATCGATCCCAATAAGATCCTCTACACGCCGGAGGGGCGGCCTACCCATCTGGTCAGCGATCCCCGGCCGATCTCTGAAGTCATGGGGTAACTTTGATGCGTGAGATCAGCTCGGGTATGGCCACGACACGGCGCCAGTTTCTGGCAACCGCCGCGACCACTGCCGCAACGATGGCCGTACCCGCCGTGATTACGGCTCGCAAATCGGAATCACCCGTGATCACCGGACAGGGAGATTATCGCTACCAAGTCGAACACGAGTGGCCGAAGTTGCCCGATCGGTTCCATTGGCAGACAACTCACAACGTGGCGGTCGATTCGAGCGGCCATCTCTACGTGATTCATGAAGGGCACGAGAACCTCAAAGATCATCCCTCGATTTTTGTCTTCGACGAGCAGGGCACCTTCGTGCGGGCGTTTGGCAGCCAGTTCCAGGGTGGCGGACATGGAATCGAGGTTCGCCGGGAGGGCAACGAAGAATTCCTGTATGTCTGCGCTTACCAGCAGGTAAAGTCGTTCGCCAAATTGTCGTTGAAGGGCGACGTGGTCTGGCAGCGTCGAGCACCGATGCAGGCCAAGGTTTATGCCGAGGGTGAGGATAGCGACCCGAAAAAAGTCTGGGGTCGCGACCGATTCATGCCGACCAATTTCGCGTTTCTTGATGACGGTGGGTTCTTTCTGGCCGATGGTTACGGATCGTTTCTGATTCACCGCTACGACAAGAACGGCGAGTGGATGTCGAGTTTTGGCGGGCCAGGTGCCGGCGAGGGAAAATTCGACACACCGCACGGGATCTGGATCGATCGGCGACCGGGACGCCAGCCCGCGATCGTGGTCTGCGATCGGGCCCATCACACCCTGCAGTATTTCAGCATGGACGGAAAATACCTGGAGACCCTCCATGGCTATGGGCTGCCGGCGAATATTGATACCTGGAAGGACCTGATGATGGTTCCTGAACTGGTGGCGCGCATCACGCTGCTGAATTCGAAGAATGAGGTTGTTGCGCGGCTTGGCGAGGACGTGGAGCGACTCAAGGCCGACTCCAAATTCGAGATTCGAGGCAATCGCGAACGATGGCTGGCGGGGCGATTCGTGCATCCCCACGACGCCTGCTTCGATGCGCACGGGAACATCTTCGTCGCCGAATGGGTATCGACCGGTCGCATCAGCCGCCTGAAGCGACTCAGCTGACCTTGGCATGCAGCGAAAGGATTCGGATTGTTTTCCGTTTCGACCGGGAACCGGGCTGTTCGGAACGTTCGCGTCGCCGTCATTGCCGGTCTGATCTTGACTTTTGGCTTCGCCCGATATCAGCAGCGCGGGCACGACGTGCGTCCTTCCAACGCGCCGCCGGCTGAATTCTCGGCGGAGAGGGCGATGACCGTCCTGCGGCGGCTGATGTTGGAAGCCGAACTCCCGCGCCCCGTCGGATCCACGGAACATCGCGACTTCCGCGAACGGCTCCGCGAAGAACTGAAGGCACTTGATCTGGATGTCGAGGAGCAGTGGGTTGAAGTGCAAGGGATCCGTGTCGTCAATCTGCTCGCCAAGGTCGTCGGTCCCGAACAGGGAACGCCGCTGATTCTGGTTACGCATTACGATTCGGCGCCCCGCGCCCCGGGCGCGGGGGACTCTGGAAGCGGCGTGGTCGCCTTGCTGGAGACAGCGCGGGCCTTGCGGCATCGGGAGCAAGCGTGGCGGCACCCCGTCTATCTGTTGTTTACCGATGGCGAGGAAGTCGCGCTGCTGGGGGCGCGAGGATTTGCCGAACAGCATCCGCTTGCGCGGGAGCGGCCCCTTTTGGTGAACTTCGACGCGCGGGGTTCGAGCGGTGCCAGCCTGATGTACGAGACCGCCGCCTTCAACCTGGAGATCGTGCGCGGCGCCGTCCGCCATCTGCCTCGACCGGTCGCGACCGGTTCCGCATTTGTCACGGTCTACCGCAAAATGCCCAACAGCACCGATTTCACGATTTTTCTGGAGCATGCCTGCCGCGGTCTGAATTTCGCGTTCATCGGCGACGTGCGCAACTACCACCAGGAGACCGATCGCTGGCGGACGCTCGATCCCCGCAGCGTGCAGCACCATGGCGATAACGCGCTGGAAATGGCGCGCTGGCTGGGGGCGTGTGATTGGAGCGAATTGGAGTCGAGCGACGACGCGGTCTTCGGCGATCTGCTAGGGCTGTTCGTGCTGGTCTATCCACAGTCATGGGCGTTGACGCTTTCGCTGATCCCCTTGTTCTGGCTGGTGATGCTGGGTCATCGCCGGCTGCTGCAGCCCGCATCCTGGCGCGTGGGAATTCGATTGCTGGCGCTGGCAATCGGACTCCTGGCGATCGCCGTGGCGGTCGGAGTCGCGTTGCGCTTCGTGCAGCGTACATTACCGTACGCCGTACCTTGGGATGCGTACTCCACCGAACTGTTCACAACCTATTGGGGACTCGCGGTTCTGATATTCGTGGGCATCGGGTACCGCGTGCTGCGGGACCACTCCCTCGAAACAACCGCCTGGTGGGTGGCGTTCGGCTATGCGCTGCTCGGCCTCGTTGTCGCCTGGCTTCTACCCGGCATGTCGCATTTTTTTCTCGTTCCAACGATCGCGGCGGCGTTGTTCTTGACCCTGCCCGTCGGTATTGCCTGGCGGATCGCGGCTGCCGCACTGGTCACCGGTGCGGTTCTCGTACCGGCAACCGTACTGATCGATCAGGCGATCCGGAGCTCAGCGCCCCAGGTGTTGTTTCCGCTGCACATTCTGTCGCTTATGCCGTTGCTGCCGCTTTTCAGCTCGCGGACAGACGATCGGACTGTTCCGGCGGACCGCGCGGTGGGCTCTGGCGGGTGATTTCGAGCTACGATTTCCGGGACGGGCATCGCGGCCTTTTGGAGGTTCGGTCGCGCCCGTAACCGCTCAGATCTTCCGACGGGGTACCCGATGTCGTTAGGAACCTATCTTGTTCGTCGCGGAATCATTACGCCGATGCAGCTGGTGGAGGCGCTGGAGCACGAGCACCGCAGCCGCACACCGATCGGCAGGCTGGCGTTGCAACGTGGAAAACTGGATTCCCATCAACTGCTTCTTCTGCTGGGCGAGCAGATCGCGGCCCAGCGGCCGTTTGGTGAAGTGGCGATCGAACTACAGACGATGTCGCGCCGTGATGTCGCCGATCTGCTGATGGCCCAGGCCGAGGAGTCGCGCCCTTTGACGACGATCCTGCTGGAAATGGGAGTTGTAGACCCGTCCACTCTGGACGAAGAGTTGACCCGCTATTACCAGAATAAGCCGGACTTTGAGACCTGCGCGGTCGACTAAGTGCGGCGAATCGGCGCGTTGCGGCCCCGGAACCTCGTTGCGGCCCGCGGTCGGTATTGACTCGGGCGGGTGGTAACCTAGGGTTGGCTGGTCACTTTCGCTTCGTAGGACTCACTTGCTCAACGACGATTTTTTGACTTGGTGCGAGATTGCCACTTTCATGACACCACTTTTCGTCGACATAACGTCGCTTTCCACGGCGATTGCACTCGGAGTCACGCTTGGCTGCTGGCTGCCGCGTGTGTCGTTCTGGAGACGGTCCGATTCGACAAAGCGGGTTACCGAACAGGTTCAAGACCAGGATCGACGTCAAGCCAGACATTCTCTCCAGCAATTGCAGTCGCTGGCAGTCAGCGTCGCGGCCCAGGTTGGCCAGCACAGCGAACGGGTCCAGGAGATAAACAGCGAGTTGACGGCGGGAGCTGGCCTCTCCAGCGAGAGCGTGATGGCCGTCGTGGCTCGTTTGATTGAAGCGAACGCCAAGATGCAGGAGCAGCTGGTCGATGCGGAGCATCGGTTGGAGGCCAAGGCGAAGGAAATTGAATCGCACGTTTCCGAGGCGCGCACCGACGCGCTGACGCGCGTGAATAATCGCAGGGCGTTCGACGAGGAGATGCATAAGTGTGTCGCGGCGTCCGGATCGCAGGGCCGATCGACCTCCATCATGTTGCTGGACGTCGACTTCTTCAAGCGATTGAACGACAAGTACGGCCACAGCGCGGGCGACGAAGTGCTCAAAGCCGTCGCGTCGACTTTGAAAGCGCGCGTATCCAGCGACGACATCGTTTGCCGCTACGGAGGCGAGGAATTTACGATCATCTTCCCCGGCACGTCGCTCAGCCTGGCGCACATCGCCGCGGAGCGGGCCAGGGCCGCGATTGGCGCGATGTCCCTGCAGTTCGAAGGACGACCGCTGCATGTCACCGCCAGCGTCGGTCTGGCGGAAATGCGACCGGGGGAAAACGCCGAAGAAGTTCTGAAACGAGCGGATGAGGCGCTGTACGTCAGCAAACGAGATGGCCGGGATTGCGGTCACTATCACGACGGTGTCAACTTTGTCCGTTTTGTCCCGCGATCGACCACCCCCGACCAGGCGCCGAAACAAGCCGATCCCGTTCCGCCGATCGAACCGTCCGCCCCCGTCGAACGGCCGCCGCCAGCCACCGCCGAAAACGGCGACAAGCCAACCGCGCCGATGTCGAGCGACTCCAGCACGGGCCTGAGTAACCGCGCGGTGTTCCTTGAGGACCTGAACCGACGGATGTCGGAGTGGAAACGAGGGGGCGTTGCGTTGTCGATCGTGCTGATGCGGATCGATGACTTCGGACGCCTTGGCGGCGAAGACAGGCAACGGGCTCAGAACCTCGTGCTTCGCGCATGCGCGCAGTTTCTTCGAGCGACGATGCGGAAAATGGACCACATCGCGCGGTTCTCCGACGATTCCTTCGCGGTTCTGATGCCGACAGCATCCCTGTTCAATGCTGTCGGTGTTGCCGAACGACTGCGGAACGCGGTAGGACGATGCCACTTGCCGTTCAAGGAATCCACTCTTGGTTTTACCGCGACTTTTGGCGTTGGCGAGGCGACGAAAGGGGACAACGCCCAGCGGCTCTTGCAGCGGACGCAGCAAGCCCTGGATGCCGGAGTCGCGGTCGGAGGGTGCTGCAGCTACCTGCACAACGGACAAAACACGGTTTGCGCAGACGACTACCTTGTGCTGGAAGACTCTCCTTCCCACTTTGCCGGCACGACAACGGCCGCCAAGTAAACAGCGGGTCGGGATTTGTCACCAGCCCGATCCGGGAAGATGCAGGCTATTTCAACGTCGAATCGTCCGCGGCGTCCGCCTTGCGATACAGACGGGTCGGAATCAGCTGCTCAGCGGCCACTTCTTCCCCGCGGTAGTAGCGCAGAATCGCTTCCACAACTTCCGTACCCATCTTCTCGGGAAACTGAATCGGATCGGCGTAAATCTCCCCGTTCTTGATTGCCTGCTTGCCCTCCGGTTGACCGTCGAACCCGATGATGACGACTTCGCTGGCCTTGCCCGCTTTCTCCAGCGCGGCCCGCGCGCCCAACGCGGAAGGATCGTTAATGGCAAAAACGCCTCGCAAATCGGAATGAGCCTGCACCGCATCCTCGGCCGCTTTGAAGCCCTGATCTTTGGATCCACCCGCTTCCAGTTCCGCGACGATTTCGATCGGGCCGTTATTCGCCGCATTGTGCGCGTCGATTACTTCCCGGAATCCGCGGACACGCAATCGGCACGATTGAGCCTGCTTGAAGTGCAGGATCGCGACCTTTCCCCCTTGCTCGCCGAGCGCCTCGATCATCGCCTGCCCGGCTTCACGGCCACCTCCATAATTGTCGGTTGCGATCTGGCTCACGATCTGAACACCGTTTCCCTGGGGGTCTTCCACCGGAATGTCGACCGTAAACACCGGAATGCCCGCCTCGTTCGCTTCCTTGATCGCCGGAATAATCGCCCGCGACTCGCAGGGACTGAGGACGATGGCCGCGACCTTCTTGACGATAAAGTCCTTCACCTGATTGGCCTGCCTGGCCGGATCTTTGTCCGCACTGAGAATGATTGCATCGTGGCCCGCCTCCTTGGCGGCGGCAGTGATGTTGTCGCCGATGACTCGAAAGAACGGGTTTTCGAGCGTCAGCAGCGATGCCGCGATCGTGCCTTTGGTCTTGGTGCCGCTGCTCGATTCTCCGGTGGCGCCGGAAGTGGCGGATCCGTCCCCGTCATTCTTCGTCGTGGAACTGCCGGCTGACGACGACGTCGCACTGCCCGGAGCGCCGGAACTGTCGCCGCCGTTATTGGATTTGCCAGCCGGGACGACCGTCGTCGAACCGCGTGAGCCACATCCGGAGGCGACGGCAATCGCGATGCAACTGATCCCGATAATTGCAAAACGTGACATGGGTAATCTCCACAACGGGTACGGCTCGGAAGTTACAGCGTCCAGGAAACCGCGCAGCAGGCGAGCTGCCGCGATGGCACCTATCGTACCGCTCCGGCACAGCCGATTAAAGTCCCCGCGGTCGCCGTGTGGCCCGTATTGACGGGGCAGTATTGAACTGCAGGATTGACAGGCACGCGCAAATCCGTTCGAACAAGCCATTGCCATGCAGTCGTGACCCTCGCTCGCCCAGCGTCGAATGCTCCCTTTTTGAGCGCCCTATGTTTCCGATTCCACTGACGCCGTTTGAAGAGTCGTTTCTCGTCGACGACCGTTCCGGTTCGGAACTGGACGTCCTGGCCCGCTGCCGCTTCGCCGGCCGCGCCGATCGTACGCGTATGGAAGCGGCCTTCCGGCATGCCCTGCGAAGGCATCCACTGCTGGGTGCCCAGGTTCGACGGACCCGTTGGGGGCGATACGAGTGGGTATCCGGATCGGTGGATGCCGAGGTCGCCCCGCTGGAATGGAGCACCGACGGCGATCCCCAACCGGAATTTCCGCCCGCCCAGCCGATCAAGGCGCGCGACGGGATCCCCACGCGACTGATCGTCGATGTTCGTGACGACCACACGATCCTCGTGCTGCATTTTCACCACACGCGCGCGGACGGTCGCGGAACATTTCAGTTCCTCGAGGACCTGCTGCTGCACTATGCGAACAGCGAGCCTGCGATGGAGCAGATCGAATTCCAGCGACTGGAACCGAATCGGCTCATCGAACGGAATCGCTTCGGGCTTTCCGCCGTTGGCTGGCTGCGCAAGTTACCGAAGCTGGCGGTGGGATTACGTGGAATCCGGCAATTTGTGGCCCGTCAGCCGGCGACATTGGTTGCAGTCTCCATGGACGTGAACAGCCCCTCCGCGCCCGACGGACGAATCGTGGGGTGCGTCGATTTGAGCGCCGAGGAATCGTCGGCGCTGCGCGACGCTGCGAAACGCCAGTCCGTGTCCCTGAACGACCTGCTGACGCGGGATAACTTTCTGGCGATCCACGACTGGCGCGTGGAGAGAGGGGCGGTGCGGGACGAGGATTGGATGCGATTAATGATTCCGATAAACATGCGTCGTGCCGAGGATCACTCGATCCCCGCGGCGAACATCGTGAGCACCGTCTATCTCGATCGTCAGCCCGCGGATTGCGATTCTCCGGACGAACTGCTGCGGAGCATTCACGAGGAAATGACATTGATCAAGGACCGCGAACTCGGCCTGATATTCCCGCTGACGTTGCGATTCGCCCGAATGCTCCCCGGTGGAATTGCCCGTCTGACGGCGAACCAGCATTGCGTGGCCACCGCCGTGTTCACCAATACAATGCGTCCGCTCGATCATTGGCGCTTGCCGCGCGAGGGCGGTCTTCTGCGTGTAGGTAATCTGTTGCTGGAGCACCTGGACGTCTATGCACCGTTGCGACGCAATACGCTGTTGACGTGTGCCGTACTGACCTACAACGACCGCCTGCGAATCTGCGCGAGAATGGATGGCCGCTACTTGAATCCGACCGATCGCGATCGGTTCCTGGTGATCTTGCACAAGCGGCTCATCGCTTCCGCAGGCGGACTGGAGATCTCCGGCGCGGGCGGTTGGGCCGGCGAAGGGAGGCCGCGGCGGTGACAACGGTGGGCGCTGGCATTTGTCTGGGGCTGATTGTCTTACTGGTGGCGCAGGCCTTCCTGGTCTGGCGGTTCGGGGCATTGCTGTCGGCACCCCCTCCGCCAACTCTGGCCGATGACGACTGCCCGCGCGCTACCGTGATCCTCTGCCTGCGCGGCCTCGATCCGTTTCTCGATCGCTGTGTCACCGCGATTCTCGAACAGGACTATCCCCGTTTTGATGTGCGGATCGTCGTCGATCATCGCGATGATCCGACGCTGGAGTCCGTGCAGCGTTGGCTGGCATCGCATTCGTTTACCAACGTTCGCGTGGAATTGCTTGAGGAACGCCGGCAGACCTGTAGCCTGAAATGCAGCAGTCTGGCGCAGACCATTGGCCGTTTGGCGCCCGACGTTGAGTTCATCGCACAGCTCGACGCCGATACGATCCCCCATCGCGGTTGGCTGCGGGAACTGGCGACGGCGCTCGCCGATCCCGCGGTGGGCGCCGCAACCGGAAATCGCTGGTACGCGCCCGCGATCGCCAACTGGGGATCGTTGGTCCGATACTTATGGAACGCGGCCGCCGTCGTACAGATGTGCTGGTACCGGATCGCCTGGGGCGGAACGCTGGCGGTCAAGACGCGCGTGATTCGCGAGGCGGGATTGCTGGAATTCTGGAGCAACGCGCTGTGCGAAGACACGATGCTTTATTCCAAGTTGCGGCAAAAAGGATACCGACTGAGCTTTGTGCCTTCGTTGATGATGGTGAACCGGGAGTCTTGCGACCTGCGATCGTTCACGCGCTGGGTGACGCGCCAGTTACTGACTGCCCGGCTTTACCATCCCGGTTGGGTCGCCGTTGTTGGACACGCTTTGATGACGACGGCGGTACCGATCGTGGCGGCGGCCTGGGCCGCCTGGCAATTCGGGCAGGGTGTCCTCGGCGACGCCAACGCCTGCCTGGTTTGTCTCGGAATCTACCAGCTGTCGCTCTGCCCCTTGATTGCCTGGCTGGAAAGACGCATGCGAATGCTGGTGCGGCACCGCGGCGAGTCACTCCGGGAGTGGAGCCCCGGCCTGTTGTTCAAGATGATGGCCGCCGTACTGCTCACCCAGGTCGTCTATTCCCGCGCGATGCTGCAGGCGTTGCTGCTGCGACGCATTGAGTGGCGAGGCGTTGAATACCGGGTTGGCGGACCGTGGAAGATCGAGTTGATCGAATATCGGCCTTATGTTGCCTCCCAGCCAACCGAGTCACTCGAATCACTGTAGGGCAACCAACCCGGTGGAAATGCCCTGGTCGCGGCGTTATTCTGTGGGCCTCAATCCGTTTGCCACCTTTCTCGGGAGTTGTCAAGCATGCGGGATATTGCTGCCGGATTTCGACGGAGAGCCCAACTGCAGTTTGTTGTCCGGGCTTCGCGTGGGATTACCATCCGCCTTTCGCGCGATACGCTGGCGATCTGGTTCGTTGCCGCGTTGGCCATCGGTGTGTATTTAACATCGGCCACCCTGTCAGCCGAGGTACCGCAGGGCGAGATTACGAAGTACACCTTCGAGGCGAGCAAAATATTTCCCGGCACCGTACGCGACTATTGGGTTTACGTGCCGAAGCAGTACGACCCGTCGAAGCCGGCCTGTGTCTATGTCAACCAGGACGGTATTCAATACAAGGCGCCGGAGGTTTTTGATCGGCTGATCGCCGCCGGGGAGATGCCGGTCGTGATCGGCGTGTTTGTGATGCATGGGCGCGTCAAGACGCTCGACGACAATGCGCTCGACCGATTTAACCGCAGCTACGAGTACGACGGCCTGGGTGACAGTTACGTTCGATTCCTGCTGGAGGAGCTGCTTCCCGAGGTGGAAACGAAGGTGAGCAGCGACGGGAGGCCGCTGCGCCTGTCGCAATCGGGCAACGATCGTTGTATCGGGGGCGCGAGCAGTGGTGCGATCTGCGCCTTCACCGCCGCATGGGAACGTCCCGATGCGTTCCAGCGGGTGTTCAGCTCGATCGGTACCTACGTCGGCCTGCGCGGCGGTAACAACTATCCGACCCTGTTGCGGAAGTACGAACCGAAGCCGATCCGAATCTTCCTGGAGGACGGCAGTGCCGACCTCAATATCTACGGCGGGGACTGGTGGATGGCCAACCAGGAAATGGAACGCTCGCTGGTCTTCGCCGGATACGAAGTCAGCCATGTCTGGGGCGAGGGAGGACATAATGTCGAACAGGCGACGCGAGTTTTTCCCGACGCTATGAGGTGGCTCTGGAAGGATTGGCCGACGCCGATCAAGGCCGGATCAGGGGCGCCGCAATTGCAGGAGATCCTTATTCCCGGCGAGGGCTGGACGTTGGTCGGGGAAGGATACAAGTTCACCGAAGGCCCGGCCGCGAACGAGCGCGGAGAAGTCTTTTTTAATGATGTACCCGAAAGCAAGACCTATCGCATCGGCCTGGACGGCCGCGTGGAACTGTACCTGAGCGACTCCCGCCGTGGAAATGGGCAAGCTTTCGCGGCAGGCAATCGTCTGATCGCGGTTGCGTCGGGCAGCGAACAGATTCTGGCGTACGAGTCTCCAACCGTTGTTGCCACGCTCGCGGACGGTTTTCGTGGCAACGACCTGACCGTTCGCCATGATGGCAGTATCTATGTGACCAATCCGCCGTCCAACGGCACCGATCCCAGCCGCGTCTGGTTGATTCGGGCGAACGGTGAAAAGGCCGTTGTCGACTCCGGCCTGAGATTTGCGAATGGAATTACGCTGTCCCCCGATCAATCGCTGTTATACGTCGCCGACAGCCGCAGCCATTGGGTTTACAGCTATCAGATCCAACCCGACGGCAGCCTCGCTCACAAGCAGCGGTATTTTCACCTGCATGTTCCCGATACGGCGGACGACAGCGGCGCCGACGGAATGAGAACCGATGCGGATGGACGACTGTACGTTGCCACGCGGATGGGAATCCAGGTTTGTGACCAGGCGGGACGCGTGAACTGCATTCTCCCCACGCCCAACGGACGCGTGTCGAATCTCTGTTTTGGCGGCCCCGAGATGGACCGACTGATCGCGACCTGCGGCGATCGAGTGTACCAGCGCAAGGTCAAGGTCAAAGGGGTCCTTAGTTTTGCATCGCCGATCAAGCCGAAGGCGCCTCGCTTGTGAGCGGCGCACTCCGGCACCGTCGCGGGAGATGCTCGTGCGTCAGGACCTACCAGAACAAGTTGACGCCGCCGAACGCGGAGAAGCCCGGCGTGCCGAAGCCCAGCACCTCTTCGTAATGGCTGTTGAGCACATTGTCGAGTCGCGCAAAGAGTTCGCAATGTTCTCTCCATTGGTGCCGGCCGGTCAAGTTCAACAAGGTGTAGCGGGGTAGCGAAACGTTACCCGCGGCGCTGGTGTCGAACCTTGGTCCGACAAGGATGGCGTACAGGCCCAGTGTGGTGCGCTGCTCGTTGAACCGATGGTCAAGCCCGATGCCGGCCTTGTCGCGCGGCCGGCGCAACAACGCCGTTCCACTATCCAGATTGACGGTGTCGGTGAAGGTATAGTTGCCGGTAAGGGACGTGGAGTCGGTCAGCCGTAGCGCCGAACTGAATTCCACGCCGGAGGCGCGCGCCTGGCCAACATTCTGCAACGTAAAACTGTTGAGATCGAACACGATCAGGTTTTGGAAATCGTTACGGAAAAAAGTCAGATCGGTCACGATCAGATCGTCCAGCCAGCGCCGTTCGATCCCCACATCCCAACCCTTGCTCGTTTCCGGACGCAACGCCGGATTACCGAATTGGAACAGCAATTCCGCCAGCGCCGGGGCACGGAATCCGGTCCCGATCGATCCGTGCAGCGAGGTCTGCTCGTCGAAAAGCTTGAGCAACGATGTATAGCGGTATGTTTGCGCGGGACCGGCCCGGTTGTAATCGTCCCATCGCGCACCGATGGTATGGGTCCAGCGCTCAAAGAATGTCATGCGGTCCTGCAGATAGACGGCGGCATCGTTCTGCGACGCCCGGTCCAGCGTCAGCGCGTCCCGCAGCGTATGTCCTTCCTCTTGCAGGTAACTGGCTCCAGCGGTGAATTCGTTTTCCGCGCTGATCTGGATATTGAACTGGTAGTCAACCTCGCGCGTCTGTCCCAGGAACTGGGCGGGCACGCCCGGGAATCCGGGGTCGGTGTCGCGGCGGTCATAATCGGTCAGGCTGAAACCGACCTTGTGTCGAACCAGGTCGTCCCATGCCGAGTTCTGGATTTGAATGCGATTCAGAAAAGAGTGGGAGAGATTCGCGCGAGTCAGGTTGTCGATGACCGGCGCACCCGGACCAAAATTGAAATCGTCGATCTCCAGGCGTGCATCGTTGTAGCGGAAGACGTAATCGACATTCCAGGATTCCGATGGGTTCCAGCCAACGCGCCCGCCGATCGTACCGTTGCGAAAGCCGTCCCGCTCGGAATTTCCCCGAGCGACATTGCCTTGCGAGATACCGTTGGTATTGAAGTACGATCCCGACAGCGAAAAGTACGTTCGTTCATTTCCACCGCTGGCGCTGAAATACTCCTGGCTTGTTCCGAAACTGCCACCCATGGCACCGGCGCGGATCCGGGTGGGGCCATCGCCCCGCAGCGTGACAATGTTGATCACGCCGCCGATCGGGTCGGAACCGTAAAGGACACTCTGCGGTCCGCGGAGGATTTCGATTCGCTCGATGTTGTCGACGCTCAAGGAGGAAAAATCGAAGCCGCGCGTGGGGTTGCTGGGGTCGTTGATCGGAATTCCATCAAGGAGAACCTTGGTGTGCTGCGAATTTGCTCCTCGCAGAAACACCGACGTATTCGATCCCGCTCCGCCTTGCCGAACAACGTCGAGGCCGCCTTGCCGCGTCACGTCGACGCCCAAAGTTCCGCGCAGCACGTCGGCGACCATCGGTTGCTGGCGCCGGTCGATCGCCTCCCGCGTGATCACCGTGTACGAACTGCCCGTATCGCTGATCGAGGTGGGTGTCCGATTCGCGGACAGGATTTCGTCCTCGCCCAGCGGCGAGCCCGGGAAATTGCCCGGGCGGCCGACCACGACCGTTTCCGGTAGCTCAGGAGGACTCTCATCCTGCAGATGGACCGTGACCATGGCCGGAACCGGTTCTTCCTGCGCGTGGGTCGCGCTGAAAGGCACGATCCCGCAGAGAACAACCGCAATCCACGCCTGTGCGCAGTAACCAAACCAACGCATCCAACAGGTTTCCTTCCCACGAGGAGTCTTGCTGTTTCGGACTGCCGGTCAGATTCCTGGCTTCGGGTCATCCTACGGGCCAACCTTCCCAGTCGATGCGTATCGACCAGTGGATCGCTGGCGTTCGTTACCCATTACAGTCGCGGGGCGGCGGGAGAATTGCACTCCACTTCCCTGGAGGTATTGCGATCGCACAACACCACCGGCAGCAGTTCTTTGGATCTACTTCAAGATTATCGAATGTATTGAATTTTCAGAACAGGGTAACTTAGAGGCATGGAATCGCCCGCGTGCCCTCGCCAGTTTCCCCCGCTTCCCCTCTTTCGCAAGGGCGTGGGATGCGGAATACTGGGGCGGCAGTCGCCGAACGTCGGTCACTTTTTCCGAGGAGAACCCCCGCATGAGAATCACCCGTCGAGGATTCGTGCGTAGTCTAGCCGCCGGTGGTGGCGCGTGCATGGCCCTGCGGGCCGTTGATACGACAACATTGCTCGCGCGACAGCCCGATTCCGATCTGCCCGGGGGGAGCATGCGTTTCGGGTTGGTTACCTACATGTGGGGCGCCGACTGGGACCTGCCAACCTTGCTGGCGAACTGCAAGAAAAGCGGCGCGTTGGGTGTCGAACTCCGCACGACCCATGCGCATGGCGTCGAACCCGTTTTGACGGAGGCACAACGCCAGGAAGTTCGCACGCGTTTTGCCGACACAGGCATCGTCTGCGTCGGCATCGGCAGTAACGAACGCTACGACAATCCGGATCCCAAGGTCGTACGCAAGGCGATCGAAGACACCAAAGATTTCGTGCGATTGAGCCACGACATCGGCGGCAGTGGCGTCAAAGTCAAGCCGGATACTTTTCATCCCAACGTCCCGCGCGAAAAGACGATCGAGCAGATCGGTAAGGCGCTGAACGAACTGGGTGAATACGCCAGCGGTTTCGGCCAGCAGATCCGCCTGGAAGTGCATGGCCAGTGCCAGGAACTTCCCACGATCAAGGCAATCGTCGATATCGCGCAGCATGAAAACGTCGGGGTATGCTGGAATTCGAATCAGGCCGATCTGAACGGCGAGGGGTTGGACCACAATTTTAATCTTGTCGCCCGCCGGTTCGGCGAGACCTGTCACATCCATGAGTTGGAAGACCCGAAGTACCCATTCGCTCGACTCTTCGAACTGCTGGTCAAAGTCAACTACGCTGGCTGGCTGTTAATGGAGGCAGCCAGCAAACCAGCGGATCGCGTGCAGGCGCTGAGCGAGCAGCGCAGGCTGTTCGATCGCATGCTGGAAGCGGCCCAGAAAACTCCTGCCCGATGACAGGCAGGTTTGTGGGGCGGTGACGGACTTCGTGCGATCGCTTGTCGCCGTCATAACCGTCATAACCGGCGGACTACGGATTCGCTTTTCATAAGGCCGGTATTACAATTCCAATGCGGTGGCGTCGCTGCCGGAACCGGATCCAGAGGAAGTTGCGAAGCTGGTTTCGATGGAACAGTATATCCTCTCGCATGGTTCGTACCTTGCGATCATTCTGATTATCACACTGACCGGCGTCGGGCTGCCGATCCCCGAGGAAATTCCGATCGTCGCCGCCGGAGTTCTGAGTTCCCCGTCGGTCGGACAACTTAACCCCACGCTGGCATTCTTCTCCTGCCTCGTCGGCGCGCTGCTCGGCGACAGCCTGATGTACGCGATCGGCCGTTATCTCGGCAGCGCATTCCTGCGCCGCCATCCGCTGTTCGCCCGCTTGCTGCACGGCGACCGCGAGAAGCAGATGGAGGCGCTGATCGAGCGGCAAGGGTTGAAGGTCTTCCTGCTGGCCCGTTTCATGGTCGGAGTACGGGCCCCGGTCTATATGGCCGCCGGTGTGATGCGGATGAAGTTCGTGACCTTTCTGCTGGTGGATGCCATTTGTGCCTCGATCGTCGTAGGTACGTTTTTCTGGCTGAGTTGCTATTTCGGCCATTCGTTGGGACCGCTGCTCCGGGATTCCCAGCTGGCTTTCACGGCCCTGGTTCTTATCCTGGGAGCGCTCGGCGGGATCTATTACCTGATTTGGCGCAAGTACCGCAAGCAATTGCGTCTCGACCAACCGTCCAACGACACTTGATGCCGCACGCGAGACGGTGGGATCAACGTGTTGGCGTTCCGCGGCCTCGACTGTTAGAATCAGGCGGCCACGGGGCCTGGTAGCCGTGCCGGTCCGACTTGCCGCCGATACGGCAGTCTCAAACTGCGAATCGAAAAAACGATCGATACCAAAGCGACTTTCTCGGTATCGATTCCGTACTCCGTGGCCGTGCCTGGTACTGATCCTCAGTACGCTGTCCGGGTGCGGTGCCAAAGATCAGAAGGTCGAGCGACCGACGGGACGGACAGGCCCGATCGAACCGATCGAAAATGACTACGGCGCCGGGAATTTTCGCAACATTCAATTTCAAGACGACGTGACCAGCAACGCGCCGCTCGACCAGGAGTTGGCCGAACTTGCCTTTACCGACCTCTCCGGTAAACGGGTTTCTTTGAACGACTATCGAGGCCGCTTACGATTTCGGGCGGCATGCGGGCCGATTGTACTTCGCGATGGAGTGGTTGGAGGGAGAGGATGCCGAGAACTTTGTCCGCAAACGTGGCAAACTGGACGAGAGGGCGGCGTGGGGCCTGATCCGTCAGGCCGCGGCCTGACTAGCGCATGCCGCCGAAATGGCAATCGTCCATCGCGACATCAAGCCGTCGAACCTGCTGCTTGTCACCGCTCCCGCTGGCTACCCGATTCCGGCCGGACTGCCGATGGTCAAGATCGCCGACTTCGGGCTTGCGTACCTTGCGCATGCCTCCGATCAAGAAACGCGATTAACGACCGATGGAACAGTTGTCGGCAGTCCGAATTATCTCGCGCCGGAGCAGCTCGAAGACCGACCGCTCGACTACCGCACCGACATGTATGCTCTGGGGGCCACCGCGTTTCAGATGTTGACCGGCAAGCCGCCGTTCTCGAATAAGTCGTTACCGCAGATCATCGCGGCGAAACTCGAAGGGCAGGGGATCCCGGCCGTCGACGCACCGGCGGAACTCTCGCCGGCCAGCAGGGACCTATTGGGCTGGATGATGGCGCGCGACCCCGGCCGGCGCCCCGGCAACTATCAGGAATTGATCGAGGCAATCGATGTATTGACGAGCAGCCAAACGACGACGACCGAGATGCAAGTACGTGCGCCGAGAGCAGGCGGTATCGCCGCACTGCCCTCGCCGGCAAGTGGCGTCGATTCGTCACAATCCGCCGATGGTGCCGAGTCTCCAACGCCATCGCCATCGCGTTCGCGGTTCCGTTCCCGCGCGCTCGCGATGGCGGCCATCATCCTGGGTGTTGCCTTGCCCCTGGCTTATGTTGGATATTGCCTGTTGCTTGCCCTCCCGGACGCGCCACCGGCCCGCGACAGGGCCCTGGTCGCGACTGGTTGGGAGCAGCCGCTGTTCGACGGGCGATCGGTCGGATTGCGTCGCGGTCTTAGTGGATTCTGGAAGCAGGGTAAAGACGACGAAGGCGGCGCGATATTGATCGGTGAGAATGGGTTGTTGCCGTTCGAGTTCCCAAGCGTTCGCGAGGGCCAGCGCCAACCGCCGCAGTACTATCGGCTGACGCTGCAAGTCCGACTTCCAGCGGCACAGCGCGTCGATGTCCGCTTTGGACTCTCCCGAAACGACGATCGGTACCCGGCGATCAGGATCGAACCGAATTCCGTCGCCGCCGGCGTCGCCGATGCAAGCGGCGGCTGGAAGACTGCGGGCGAAAGAGCGATATCCGACCTGCGCGAGAAGTTCCATCTGTTGCAGATCGAACGCCAACTCGATGCCTGGTGTGTGTTCTGGGATGAAGCCGAACTAGCGGTGTTGCCGTATTCGGAGGAAACCCATCGTCCGGAGTTTCAATTGTTCGTGGTCGGCGGCGCAGCCTGGTTCTCCGATCTGCTCGTCGAGGAACTTTAAAAGCCCGAATGACGTCGAGCTGGTCAGACTTCGCCGGCCGGTGATGCCGCCACGGTGGATTGCTCAGCATTGCTCAGGAGAGCGGGCACGACGCATGCTCTTAATCGCTCTACCCCTGCTCGCTCTGCCTTTGCCCAGTTCCTGCCTGGAGCGGGTATTCGCATACGCTGTTAATCTCCACGGCGATTATTGCGCTGTCGTGTTGTGAGTGTGACCCTTGAACGATCGGTTCAGTGCGTCCTCAGCGGGCAACAGTCGATTGTGCAAAGCGCGCTGACCCGATGTCGGCGTTTGGTTGCTGGTGGAACCTCAAATGGATTGCCCTCCTAGCGAAGGCGCCTTCTCTTGTTTTTTGGGAAACAAACGGCCACAACCTAACCCCTTTTAAGAACCATGAAAACACACACTTCTGAAACCCAGGCAACGACTACCCCAGCCATGGCGGTGCAATTTCTCAAGGAAGGCAACGAGCGCTTTGTCCAGAACCTGCGGGCGCACCGCAACCTGCTGAAGCGAAGGGGATGCGTGGTGATTCTTTG
>VGZA01000021.1 GCA_016872775.1 Planctomycetota bacterium | reverse complement strand
ACGCATCGCGTGCGTCTCCGCCAGTTTCGTCTTAAGACTGGTGCCGGCGGCCAGCTCCATGACCAGGAAGTACCGGTCAAAGTCGGCGTCATAATCAACGTCGTAGATATGGACAATGTTGCGATGGTCGATCGAGGAGATAATCCGTGCCGTCGCCAGCAACTTTTCCGTCGATTCGGGCGCGTCCTTGGTTTTCTTGGGGAACAGTTTCAGCGCCACGCGACGCGCCATCTGGATATGTTCGGC
Organism: Planctomycetota bacterium; assembly: GCA_016872775.1. Lineage (GTDB taxonomy): Bacteria > Planctomycetota > Planctomycetia > Pirellulales > Pirellulaceae > VGZA01. The sequence continues at coordinate 87,879 of VGZA01000021.1, read as the reverse complement.
AAGATAGACGCGCCCCAGCGGTCCGCTGCCCAGTTCATCCATCAACCGGTATTTGCCGACGCGGAGCATGCTGAAACCACCGAGCATCTGCCGCGCCTGCCATGTCGTCAGCAGGCCTTCTTTGACGATCGCACGGGCGGCCGAAGTCGAGTCGGTAGCACCCTGACAGATGACGCGCGCTCGAGCCAGCTGCGGGGTCGGCAGAATCGAACTTTTTTCGATCAGTCGAGCTAAGGCGTCGGCCGACTGGACTGCGACCAGTTTACCCATTCATCAACTCCCTCCCGGGCGACGCAATCAGCGCCTCTGTAGATTCTCCACCTTCCCATGGTTTTTCGCAAGTTATTTTGATTGGATGCGCCGCGAAACCCACGCTGCGACAAGGTGCGTAGCGTGGGGGAACTGCCCCGACCACTACATCGTGCCCCGCGGCCCCTGGGGACATGAGTTCGACGAGGGAAGTTTGGAGAAAATGTACCTGGAGTTCGGAAAGTACTAGTTCTGCGACCTGTGTCGAACCGATAGGTTCTGTCGAGGGAGTTTAGCACCTTTTCCGGTATTGCTGTACGTGTGGGTTATCCGCAGAGAGAATACCAATGAAAATGCACTGGGCGTGGAATTTTGTCGTTACGATGCTTGGTTGCTTGGCAGGCGGCCCAAGTCTATTCGGGCAGATGCCCGGTTCCCCCTATCCCGGTCAGCCGATGGCAATGCCCGGCTACGGGCCACCTCCGGCGGCGTACGGCAACCCCTACGGCGCCGCGCCCGCGGGTTACATGGGCGAGGACGGAGCGATGATGGCCGAGGGTATGGAGGAGTACGGCGAATACGCCGACGGCGCGGGGATGTACTGCTCCCCCGGCCGGAGCCTGCTCGACTTCATACTCCCAGACCCCGAAGGGGGGCTTTGCTCGCCCCGCTGGTTCGACTTCGCGGTCGATGCGGTGCGGTTACGCCGCGATGAGGTTGCCCGCCGACAATTTGACTTCACGCACGACGGCCAAGGGGCCGGCGGTGTTTCGGTTCTGAACAGCGATCATCTCGATTTCGAGGACGAGTACGGCTTTCGCGCCTTGGCCAGCTTCCAGTGGGGACCGGGTGGAGTGATCGAACTGGGATACCTGGGAACCTTCAATTTCAACACCGCTGCGCAGGTCAATGGCACCAACAACCTGTTTTCGGTCTTCAGCAACTTCGGTAATAACCCCGCTGTGCTCTTCGATCAAGTCGATCGGGCAGCGTTCCACGACATTCAATACTCATCGCAGTTCAACAGTTTTGAAATCTCCTACCGTCGCCGCCGCCAAGGTGCAGACTGCCGTCTGCAATACTCCTGGCTGGCGGGAATCCGCTATTTCGAATTGAACGAGGACTTTGTCCATAACACGCGGCGCATCAACGGCCTGGACTTCGATTACCTGAACTATCGCGTGCATACCGGCAACGCCTTGACGGGCTTCCAGATCGGCGGCGACGCCTGGCTCACCTTGTTCCCCGGCTTGCGGGTGGGTGGTGAACTGAAGGCGGGTATTTACGGCAACAATGCGCGAGCGAACACGCATCTCGCCGCTGGATCGGCCGGCAATACGATCTTTGACGCCAACGAATCGGTGCTCTCCAGCGAAGCGGCTCTGGTCGCGGAGTCCAGCCTGAACCTGCTCTACAAACTGAACCATAACTGGACCTTCCGAGCAGGGTACAACTTCCTGTTCGTCGATGGCGTGGCCCTTGGCATCGAGAACTTCAATCCGGAACCGCCGCAGTTCAGCGGGGCACCTGGATTCGTCGTCCGCCGAAATCCGTTCATCAATACCGGCGGCAACGTCTTCTATCACGGGGCGTCGCTGGGCCTGGAATATATGTGGTAATACGGGCAGCGGATCAAGCGGGACATTGGGAACGTACTTCGAGGCGGATCGCGGTAACGCGATCCGCCCTTTTTTTGCGCCTCGGCAGGCATGAGATGCGCGTTGCTGCTTGCCCTGAGCCCCAGTCGCAATTATGATTCGTGCCATTGTGCTTTTATGGAGTGCCGATTTCCGGACGACCATCGGAACGACGCAACCTTCGTGATGTTGGCGCGAGGAGGACGTCGTCCTGCCGCCGACTTGAGGCGAGGCAATGGAAGACGGGAACCCCGTCCGAGGACATTGATCTATGCGATCCAAACTGTTTCTGCTGCCGGCCGGAATCGCGGTCTGCTTGACTACTGCCGCCGTTCTGGGGGCACCGAATGAAGTCAAGGTCAGCGAGCTGGCGCCCGGGGTGTTCTTCCGCAAAGCGCAGCTGGAGCCCAAATTTACCGGCTGTAACCAGGGCTGGGTCGTATTCCGCGACTATGTGCTGGTTATTGATGCGAATTTTCCCGGCCAGGCGGAAGAGGTGATCAAGGTCATCCGCCAGCACACCGACAAGCCGATCCGCTTTGTGTTCGACACGCATTATCATGGTGACCACGCCGACGGCAATCAGCAGTATGAGCAGATTGGTGCGACCGTCGTCGCGCAGGAGCGAAGCCAGCCGCTCTTCCAGACCAAAGGGGCTGAAGGATTCGCGCGATCGAAACAGGAAGCGGGAACGAAAGACGAATATGGGGCGCTGAAATACGCGATGCCATCGTTGTACTTCAGCCACAAGCTGGTCTTTGACGACGGCGAGCAACGCGTCGAATTGCTGTTTCTGGGCCATGCACATACCGCCGGCGACGCAGTCGCCTGGCTGCCGCGGCATCGGATCCTGTTCACGGGGGACGCCTGCGTCAATGGCGCGTTCAACTATACCGGCGACAGTAATACCGAAAGCTGGATATCGGTGCTCGGCGCAATGGAAGATCTTGATCCCCGGCACGTCGCGCCCGGACATGGCGAGTTAGCCGGTAAGGAACTTCTGGCAATGCAGAAGCGATACTTCGTCGAGCTTCGTCAGTCGATCCGGGCCGCGACCGAGGCGGGCAAGACACTGGACCAGGTCAAGCAGTCGCACGACCTGCCGTTTTACAAGGAATGGACCGGAGTCGAGGCCCGCACGCGCGTCGAGAATATTGAGCATGTGTTTTCGGAACTCACCAAGAACAAGAAATCGCTCGGTGAATCGAAGCGGTTTCGCCGCTGGCAGAGTCTGCCGGTGGGCGACGGTTATGCCGCCGTCGCTGCCTGGGAACGGCTCGGCCAAATCGACGAGGATGCGCGCTGGTCGAGTTTGGCGGGGCTTTACCTGCGTTGCGATTCGGTAATGCGAAAACAGTTGCGAGAATATTTCTCGGACCGGGCGGATGACCTTCGGCAGATGCCGCTGTATGTGTGTCGCGTGGCCGCCCAGCTGCGGACGGCGGACGATGTCGACGGATTGCGGCGTGCCTTGGCGATCGCGGCGATCGAGGGAGGTCGCTCCGACAGCGCGCAGGGCGCCGCCGCACAAATCTCGCTCACCCTGCTGCGGCATGGCGCGGCGCGGGCCGGGATCGATTCCGATGCATTGTTTCGGCAGATTCAGGAACCCGAGTTTCTGACTCCGGAGAGCCAGTTGCTGTTTGAAAATGTCCGCACGATGGAGACGGCGAAGACGATTGCCGTCGTACGTGATTCGGGGCCCGCGGAATGGGTGGCCGAATTCCGGCCGCGAACTGGACAAGAATAGCCAGAGCCAGTGGCGGCTTTGCCCACTTCGATCCCAGGAGCCATCCGATGTCCGGTTCGAATTCCAACAACCCCTATGCAGGCGGCGGCGCCGCCGATGACAGTCCGGCGTCCCCCACAGGACCGACCGGCAACGATGATCGAGCGTTTTTCGGTCATCCCTCCGGTTTGTTGACGCTGTTTTTCGCCGAGATGTGGGAACGATTCAGCTATTACGGCATGCGCGCGATTCTGATTCTGTTCATGACCAAGGCTACCGCCGAGGGTGGCCTGGGTTTCGACAACGCGCAAAAAGGCGTCGTCTATGCGCTCTATACCTCGATGGTCTACTTCGCCGGGCTGGCCGGAGGCTGGTTGGCCGATAATGTGATGGGGCAGCGACGCGCGGTGTTCTGGGGCGGTGTCGTGATCATGCTGGGACACATCAGTCTGGCGTTCCATGGACTGCCGTTCTTCTTCGCCGGATTGGGACTGATCATTGTGGGAACCGGACTGCTGAAGCCGAACATCAGCACCATTGTCGGTCAACTTTATGGTCCCACTGACGTTCGGCGCGATTCCGGATTCGCGATCTACTACATGGGAATCAATATTGGTTCGTTCGTAGGTCAGACCGTGTGCGGATTCTTCGCCCAGCATCCCTGGTTCAAGAAGAATGTGTTGAACCCGATGGGAATCGCCGATTCCGCCAGTTGGCACTGGGGGTTTGCCGCCGCGGCCGTGGGGATGTTGCTGGGACTGATTGTGTTCGCATGGAAAGGCCGTTTGATGGGTGAGGCGGGCTTGCGGCCGAACCCCCCGGCGAATGCCGCGGAGGCGCAACGGCGGCAGCGCATACTCCGGCTGTTGATCGGTGGTACGGTGGGAGCGGTCGCGCTGGGGGGCATCGTTTACGCGATGGGCATTCCCGTCAACGCAGGCTGGATCAATATCGGTTTCGGCCTGCTGTTACTCGGGTTAACGCTGATCAGTTTCGGCCGGATCATGCTCTCGCCGGAATTCTCGCCCGAGGAACGACGGCGATTGACCGTCGTCTGCATTCTGTTCGTGGCTAGCGTCGTCTTCTGGGGGGCCTTCGAACAGGCCGGCGGCGCGCTGAATCTCTTCGCAGAAAACAAATCGGCGGACACAATCCTCGGATTCGCTTTTCCTTCCAGCTGGTATCAAAACATCAACCCGTTCGGAATCATGGTCCTGTCCCCGTTTTTTGCCATGATGTGGATGCGGCTGGGGAACCGGGCACCGTCCAGTCCCGCGAAATTCGCGATGGCCCTGATCCTGGTCGGTGGTGGATTCGTCGTGGCCGCAATCGGGTCCGGCCTCTTCGATCGATCCCAGGTCCGCATCAGCCCGATCTGGCTGACGGTCGTCTATCTGCTGCACACCGTGGGTGAATTGTGCCTTAGCCCGATCGGTTTGAGCATGGTGACGAAGCTGTCACCCCAGCGGGCGGTGAGTCAGGTGATGTCGATCTGGTTTCTGGCGAACGCGGACGCAAATTTTCTCGCCGGGCAAACGGTGATTTTGAACGAGTATTTCTCCGACACGCAGATTTTCTGGGCGATCGCCGGGATGACACTGCTGGCGGGAGCGATCCTGGCGGCGATGGTCAAGCCGATCCGTGCGATGATGGGCGGCGTCCATTGAACCGGATGGCGCGGGCGGTCGAGGTGTTTCGCGGAGCGCGCCGATGATCGACCCGTCGCCCCTTTTCGCCCTGCACGAAGTGACGCTGGAAAGATCGGGACGGCCCATTCTTTCCCGGATTACCTGGAGCGTCGCGCTAGGGGACTACTGGGCGTTACTTGGTCGCAATGGCAGCGGCAAGTCGACCCTGTTGCAACTGGCAATCGGCCGGCTCTGGCCGACATCCGGCGCCGTCGAGCGTCATGGCCGCGAACGGATTGATCTGCCGTCATTCTGGCGCCGCATCGGCTGGATTACGGATGATTTCGCGTCCTGGATTCCGCCGACGGAACGCAGCCTCGAAACGGTACTCTCCGGTCGTTTCGCCCAGTTCGGTCTGAAGCAGTTTCACGACGATTCGCCGACACCGTCCGATTGGGAGCGGGCCGAAGCGGCGCTGGTCGCCGTCGGTTGCGGAGAACTGCGCGATCGGCCGTTCGGCGTCCTGTCGCACGGGGAACGCCGCAAGGTGCTTGTGGCGCGTGCCCGCGTCGCCGAGGCGCTCTGCCTGGTGCTGGATGAGCCTTGCGATGGGATGGATCCCGGCGCGCGAGAGCAATTCCTACGGTGGCTGGGTGAGTACCTGCGAGGTCCCTGTCATCCCGCGCGCGCGGCCGTGATCCTGGTTACACACCACATTGAAGAAATCCTCCCGGAATTCACGCGCACGTTGATTCTTCGTGACGGACGGATCATGGCATGCGGCCCGACAGAAGAATTGCTCGCGCCGGAAACGATCGAACAGCTGTACGGCGTGCGGTTAAAGCGGCTGGAACGCCACGCTGGACGCGTCTGGCCAATCTGGGATTGACGAAGCGTCAGCGGGCCATCGTGATTCGGGAAAACAATCGCAACGTGTTCTGAACCGACCGGAGACCCAGTTCGTCGGGCTGCATGCCCAGTTCCTCGGCCACGACCGCCGCCGTATGGACAAGCAGCGCCGGCTCGTTCGGACGCTGTTTCCGCAGCGGGTGCGGAGAGAGGTAAGGCGAATCGGTTTCCAGGAGAATTCGGTCCGGTGGGATTCTGGCCGCAATTCGGCGAAGCTCCGTGGACTTGGGATACGTGACCATTCCGGCGAAGCTGATCTCCATTCCCAGATCGAGGCATTCCAGAGCGGTATCCAGCGTGCCGGTGAACGAGTGCATCACGCCGCGGAGTGGTCCGAGTTTGCGCGCGGCGCGAAGCATCTCCAGAACATCGGCGTCACAATCGCGCATGTGGACGATGAACGGCAGGTCGAGCGTTCGAGCCAGTTCGATGTGCCGTTGAAAGTAGTCCTGCTGCGTTGCGAAGTCCGCATGCTGCCAGTAGCGGTCGAGGCCCGTTTCGCCGATACCGACGACGCGCGGTCGACTGGCCATCGCCACGATACGTTCCCAATCGCCCGCCAAAGCCTCCGCGGTGTAATTCGGCTGAATTCCGGCGGCGGCGAACACCAGCGGCTGCTGCGCGGCGATCGCAAGACAACGCTCGCTGGTGGCGGCCGTTGTTCCAATGCAGATGATCGCCCGAATCCCCGCCGCCGCGGCTCGCGAGACCACCGCGTCGCGTTCGGCGTCGAAGACCGTGTCGTCGAGGTGGGCGTGGGAGTCGATCAACTCCATGCGTGGGAAGCCTACCCCGTGGACGAAGAATCGGCCGGAGTTCCGCCGCGGATGATTTCGTCCAGGGCGTCGATATGGGCCAGTGCCGAACCACGAATCTCCTGGGCCAGAGCCAGGGCGCGCGGAGCGTCTGCCAACTGGGCGATAAAGTCGTCGATCTCCCGCAGATCGCGCTCCTGAAACTCAAGGGTCTTGCGCACCAGAAAATCGAGCGAGAGATCGTTGTAGCAGGTGAAGACGAGAGGAAAACCGCCCGTCTCGACACGCTCTCCTGACTCGCTGATCAATTCGGCCAGAAGATCGACGGTGGCAAGATGATCGGCCGCCATCTCCCGGATCACTTTCAAGGTGTCGGATTGTCCCGGTCGCCCCCAGGGCGTGGTATCGGCTAAATAGACCGGCAGCGAACGGCAATGCATGGCCACTAATCGGTTCAGGAGATCAACGGCGTTCGGTGATAAGCTGGTGGCGGACGGCATGAAATCCAGTTTTCCTTTAGTCGAATCGGTGCGGGTCCTACAGCAGGGAAATCGCGCCCTTGGCACACCAGTTGGCCAGAAGATCGAAGCACAAGATCCAGCCCAGCGTCGGCAGTGTGATCAGGCAAACATAGGCGCCTCGCAGAAGTCCAATCGGCTGCAGCGGCCGCTGATCACGCGGCTCGAGATTCCAGGTCATCACCTTCACGACGCGCAGGTAGTAAAAGAGGCTGATGACCGTATTCAGACCTCCCGCAACCAACAGCCAGACCAGGTAGTTCGCCGGGAGTTGAGCCTGTCCCGTGACATTGTAGGCGCCGGACAGTGCGGAAAACACGGCGAATTTCCCGAAAAAACCGGCCAGTGGCGGCAGTCCGACCAGGCTGAACAGAATGATCACAAAGCAGATCGTAACGATCGGGCTGCGGCGGATCAGCCCCGCGTAGTCGGCGATCTCCTCACTGCGCATCGCGTTTCGCAGGAACGCGATGATCGCAAATGCCCCCAGGTTCATCGCCAGATAGACGCCAAGATAGACGCCTAACGCGGCCGCACCCTGGCGCGCGACCTCATGCCCGTTCGGACCCGCCCCGGCAGCCGCCAGGATGGCCGGCACGGCCATCATCATGTAACCGGCATGCGCGATGGTCGAGTAGGCAAAGAGCCGCTTGATATTCGTTTGTCCGAAAGCCGCCAGATTTCCGAACGTACAAGTGATAATTGCCAGGAATGCAATCAACTTGGCGATGAAACCGCGCACCGGAGACAGTACTCGCCGGGCGGAAGCTTCATGAAACTCGGCGTTCGCCGCCGGATTCGCCGGAGCGATATTCGGAGACGCGTCGTCCGCGACGGAGTAAAGGCTGGTTGCCAACGCGCCTTCCGGCACCGTTGCTGCCGGCACCGTTGATGCGGCCACGGAAAACATCGTCGGCACCGTGGTGCCGAACCCCAACGCCACTCGAACCAGCAGCGCCAAGGCGGCGGTTTTTGAAGCAACGCTCAGGAATGCGTTGACCTCGGCTGTGGCGCCTTCAAACACGTCGGGACACCAGAAATGAAACGGTACGGCGGACAGTTTGAAGGCCAGCCCGACCGCCAGCATCATTCCGCCCAGCGCCAGCACCATCGTCTCTTCCGGGCCCATGGTCGGCAATTTCTCGACCAGGTTCTGGGCGAGTGTCGGCAGGTGCACGGCATTCAATAATCCGGAAATCAGGCTGATACCATATAGCATGACGCCGGCGGTGCCGGCACCATAAATCGAATACTTCAGGGCCGCCTCGCTGCTCTGGCGACGGCCCTTCAGCAGCCCGGCGAGTGCATACGAGGGAACGCTGGCCATCTCCACGGACATGAAGACCATCAGCAAATGGTTAGCGGTGCACATCAACATCATCCCCAGCGTGGCCCCAAGCACCAGAGTATGAATATCCGGCCCATCGTCTTTGTCGGGGATCCCCGACAACCAGGTGAAAATGACGAACAGCACCACGAAAACCAGCAACAACGTGCGCATCAGCACGCCAAACCCGTCGTGGACCAGCATTCCGGAGAAGAGTTCAATACGGGCCACGTCGGACCCCATTTCCCAGGGTCGAACGGCAAATAGAGCGGCAAGCGAACCGGCAAGCACCAGAAAACTGGAATCGAGCCATCGCAGAGGCCGGACCATGCGAACCAGCAGATTGATCACGATCGTTCCGCAAATGATCAACTCGGCCGCAAAGTGAGGTAAACTCACGTCGCGCGTCTGCACGATCATCTGGCTGATACTGTCATGCACGTTCACGTTCGAGGGTTCCTCAAGGTCGCTTATTGGCCAACTGGGCGGATAATTCCTGATCGCTCGCGTTCGCCTCGATGGCACTTACCTGCAGACGGCGATCTTCCTGGGCCCACGTCGCGCGGGTGCTGTTGATGGTCCAGGCGCGCAAGTCGCCTACATGCTTTTCGACGCTCTTCTCCATATAGCCCAGCAGCGTATGACGCGGAAAGACGCCGCAGATGATCGCCAGCGCGAAGATGATGATTCCGATCGTGTTTTCGCGGGTGTTGCTCGGGCTCAGATGATCCTCGTGCGGGCCGCGATATTCGGCGCCAAGGTAAACGCGCTGGATGGCCCAAAGAATATAGCCGGCGGTGAGGATCACCACCGCGGCGGAAATCACCGCCATCGTGATGCTGTAGGCCCAGACCGAAAATACGACGAATGCCTCGCCGATGAAACCGCACAGTCCGGGCAGCCCCAGACCGGCGAAGAAGATTCCGATCGACAGCGCCGTATAGACCGGCATTCGACCGAACAATCCGCCAAACTCGTCGAGGTTCCTGTGGTGCACACGGTCGTAAACAACGCCGACCATAAAGAACATGCCGGTGGAACTTATGCCGTGGGCGATCATCTGAAACATGGCGCCCTGGATTCCCATGTTCCAGAAAGTCGTGTCAAAATTCATCTCCGCGGTTGCGGACCAGACTCCTAAGCCGAGCACAACGTAACCCATGTGGCTGACCGAACTGTAGGCCACCATGCGTTTGAAGTCTTTTTGCGCCAACGCGGCGAACGCGCCATAGACCATGCTGACCACGCCGACGCCGCAGATCACCGCCGCCAGTTCGTATCCTCCAGCCGGACAGATCGGGTAGCAAATGCGGATGATGCCGTAACCACCCATCTTCAACAGGACGCCCGCCAGGATCATCGATATCGGGGTCGGGGCTTCCACGTGGGCGTCCGGCAGCCAGGTATGGACCGGCACCGATGGCACCTTGATGGCAAAACCGATAAACAACAGCACAAACGCCCACCACTGCAGGCCGTGGCCGAGGATCAATCGATCGGAACCATCCTCGTTCACGCCAAACGTATCGAACTGCGAGGTATGCTGCCCGATCTGCTGCAGCGCGAGAATGCTGAAGGTGTGGACCGGCGTGATGGTTTCCGCGGCGGCGAGAATCTTGCGCCGTTCCTCGAGCGACTTGTCTTTGAGGCTCTCGGCCAGCGCCTCGCGCTTCGCCATACCGGACTCGATCCGCGCCCGCAGCTGTTTGTCCGGAATCACCGACTGCCCCACCGCGCTGTTCAGGAAGCCGCGAAGTCGCGGATCGGTCAAATCGCTGTAGAAATAGAGCATCAGGATCGCGACCAGCATCGCCACGCTTCCCGCCAGCGTATACAGGAAGAACTTGATCGCCGCATACTCCCGTCTGGGCCCGCCCCAGATTCCGATCAGGAAGTACATCGGCAACAGCATCACTTCCCAGAAGACATAAAACAGGAAGAAGTCCTGAGCCAGAAACACTCCCAGCATGCCGCTCAGCAGCAACAGGAACAACACACAATAGCCTTTGACATACTTGGTGATCGACCAACTGGCGCCCATCGCCAGCACGCTCACCACCGCCGTCAACAGGACCAGGGGCAGGCTGATGCCGTCTACCCCCATCGAATAAAAGATCTCAAACGTTGGAATCCAACCCAAAGTGAAGATGCCCTGCATCTCACCGACGTTGGAATTAAAACCGACGACGCCGTTCGGCATCAGGAACAGGAACAAGGTGCAAACCAGGGTGAACAACGTCGTCGCCAACGTGACGTAGCGGTAAAAATTGTCGTTGCGGGTGGTGACGACCGACAACAACAGCGCTACCAGCGATGGAGCGAACACCAGAATTGAGTACCAAATCGCGTTCGTTAACATGGCAAACGGTTCTCTTTTTCAATCGACGCTAGCGGGCCAGCGTGGAACTCCAGAAGAAACTGATCAGGATGAAGAGCGCCAAAGCTCCCACCACGATGAACATCACATACTGTCGCAGCTTTCCGGTCTGGACCTGACGCAGCGCCAGCCCGACGGAATGGGTCCAATGGGCGGTCAAGTTGGCGGCGCCGTCGATGATCGTGCGATCGGCCAGCTTGTCCCAGAAGACCGAGACCGACTTGGCAGCCGCCGCAATCGCGTGCAACAACCCGTCAATCCAGTTGCGGTCGATGCCCGACGCGACCCTTGCGACGACGTGCGTCGGCCGCACAAACAAGCCGTCATAAAGTTCGTCGAACCACCACTTGTTGATCAACAGCCGATAAACCGGCGCGAACTGACGGCGAACATCGTCGGCATTCAGGTAGCGCCGCGAATAGATTGCGGTGGCCAGACCAATGCCCAGGATCCAGGTTCCCGTCGCAAACAATGTTACCGGCACCACGATCCGCGCATGGTTGGCTTCTTCGTGCGCCGTATGTTCGTTCGGCCAGGTCCAATGCACCCACTTGCCGACAGCGTCGGCCGCAGTGCCGGCCGGACGCGCCTGTTCCAGCAAATTCTTCAAAGCCAATCCGCTCAACATCTCGTGAGGCAGGATCGCCGCAATCAATGTTCCGCCAACGACGGATACCGCAATCATCCCGACCACGCCGCGGACCGTCCAAGGTACGGGTCCGTGTCCGCTGTTGTGGTGGCCGTGATTGTGGTGGCCGTGATCATGACGCTCTGCGTCGCTATGACCGGACCCATGTCGGTGATCGTCCGCGACGTCGTGCCCACCGCCGCCGTGACCTGTCCCATGCGCGTCATCGGCACCGTGGCCTCCCGCCGGATTGCGGACGGCCGCAAACCAACCGCGTTTTGACGCCTGCCAGAACAAGATGCCGGCCGGAATGATGGCATAGCCGATCATCACCGGCTCCCACGCGACGGCGATGGCAAAGACCGCAAGAAGCACCAGCGGCAGGTACATCACCGGTGGCGATTCGTGGGCATGGTCGTAGGCCTCGGCATCGCGAGGCTCGCCGACGAATGTCATGTACCACATCCTGAACATGTAGAACGCGGTAATCGATGCGCCGCCGAGCGCCATCACGAAAAACAGGCTGGCGAAGGCGTTGCCCGGATTGGCCAGACTCAACGAATAGGCCTGTTCCAGAATCATGTCCTTCGAATAGTATCCGCTGAATCCGATCAGGAACGGAATTCCGACGCCCGCGATTGCCAGGCATCCCACCAACATCGTGATCGCGGTCACCGGCATTTTTCTGAGCAGTCCCCCCATCTTTCGCATATCGTTCGTATGCACGGCATGGATCACCGACCCCGAGCACATGAACAACAGGCTCTTGAAAAACGCGTGCGTAATCAAGTGCATCATGCCGGCCAGCCAGCCGCCTACACCGAGTGCGAGCATCATGTAACCGAGTTGGCTGACAGTGGAGTAGGCCAGGACGCGCTTGATGTCGTTGGCGGTGATGGCGATCGTCGCGGCCAGGAACAGCGTAATGCATCCCACGACGGCGATCACGAGCAGTACTTCGGGGGCGAACACGGGGAAGAAACGGCCGACCAGATAGACGCCGGCGGCCACCATCGTCGCCGAATGCACCAGCGCGGAGACCGGGGTGGGACCCTCCATCGCATCGGGCAGCCAGACATGCAACGGGAACTGAGCGCTCTTGCCGACGCAGCCGCAGAAGATCCCGATTCCCGCCACAATCAGTAACCAGTATCCGGCGCCCGATTCACGCAACGTTCCGATCTGGGAGGGGAACTGCGTTTCCATGATCTGCAGCATATTCGGCTGCGTGTAATGCTCGCGGGCGACGGTCGCCAGTTGCTGCCCGGCGCCCAACCGCACCATGCCTTCCGGCGTCGTCAGGGCAAACTGATTGTCCGGACCGCGGACCTGCGAGAAGATTCCGGGTTCCTTGTGTCCGTCACCGTCGACATCGATATCGCCAAACGAAAACGTTCCCAGACTCGTCCAGAGCGCCATCAGCCCGATGATCATGCCGAAATCGCCGACACGATTGACAATAAACGCCTTGTTGGCGGCGTTCGAGGCGCTCTTGCGCTCGACATAAAAACCGATCAGAAAATACGAGCAGGCGCCGACCAGTTCCCAGAACACAAATACCATCGCGATATTTCCCGCCAGCACCAGTCCCAGCATGCTGAAGCAGAATAACGAGAGGTATTGGAAAAACCGGGGAAACCGTCCGGGGCGTTTCAAGTGACTGCCGTCCGCAAGGGTCACTTCATGATCGATAATCGGATGCAGTTCATCGTGCATATAACCCATAGCGTAGCAGTGGATGCAGGTAGCGATCAGGGTCACCATGCAGAACATGACGACGGTCAGCGCATCGATGTAGTAGCTGATGGTCACTTCGCGCTGCCCGAATTTGCCGAGCACCCAGGCGGTGCCGGTCAGGACGGCGGGTGGGGCCGCGGCATGGGCCCCGTGCGATTCGGGGGCACCGTGCGCTTGCTGCGGACTGCCATCCGAACTCGACGCCGCTTCCGCGCTGGGGGCATGGTGCTCGTTTTCACCGGCGCCTGATTCAGCCGCAGCGTGGGCAACGGCGTGTTCGGACGAACCGTGGTGGTCCGACGTATAGTGAACGCTGAGCCAGGCGAGCAGGGCCACGAACGACAGCAGGCAGGCGCTGCCGATGGCGAACGTGGCGACCATCGCGGCCGCTTTTCGCAGTTTGGCGGCGGCGATCAGAATCGTGAAAAACGACGTCAGTGGCAGCAGGACTGCGGCACCGTAGAGATAGGGCAAGTAGTTGTAAATTGGCGTGAAGATTTCCATTAGCCCTTCAAGTCGTCGGCATGATCGACGTCGATGGAGGCGTGGTTATTGTAGAAATTCAAAGCGATCGCCAGTGCCACCGCGGCCTCGGCGGCCGCGAGCACGATGACAAACAGAGCCATCAACTGTCCGTCCATTCCCAGCGAATCGCTGCGCAGAATCCGGCTCCCGAATGCGACGAAATTAAGGTTGGCGCCGTTGAGAACCAGTTCGATTCCCATCAGCACTCCCAGCGCATTGCGTTTGGTCGCCATGCAGACGACCCCGCAGACAAAAAGCACCGCGCCTACGACCAGGTAATGCGATACGGAAACAGGTTGTGTCAGTAGGTCCATGAAGATTATGCCTGCCAGGCGTTGCCAGGGTTACGTTTTTTGGCGCGCGCCAGATAACCCGCGCCGATCAACACGACCAGGAGATGGACCGAGACAATCTCGAACGGCAGCAGATAGACCGACTTGCCGGCGGGAACGGCCGCTGCCGGCGGCGCGGAACTCGACGGCAGGCTATCGGCCCGATAGGCACTCACGGCAGCACCGATTGCCGCCGAGTCGTGCACTTCGGATTGTGCCACCTGATCCCGCTGCAGGTTCGGCGCGTTCCACTGCGGAACCATCAGCGTGGCCCGTACCAGTAACAGGAACAGCCCGCCGCCCAGGAACGCCGCCATGACCCATTCACCGGCCTTGGTTTTCATCGAAATGAACCGTTCATGCGCCGTGAGCATGACACCGAAAATCAAAAGTACCAACGTTCCGCCGACATAAATCATGAACTGCATCGCACCGACAAATTCGGCCCCGGCCAGAAAAAACAGCCCCGCGGCCGCGCCGAGCGAAATCGTCAGAAAGAACGCCATCCGCACGACGTTCGAAGAAAACACGACCGCCAGCGCAAACCCGCAGGTCAAAAGCGAGAACAACAGGAAGAAAAAGGTATGCCACTGGATGGCGGCCAAGAGCATCATCGCGTCTCCCCTGCCTGTACCGGAACCGACCCCGCCCAAGCCGCCTTTTTCACTACTTCCGCCCGGCGCGCCATTCCTTCCGTCCGAACCGGCCGATCGATCAACCCGCGTTCGCGCACCGAAATGCGCGCTTGCTGCGGATGCAAATCGTTGGGCGACCAGAGCTGGGCCCACTGCCACCCGACAACACCCACAAAACAGACGGCGCCCAGCGGCACGCAATACTTGAGGCAGGTCGTCATCACCTGATCGATGCGCAAGCGGGGCAGCGTCCAGCGAATCCACATCATCACCGTGACGCCTGTCACCGCCTTGCCGATGAAATTCACGCAGCCAGCCAGGTTGGCGATATAGCCTCCCAAGCGAAAAGTACCCGCCGCGATTTCGGCATCGGTGTAGGCAAGATTCAAAATTTCGGGTCCAAAAATCGGAATCGGCCCATTCCATCCGCCAAAGAACAGGATGGCGGCCAGTCCACTGACCAGAAACATCGAACCGTATTCCGCCATGAAAAAGAAGCTCCAGCGCAGACCGGAATACTCCGTGTGGAACCCGGCCACAAGTTCACTCTCCGCCTCGGCCAGGTCGAACGGGGCTCGATTGACACTGGCTGTCGCACAGGTGAAATAGACCCAGAACACGACAAAGGCGAACGGGTCGTGGAACAGAATCCAGTTCGTGAAAAACCCGGCCTGCATTTGCCCGATCGTAATCAGATCCATGCTGCCGCAAATCACGACCGGAATCAGAACGCACATGCCCATCGGTACTTCGTAACTGACAACCTGCGCCGCTTCTCGCATTCCACCGAACAACGACCATTTGGAACCGGAGGCATAGCCGGCCAGAATGACGCCAAAAACCTCCATCCCCACGATCGCGATGATGAAGAAAATACCGCAGTTTACTTGGTGGCCCACCCAGCCATCGGAAAACGGCAATGCCAGATATCCGGCGAAACTCGCCGCAAAACTCACATAGGGCGCCAGCTTGAACAAAAGCGCATCGGCATTGGCGGGCGTGATGTCTTCCTTGGTGATCAGTTTCAAGCCGTCAGCCAGCGTCTGAAGCCAACCGAACTTGCCGCCGACCCGCGTCGGTCCAAGCCGATCCTGGATGCGGCCAGAAACCTTACGCTCCATCCAGATGAACACCAACGCTCCCACTGCGACGACATGGATCACCAATACGGTGTGGACCAGGCCCGCAAGCACGAATCCCAGCCAATGATCGGCCGGAAGCGCGTCGACGTTGAACCAGCCGAGCAAGGTGCTGATCAGTCTTGAATTAATGAATTCCGCCACGGCCAGCGTACCCTTCCTCGCTTGGGTCTGCCCTCAAAAGATCGTGAAATATGGCACAAACTATCGGAAGGCGACAAGCCCCCGGACGGAAGATTTTTGCGACGTCTTAGCGATCGATCTCACCCATCACGATGTCGACCGATCCGATGATCGCGGGAACGTCGGCGATCAGGCAGCCGTGGCACAGTTCCGAGGCGACCGAAAGATTGCAGAAGCAACTGCTGCGCGCCCGAACTCGCCAGGGAATCGCCGACCCGTCACTGACGAGGTAAAAGCCCATTTGGCCTCGAGGACACTCGGTCTCAAGGTACGCTTCGCCTTTGGGCAGTTTCGTCGACAGCTTGATCGGCTGCCCCCAATCGCCGGGCGTGGTGCTGTAGCGTTCCATCCCTTGTCGGACCAGATCGATCGCCTGGACCACTTCGAGCATCCGTACATAGAATCGGTGCCAGCAGTCGCCCAGGACCGCTTCCGGCGGAACTGCAGGATAGACGTGGTCACGCGGGTACGAACCGTTCTTTTGCGCGATCACCTCGAACGCGTAACCGTCATACATGTCCGTGTACCGTGCCTCGCCGTCGCGCCGCAAATCGTGATCGATGCCGCTGCCGCGCAGCATGGGGCCGGTGCAACCGTAATTGATCGCCATTTCCGGTGGTAGAACACCGATACCACAGGTGCGCTTGATGAAGATCGAATTTGTCGTGAGCAGCGCGTGGTACTCGGCGATCACGGGTTCGAACTGTTTGAGAAACGCTTCGACTTTCTGCAGCCAGCCTTGCGGCAGATCGGCCGTAGCTCCGCCGGGCGTGAGGTAGCTGTAAGTCAGACGCGCTCCGCAGACTTCTTCGAACAGGTCCAGCAATTTTTCGCGTTCGCGAAACGCGTAAAGGAACGGGCTGAATGTGCCCAGGTCCAGGCCGTAAGCGCCCATGCCCACGAGGTGGCTGGCGATCCGGCCAAGCTCGGCGATGATCACCCGCAGATGCTTCGCCTTGGGCGGCAGTTCGTACTTCAGAAGTTTCTCGACCGCTAAAGACCAGCCGAGATTCATGTTCATTGCTGCCAGGTAGTCCATCCGATCGGTGTACGGGATCCACTGGCGCGGCGTCAGGTTTTCGCCGATCTTCTCGGCACAACGGTGCAGGTATCCCAGGTGACATTGCACTTCGGAAACGATCTCGCCGTCGGTACGCAACACCAGCCGGAGTACACCGTGGGTGCTGGGATGTTGCGGGCCCATGTTGACGAGCATCTCGTCGGTGCGGACGTCAAACTCCACGATCCGCGGATCGTCAGTGTACGTAGCCATGACTTCGGTTTCTCTACAACGATAAGTGGACGGTTCGCGACAGACTATCGCCCGCGAATACCGTGATACTCCAGGGGCATTTCATAATCGCGTCGCAAGGGATACCCGACCCAGTCCTCCGGGCAGAGAATGCGGCGCAAGTCTGGATTTCCAAGGAACATGATTCCGCTGAGATCGTAAACTTCCCGCTCATGCCATTCGGCGGCGCGCCAGACGCCGGTGACGCTCGGAACTTCGGGAAGCTGGCCGGGCTGGTTATTCTTCCAGCGAGGGAGAATCACTTTGAGCACAAGCGTATGTTTTTGAGCGATGCTCGACAGGTGATAGACGACTTCGATATGCGGCTGCCATTCCGCCTTCGAAGCCTTTTTCGCGTCGGGCTCAAAGTAGTCGACGCCCGAGATGCAGTTGAGCATGTCGAAGCGCAGGTCGGGTTCGGCCTTCAAGTATTCACCGACTTCGACCAGTCCGTCCGGAGTCACTTCAATCCAGGGATCGACGCCTTGCAGGTTGGCACCTGCAATCTTGGCGCCAAATCGCTTTTTCAGTCGCGCGACAAAATCTTCACCACTCATAATTCCGAACTGCCTCACTTACTTCTTTTCGCCCCACCAGGCTCTTGGGCTCGCCGCTTCCGTTGGCTCGATCCGCCCGTCTCGCGATGCGCGATGGGACTCACGCTGAGAGTATCGCGGAGCGTGCCGAGCCTCCGCGGCGCTGCCGTTCCTGCAGCGCGATCTGCCTCGCATTCACCGCGCGGACCCAGTTCAAATCGCCGCGGCTCCAGACATAGGCGAAGCCTACCATCAATACGGCGAAAAACACGACGATATCGACCAGCAGGACCGACGATAACTGCGACATTCCCTGCTGGATGATTGCCGTCGCGCGTTCCGACTCGGAGCCACGATCGGAAACGCGTGACGCCAGACTCGGTGGAATGACCGTCGGCAACTGGGGATCGCGAATGCCCATTTCCCGATACATGGCCCGCGCATGCTCCGAAAGTACCGCTTTCCCCGTCAAGTCGGTGCTCACAACCTGGGAATCGGCTTTCGACATCATCGCCGATTTTCCAAAAACGGCCGACCAGGGGAAGAAGAACGCAACTTCGACGTCGAAGATGATGAACAACAAAGCGACCACGTAAAACCGCAGATCAAACTGCACGAAGCTCGATCCAATCGTCGGCTCGCCGCATTCATAGATCTCCAGTTTTTCCGGATCGGGATTGTCCGGTCGCAGAAATCGACCCACGAGCAGATTGGCAAACAGGAAGATCAATCCGGCGCCGGAGAAAAGCGCGAGGTAGGCCACAATTCCAATCGAAGTATCGACGGCGGACATGCTCGATCCCGCTACAGGTGGACGGCCAGCAATTGAACACGATGCGGCCGCTGACCTGAAGCCCGGTCGCGTCGTGAAGCCAGCATTGTAGGCGGCATGAGTACCTTTGCAAGGCCGCGGCCGCCAGCGACTCCTTACCTTGCCAGCGAGTCGCAAACGGGCCAGCGGTTTCTAACTGGGCTGCAGAATCCTAGCCCGGATTGTCGGGGCACTCGGTGGTCGGTGAGCAGCCCTGCAGCGACAGCGGCTGACGGCCAGCGAATCCGGCATCGACTTCGTGCCAATGCGCAATCTCCGGTTCATCGTACCGCCAGCACAAACAGACCACCCGTCCGTCCATCCAGCAGGGGAAATCGACAAGTCCTTCGGGCCCGCCTTTCGGTTCCACAGCCAAAGCGACTAACTCATCCACATAAGTCTGCAATTGGCTGACATCGCGATCCAATTGTCGCTGGATTTCGGCGAGTTCGGCGCTGTATGGGTCCTCGCCTTCGAGATCGCGACCCGCCGTCAAAAAAGCGAGCCGCTGCCGACGGTCGACGATTTCGCGCGACAACTTGACGATGTCACCCGTGATGGCACGAACCAAAGGCAGCATTGCGTTTGCTTCGTCGACCGTAAATAGCTTCATGCCAGCGTGACTTTGACGGGACATGTCGGGCTCCCCGGCAGGAATCGTTACCGCAATGGGTCCCACGCACTACTGATTCGGCCCGCCGTGCACAGGTTCCACAATCAGTTTCGACTCGGCGACCGCCGTAGGATTCAACGTCGCTTTGCCCCAAGCCACGTCCAGCGGCAGGCGGGAATAATCGACGATGCAACCATCGCGGCTATAACAACTTAAATCGTACGTAGATCCCATGAAAATGCAATCAACCGGACAAGGTTCGACGCACAATGCACAAAACATGCATTTCGAGTAGTCAATCGCAAACCCTGTGACCTTAAATCCTTTGCTGCCTTCAACCCGTTCTTTTCCAATGTAAATACAGTCGACAGGACATGCCTTGGCACATTGATCACAGGCAATGCAGGTCGAGAGGTCGTAGCGATGAAAACCACGGTACCTTGGCGCGATTGGAACCGGTTTTTCCGGGTATTCAAAACGCTCGGTGAACGTTCCGCGGTCGGCGCGGTAGGTAATTAACCAGTATCGCAGGGTAACCCATAGGCCATGGGCGACGGTAAAAACCGCCTGGGACAGGTTTCTAAACCATTCCCGCATAGGACTTTCCTTGAATTTCCACGAACAGACCGGCGAACGGTGCGCGTAGAATTATAGGTACAAACGGTAAGTCCGCAAGCGAGGGTGCCCAACGGTTAACGGTCGCTTCTGGTAATCCTTGATTGTCCTTCCAAAGGAAACGCCAAAACGCAGAAATATTTCGCGGGAAATTCCTTGACATTGTGGGGAGAAGCTTGACTCTCCGAAGTCAACACGTAGAGTGGATGGAAGGAAATAGTTTGCCGTCAACCCAAGGGGAGCCGCCTCCCGATCGGATTGCTGCGAAGCCAAGGATTCGTAATTGTCAAAGGAATGTTGCCATGCTAGTATTATCGCGCAAGAAAAACGAGAGTATTGTCATCAACAATGACATCACAATCGTCGTAGTGGAAATTCGCGGCGATAAAGTCCGCTTGGGTGTTGAAGCCCCTAAGGAAGTTCCCGTTCACCGTCGTGAAGTCTACGACGCGATCAATCGAGGCAACAGTTCCACAGAGACGCCGTCTCCGAATCCGTCCGACGAAGCGAGCTAGACTTCGAATTCGGTATCGACCGCCTTGTCCGACGAGGCCGGGGCAAATTCTTCACGAAATGCCCTGCGCCTCTACCAAGTGTCCTGTGGAAATCGAACGTTTCCTAGGTCACCCGAATTTCCAGACGGGTAAGTCCACTTGACCAATCGCCCGGCGCTCCTATAAAGTCGGCGACCAGTGTGGTTAAACGTTGGCCCCGTCGTCTAGAGGCCTAGGACACCGCCCTTTCACGGCGGCGACCGGGGTTCGAATCCCCGCGGGGTCATTTCTCATTGCCATCGCCCGAGGCTGCCTGCTCTGCGGCTTCCTCTTCGGGTGCGAAAACCTCGGTATCGGGGTGCAGCGCGTACCATCCGTACCATTCTGCTTGAATAAACTCCACCATCTCAAGTCGCTGGGACGCCAGAGGTCCGTCGATACACGTTCCGGCGCGAGTAAAGCGGGAGCCCGTGGTTTGTTCGATGAAGTCGTCCGAGCCCGGATTGACGATGAATTGCAGGCTGTTTTCGCCGAGTTTTCTGCGGTAAGCGCGAGTGGTACCGGTTTCTTTTGTATGGACGATCAGCAACGGTTCGGACGCAAGTTCGTCCTGCAGCAGCCCCTCCGGAAGCTTTTTCAATACCGAAAACGGATACGCTTTGGTTGCTGCGCCGACGCGGACGCCGAGGCAGAGTTCGGTGAGAGGCAGCCGACGGTCCCTTGTCTGGATCGTGGTGAGAAACCCGACGGGAAAAAACTGGTTTCCGCGACGTGCCGAAACGCGATTAAAATAACGCTCTTGAAACTTCGGGTTGGTCGCCATGACGACCGTTTGCGGATGGTCGGCCTTCCATTCTTTCCAGGTTGCATGGACTAACGAGATCGGTGTCAGGCGGCTGCCTTTCAATTCTCCTTCCACACACTCGCCGTTCATATGCAGCCAGCGCGAGTTGGTCTGGTGGTCGTAAAGCAGCGCCGAGCCTTGCCAGATTCCATGGAATCCGAAGGTCAAATGCCGATCGCCGATGGTTGGGACGAACGCGATTCCCGACGAGCAGATCACACAATAGGTGATCACCAGCGGTCGATCCTCGACCTGATCGTTCACGACATGATGGTAGCAGAGAGCTCGCACCGGGTACGCCCGTTGTTGCCCTCCGTATTCAAGGCCAAGTACTTCGTCCTGGGCGGCGAGAAAACCGGCTTTGGCGGCAGCGACAAATTGGGGCGCGCTCTCCGGAAAGAACATGTCATGCTGACGGAAGAATCGGCTCTCGTGCAGACGCACGCCTTCGGGTTCAAGCAGGGCGTGTCCACGCGGTCGCTTCACGGCCGTCTCCGGACGATCGTCCAACCTCGGCGCCTTGCCGGCGTCGTCCTCGTCGGCTCGACCTATCGCAACTTTTTTGGCGGCGATCGGCGTACTCGATTCGATCGACGTCGAGCGTTCGGCGGCGGAACCGGGCGTCACTCTTGGCGAGGCCTCGGGTGGTGTGCAGCCGGCGAGAACGCCGAAATAGACCGTCGCCAGCCCCAGAGCAAACAAGAGAATTGCGATTTTTCCTGGCCGGAACTTCCGGCCAGGTTTGCCAAAACGAGCCAAGTCGCGGGATGCCACAACGCTACTCCGATTGGCCGAGCATCCGCGGTGGCCGCCGCCATTCGACTTTCATTTGCGAGCGCACATCGGTGATCCACTGCACATAGATATCGCGGTTCTCCAGCAGCGACAGATCAAACAGTTCATTGGTGCGTCCGATCATGAAGCGGCTGCGCCGATCCGATTCCGACAGCACGTCTTTGGCGATCCGCACGACGTAGGCGTGTGTTTCCGGCTGGTCGAGCGCCACACCGATCTCGCCTTCCTTGAGCTTAAAGACCGTCTCCATGAAATCGCTGCCCGGCGTTTCCACGCCGTCAACCTTGCCCAAGCTCGGGCTGCCGCCCCAGGCGAGTGGAATGGTGATTGACATCCAGGTGAATTCCGATGTTTCGATCACGCGCGCAGCCATTTCTTCTCCAAACGCTGTCTTAAGCGATTCCATGTCGCCAGCCTTCGCCGCCAGCGACTCGGCTTCCTGCCGCGCTAACCTGACCGCTTCGCGCAATTTCCAGGCCTGGATGACGTCGCTGCGGATTTCACTGAGTGCGGGAGTGCGACTTGGCTCTTCCTTGATCTTCCACCAGATGAACGCGCCACCCACCACGCTGCGAATCAACTGCGCCCGATTGATCTGAACCCGGTCGGAAAACGCATCAAAACTCGAACGGTCGGCGTTGAGTTCATGATTGACGTAATAAAGAACGTCTTCCAGCGGAGTCTCGATCGCTTCAATCCCCAGCGACTCCGCCACCGACTTGTAATCAAATACCGGCTCCTTGGACTTGTCCGGTTCGCTGTTCCACTCGTGCCATTCACGCCCGAAACGCTCCGCCGCACGCCGGGCTTCGTCAATCCGGCGATTCATCTCCGCGTCCGCCATCGGTCGAGCCAGGATGGTCGCCACCTGATCTCGAACTTCCGTGAGCGGCTTGAATTTGGGTTGGGCTGGTGGTTCGGTCCCCTCTTGCGGCTTCTCCGCCAAAGGTTCTTCGCCTTGCTTCGCGTCGTCGCCTGCCGGTTGTGTTCCCGCCGGTGGCGTCTCGGTTGGTTGCTGGGAAGGACGGTTCAGAGCTGGTTCCTGAGCGTTTCCCCCAGCGGGAGGATCCTCGCCGCAACCGAGTTCGCCCTCTGGCTTGGCCGGTTCGCCTTCTGGCTTGGCCGGTTCGCCTTCTGGCTTGGCCGGTTCGCCTTCTGGCTTGGCCGGTTCGCCTTCTGGCTTGGCCGGTTCAGGCGATTGTTCGTCTTTGAGAGGATCGCGCTTTGGCAATTCCGGTTCTTTGAATTCTCCGCGGGAAATACGCGCCTCGTATTCCTTCTGAATTTCCTCATCCGTCAGTTTGGATTTATGTTCTTCCAGCAGCTTTTCAAATTCAATTTTGAAGTAACGCACCGCGATTTTCTTCCGCAGCATGAACCCCGGCTCGGGCGAATCGGGAAACGTGGGCTGGTTCTTGTGTTTCTCATAAAACGCGGTGACTTCCGCGTCACTCGGTTCGCGCACCTTGTCCACGAAATCGGCGACTGCGACGGGGAGGATTTCGGCCTTGATCCGACGATTCAGTCGGTTGTAGTGCTTCCAGACGGAGGCGGGTGTGGTGACCTGGGAACTGACAAAGGCAATTTCACGCACCATACGCGCGGCGATATTCAGTCGAATCTGTTCGAAAACATCCTTGTCGGTCAGGGACGAGCGGCGATCTCCCATTAATTCCTTGATGGTCTGCTCGCGTTCCTGGCCGGTCAGCTTGCCGTCGCAGAATTCGCGCAAGTAATCGTTGACCGTCTGATCGTTGACGACGATCCCCATTTGCTCGGCTTTGTGTGCCAGCAGAATAACGTCGAGCAGTTGGTCGTCGCGGCGGAATTCCACCAGATCTTCGCTGTGCGGCGTACCTTTGTCATCCATTGTTTTCCTCGCCAGCATCGCGAGGAACTGATTCGTCAGATTATGGCGATTCCAGAAATAGGCCAGGTCAAATTCATCGTAGGCGCCGTCGCTCCAGGTGACGACCGTATTGTTGCCCCGATCCCGGCCCGTTCCGCTGAGCAAGCGATCGAGGTTATATCCGACGACGAAGACGATCATGCAGATGACGCCGAAAATGGCGAGCATCACGCGTTGATTGCGACGAAAAACAGCAAAAGGACTGGCCATAATGATCCTTCCTGGACAGTTGCTCCGGCTTGACAACCAAAGCGGTTCGCGATTAAGCAGTAGTGAGGCGGGTTGCGACAACTTCGTCGACAGTACCGGTCTTGCCGATTGTAGGGCGGGAAGTCGCAAATTCAATCCCAAAACCAATTGTTGCAGGTTGGATGCGTGCGAAGACGAGCAACAGCGGTGCTGATGGGCGTGCTGGCGTGGAGTGAACGGAGGGCATTCGGGGCGACGATTGTCTGGCTTAACCGGGCCCTGAGGCGGCGGGGAGGGGGATTGAGGATCCAGGGCCTGTTTGGCTGATAGATGAAAGCGGATGCAGCGCGGGCGAACTGGTTTGCCAGTGGAGCCGAACATTAGTCACGGGGAAGGGAATCGGATGCCGAAAGCGGTTGCCGACAAGCAGGGAAAAGCGCTTGTGATCGTTGAATCTCCAGCGAAAGCCCGGACGATTTCGCGATTTCTGGGGAGAAATTTTGACGTCGAGGCCAGCATCGGGCATATTCGCGATCTGCCCGGGGGAGCCAAAGAGGTCCCGGCGGAATACCGGGGAACGGCGTGGGCCCGGCTGGGGGTGAATGTCGAACAGGGATTTTCGCCGCTGTACATCGTACCCGCGGACAAGAAACAGCAGGTGAACAAGCTGAAGCAGGCGCTGAAGGGGGCCAGTCAGCTGTACCTGGCGACGGACGAAGACCGCGAGGGGGAAGCGATCAGCTGGCACCTCTGCGAAGTGCTCAAACCCAAAGTGCCGGTGAAACGGCTCGTTTTCCACGAGATTACCGAGGAGGCGATACTGGAATCGCTGGAGAATGCCCGGCAGATCGACGACCAGCTTGTCCGCGCCCAGGAAACTCGCCGCATTCTCGATCGGTTGTACGGCTACGAGGTCTCGCCGTTGCTCTGGCGGAAAATCGGTCCCGGCCTTTCGGCGGGACGGGTGCAAAGCGTGGCGCTGCGGCTCATTGTAGAACGCGAACGACAGCGCATGGCGTTTGTTTCGGCGTCCTATTTTGACATTGTCGGCAGCTTCCAGTCGGATGCGGGTCGACCGTTCCAGGCCGAATTGACCTGGGTGGACGGCAAGCGGATTCCGACCGGAAAAGATTTCGATTCGTCGACCGGCAAATTGCGGGACGCGAATCTCTGTCTCCTGAACCAATCCGAGGCCGAGCAGCTTGTCCAGAGCATCCGTAAAGGACCGTTCGCGGTCGGACAGGTGGAAGACAAGCCGTATTCCACAAGCCCCGCGCCGCCGTTTACTACCAGTTCGATGCAGCAGGAGGCGAATCGGAAGCTTGGCTATTCGGCGCGCCGTACCATGGATCTTGCGCAGAGCCTGTACGAGAACGGTTACATCACCTATATGCGGACCGATTCGACCAGCCTTGCCAAAGTCGCGGTGGACGCCGCACGCGATCTGGTGCGCACGGAGTATGGCGCCGAATACCTGCCTGATCGGCCGCGTCATTACAGTTCTAAAGTGAAGAATGCGCAGGAGGCTCACGAGGCGATCCGACCCGCGGGGCACCCGTTCAAGCTGCCGGAGTCGTTGCGCGGTGAATTGACTCCGGATCAATTCCGTCTTTTCGACCTGATTTGGAAACGTACTATCGCCAGCCAGATGGCCGATGCTCGGGGCCATCTGATCACGCTTCATATCAACGGCGAGCAAGGAACGCGATTCCGAGCCAGCGGCAAATCGATCGATTTCCCGGGATTCCTCCGAGCTTATGTCGAGGGGTCGGACGATCCCGAGGCCGATCTTGCCGACCGGGAGACGGTATTGCCGCGAGTTCGCGTCGGCGAGTCGATCGCGTGCGTCGAACTGACGCCAAAATCGCACGTGACCCAGCCGCCGGCTCGCTTCAGCGAAGCATCGCTGACGCAGACGCTGGAGGACAAAGGGATCGGCCGACCCAGCACGTACGCGTCGATCATTGAGACCATTCTGGAACGTCGTTACGTGTTCAAAAAAGGCAACGCGCTCGTGCCGCGCTGGCTGGGTTTTTCCGTGGTCCGCCTGCTGGAAGAACACCTGTCGACGCTGGTCGACTACGACTTCACAGCGCAAATGGAGGATTTACTGGACGAGATAAGTCGGGGCGAAACCGAGCATCTCCCCTATTTGAACCGGTTTTACTTTGGGGGCGGTGATGCGCAAGGCCTGCACGCGACCGTCGAAAAGACGATCAAGGACGTCGATGCCCGGCATATGAGCCGTTTCTTGATCGGAACCCCGGACTCCGGCGAGAGCATCCATGTGCGCGTGGGGCGTTTTGGACCGTTTCTGGAACAGGGTACGCGACGGGCGTCGGTTCCCGACGATATCCCGCCCGACGAGTTGACGCTGTCCCGCGCGCTGGAATTGCTCGACCAGTCCGCCAAGGCCGAGACTCCGCTGGGATTCTGCCCCAGCACGAATCGTCCGGTCTACCTGCGGCAGGGGCGTTTCGGGGCGTACGTGCAGTTGGGAAGATTGGATCCCGACAACGATGACGAGCCGGTAAAGAACGCTTCGCTGTTGAAAGGAATGAACTCCAGCGAAGTGACAGTGGAGGTCGCGCTGCAGTTGTTGGCGCTTCCGCGTACCGTGGGAGTTGACCCGCGGACGCAGCAGGAAATTGTCGCTCACAATGGTCGGTTCGGGCCGTATGTGAAGTGTGGCGACGAGACGCGTTCGTTGCCGGCCGAGATCTCACCGCTCCAAGTGAGCCTTGAGCAAGCTCTGCAATTGTTGAGCGTCCCCAAGACCACCGGCCGCCGACGAAGCGCACCGAAAGAACCGCTTAAGGTCTTTCCGCCATCGCCCGTAACGTCCGAACCGATTCGACTTATGTCGGGGTACTATGGGCCGTATGTGACCGACGGCCAGACCAACGCTTCGCTCCCGAAAGATCTTGCCCCCGAGGCACTGACATTCGAACAGGCGACGATGCTGCTGGCGGAGCGCGCCGCGAAAGGTCCGGCCAAGAAACGCGGACGAGCGGCGAAGAAAGGCACCGTGGCCAAGGTGGCGCGCAAGACGCCTCGATCCGGCGGCAGCGGCAAGAAGGCCTCGGCCGGCAAGCGGGCCACGAAAAAAGTGACGTCACCGGGAAATTGAGTAACGGCGTTCGACCCGGCCAATCACCGGACCGCTGCCATCGAATGGGAGCGGTCCCCGGGAGTTTCGAAGGTAACGGAATCACAGACGAACCCGTATCGTTCGCCCGTCGATGAAGACGAACAACCTCCAGGAGGGGCACTCAGGCGATTGCGCCGAGCCGGTACGATGCCCCTTTGGCAACTCGCCGGCATGACGTCAGTGCCGTTGCCGCCGGCAGCTCCATGGTGATCAGTGTCATCGTCGTGGCCGTATTTTGCGGACAACTCGTTCATCACCGCAACGACTGGCCGGAGTCGGCATTCGAATTGCACGAAGTGCTCGTGTTGGGGAGTGTCGCTGTCATCAATTTTCAAGCGCTGAGACGCTGGGAGATGCGGCGATGGTTGTCGGCTAGCGCTTTCAACCTGGTCTCCTGTCTTCCATTCCTCTGGTTCCTGACGCAATGATCCGCCAGGCCTGCCTATACCCGGCTGCGGTCAGCTCCCGGGACGGCGCATGGCAAGGCTGTGCAGTACGAGTACCGCGCCGATGGAGATGAACGACAAACCGAGCCACCGTGGCGGCGTAATCGTGCGACGTGAGGGGGGAGCCGCGGAAATCAATGCCGATCGCAACGGCCCCGGACTACTGCCTTTTTCCACCTGGTGCATCTGTTCGGCGACAAACTGAGTGGTCTTTTCATTCAGCACAAATGACTCGACCCAGCGAAACTGAATTCCCAGAAAAACCAGCAACAGGCCGGTCAAGAAGACTTGGTTTCGGTTGAGTTCCATAGGGGCGCTCCGATCGAGGTCCTTGGAAGGTATCGTTTTGGAGCGGTCGGGAACTTCATTGCATCGCCGTGCCGGTTGATTTTCCCGAATGCAGCGGTTATTCGACGTCCCATGAAACCGGGCGTTTCGGATAAAGTGGGACCGCCGCAACGGGTTCGCTCAACGCACACCGGACGGGGATACCGCAACCATGTTGGAGCATGAACGGGGTTCGACAAACGGGCAATTGGGCTTACGCTCCTGGAGCTTCGCAGGCCTGGTCGCCATGCAGTTCTTGACCGTCGTCAACGACAACGTCTTTCGTTGGCTGGTCGTGGGAATCGGCAAACAGTTTGTCGATCGGGAGCAGGTGCAGTTTGTACTGACGGCCGGGATGTTCAGTTTCGTCCTTCCTTATTTACTGCTTGCGGCTCCTTCGGGCTACCTGGCCGATCGCTATTCCAAGCGCGCCGTGATCGTCCGCTGTAAGTTTGCCGAGATCGTACTGATGGCGGCGGCGCTGCTCGCGATCTGGCTCGGAAACATCTACTTGATTTTCATCGTGCTAGCGTTGCTGGGCGCCCAGAGCTGCCTTTTTTCGCCTGCCCGTCTTGGGGCGATTCCGGAAATGTTGCGCTCCGACGCGATTTCCGCGGCGAATGGCCTGATGGGGCTGACGACGGTCGTGGGAACCGTCTTGGGCGCCGCGGTTGGGAATGTCCTGACCGACGTGACCCGCCCACGAGGTCAGCACCAACTGGGCCTCTCGGCATCCGTGCTGATCGGCATCGCGGTGAGCGGATTTCTGGCGAGTCTTCTGATTGCCCGAGCGCCGGCGGCCGACGCCAGTCGCCGCTTTCCCTGGAATCCGTTACCGAGGATGATCGCCGATTTCCGGATTCTCGCGGCGCACCGCGCCATGCTGCGCGTCGCCCTGGGCAGCATGTTTTTCTGGAGCCTCGGTTCCCTGGCGAACATGAATATTGACCAGTATGTTTTCGAGGGAAACCTGTCGGCCTCGGCCGCGGAAAACCAGTCGCTGGTTGCGCCCCTGCTCGCCTGCCTCGCGCTGGGTGTCGGGATCGGCAGCGTCCTGGCTGGAATCTGGTCGGCGGGCCGCGTCGAACTCGGACTGCTCCCCGTCGGCGGAATGGCGATCGCCACCGGCTCGATCGCCATGGACTTTGTCCAGGGCGCGCTGGTCGATACCGCATCGGCTGTGACGCCCAGCTATCTTGCGGCTTGCGCTTTCCTGATCGTGTTGGGGATCGGCGGGGGGATGTTCGATGTTCCGCTGCAGTCGTATCTTCAGCATCGCAGCCCGCCGGCGTCACGCGGCTCCATCCTCGCCGCCAGTAATTTTCTCACCTTTTCCGGAGTCCTGTTGTTTTCGGCGCTGTTCTGCCTGATGCGATACCCGACCGGCCCCGCAGGTGAGCCGCTGCTGACGACCAAGCAGGTTTTTCTCGTGGCAGGCGTCGTGACCATCCCGGTATGCGTTTACATAGTCTGGCTGATCCCGCAGACCACCATCCGCTTCCTGGTATGGCTCGCCAGTATGACCATTTACAAAGTGCGCGTGGTGGGCCGCGAAAACGTCCCGGCTCGCGGAGGCGCATTGCTGGTTCCCAATCATGTGTCGTATGTCGACGCGATGCTTCTGCTGCTGACCAGTTCCCGTCCGATTCGAGTGATCGCATGGGCGGGTAACTTCCAAAATCGGGTCCTGGGCACGCTCGGTCGGCTGTTTGGCGCGATCCTCGTCGATCCGAGTCGCCCCAAGAGTATTGTGGCGGCATTGCGGGAAGCGCGCGACGCGGTGGCGGCGGGGGAACTCGTCTGCATCTTTCCCGAGGGCGGGATCAGTCGATCGGGACAATTGCTGGCGTTTCGCCCGGGGATGCTGCGGATCCTGGAGGGAAACTCGGTGCCGGTGATCCCGGTCTACTTGGATGGGCTCTGGGGGAGTATCTTTAGTTTCGAGCGGGGCCGCTTCTTTTGGAAATGGCCCAAACAAATCCCTTACAGAATGTCGATTTATTTCGGCGCACCGATTTACGCGCCGGATGATGTGCATCGTGTTCGGCAAGGCGTCCAGGAACTGGGAGCCAGAGCAGTGGATGAACGCAGTCGAGGAACGTCGCAACTTGTCGCCGATTTCGTGGGAATGTGCCGCCGCCGTGGAAATGGCTTGAAAGTGGCCGATTCGACCGGCGCGGAACTGACCGGCCGGCAGTTATTAATGCGCACGCTCGCCCTGCGTCGCGCCTTGCGTCGCGAGGTGCTCGGTGACGACGAGCGCTATGTCGGCGTGCTGCTGCCGCCGTCGGCGGCCGGTACGGTCGCCAATGTGGCGCTGGCGATCGATAGGCGTATTTCCGCCAACTTGAACTACACCAATACCTCGGAGACGCTCAATTACTGCATCGCCCAGGCAGGAATCCGCCATGTGCTGACCAGCCGCAAGTTCATGGAAAAAATGGAATTCAAACTCGACGCCGAGATCGTATTCCTCGAAGACCTGAGGGCGCGCATTTCGCGCAGCGACAAACTGGTCGCTCTTGCCGGCACCTACCTGCTGCCGACGAAGTCGCTGCTGTGGTCGCTGAAGATGGACCGGGTCAGCGGCGACGAGGTGCTGACGGTCATTTTCACCTCCGGATCCACGGGCCGCCCGAAAGGCGTGATGTTGACCTTTGGCAATATCGGATCCAATGTGAGTGCCATCGATCAAGTCGTTCGCCTGAGCTCCTCCGACGTGTTGATCGGAGTCCTGCCATTTTTCCATTCGTTTGGCTACACGGTCACGATGTGGGCCGTGTTGGGACTGGACGTGATGGGCGCTTACCATTTCAATCCTCTCGACGCGAAACAAGTCGGCAAACTCTGCAAGAAGTACCGCGGGACCGTCCTGCTCTCCACACCCACGTTTCTACGCACCTACGCCCGGCGCTGCGAAAAAGAGGAATTTGCCACACTGGATGTCGTGGTCGCCGGCGCGGAAAAACTGCCCTTGGATGTCTGTGATTCCTTCCAGCAGCAGTTCGGCGTGCGGCCCGTCGAGGGCTACGGGACCACCGAACTGTCACCACTGGTTTCCGTCAATGTGCCCCCCAGCCGTTCCGCCGGCGCGGGACAGGTCGATTCCAAGGAGGGCACCGTCGGTCGCCCGGTACCTGGTGTCAGCGCCCGCATTACCGATCCCGATACAGGAGCCGTTCTGGGAGTCGATCAGCCGGGCATGTTGTGGATTAAGGGACCGAATGTCATGAAGGGCTACCTGGGCCAAGACGACCTGACCCGCCAGGTAATCCAGGACGGCTGGTACAACACCGGCGACATCGGCCTGATCGACGGCGATGGCTTCATCCGAATCACGGGGCGCCTCAGCCGTTTCTCCAAGATCGGAGGCGAAATGGTCCCTCACATCCTGATCGAAGAGGAAATCAACAAGTTCCTCGGCGCGGCCGGTGAGGGTACGTTGAAGGCGGCGGTGACCGCTATCCCGGACGCGAAAAAGGGGGAACGACTCGTCGTCGTCCACTTGCCGATCGAAAAGTCTCCCGCCGAAGTCCAGCAGGCGCTGATGGCGGCCGGCCTTCCCAATATCTACATACCGTCCGCCGATAGTTTTATCGCAACCGACCACCTCCCCATCCTCGGCTCGGGAAAACTTGATCTCGCCGAAGTGAAGAAGATGGCTCTGAAGCTGTGCGGGACGTGAAGTGGAGAATGGGGAACGGGGGCGCGCGGTTGCTTGATGGGGGCATGCCGCGCGTGCGAAAATCCCGAAAAGCGACGGCGTAACTGTCGCAATCGGCAACCGGAAATCTGTGACCGTTAAACGACTTTCGTTGCGCGGAGGGGTTAATCGTCGAGCCGGGTGCCGCTGATCAGTTTGATGAAGTCCGCGTTGGTTTTGAAACGGCCCAACTGCTTGACAAGCTGTTCCATGGCATCGACCGGATGCATCGACGACAAAGTACGACGCAGCATGGTAACGGCATGCAAGGTGACCGGGTCGAGCAGCAGTTCCTCACGGCGCGTTCCCGACTGCGAAATATCGATGGCGGGAAAAACGCGACGGTCGGCCAGTTTTCGATCCAGCACCAGTTCCATGTTGCCGGTGCCTTTGAATTCCTGGAAGATCGCTTCGTCCATCCGGCTGCTGGTGTCGATCAAGGCGGTCGCGACAATCGTCAGTGACCCACCTTCTTCGAACGCGCGGGCCGTGGCGAACAGCTTCTTGGGGATATCCATCGCCTTGATGTTGAGACCGCCAGTCATCGTACCGCCCGAATTTCCGACGTACTTGTTGAACGCACGAGCCAGCCGGGTGATCGAGTCCATCAGCAGGAACACGTCCTTGCCCATTTCGGCGAGGCGGCGGCAGCGTTCGATGACCAGTTGCGAGATTCGCACATGGCTTTCGATGTCCTGATCGAGGCTGCTCGCAATCACTTCACCTTTGACCGACCGGCGCATATCGGTGACTTCCTCCGGCCGTTCGTCGACGAGCAGGACGATCACTTTGACGTCGGGATAGTTTGTCGCCACGCCATTACTGACGTGTTGCAGCATGATCGTTTTGCCCGTGCGCGGCGGCGCGACAATCAGTGCCCGTTGCCCGCGGCCCAGCGGTGTCAGCAGGTCCATGACGCGCGTCGTTAACGGCGTCGATCCGGTTTCCAATTGGAACCATTTCTCGGGGTTGATTGGCGTCAGCGAATCGAACGGCTTGACATTGACATACTGCTCGGGTGGCATGCCGTCGACGTCCGTGATTTCCTTCAGTCGCGGCCCCTGCTGTTTGCGGAAATGTTGCACCAGCCCACGGATCATCAGGCCCTGCCGGAGTCGATATTTCTCGATCATCGTGCCGGGGACGAAAGGGTCGGTCCGTTCGCGCGAGTAGTTGTTATTCGGACTGCGCAGGAATCCGTATCCGTTGGGATGCATTTCCAGCATGCCGTAGCCCGGTTCGAGCGGCAATTCGGACTGATCGATCGGCGCCTCGCCCTCGATGCCTGGCGGAACGGAGGCACCATTATCGTACGGCATCGAACCGGGATCGGATCCCTGCGGATGACGCCGTCGCGGCCTGCCATTGCCGCGATAACCATTCGGTCTGCCCCCGGGCCCGGACTTTGGACGAAAACGCTTCTTACCCATCTAAAAAACCTGCCTGGAAAAGGAAACTCCAATAAGACCGCCGATGATAGTCACCGGACTGGTTGAATCATGCCTCGGATCTTCACCACCGTACGGGAGGCCAACCGGCACCTCAGGACAGAACCGGCGGTGGTCGTTTCGAGTTCGTGTTTAGACTCTGCGCGATGCCAGAAGCGAACTCGTGGATCCCATTCGGCTCCAAGCCCAGGGACGAAAGTTCGCAACAGAGGTTACTTCGAACGCGTGACTCCATCCGCTGGCCGTCGATTCACTCCTCGACGCCTGACGGTGCAGCCGGCCACGTGCTCGCAGAGTCGCCTTTCGCGTGGAAAAAACCACGTGGAATCACCCCAGGGCAATCTGCCTTTCGCATGCCTGCGCGGGCATTCCAAGCAGCGCTTTGGATCTTCCTGGCGGCTCATTCATGCGGCAAATCCGGCGGATCATTCCAAAAAACGATTCCGCTCACAGATCGAACTCGCACAGAACAACCCTATCCAAACGGGCGATCCTGTCCTCAAGTTCTCAAGCCCATTTTCCACAGCCAACAAGAAGTGCTCTCTAAGTCACACGGGCGAGCAGCGCCAACGTGCTCTACAGAAGTATCACTTACGCGAATCTTACTCATCTGATCGGTGCTGTCAAGCTGTTACTGCAGCCAATTCTGAGAAAATAGGTGGTTTCCAATCTTGCACCAAGGTCCTCCCGATCGGCAAAGTTCACCGTTTTGTTACAACTCCCCCCATCGGATTGTCGATATCAATCGGTGGAGTTCCCGCCAATTTCCGGACAATAGCGACTGAGATTGTGCGGGTTCTGGAGATAATCCCATGGATGGACGGGGAATGGTTAGGGACAGCGCAACGGTGATTCTCAGGACGGCCCGGGCGCTTGCCCTCCCGCTCTTGCTGCTGGCGAGTTGCCTGGCGTTCGCTTCGGCTGGGTTTTCCCAGGACGAACGGTTATGGGCCGGATCGGTCGACGAGGCCCGGCAGTTGGCTGCCCAGCGGCGATGTCTGGTGTTACTCCATTTCTGGGACTACAACTGTCCCCCCTGCACGCGCGTTGAACGTTATGTGTTCAGCTCCCCCGATGTGACGCGTGCCCTGGAAACCAACTACGTGGCGGTTCGCGTCAACGTCAGCGCGTCGGGACAACTCGCCGAACAATATCAGGTCCGCCAGTGGCCGACCGACGTCATCACCACGCCGGACGGCCGCGAACTTTACCGCGGCGTCAGCCAGCAGGATCCCACGCGTTTTCTCGCTCAACTGGATGCTGTCGCCGCCAAATCAAGGGTCCGCAATCAGGCAGTCGAATCGATCGCCGCGCGGCAGCTGCCATTCAGTTCGCCCGAGGGGATTCAGTCGGGCACGCGCGACCCGCTGCTGGTGGCCCAAAATGAACAAAAATGGGACTATGCGCCCCAATCACGCGCCAGCGGCGCGCCGAATTACCGTAGCCGGGAACAGGAAACGGGGACGCGGGCTGCAGCGGATACTGTCACTCCGGTTGCCGGCAGCAGCGATATTCCGGGCCGACCCGATGCCGCGCCCGCTTCCGCGAATGGCGACGAGGGGCCCAGCGTTCAAAACGGAGGCTACCTCGGCGCCAAGGGAATCGATTCCTACCGGTCCCGGTGGGAGAGATCCGGCGAGCCAGCCATTCCCGCGCTTCCCGCGCGCGAACCAGCCATCGATCCCCGCCGTCCAGTTCCCTCGGACGTAAACGTGGCCGAACCCGACCTGGGATCGAATCATCGCTCGCCAGCGCGTGAACCAGGGCCCAGCGAATCGGTCTCCAACCCGCACATGAATCCGTCCCCATCTGGCGGCGCGGTGGCAGCCACCGGCGAGCCGATGCCTGCCGGCGGGTCCAGCTCGTCTTCCGCGCAGGGATCGCGGGGATTGTCTGCAGCGGGCGACACGATCGGCAGAACGATGCCGCCCCCGCCGCGAGTCGACGAGGCGTCTCCGCCATTGGCGCTGGATGGTTACTGCCCGGTAACCCTGGTGGAACAGAATCGAATGCTGAAAGGTGACCCGCAGTTCGGTGCGCGACATCGTGGCCGGACCTACCTTTTCGCCGATGAAATCGCCAGTGAGAAGTTCTTTGCCGATCCGGATCACTACAGCCCGATGTTCTCGGGCTACGACCCGGTGCAACTCCTTGATACGCACAAGTGGGTTCCCGGCCATCACAAGCATGGACTGCGAATCGGCACGCGCATCTTTCTCTTCTCCAGCGAACAGACATTGCAACAGTTCTGGAACGAACAGGAACGCTGGTTGCCGGCGAGCGAACAGGCAATGCGGGAACTGTCCGCGGGAATCCGCCGGTGACGCGCCGATTCGACGCACGTCTCGCGCCGGGAGCAAACCATGCAAAAGGGACGTCGCCCGTATGCAAGACCGTCCGCCGCGCCTGTCGTCTTGACGGCGATCCTCCTATTCCCCTTCGCCGCCAGATGTGCGCACGGCGCGCCGCCGACCAAGGATCCGCGTGGCGACGGGCGCACCGAATCGGCGGCTGGTGAAGCGCCGTTGCCACCGTGGTCGGAAATGCGGCTGCTGATTGAATCGACCCTCGATGCGGGTGCTCGACGCGACAAGAACGATCTGCTGTCCCGTTCCGACTTGACGCCAATCTTCGACACGCTGCGCAAGAAGGGCTGGACGGTCTCGGACCGCGAAGCGATCACCGGCAGAACTCTCGCCGATGGCCACGTCCTCGTCCAGCAACTGCGGTCGCCTCAGGGAACGCGCCTGATGCGCAAGATCTCTGGCGAAGAACGCATCTACGACCGACTCGATCGCATTACCACAGCTTCGGGTGGCGAGGCGTTGATCCGCGACCTGATCAAACTGCCAGACGGCGAGCGCTATGCGCTTCGGAAGCAGGGGGTTGCCGTTCCCAACTTGCTCGATCTGTTACCCAAGGACAGTTCCGCTCAGACGCGGACCATTCGCGGCTTCGACAAATCGACCGGGAAGATCTATACGCGGGCGCAGTTGCTGCAGCAACTGGAGAAAAGCCACGAATCCGATTCACGTGCCAAGGAAACGCAAGCCGGTGAGACGCCGGCCAGCGGCACGAACACGACAGGGCCCGCCGCGCGGAAAGGCGCGGCGCCCCGGACTTCCAATTAATGGTGCTATTGCGTTCGGAACGTGGCGGGGCCTTAGCGGTCGGATGTCGCTGTTAAGGGCCCGAACGGTTGCAAGGCATAGGCTTCGACGAACTGGGAATATCGTTCGCGGCGTTGCGGCTGCTCACGACTCGCGCTCTGTGCGACCTGTTCCGCATGGATCAAGAGCG
The DNA here is from genome assembly GCA_016872775.1 of Planctomycetota bacterium. Taxonomy (GTDB): domain Bacteria; phylum Planctomycetota; class Planctomycetia; order Pirellulales; family Pirellulaceae; genus VGZA01. The sequence goes on along the minus strand of VGZA01000021.1, from coordinate 51,099 downwards.
CATTGCGAAATCGGCCCAGACCGAGATACAGCCGATAGTCCTCGGGAACATCGACGCCCAGGTCGCCGAAGTCGATGCGACCGGCGCTCATTCGCCCGAGGTCGAAGACGACCCCGCATCGATCGGCATGAGAAACCAGCGGGGCATGCCGATTACTCCCGTCGGTATCGGTTCCTGTTCTTCGCCCGTAATTTCTCGCAGAGCCCAGTGCACGCCGATGCCGATTTCGGTCGACGTACCTTCCGTTGCGGCGAATCGGCGGAGCGTATCAAGTTGCTTCACTGCCTTCAGTCTGCCCAGGCTGATGGCAGCGAATCGTCGCACCAATGGCCGATCGCCAGGCGGTGGAACGTCCGCCAGTCTGGCGGCAAACAATTCCGCAAGGTCGGTGTCCGGCTGGTCCGCGTACATCATGCCCAACGCCCAGATCGCAGCTGCTCGGACGCGGTAGTCGAGTGAGAACGACGACGGCAGGAATGTCCTCAGGAACGGTTCCGACTCGCGATAATTCACTTCGCCGAAATACTGCACGATCTGCAGCAATTGCCCAGTGACTCGCGGTGGAGGAGGGGTCGTCTCCAGTTGGCGCCGCAAACCGGCGGCGCGCACGAGCAGTTCCGGAAGTGCATCGGGCACATGCAGTCTCCGCAACCCCCAGGCGGCGGCGATCGCCGTCTCCGGTCGCGGATGGTCCAGCAGGCGCATCATGCGCCAAACCGCCGGTTCGTGATCCAGCGTTCCCAGGACCATGATCGCCTGCTCGACGCCACGCCAGGCGTTTTTTGGGGGTTCCGTTTTCTCGGGCCCGCTTGACGGCGGTGGTGGCGATTGAAGCCATCGCATCGACTGGTCAATCACGACTTGCCGCAATTCGGGTCGGCCGCCGAACTCGACGAATTTGGCCGCGACGAGCTTGCGCACCGACGGATTGCGGTCATCGAGGAAGGCAGTGAGTCGTTGAACAGCGTCGGCGTCCGCCTTATCCAGCAACAGTTCGGCGGCCAATCTCCGCAGGTTCGCGTCCGGGCTCTTGCCGGCGCCGTCCGCAAATGGAAATGCCAGGGCGGATTCGACATCGCGCAGCTTCCGTAAGGCGGCGAAAGCCACGGTCGATTCGGAATCGGCGGTCAGACTCCTCAAAATGTCGAGCGTCTCGGGATCGCGGGTGACGGGAAGCAAATTGGCGGCCAACAGACGGCCGAAGTATTCGGGTCGCTCCTGGCGCGCGATCAGTCGTTTCGCGGTACCCAGGACCGGCGCCACGAGCGGCGACTCGGACGATCCGCCCGCAACTTCGCGGGCCGCGATCTGACCGGCGGCTCGAGCCGCCGCCAGCCGGACTTCCGGCAAACGCAGCCGATCGACAAGCAGATCGTTCAGCCCGGCGATCGCACTCGATTCACCCGCGGTACCCAGACCATCGATGGCCAGCAGCAACAAGGTGGGTCCCGGATCTTCCTGCTGCAAGCGTTCCCGCCACAGGTCCTGAATCCCGGGATAGTTCCAGCGTGCCAGAGCCGGTTCGACGATCAGCGCCATCGGTAGACCGTCGCTACGAGCGGCAGCGAACAACTGCGACGCCGTTCCTCGCGCGTTGATCTCGATCAGGGCATGGGCCGCGGCTCGGCGTACCACCGGATCGTCGTCGGATTCCAAAATGGCCAGCAAAGGTTGCTCCAGGTCCTCCAGCCCGGACATACCGCGCTGAACGGCGATTGTGACCGTGTCGGCGCCCACGCGCCGCAACTCGGCCTCGGGCCGCAGAAGCGCCTGCCTCCATAAAGGCTTCAACCGATCGGAAAACGTCTTGTGCCAGACCACGGTTCCGAGTTGTGGATTGCGGTGCATCGGATGATCAATTTCCAGGTCGGCCGCAAGCAGCGAATGGCCGAAGTCGAACGCTGCCGCCGCCCACAGGATCGATCGCGCCATGCGCAGGACAACACAACGATAAGCCACGGCCGCAATCCGCGTTCGGCAATGGGAAACTATAACGGCCACGTAAGCCTCCAGATCCGGAAAAAGTAGACGCTGAGTGCCGCAAGACTGGCTCCTCCCGACGCCCACCAGCAGCCCGGAATCAGCTCGAACCGTTCAAATCCAGGCATCTTCATGACACTGAGCGCCGCGCCCAACGGATTGATCAATAGTGCGTTCTGGACGACGGTAGGTCCAAACGGAGCCTCTCGTCCCAGCCAGACCAGCAACGGCCCAAGAAACAGAGCCATCAGGACCACGTAAACGGTCACCGTCGATGCCGCTGTCTTGGCGAAGCAACTGCCGACCGCCGCGCTGATCGACAACGTATAAACGACGGTCATCAACAGGCAGGCGAGAGCCAACTGAACCTGCAGCCACATTGCCGGCTTGATCACCATCATCACGGCGTAGCCCGGCGCGGTCGCCAGCAATACCAGCAGCAGCGTCCAAAGCACGCTGACAAGCTTGCCGGTCGCGATACGGAATCCGGAGATGGTCGTCATCCGCAGCAGATCCCATCCGCCGCTTTCGCGTTCGGAGCTGACCAAACCGGCGGCCAGGCTGGGAGTGATCGTGGCGATCAGAAAGACCTGCAACATCACCATCATTCCGCCGATCGTCTCCACGCCCCAGTCCATCGTGCCGGTCGTAGCGGCGAGAGTCAGAAGCAGTGACAGTGCCGCACAGGCGGCTACCAGTCGCAGCAGCCAATGTAGCCGCCCGAACCGCCGGGTGCGGAATTCCTTGACCATGACCGGATTGAGATAGAATGGTATTCCCGGTTTGCGGCGCTGCGGGTCGACCAGGAACATCACGCGGCGCGCGGCGCGGATGGCGAGTGGCTGCTCCTCCGTGATCTTGCCTTGGGATCGGGAGCGATCGAACAGCCGGTGATTCAGGCGGAACAATGTCAGTCCCAATACCGAACCGGTAAACGCCAAACTGACCAGCACGTATTCGCCAGCCCCGCTGCCTGACTCCATAAGTCCCTGGCCGCCTACTCCGCCGTCGCCGACCAAATGCATGATGACTGGAAGGGGCGAAAGCCGGCGCAGCCAATAGGCCAGCGCCGTCAGCAGCCCGGGTTGTCCCTGCAACAAGTAGTAGGGTCCGGGCGTCAGGCAGGCGATCAGGAAGACCAGTCCATAAGTCAGTCGCACGGCGGCGTCGGGGCTTTGTGCCACGGTCCCGACAAGCAACCCCAGCGCCACGCATTCCAGCATCAGGACTGCCAGCGTAAGGTAGACCGCGCCCAGATCGCGGCTCAAGTCGAGCCCTCCCATCGCATAGCAGGCTGCCGCCGCCGGCACGCTGGTCAGCAGCAGCAAGATCGCAAACAGCAGCAATCCGGCGAACTTTCCGGCGTAGATCGAGAAGGGGTGCAGCGGGGAATTCAACAGCAGCTCCAGCGTGCCCTTGATCCGTTCGCGCACCAGCGTCGTCGCGGGAAACGCGGGGACCAGCAGCAGAATTCCCACCATCATGCCGTAAGCGAAGACTCGAAAGACCTGCCGCGATTGCCCGCCCGAAAGATCGACGATCGCGTCGCTGGGCCAGCGTGCCAGCACCAGGAGTGAGAACGCGCATGCGAGTACGATCAATGCGGCCAGCGCCCGTGGCATCCGCAACGTACCGAAGAACTCTCGCGAGACGATTGGATTCATGAAAATTCCGCTCAATCGCTTACTTTGCAACCACTTCCGCTTCTTGCTTTTCCTCGCGCGTCACCGAGAGGAACGCATCCTCCAGGTCGGTCGGCACTTCCCGAAATTGGGCGATCGCGACACGACGATCGACGAGATGCGCGAGCAACGCCGCCAGATCCCGATCGTCGCGGCTCGATTGAAAACGCAGCAGGCTCTCCGATTCGATGACGGTGATCGTCGGCCGTTCGGTCTCATCGAGGGCCTCGACCAGCGTGGTTCGCGCCTGCTCGAGCTCGCTGGAATCGACAAGCTGTACCTCGCAGATCCGCCGCTGTCGGATGGTGCGCATGATCTGCTCCAGCGGACCGAAGACACGGAGTTTTCCGCGGGTAATGATCGCGACGATGTTGCAGATTCGGGACAGTTCAGGCAGGATGTGGCTGGTGACAATCAGCGTCTTGCCCGACGCTGCGAGCCGGACCAGAAGTTCGCGCATCTCGATGCGTGCGTCGGGATCCAGTCCATTGGCAGGTTCATCCAGGATCAGCACCTCCGGCTGATGAAGCAAGGTTCGCGCCACGCCGATCCGCTGCTGCATCCCGTGGCTGAGACTCTCCACGAAACGATCCTGCATATAGGTCGATCCGGTCGTCTCCAGTACCTCGTTGATCCGCTTCGCCCGTTCGCGGCGCGCGATTCCGAAAACAGCGCCGAAGAAGTCCAGGTATTCGCGGACCCGCATATTGTCGTAGCTTCCGAATCGATCGGGCATATAACCGACCAGGCGTTTGATACGGCGTGCGTCACGAACGCAGTCGGCGCCGGCGATCCGGGCGCTGCCGCTCGTGGGACGCATCAGCCCGACCAGGATCTTGATCGCGGTTGTTTTTCCGGCGCCGTTCGGACCGATAAACCCGAGGATCTGTCCCCGATTCAGCGAGATCGTCAGGCGGTCCAGTGCGGTGAATTCACCGAATACCTTGGTAAGATCGTTCGTCTCGACAACCGGATCGCCGTTGCTCATGGGTCACTCGCTGAGAGGTAAAGTGCGACCGTCGATCGAAAGACGCACGTAGTCGATCTGCCAGTTGTCGGCGTTGGCAGGAACCGGCACCGTCACGGGTGGGGTTGCGGCGCCACCCGCAGCGTCGGCGCCGCCTGCAGCACCGGACCCGCCGGCGGCTGGTCGGCGGGCTGGACCCTGACTGGCCGTCACCGCAAAGCCAAAGGTGAGTCCACCCTGGTCGTCCAGATGCAGTTCGTCCTCCGACAGATCGATCGTCACCACGCCTAGCGGATTGCGCAGCGTGCGCAGCAGGCGTCGGCCTTGTCCGCCATACGTCCACAACTGCAGGTCGCGCGAAGGAGCGCTGATGCGGATCGTCATCTGTCCTCCCGTGGCCGCGCACGGCAGAACCTGCTGCGGCAATTGAAACCGCAGTGGAATCTCCGCGGTGGTCGTCATGCCCTGGACCCATTTGCCATTGCGGCGATTGTACGCGGAAGCGTTATAGACGACGCCCTCGATTGGCGGCAGTCGCGCCCCATCCATCGTGATGAAGGACGGAGGAATGCGGAACCGTGAATCGGGGGGCGAACGGTGAACCGTAACCGGAACCATTGCCAAGGCGGTACCCGACTGTTGATAGCCGGCCGGAAACTCGACTCCCGTACGCAACGGATCGCACCAGAACAGCAGGCTGGGTGACCTCGGGAACTGAAACGTATCCGTCGCGTCGAACAAGCGACGGCAGAAATCCTGCTGCCTTCGCTGCTGGTCGGACAATATCGACTTGGGAATAAACTGGTCTTCGGGCAATGGCTGATCCGCGTCGGCCTGCCAGGTAAAGTCGTCGTTCAGTTGCACCGCCAAGTTGGCTCCTGGTTGCGCGACGATCACCGTATCGGTCACCGCAATGAGGCCACCGACCTTCAGCCTGCCCTCGAGGCCTTTTTCGCCAAATCGGGCTTCCGCTGCAACCGACCAGGGTAACTCCCGGGTACCGGTCAGTGTCGATAAGCCGACGCTTCCCGCGGTTGCCGCGGTATTCCAAGGCACAAGTTGATCCTGATCGTTCCAGACCAATCGGCGCACTTCGTTGTCGGCGGGCGGGTCGGGGAGGATCCACTCCCTGCGCGTCGCAGCCAGTTCGAGCGGGTTGGTGCGCTGGTCGTAGATCGCCGCGAGACCCTCCACGCGAACCTCGTTGGCGTCGGGTTCGAAGCGCAGAATCTGGCCGGTGACGATCGTGGGGGGAATGCCTGTCGAATGCGCCCTGCCGATCGCAACCAGGGCAACACTGGCTACCAAGGTAATTCCTGGAGCGAACCAGGCAAGCGCGTCGAGTCTGCGCCAGGTGGCGAACCGCCATCCGGCGAGCAACAACGCGGAGCAATAACCACCCAGGATGTACATCGCCACTTGCCGTGACGGAATGCGGTATCCAATCTTTTGCTGAAGAGGGGCCTGGAAATGACGCGGGTCGATGCGTCCTTCACGGCCGGAAAAAAAACGCGTCGACAACTTCTGCAACGCGACTCGCGGCCGGTTACTCGATTCGGGATGCCAGCCGCGCGGATTGATCGTGGTGAACAACAATTCCCCTTCACCGTACGATTGCCAGAAGGCGGCGGGCCAGCCGCCAGCGCGATGCGTTACTTCGCCCGAGGACAACAGCACGCGAACGCAGTCGATCGGTTGGTCGTATTCGCAGTGCTCGACGTTCGTCGCGCTGCCCGGTTCGATCGTTTCCAGGTCAAACTCGTCGAGCGCAACGCGGTCGACGACAGTGAAATTCATAGCGTTACCCAGCAAAGCGCGAACCGTCTGCGGCGAGGTGCGGTCGAGCATCACCCAGAGTCGTCCGCCGTTTCGTACCCAACTTCGTAACGTCACCATGCCGGCTGCATCGTCGGTGATGCGATCGGCGGTGAGCACGATGTGCTCCAGTCCCTGCAGAGACTCGGACCAGGGCGGCAGAAAATCGTTGGACAAATCGACGACGATCGGGCTGAGATCGACCAGCCCCCGAGCTCGAAGGATTAGATCATAGGCATCCGCATCCGGTTTCCCAGAGTTGTTGTGCTCGTCCGGAAGCGGTTTCTGCAGATAGGTGCCCGTCATGCCCGGCTCGTGGTCGAGCAGTATTGGCATCGTATTGGTAAGCAGGTCTCTCTCGTGCCGCTGTAGAAGTTGCCGGCCATCGGCCGAGACCTCCGTCGATATCATCGTCAGTTGCTGTTGGCTGACGTTCTTGGCCAGGCCCGTCGGCAACGGAATCGGCAACCAGGATGTTCGAAAGGCATGGGCCGGCACCCAGATTTGCCGGGCGAACTGCTGTTCCACCCGCGGCGCGAAGTAGGTAGAGACCATCCCCGTGCGGTCCTCGTCGCCATGGTTGGCGGCCGACGCGACCAGCACTGTCCAGGCACCCGGCTTGTGCCGGCGTATTTCGCCCGCCTGCGCGGTGACTACCAGCCCCGGCGAATCACCGGCGGCCGAGCCGCCTTCCGCCGCATTTGCCCCGCGAAATGCCACCGCCCCGTTGGTTGCCAATTCGAGTACGAATACGAATATCAATGCCAGAATCGCTCGAAACATTCGCTTCCCACACCTGTCGGATGGATCGGAGCCCACCAGCGTAACTCGGCCAACGCGCATGTTCAATCTGTCCACGAAGTTTTCGGATCGGCGTACTCGCAGCCCCAACGTAATGATCGGGCGGGGCGACGGCGATGCGGGAAATACGGTTGCAACTTGCCTGAAGTTCTGCGTTGACCGGATGAAAAAGGAGGGATTTTTTCCGAAGCCGCGTAAGATTCTGCCGAATTGGCGGTGTAATTTATTGGAATCGCTCCGCCTGGGGGAAAGGGAATATACGATCTGGCTGATACTCGTGACAGCCTGCTGCTGCGCCTGCGCCAGCCCGGCATAGGCTCGGGAATACCGAGCCTACGGAACCAATCTCGTGGATGTAGCAATACTCTACAAGAGCTATGTTGACCGTGCTGCCCCGCCGAGGTCGCGGGGGACGGTCGTCAACCACCTTGATCGGCGCGGTTTTCGTCGACGAGCAGCAGGCGTTGGTAGAGCTGTTGGTACTTTGCGACCATTCGTTCCAGCGAGAAATGCTGCTGGATTTGCCAGCGGTTGGCGGCGGCAAGTTCCTCGGCCAACTGCCGATCGCGCGCCAGTTTGACGACGCGGTGGACGAGTCCCTCGGTGTCGGTCGGGCTGACAAGTTGTCGGTCCGAGAATTCCGCAACGAGTTCCTCGACGCCCTCGACGCGGGTTGCCACCACGGGCAGCGAGCAGGCCATCGCTTCCAGCAGCGCGTTCGGCATTCCTTCCCAGCGGGAGGTCATCACGAACAGGTCGCTGGCCTTAAGGATACCTAGGGCGTCTTTGCGCCAGCCTGGCATCCAGACTCGTTCGGCGATTTTAAGTCGCTGGGCTTGAGCGGCCAGCGCCGCACGTTCCGGTCCGTCGCCAACGATGACCAGGTCGTGCTGCGGCAGTTGCGGCAAAAAAATCGCCGCAGTTTCGAGGAGCCAATCGAGTCCTTTCTGGGGATCAAGCCGACCGAGGGCCGTGATCGCGCGACGTCCTGGAGCCGGTCCCAATGCGGACAGCGGTGTGGCGGACTGCGCGTCGACGAAATCGCAATCGATGCCGTTGGGGATTGTCACGATTTTGGCCGAGTCGATCCGGCTGCGTGCGCGAGCAAATCGGGCGACGGCTTCGCTCACGCAAACGACCTTGTCGGCGCGGCGCGCGGAAAAACGCTCCACCCAGTGTCGCCAGGCGCGAGGATCAGCGACCCGCAGGCCATGCACCACGCGCATAGCGGGCCAGGGTTTTGCCGCCAGCGATGCGACGACATTCGCATGGAACAGAAACGACTGGATGATCGCCGGGCGCTGCCGATCCAGTGCCTGCCGAAACTTCTGCACGGCGGTACGAATCTGCCATGGGGAACTCAGGTCGAGAAAATGCGTGGGAATGCCGCGTTCCCGCAGTAATTGCGCCAGTTCGCCACGATCAGCCGGTGGCGGCGGTGCCAAGGAATAGACCTCGACCTGGAATTGTTCGGAATGGAGTTCCGTGGCTAACCGAGTCAGGCAGCGTTCCGCTCCGCCCACGCGCAATTCGGTGATCAAGAAGGCGGCGCGGATCGGCGACATGCATCCCCCTATGGAAGCCTTACCCCGCGATTTATACTCGCGGTATCATGGACCAGATCGATGATTATGACTATCACTTGCCCGCCGATCTGATCGCCCAACAGCCGCTGGCACGACGGTCCGATGCGCGATTGTTGATCGTCGACCGAGCGCGCGGAACGATATCCCATTCGCACGTTCGCGACCTGCCCGACATCCTTCGCGCGAACGATCTGCTGGTTCTGAATGATACCAAAGTCGTGCCGGCGCGGCTGGAAGGGTTTCGGTCGCGAACGGGCGGCCGCTGGACCGGACTCTTCCTATCGCAAGACTCCCCGTTCCCCGGTCCGACCCCGGTCGGCGATTTGATACCGGCGGGCGCTCCAATTCCGGCCAGCCAGAGTCCCCTCGGCGAACGCCCGACCGCCTGGAAAGTGATCGGAAAGACGCGCGGCCGGCTGGAACCTGGGGAGTCGATCATGTTGTGCGATTCCAACGCCCGCGAGGTTTGTCCACTGAATTTGCTGGCCCTCCTCGAACATGGTCTGTGGCTGGCTCGGCCCGAAAGCGACCTGCCGACCTGGGAACTGCTCGAAAGGGTCGGCCGGGTGCCGTTGCCGCCCTACATTCGGCAGGGCACGATGGTCGATTCCGATCGGGAGCGATACCAGACCGTCTACGCGCGACGGCCCGGCGCCGTCGCGGCCCCTACCGCCGGTTTGCATTTCACCGAAGAATTGCTTGAACGCCTGCGCGCTTTGCCGATCGAGATTGCCTCGATCACGCTGCATGTGGGAATCGGAACGTTTCGCCCCGTGACCGCGCGGAATCTCGACGAGCACGCAATGCACTCGGAATGGGGGGCCGTCCAACCCGAAGTCTGCCAAGCGGTACGTGCATGCCGTGAACGGGCGGGGCGGGTGATCGCGGTGGGGACAACGGTGGCACGGGTGCTGGAGTCGGCCGCAGCCAGCGGGCCCTTGTTGCCATTTGAAGGTGAAACGCGGTTGTTCATTCGCCCGCCGTTTGAATTCCACGCCCTCGACGGCTTGCTGACGAATTTCCACCTGCCGCGCAGCACGCTGCTCGTACTGGTTCGTACCTTCGGCGGCGATGCACTGATCCGTGAAGCCTATGCCGAAGCGATCAAACAGGGCTATCGATTCTACAGTTACGGCGACGCCATGCTGATCCTCTGACCTGCTGCTCCGGTGATAGCCGCCGTCCGCGGATTATGGCACAATGCAAAGCCAGAATCGTCGACGGATCGAGCCGGCCAAAGTGATCGGGCCTGTTCATCGACCCTCGGCGGCGTATCCCTATTCGGAGCCCATTCCAGCATGTCCGCCGTTTCGGTTGAACAGATTCTCGTCGTACCGACACAACTATTTCACCAGTTGGGACACTTCCAGGGGTTCAGCGCCGAGATCGATCGGTACTTCGGTCCACTCTTCGATCGCGGCAACACCAGCTATCGACCGCGACCGCAAATGGAGGAAGACCCGGGCTTCAAGCAGTTGATTCCGTACGTGATCTTCCGCCATACCAGCGACGACGGCCAGATTCAGCTGTTCGAATACACTCGTGGCAAAGGGCAAGGCGAGAAGCGGCTGCACAGCAAGCGGAGCATCGGAATTGGCGGACATATTTGCGCCGATGACGCCGTCGAACAGAACCCGTATTGGGAGGGGATGCGCCGCGAGTTGTCCGAGGAAGTCGTGATCGACTCCCCCTACCGCGATACCTGTTGCGGCTTGATCAACGACGACCTCACCGAAGTCGGAAGAGTGCATCTGGGAGTGGTACATATCTTCGACGTGGAACGGCCTGACGTACGTCCCCGCGAATCGGATATCCTGAATTCCGGATTCCGGCCGTTGCCCGACTTGATGGCCGACCTGGACGGATTCGAAACATGGTCGCGCATCTGCCTGGAGGCCTTGTTCGCCCGACCATGAGCGACCGCCGGATTTACCTCGACAACCATGCCACGACGCGGGTCGACCCGCGGGTTGTCGAAGCGATGCTTCCATTTTTCACGGAGCACTACGGAAACGCCGGAAGCACAAGCCATTGGATGGGCTGGGATGCCCAGGCGGCGGTCGATGAGGCGCGAACTTCCATCGCTCGGATTCTGAACGCGTCTCCCAAGGAAATTGTCTTTACCAGCGGCGCGACGGAGAGCAACAACCTGGCGATCCGGGGAGTTGCGGAGCGCGTTCGCAGGCGGGGAAACCACCTGGTGTTGCTGGCGACCGAGCACAAGTCGGTGCTCGATCCGATCGCGAAACTCGCGCGTCGCGGATTCGAAGTCACTTTCGCGCCGCTGGTGCCGGCCGGCCAGGCCGATGCGGGACGTTTCCGTACGGAGCAGTTCGTCGAGTTGCTGCGCGACGACACGCTGCTCGTCACCGTCATGCTCGCGAACAATGAAATAGGCGTCGTTCAGTCGCTATCGGAACTAGCACAACTATGCCGGCAGCGTGGAATCCTCGTGCACACCGATGCCACCCAGGCCGTCGGAAAACTCCCGGTCGACGTCCGACAACTGGGAGTCGACTTGTTAAGTTTCAACGGTCACAAAATCCATGGCCCCAAAGGAATCGGTGGCCTGTATGTCCGCCGCTCCACCCCCCCCGTGCGAATCGAACCACAGATTGATGGGGGAGGTCAGGAATTCGGGTTCCGTAGCGGCACCTGCCCCGTTCCTTTGGTCGTTGGATTGGCGCGGGCATTGGAATTGTCCCAGAAGGAATTGGAAACGGAGGCGATCCGGCAGGCGGGATTGCGGAACCGGCTCTTCGCCGACCTGTGCGATCGCATTCCCGACTGCGCCCTGAATGGTCCGGCACTCGAACCCCCAGGATTGCGACTGCCAGGCAACTTGAACTGTTCCTTTGGCGGTGTCGACGGGGAGGCATTGATGATGAGCATGCGGGACCTGGCGGTGTCCAGCGGGAGTGCTTGCACCTCGACCAATCCCGAACCGAGCCACGTTTTGCGGGCCTTGGGCGTTCCCGATGACCGCGTTCGGGCCAGTCTGCGGTTTGGTTTAAGCCGATTCACCACGGAAGCCGAGATCGATCAGGCGATCGAAATCGTGGCCGATTCCGTGCGGCGGCTGCGGTCGCTGATTGGCCGGTAAGCGCACCGCCCGGCGAGCGTTCCAGGTCCTCCCAAAATCCCACCTTCCCTAATGTCGATCGATGTACTATTTTAGACATATGCGGTTGTGAAAAATCGGTTTTGAGTCTTGAACGGAGAGGGATTTGACCATGATCGTATCGTTGACGGAAAAGGCTGCGGAAGAAGTAAAGAAGGCTCGCGACACGGCGAAAATCGAAGCCGATGCGTTCTTGCGAGTTTCTGTCGAAGGGGGAGGATGCTCCGGGTTTGGCTACCGGCTGCATTTCGACAAGTCGTTTGACGAAAGCATGGACGACAAAATTGAAAGCCATGGCGTATCGATTGTCGTCGACAAGCGCAGCGCGTTGCTGCTCAACGGCACGACGATCGACTACAAGACGCAATTTGAGAAGAGCGGCTACGAATTCCAGAATCCGAACGCGACCAAGACCTGCGGTTGCGGTAGTTCGTTCTCCGTGTAATTCGAGCGGCGTAATTCGAGCGGCTCACGCTTTTTCGTAGGTGACCGTAACCGTTGTGGAAATACCGCCCCGGGGTGTGAAAGCCGCTGCCAGGCTGATTCGGCGCGGCTGCAGCGCGGCGACCAGATCGTCGAGAATCTCATTCGTTGCGTTTTCGTAAAAGATCCCCAGATTGCGGAACTGCTGCAGGTAGATCTTCAGGCTCTTCAACTCCACGCATTGCCGGTCCGGCGTATATCGAATCGTCAAGGTACCGAAGTCGGGCTGACCTGTTTTCGGGCAGACCGAGGTGAACTCGGGGCAGACGATTTCGATCAGATAATCGCGCTGCGGGAACTGATTGGGAAACGTTTCTAGCAAGTCGCGTTGCGGCGGTGCCATTCGAGTGCCTCCGGTATTTCAACGGATCAGTGGACAGTATTCTGTAAATTGGCGTTGGGCGGAAGTGGGGACGGAAGGCAATGCGAATTGCAGAGATCTATGAATCGCGGCAGGGCGAGGGGCTGCTGACAGGAACGCCCAGCGTCTTCGTGCGGGCTTCTGGTTGCAACCTGCGTTGTCGGTTTTGCGACACTCCGTTCACGTCCTGGTCGCCCGAAGGAGAGGATTGGTCGATCGGCGAAATCGTGCATGCGGTGCGCGGTTATGCGGCGAGGCACGTGGTGATCACCGGTGGTGAGCCGATGCTCTTCGCCGAACTGTTGCCGTTGACCAAAGCCCTGGCCGCTGCAGGACTGCACCTGACGATTGAGACGGCGGGCACGTTGTATCTGCCGGTTCAGTGCGACCTGATGTCGATCAGTCCCAAACTGTCCAATTCAACGCCCGCCGCCGAATCGCACCCGCAATGGCATCGCCGCCACGAGCAAACTCGCCATGCGCCGGACGTGATTCGGCGGTTAATTCTGGGACGGGAATACCAGCTGAAGTTCGTCGTCGAAAGCCATTCCGACTGTGACGAAATCGAGTCGTATCTTTCCCAGTTTCCCGAGTTGGATCGGGGCCGCGTGCTGCTGATGCCGCAGGGAACCATCGCCTCGGCGCTGGCAGAGATCGGGCACTGGCTGAGGCCGCTCTGCCAGGAACGCGGACTGCGGTACTGCCCTCGCATGCAGATCGAATGGTACGGACACCAACGAGGCACGTAGTAGCTCGAAACTTGTTTCGAGAGGTTTGCGGCACGTGTTTGCACTCAGCGAAGAGCCAGCCTTCGCGAATTTGGTGACGCAAGAGTCGCCAGTCTGCGATCAGCCTCGAGTTCCCGATATCACGCGAATGCGTAGCGCGAGCTAACGAAACAAGTTTCGTTTTACGACTTTGGCGAATGGAAGATATGATCCAGCAGCAGTTGTCGGATGGCGACTGGTGGCAGTGGTTCGCCTGGGACCAGGTCTTTACGAGGGGAAATGAAGATCGGTGCGTTCCGCGGGGAGGCGGCGGGAAGGCCGTGGGAGCCGCGTACGAGCTCACCGCTGGTCGGAATTACGTCCATCCGATAGCGGAATCCGAGCTTCTTCCGCAGCAGTTTCGCCGCGATCTTGAGCCGCGGGAATTTGAGACGCGGATCGATAAACAACTCGGCCGGATCGTAACCCGGCTTGCGATGGATGTCGACCGTTGGCGCGAAGTCGGGTTGCCGTGACTCGTCGAGCCAGTAGTAATACGTAAACCAGGCATCCGGCTCGGACAGTGCGATCAGGTCGCCAGCCCGCGGGTGGTTGAGGTGAATTTCTTTGGCGGCTGCCTGGTCATAGACGCGGTCGACGCCGGGCGTGTTCTGAATCAGCGTGCGAACCGCGTCCAGCGAGGACCTATCGTTGACATAAATATGGGCAACCTGGTGATCGGCGACAGCAAAAGCGCGACTGGCTCCGGCATCCAGCAATTCGCGCCCGAGTTCTGCGCGGACGGTGAGTAAACCGGCCTGTCGCAGTACACGGTTGAGATGGACCGGGCGCGCGACGGCCGTAATTCCGTACTCGCTGAGTAAAACCACCGTGGCGCCGCGCGTTGCGCAGAAATCGATCAGCGAGCCGATGACCTGGTCGATCTGCCGCAGTTCGGCCGCGTTGCTGATCGGATTGGGGCCGAGCCGTTGCAGGCAGTAATCGAGGTGCGGCAGGTACACGAGCGACATGGTGGGAGCGAATTGATCGATCACGCGTTTCGCGGCGTCGGCGATCCATTGCGAGGAGGCAATGTTCGTAGCCGGACCCCAGAACTGAAATAGCGGGAACGTTCCCAGTTCGCGCTGCAACTCGTCCCGCAGGCCGGCCGGATGCGTATGAATATCGGGGATTTTCCTGCCGTCACAGGGGTACATCGGTCGCGGTGTGACGCTGACATCGACCGTCGAGTACATGTTGTACCACCAGAAGAGATTGGCACAGGAGAACTTGCGGTCGCGCTGTTTGGCCTCGTCCCAGAGCTTGTCACCGGCCACCAACCGGTTGGATTGGCGCCAGAAGCGGACTTCGCATTCATCGCGAAAATACCAGCCATTGCCGACGATCCCATGTTCGGACGGCCAGCGGCCGGTGAGGTAAGTCGCCTGGACGGAGCAGGTTACCGCTGGAATCACGGGGTCGATCGGAGCGATTGCGCTGCGTCGCGCGAATTCAGCGACCCGCGGCATGTCCGGGCCGATCAGATCCGAGGTGAGTCCGACAACGTTGATGACGACGATCGATTGCACTGCCGTATGATAACCACGAAGGAACGCGGATGTCAGCGTGGTTTGGTACGGGAAAATTCGGTGCAGGACTCTCCCGTGACGATGTTGCTCCGCGGAATTGGCTCTTCGCCGGTTTTGCGGAAGAGCCGCTGAACTGCCGCGTGTTGGGGAAACGCACCACGTTGCGAAAAGTGGCTCGAGCCGTTTCGCGAAGGCAACATCGATCGGGCCCGCGGCCGGGAGGATCGGCAGTTGGCCCCGGCGATTTGACTCTTCCCGCGATCGACCTATGGTTTTTCTGCATGCTGGTCCCTGGGGAGAGAACAGTATGTTTGGCGCGGCGGGCGGAGTTGGGAGCTCGAGGGACCCGCCGCGTTTTTTCTTTTTCGCATTCAGAGGCCGCACGTGATCCTGCTATCGATGTCGCGTGGTAAGGGCAAGACGCGATCCGGGATGACCCTGATCGAATGCATGGCGGCGCTGGCGATGCTGGCGGTAGTCGGCGCGTCCTTGTTGCTGGCGACGCAGGCGGCGGTTGAATCGACGAACCAGGCATGGGACGAGATGCTGGCCCGCGGCATCGCTTCGCAATACCTCGATGAAGCGTCAGGGCTACCGTTCGCCGACCCGCAGGCCACCGTCGCGGATCCGAACAATGTGCTTTCCGAACCGTTAGGCACGGCAGTCGACGGCCCCCGGGCAGACTGGACCGACCTCGACGATTTTGCCGGCAAACAGGATGGTGACCACCGCACGCCGCGCGTCGAGTCACCCCTCGTCGATCGATGGGGACAGTTGCTCGGGACGGGCGGATCCTCGGCCGTCGTCGATCGGCATCCGAATTTCGCGATTCCCTCCGACTATTTCGCGGGCTGGCAGGTGGAAACCAATCTGTTCTATGTGGCGGACGCGAATTCACTCACTCCGCAGGATGCCCCGAGCTATCACCGGATGCTGGAAGTTCGACTATTCCGAAGTCGACCCGACGGTTCGCGGACGATCCTTGCGGAGTTGCGACGAGCGGTGAACCATGTGCCCAAGAGCAACTGATCGGTGGTGGTCGAAAAAAATGCTGCCGGAGCTGCGAACCACGCGGCACCGCCCGCGAACCGCGCGGATTTCGTCCCGCGGTGTGACGCTGATTGAACTGCTGGCCGCGAGTGTCATCACCGTGATGATCGCCGCGGGAGTGGCGATGCTCGCCGCCACGGTGCGCAACGCCCACGAGTTTTCGCAAACAAGTTCCGAAATCGTGCAGCACGGACGCGTCTGCCTGGAGCGTATTGAGCGTGCGATGCGACGGGCACATGCCAGCGAGGCCTTTCCAGGGATTATCAGCATTGCGGCGGTGGACGGGGCCTACCTGTTTCCCGACACGGCCGTGGTCTGGGATCCGCCCGGCGGCACACCCGCGGATGCGGCGGGACTACCGAGGGTCGGCGAATTGACGGTGTTTTGCCCGTCGCCCAGTGCTCCGAATCAACTGCTCGAAATCACGCTGCCCGGCGACAACTCGACCGTCCCGTCGCTGGACGACGAACAGGGGTGGGTGGCGCTGCTTGCCAGTTTCAAAAACGGGCCGTCCGCGACGCGCCACGAGCTTACGTCGTTGCTGCGCGTCAGTTCGTCGTCGAGCGGTTCGCGGGGCAATCTGCGTTTCGAGACCCGTTTGCGGCCCTCGACCGAAGCGTTGCAAGGATATCGCAATTCGGACGTCGCCTCGCAGACCTACCTGAATTGGCGTCAACTGGGCTGGCCGCAGGATTTGTATTCCCGCAAGACCGGGCTGCGGCAGGTCTGGTGCCGGATCGAGTTGCAACTCACCGAAGATGCCACATCCGCCGATGCGGCGCTGTTTCCGCTCCTGGATTCCGTAGCCCTCTATTACGTGATTTCGCGATGAAACTCATGCCGTCCGTCCGCTGCTTGGAACACCTTCCTGGTCCGATACACCGAACGATCCCGGCGCGGCGCCGCAGAGGCGCTGCGCTGCTGTTGATGTTGGGGTTGTTCGCCATTGCGATCGGCCTGGCATACAGCATGGCGCGCTCCCAGCTTACCAGCGCACTGATCCAGAAAAACTCGTCGCGCGCCCAATCCGCGCGGCTGGCCGCGATGCAGGCAACCAGCCTGGCACTGCGGTCGATTCAGGACGGCAGCTGGCCTGGATTTGTATCCGGTAACGAGTTCACTGTTCACGGTTCGTGGAGCAAGGATCAGTCCTATGCGATCCGTTACACTGCGGGAGACAGCCGCATCAACGCCGCGCATCCGGAATACGCATATCAACCGTACCGCGTCACCATTCTGGCTTCGGCGACGGTCATCGACGAAACCGATATCCGGCTGCGAGCCACGCATGCCATCCGCACCGTCGTACAACTCGTACCCGAAAAAACTCCCGCCGAACCGCCGGGCTGGTCCGATCAGCAATCGTATCGCGTCTACCAGTACGCCAGCGGGATCGCGAACCAATTTCATGTCGAATTTCCTTTACATATCGACGGGCCGACCCGCATCCGGTCGCCATTGACGATCTGCGGTCCCGACGGGGGAGCCATCGACTCGAAGAAAAAATACCTGAGGGACCTGCGAAAGATGCGAGCGGCGGGCTTGCCCGACTTCCGTCCGTTTTCACAGTCAGTGACCTTGCCCGTGGCCCTGACGGACCTCCTGACGCTGGCGCTGGTAACGAACACCTTGCGGGTCACCGTCAACGACAGAACCTTGGACACGCATGCATCCCAACTGTCCGATTATGGGCTGAACAGCGGCCATATTTCTTACCGAATTTATCCCGCGGGGCCGCTCTATTCCGCGGTCGTATTGCCATCCCTGCTGCAGAATACGACGATTCAGCCCGATCCGGCGGCCAATCCGCTGGGACTATGCGTCGCGACGACCGACCTGACGATCGGTGCCAATGTGACGGTTCGCGGCACCATTGTCGGACTTGGGAATGTAACGTTTGCCTCGGGAACCAGCGATCTCGAAGCCGCATTCATGATGCCGCTGGCGGATTCGACGGTCCCGCTGCGGTTGCCAACGCTAGCAGTGAGCGGCAATGCGACCGTCGTGGACGGCGCCCGGGTGAGCCTGCGCGGGTTGATGTTTGTGGGGGCAGCGTTCCGTTGTCCGGTCGCAGGCCAATCGACGACGGCATTCTCGCTCAAGGGCCGTCTGGTCACCCAGGAATTTCAGGTGTTGCCACGGCTTGAGTTCAATCAAAGCGACAAATGGTGGGAGGATCGCGTGGACGAATTTAACGACGTGAAACTCATCGAAGGAACAGACTACTTTCCCGTCTGGCTGGAAAGTAACTACGGATTGGAAACGGCCCCTTCGATCAAGTTCGAGCCTCCCGATACGGCGCTGAATTACCATTGGAAAAAGGGGCCAGATACGCTATACGAGCCGTTGTCGACCGACAGTGGGGGCACAAGCAACGGACAAGCGACACTGCGATGGTCAGTGGTATCGATGCGGGACGAACCGCCGTGAATCGAGTCCGAAAATAGCAGTTATGCGGAAAAGGAGCGAAATAATGAAAACGACGGTCCGGCGATGGTTACTTCTGGTGGCGGCAAACGTGCTGGTAGTTTGCATGCTAAGTTTTTATCGGACCAGTGGCGCCGCGCCCCAGGCGGCTCAGCCACCATTTGCGAACGCGGTGGATCAGCGTAACGAGATGATCCGGGAATTGCAGGAAATTCGCGTATTGCTCCAGGAACAAAATGCCTTATTGCGAGCCGAATCACCTTCGAAGCCCTCGGCGCCGAACCGACGTTCGGAACGCTGAAAGAACCGCACCCTTCGGCGGCCCGGGGCAAAATGCCACGGGTATTCGAATCCGCGCCGGACTGACGCTGGTCGAGTTGTTGATTACCGTCACGATCATCGCCATCGTCGCTGCGCTCGCCATCCCCAGTCTTGAACCCGGGAAGAGCGACACTCTAGTATCCGCCGCGCAGATCATGCAGTCCGATCTCGCCTACGGTCGCAGCCTCGCGATCGCTCACGGAACGCTGTATCGGTTCACTTTCGAGCTTACCGGCAACCGCTATGTGCTGACCCATGCCGGGACGAATGCCGATTTTGATGACCTTCCCGATCACCCGTACAAGAGCAGCGGCGACACGTCGCGCACGCAGACAACCCGACTCGCCGACCTGCCGTTTACGCTGGACCCGGTGCGGATCGTCGCCGTTCAGTCGATCACCAGCGCGGGTGTGATTCGCTCCGCGGACCGGATCGAGTTCAATTCGCTGGGTGCGACGACGAGCGTCGACCGGTCGCGGATCTGGCTGGGTGTTGGTACCGCCGCGCAGGCACTTTACCTGCCAATCGACGTCGATGCGGTGACGGGCTTGACATCCCTGGGTGGGTTGACGCGCACGGCGCCGCCCGCGTCCGCTCCGATCAGTCCAACGCCGATCGATGACGTCCCTGATCCGGCGCCGATTCCTTTGGGCACGGCCGAAACGTGGCCCGCCGCCGCATTCCGAGTCCGGAGGGCTTCCGCATGATTTCGCGATTGTTCGCTCGACGGTCGAGTCCGATCGGAATTGACATCGGCAGTCATTCCGTGCGGCTGGTACAGCTGACCAGCGACCGGGAGAAACTGATTGATGCGATACGCACGGACATCCTGCCCGCGTCGACGGAAGCAGACGCCAAAGAGCACCAGGCGCGCATCGCCGCGGCGCTGCGGCGCGCGCGCGATGGCGGCGAATTCCAGGGGCGCGAGGTGATCGTATCGCTGTCGGACCACCAGTTGTTCGTGCAGAACCTGCGCGTTCTCAAAGGTGATCCCGCAGCGGTGCAGAAGCAGGTGCAACAGGAAGCCGCCGGGCGAATCCCTTTTTCCGCCGCCGAAGCCGAATTGCGATTCGTGGAAGCGGCCGATGTCCGCCAGGCCGATACCGTGGTGCGCGAAGTGATCCTGATGGCTTGTCACCGACCGCAATTGCATGTCTTGCTGGAGACGATCGAAGCCTCGGGGCTCGTTCCAATCGCCGTGGATGTCGAACCGATGGCGCTGGTCCGCAGCTACGTGGGACAGTTCCGGCGCGACGATGACCGCAAGCAACGCGCCATGTTCGCGCATGTAGGTTATGAGCGCACGGCTGTCGTGATTGCGCAGGGCGAGGATCTGCTGTTTGTAAAATACCTTGATCTTGGCGGCCGGGACCTCGATCAGGCGGTCGCCAGGCACCTCGAGATGTCGCTATCCGATGCCACCGCGCTGCGGCGCAACAACGGCGATCGTCGATCCGAAGGACAGGATCATGAAATCGCCTGCAGCGTCGCCGAAGCGATCCGGCCGATCCTGGAACGTCTGGCGGCCGAACTTTCCATGTGCGTCCGCTACCACAGCGTCACCTTTCGCGGCCAACCGCTTGTGCGGTTGGTGCTGGGGGGCGGCGAGTCCAACGCGCAGATGATGGAATGGATCGGCAAACGCCTCGATTTGAAATGTGAATTGAGCGATTCCCTGCGTCCTTACGCGGCCAAGAGCTTTCCCGGTCGCCGCGGGCAGTGGGACGTCGCGACCGGACTGGCGTTGCGCCCGATTTGATCCGAACAAAAACGTCAACAGAACTCGAGTCGAACCAGCATGCAGACCATCGACTTCCTGCCACAGAAATTCCGGGAGCGCGCGACGTTTCGCCTCGCGCGGATCTGGCAGTGCGTCGTGCTGGGGCTGTTCGGCTCCGTCGTGCTGGCGACACTGTTCTACCAGGTGGTCTCGCGAGGCGGCACACGCGCCCGGCTGACCGAAGTTACTCCCCAGCATTCGCTCGCCGTACAGCAGGCGTTGCGGCACACGGAGCTGCGGACGGAACTCGGAAACCTGCAGCACCAGGTTTCGCTGTATACGTTTCTGCAGCATCCCTGGCCCCGAACGCAGGTGCTGGACGGGATCAGCAGCCAGTTGCCCGCATCCTGTGTGCTGACGTCGCTACGTGTCGTCCAAGAGGTCCCCAAAGCGACCACGGTGATTGTCAGGCCCTCCGCCGCCCAGGTGGAACTCCAAGGTGCGGAACACGACGTGAAGCAGCTGCTCGAATCACTCAAGGGCGCACAAGCGATTGTCTATGTTAACGGGGTGACCGAAAACGCAGTGGAGCTGCACGAATTCGTCGCACGACTCGCGCAGTCAGAGTTGTTTTACAAGGCTGAGTTGCGCTCGTTCGAGTCGGCCCGCGAGTCGACTCCACGCGGCGGCAAGTTTGAAATTCGAGCCGTGTTGTCGCCGCCCCATTTCTTCGAAGCGGGTCAGGGTGACACGCAACGACCGGCCGCGGCGGCTCCCGCCTATCGAATCGCACTATGAAACCAACTTCCATCAAAGCAAAATCGGTGCTGATCACCCTGCTGATCGCCAGTGGAGCGGTGGCCTATTCGCTGCTCGTGTTTGTACCCTCCCAGAAGGCGCTGGCCCGGCTGCGATACCAGTTGCGCGAAAAACAACGGCAAATCGTCGATTCCGACCGATTGATCTCGGCGATCGCACAGACCGAGGTCCAGCTTGAAGCCGCCAAGGACTTTGCACGGCAATGGAAGCAGAAGGCCCCGACGGAATCCCGGTTGGCCGACGTCTACCGAAAATTCGCCGAATTGGCCGAAGTGGCCGGGGTCGACGTCAATGGAATGCGGCCCCAGTCAGGCGAACGCCTGAAAACGGTCAGCCAGTATCGGGTCGCCCTGGATTGCTCCGGACCCTATGCCAGCCTCTTCGATTTCGTCCATCAAATGGAGGAGTCGGTTGTTGGACTTTGGATCCAGCAATTGGAGATCGATCGGCCGGATCCCAAGCTGGATCTGGTCCGCTGCAAGCTGCAGTTGATTATTTTTGCGGAACACCTGGAAAGCTCTGCCGATAATCGCGAAAAATCCGGTTAGGTTGACCTTGCCGAATACCGATAGATGAGGAGCCGGGAAAGAGCGCTACAGGCGCCTCCGGGTAAGTTTTGTGAAACTGGCGAAGTTGCGAGAATTAGTGACCAGGGAGATGCGGCGCAGTCCACGGAAATGCGCCGTGTTGGCGATGATGATTCCCGTAGCGTTGTATTTCTGGGTACCATTGATCGCGAAATGGTCGCACAAAGGAAACCGTTCCGTGGCGGTTTGTCCGGCAGCCCAGCCTCCGATCACCGGCGCGACGGCACCTCCCGCGGTTTCTGGGACGCCGCAGGCATCGGCATCCGCGAACACCATGGGTGACACCCTCAAACAGATGCAGGCGATCGCCTCGAATTGGAACGAAGTGTGGGAACGCATGCGGAGCGATCCTCGGTCGCGGTCGATGGCCTGGAACCCCGAATCCCGCAATCCGTTTCACCACGCTTCAATCGAGATTCCCGAGCCCAATCAGGAGGCGGCCAGCGTGGAGCCTGAGCAGACCGCATCCGCCTTCGAACGCGCCACGGGGCGACTTCGCCTGGAAGGCACGATCATCAGTCCGCACGGCTCCGTGGCCTCGATCAATGGCTGGGCGTTTCGCGAGGGGGAGGTCATCGATCTGAGGCTGCTGGGAATCCACCGCCGACTCGCCGGCGAAGTGAGACTGGAACGCGTGGCGGAAGATCGCGTCGTGTTGCGATCGGGTAAGGAGAGTGTGGTGTTGCGGTTGCCTCGGCTTGAACCACTTTACGCGGTTGCCGCCGACACGTCGGGCGAGCTTCAAGAAGACTGATTGGCCCCAAGGATCAAGGACGGTCCATGTCGCTGCTACAACGGATACTTCTGCTGTCGACCCTGGTTGCTGTCGGCATTGCCGCCGCGCTGGTGTTGGCGCTCTCGCGGCCGCCGGGCGGCCACGCTCACGAAACTACTTTGAGCACGCTGACGCCGGTGGCGGACCTTGAACCGTTGACGGCATCAGTCGAATCGACGCGAGTCCCGAGCGACGCTCCAAACTCCACGCGCGCGCACTCGTTGGTTTCGCTGGAACAAAGTCCGCTGTTTGCCTCCTATCACGACCTCGTGACCCGCAGGATCGAACATCTGCAGAAGCAGGTCCAGTCGGTTCCATCGACTTCGAGCGACAGTCCACCGACCGGCAATCCGCTGCGGGAGCCGATGTCCGTGGCGCGGCGGACGACGGCAGGTGGCGGGCTGACGACAACGACGTCCAGCTCATTGTCGGCCGACGATCAGGAAGAGAGTGAGGATCGTGCGGTTCCTTCACCAGAGATTCGTGCGAATGCCGATACGGCGAACACCGAGGAACCATCGAATCATCGGCGGGGCAAAGTGCGCCGGCAAATTGCCGATTCGGAATCGAACGTCGTTGCCCTGTCCGACAGCGAAGCACTCGACGAGCCCGATCAGGATCAGGATTCCAATGATCGACGTCCGCTGCGCGGCCAGACAACGGGGATTCACGCACCGGGCACGAATGCCGGTTCGGTGGGCTCGGCCTCGGCTGCGCGCCAGCCAGCACTCAGTCTGCGGTCGGAAGGTACCGGCCGCCTCACGATGCTTTGCCGCGATATGGACATCCGTGCCGTGCTCGACGGCATCGCCAAGGAAGGAAATTTCAGTGTGGTGACCAGTCGCAGCATCAATGCCGCCTCGCCGCCGATCACCGTCAACATGTCGTTGAACGATGTCGAAGTGCAGGAAGCGCTGAAGATCGTTCTGCGTACGACGGGTTTGACCTCGCGCCGCGAAGGGGCGTTCCTGTATGTTGGCACGCAGGAGGATTTTCGCGAAATCGATACCGCGCAGGATGCGGTTCGCACGCGCATCTACTATCCCAACTACGTACGCGCCTCCGAACTGCAGACACTCATTACCCCTCTACTCACAAAACAGGTCGGCAAGAGCAGCGTCAGTTCGGCGGCCGAAACGGGAATTCCGGTCAGTGCCGAAAACACTGGAAGCGATTCCAATGCGCAAGGCGAAGTGCTCATCGTGCGGGATTACGAATCGGTATTGTGGCAGGTCGACCAGATCATCAACGACGTCGACAAGCGGCCAAGGCAGGTTGCCATCGAGGCGATGGTGTTGAGCGTCCGACTGAATGACTCCAACCGCCGCGGCGTCGATTTTGCGCTGCTCCACGATCAGGCGCACATGCGGCTGATCTCCGGATCGCCGTTGGGAACGCTCACCGACATCTCGACGAAGGAAGGCGGCCTGAAAGTCGGTTTCCTCGACAGCAGCCTGGCCGTTTTCATGGATGCCCTGGAAACGATCGGCGACACCAACGTCATTGCCTCGCCACGACTCACGTGCCTTAACCGGCAGCGTGCCGAGATCCTGATCGGGTCGAAGCTTGGCTATGTAAGTACGACCGTCACGGAAACGGCTGCCACGCAGTCGATCCAGTTCCTCGATGTGGGGACGCAACTCCGTTTTCGCCCGTTCATCTCCTCGGACGGTACCATTCGATTGGAAGTCCACCCCGAAGTTTCGTCCGGCAACGTGCGGGTTCTGAACGGTTTCACGCTGCCCGACAAGGAAGTGACCGAAGTCACCACCAACATTCTCTGCTACGACGGCTCGACGGTGATTATCGGCGGACTGATCCGGGAGGAGTTGGCAACGACGGCTTCCCAGATTCCGTTGCTGGGTAATCTGAAGTGGGCTGGCTGGCTGTTCCGTCGCAAGACGGAAACCAAAGACCGGCGCGAATTGATCGTGCTGATCTCCCCCCGCATCGTCAAAGACGACGTCATGAACCACGAGGCGGAGCAACAAGGGGATGATTTCCTCACGCGCCAGGATTATTACCGCGATAAGATGTCGCCGATCGGCAAGCGATTTTACGGCGAGCGGTTTCTGCGATTCGCCAATTCGGCCTGGGCGGCTGGCGATGGGGTCAATGCTTTCCGATACGTCAATCTGGCGCTGCAATTCGATCCGATGAACCTGAATATCACGACGCTGCGGAAGCAGATTGTGGAGGCCAATCCGGAATTTGACGAACCGATCGATCGCAGATTGAACGAAGGAACGGTTCCTCCAGGATTGCCCCGCGGGGACTATTCGCGTCAAGGGTTCCCCTGGAGCCAATCACCGTCGCCCGCGGAGGTCGATGCTCCTACGTCGCCGCCCAACTTCTTCGATCCCGGCCGTCCGGGAAATTCCAGGCAGATCGAACCAATCCAAGGACTTGCTCCATGATTCCGATCCATTCCGCCACAACTCCAGCCCCGGGGCGGAAGGCCGGGGTCGAAGGCTGCGAGCCGCCGACACTATGGACCATGGCGCATTCCGCGATGGTTGCTTTTCCCCTGCTGCTCTTGGCCATGGCATCCCTTGGCTGTTCCACGTCGCGGTTCAGCCTGAATCGCGACGACCGACAAACGGAGTCGATCGCCGCCGCGCCGCCGCGTCGTGAAATGGTGGATAATTTCGAGCAGCGGCGCACCCAGGCTCAGTTGCTGGCAGCACTCGCCCGCCAGGCCGACGGCGATCTGGCCGGATGCGAGAATCAAGTGCGGCAGATCCTGGCCCGTCAACCCGAGAATACGGAAGCCCGACTGGTCCTTGCCGACATCCTCACAGCCACCCAGCGATTTTCCCAAGCCGAGGAACAGCTGCGCAATATTCTCGCCTGTTCGCCCCGCAATGCGCAGGCCCACTATCAGCTGGGGTTACTGCTGGAGGTGACCGGACGTTCCGACGAAGGGCTGAACAGTCTTGTGACCGCGGCCGAATTGGAGCCCGCCAACGACCATTACCGCAAATTCGCGCGCATTGCGGCTCGCGATACGCAGGGTATTCGCCCAACGATGCCGTCCCAGCACTTCACGGTCGTGGAGCCGGACCGATCCGCGGTCCGACAGGTCGTCCACGAGGAATAGTCTCGGGCCGTCAACTGAAGATCGGGTTACCTTGGCTGATGACGCGGAGCGGACGCCGCTTGTCGTCTTCGTAGGAGACGTCCAGAGGAACGCCCATGTGGTGGAAAATTGTCGCGGCCAGATCGCCCGGCGTGACTGGGCGCTCGCGGATTTGGCCGCCGTCGCTTTCGGTGGAACCGATGACCTGTCCGTGGCGATATCCTCCGCCGGCAACCAGTATCGACATCACCACCGGCCAGTGATCCCGGCCGTCGCTGCTGCCCTGCGTACCGATCCTCGGCGTGCGGCCAAATTCGCCCATGGCGAGCACCAGGGTGTTCTGCAGCAGTCCGCGCTCCTCCAGGTCACAAACCAGCGTCGTGGAGAGGTGGTCAAACAGCGGCAGCAATGGCCGCAGGCCGTTCCAGATTCCGCCGTAGGGTGGAATGTTATCGCCGTGGGTGTCCCAAGTTCCGGATGCCGTGTGATAGCTCAGGTCGAGCGTCACAAATGCCACCCCCGCTTCCACCAGTCGTCGGGCCAGCAACGCCTGCTGACACCAGAGGTGGCTGCCGTACTTTTGCCGTACCGCGTCGGGTTCCTGCGAGATATCAAACGCCTGTCGCGCCCGTTCGCCCGTGACCATCTCGACGGCTTGCTGGGAATAAGCATCCATCGCATCCATCGATCCCCGCAGGTCGAGGCCTCGCCGCAGGCGATCCAACGACGCGAGCAGGTGTCCGCGGTCGTTCAGTCGGGACGCATCGAGCTGCGCCGGCAGGCGGAACAGGTCCGCGCCGCTTCGGGCCCCTGTATCTTTTCCAACCAGATCGTAAACCGGCAGGCGCGCCGCCTGTTCGGCGAGGAACGGATCGTACTGCTTTCCGAGATATCCGCCGAATGCCAGATGGGAGCGGGACTTCATGAAAGCAACGTACGGCGGCATTCCCGGCTGATTCGCTCCATGGTGCCGCGCCACAACCGACGCCAGTGCCGGGTACATTTCCGCCTTGGGATTCAGCCGTGGCTCCGCTTCGAGGTTCGCCGTTTGAAACACCGTGTTCGGCTCGTGGTTGCTGAACCGGGCGTCGACACTGCGAATCAACGTGAACTTGTCGAGCATTGCCGCTTGCTTTGGCAGGTACTCGCATATTTGCACGCCCGGAAGTTTGGTATCCATGACGCCAAATGGTCCCCGATTTTCGATCGGTCGCTCGGGTTTCGGGTCCCAAGTGTCGATATGACTGGGTCCGCCGGCAAGCCAGAGCAATATGACACTGCGGCCGGCGCTGGCCGCGGGGTCCGCGGCGCGGGCACGAAGCAGATCGGTGGCCGACAATCCGCAAATTCCTGCCAGACTGGCCTTCAACATGCCGCGACGACTGGAGACGACGAGACCTTCACGCTCCCGTGCCCGAAAACGGGCAAATGCATGTCGAATTTGTCCGGTGCGCATCGGTGGTTCCTGCCGGGATCGTCGAATCGACCGCGAATCCTTAGAGTATCGGCCCTTTCCCGATCAAGCAACATTTCTCCCGCCCCTTGCGGTACCGGGCAAAGCAGGCTTTACTCTGCGGATGGCATGCATCGTCGTACTTAAGCCGAGCAAACAGGCGACGTTCCTGGCACGGCACCCATGGGTGCTGGCAAAGTCGCTCTGTTCCTCGGAAGTCGCCCCGCAGGATGGCGACGAAGTGGATCTGATCCTGCCCAACGGCCGCTGGCTCGCCCGCGGAATGTACAACAGCAAGAGCCACATCCGCGTACGGCTCTATAGTTGGCGCGCCGGTGAAACGCTGGACGGGACGTTCTGGCGCGAGCGGATCCGCTCCGCAGTGCAACTGCGGAGCGACCTGGGACTCGACGGGCCTCAGACCGCCACACGGTTGATCTTCAGCGAGGCCGACGGACTGAGTGGTTTGATCGTGGATTGTTACGCGCAGTACCTGGTCGTCCAAGTGACGGCCAAAGTGATCGCCGCACATCGCAATGCCTGGTTGCCGCCGCTGCTGGAATTCACGAATCCGCGTGGCGTGATCTGCCGCACCGACGCGAAGATCGCGCAGGCGGAAGGGATGCAGCCGGGTGATGAGCATCTTTGGGGCGAACCGTTGCCCGAACTGCTGGAGATCGTCGAACACGGCCTGAAATATCGCGTCGATCTTGCGGCAGGCCAGAAAACGGGTGGCTATCTCGACCAACGGGAAAATCATCGAGCCGCGGCGGCCTACGCCCGAGGCCGAAAGGTGCTCGACGTCTGCTGCTATGTCGGAGGGTTCGCCTTGGCCGCCGCACGACTCGGCGCTGCCGCTAGCGTCCTGGGGATCGACTCAAGCCAGCGCGCGATCGATGAGGCGCGACGCAACGCGGAAGCCAACGCGATCGACAATGCGCGGTTCGAAACGGGAGAGTGCTTCGAAAAACTTGACGCCTTGCGCTCGGCAGGTGAGAAATTCGGAATGGTCATTCTCGATCCGCCGCGCTTTGCCGGTTCTCGACATTCCATTGACCAGGCGCTGCGCGCCTACCACCGCCTGAATCGGCTGGGCGTCGAGTTGCTCGAAGACGATGGAATCCTGGTGACCTGCAGCTGTTCCGGTCGTGTCAATCGGTTCGAGTTTCAGCGAATGCTCGGCGGCGTCTCGCAGAAATGCGGACGCGATATCCAGGTCCTGGAACAACGCGGCGCGGCTCCGGATCACCCGTATCGCATCGGCTGTCCCGAGACCGAATATCTCAAGTGTCTTATTTGTCGTGTTCCGAGAGGCTAGACGCCAGAACCGGGAGTTCCTCCAATTCGTGCCGGTAGTGGCGAATCGTCTGGGCTGGACTCAGATTGAACACGGCAATCCCATCGGTTACCCATTCGTTTTTTTCCCGACGAAAAACGGCCGTCGCCGCCCGCAGGTTTTTCACATTGGGATTGTCCTCCATGTCGCCACCGATGACCGCCTCAAACCGGATCGTCATCCCGACCAAGGCGCGGAACCTGCCGGATTGACGGTCGCGCGCGAAATGAACCGCATCCTCAAACTCACATTCCGCCCAGGTGAGGCCGCGCGGTTTTCCGGACTGGGACGCCAGCGTCATGAAGCGAGCCTCCAGCCACTCGCGACGACGATGGAAGGTCTGTTTCGCCTGGACCAAATCGTGTGCCCGGCACGATGCGCGATAGCGTTGAAACCGCCGCGCACCCACCCAGCCAGCCATTAACGCCAGACTCGCAACGATCCCGCTGACGATCCAAAACGCCGTATCCACGACGCCGGCTCCTGTTAGTGAGCGATCCCACGTTCGTCGACCTAATCGCGATCACGACTCGCGATCAATATGCTCAATCCATTCTATGGTCTAACATCGATGTCGGGCAATGGATTCGTACATTGATTACGCGAGATTCGTCGATTAGACTGCCAACTCGCTTCGCCAACGTTCCTAAATTCGATCAATTCGATGGATGTCGAAATCAAGTGCCAGGGGTGCGGACGAGGACTGCTCGTCCCCGACAGCTACCGCGGTTCCCAAGTCGAATGCCCCGGGTGCCACGCGATTTCTCCCTTCTCGCCCCGTGAAAAGGCCTATTCGCTGCTGCCGCGAACGCCAGTGTCGGGAATCGAACTGTCGGTCGTGCCGCCGACAACCACTTCCATCGATGGCGAAAGGCCGCCAGCCGAAGCGACGACTGTCCAAGCAACCTCAGATCCGCCTTCACTAACCTTCTTCATGCAGACGCCCGAAGGACAGATATTCGGTCCAGTAAGTCGTGAGACGCTGGCGAGTTGGGTTCGGGAAGGACGTGTATCCCACGACTGTAGCCTTCGCGAACAGACGGGAGAATGGCAGCATGCCGTTCAGTGGTTTCCTGAACTCCGTGAGTTTGTGTCGATTCCGCACACTGTCGCGTCGGTGGCGGTCGTCGCGCCGATACCGAGCGAGCCGTACCAGTATCTGCGACCCCATCGCGGCTGGCTGGTTCTCATACTGGCCGTTGTCGGCATGGCAGTCTGGTGCCCGGTTTTGACGATCATGGCTTGGGTCATCGGATCGGGCGACCTGCTGGAAATGGATGCCGGACGTATCGATCCTTCGGGACGGCAGTTGACCCGATGGGGAAAGAACCTTGGGATGGTCATGGCACTGGGCTGGATATTCGCCGCGAGTTTTGCCGTCATGATTCTGCTTTATTTTTCCAGCGCATGGGGCTGAAAGAAGGGACGATTGGCGATGGAACTTACCTGCCAGGGCTGCCAGCAGCGGTTACGCGTGCCGGATACCGAAGCGGGTAAGCAGACGCGGTGTCCCAGTTGCGGAACGGTGATGGACATCCCGCGCACTCCACCGATGCCCGAATCCGCCGAGGAGGGCTGGACCATGACCGCGCCCGACGGCACGTCGTATGGACCGGTTTCTCGCTCCGAATTCGAACAGTGGATTCACGAGGGGCGCGTTGATCCGAGGGCGATGTTGAAGAAATCGGGGGACGATCTCTTTTTTCGCGCGGCTGACCTTTTCCCGCAACTGACGCATGCCGTTCCGGTGAACCCTTATTCCGACATGTCCGCGCCGCAGCCGGGCCATGCCACCAGCCCTTTTGGCACCTACCTGCCGTCGCACCGCGCGGGCCTGATCATGGGCCTGGGAATTGCCGCTTTGTGCTGCACATTGCTGCAGTGCCTTTGCGTCCCGTCTTTCCCGGTGGTAATCGGCCTTGCGCTTGCGGCGATTGTCATGGGAACACGGGATCTGAAACGGATGAACCGCGGGGAGATTGATCATTCCGGTCGCGGTCAGACATCCGTCGGAATATGGCTCGCCGCAATCGGACTTGTGCTAACCGTGTTGCAGGCGATTGCTTTTAGCGTCCTGATACTGATGGCGGATTAGTGCAACACGCCGCGTCACGATAGGGGTCGCGCTTTGGATTGCAGGAGACAATGATGATCCGACAACGAATATGGTGGCTTGTCCCCGTGATCATGGTGCTTGCGATCACGACGGCGCGAGCGGCAGCAGCCGATCGCCCCTTCAAAGAGCTGATCCTGCCCGGCGAGTCTTTTGAGCTGCAGGGGCGGGCAGCATTTGTACTGCTGCCCGAAGAGGGAAAACGGCGACAGCCGCAGCCGTGGATCATGTATGCGCCGACGTTGCCCGGCTATCCCGACCAGCACGAGAAATGGATGCACGAGCAGTTTCTCGCGGCGGGAATCGCCGTTGCCGGAATTGATGCCGGCGAGGCCTACGGCAGCCCGAAAGGACAGGTGCTGATGGATGCACTTTACTCGGAGTTGACGCGGCAGCGAGGCTTTGCCGGCAAGCCAATCCTGCTGGGACGAAGTCGCGGCGGGCTGTGGGTCGCCAGCTGGGCGATCCGAAATCCGGAGAAGGTTTCCGGCATCGCCGGCATCTACCCCGTGTTCGATCTGCGATCCTATCCCGGATTGACCCAGGCGGCTCCCGCGTATGGAATTACGGCGCAGCAACTGGAAGAACGTCTTGCCGAACACAATCCGATTGCCAAAGCGAGTGTACTCGCCAAGGCCCGCATCCCCGTGTTTATTATCCATGGCGACGAGGATACGGTCGTGACCTTGGAGCAGAATTCCGCGGCGCTGCGGCGGCGGTATCAACAGGATGGCGCCGCCGACGTGTTTCAACTGATCGTCGCACCAGGGCAGGGACACAATTTTTGGGAAGGCTTTTTCCGCTGCCAGCCACTGATCGACTTCGCCGTGGAGCGGGCCAGGAGCGCCGCGAATCGCCCGTGACGCGGCTACTGAGCGAGGAACAGTGGACGATCGGAATGGCGAATAACGTGCAACGCTGTCTCCCCGAAAATTTGCCGCAGCAGGAGGTTCTTTGCACTGTTGCCGATGACGATCAGATCCGCGCCCCAGGCTTCCGCGTACGGCAACAGATGCGACTTGGGTGATTCGGGCAGATACGCTTCGTCCACATCGAAGCCGTGCGCGCGGCAATATTCGCCCGCGTCGCCTACGAACTTTTCCGCTTCGTCCCGTGGGGGCTCGCACGTGACGATTCGCAGCCTGGCGTCGGGCCACAGCCGCACCTGAACAAATCGCTTCATCGCCTTGGCGGACTCCATCGACCCACTGTAGGCAACCAGTGCCTTGTGGATCGGATTGTGGCCCTTCGTGACGGCAACCAACGGGCGAACACCGGCCTGGACCAACCGCGCCAGTGCATCATGAGGGTCGGGAAGGATGTCGAATTCAAACAGGCTGCGCAAGCCAAAAACCATCAGATCGTGGTACCGCGCTTCCGCCGCTTTGAAGCTCCCTTCCTGGGTCAGACCCTAGGTCTTGAACGATTGACCGCTCCAGAAGAGCCGTCGTATGCAATTCTTCAATTTGCTGTAACCGACGATCGGATTGCCGTCGAGAAACCAGATCGGATGAGCGTGCCAGATCTTGTTTTCGGCTTCCGGCAGACGCCGATCGATCTGCTGTTCCAGCAACTTGCAGACCGTCCTGTCGGCCGGCGCTTGAGCCCCATGGTACTTCGTGGTTTCTTTATGCATTACAGTCTCCTGATGCATGCGTCACCGGCAATCGCTCCGCCAACCTGCTGCGGCGAAGTCCCTCCGTTGAGCTATCGCACCGGCCCCCAGATCTTCTCCAAGAGTGTGAACATTGTCGGGTCATGTTCGTTCAGTTCCGCCCGCACAAACGGGTAAAAGTCATTGACTCCGAAATAGGCCTCCGTCGATTCGGCGAAATACTCCTTGGGATTGGTCAGGCCGTAGTGCCGCACTTTCTGACCGGTGTAGAGCAACACTTCGTCATACAGTTTCTTCTCCCGGGCATTCTCGTAGGCCGCAACAATTTCCGGATGGTCAAAGTCCAGCACCTGATCATGGTACGCGTGGGCCAGTTCATGGAGCACGACGTAGGGATGTTTGGCCCACATGTGCGGATCAAACAGTTCTCGCGCTCGCGGAATGTGCACATGTTTCACGAGACGCGGGTCGTGCTTGTTGGCCACCAGCCAGCCTCGGTCAGGATGGTATTGCATGCTGGACAGTGTTCCATGAAGCTCCAGCCAGATCGGCAGCTTCTGCAATTGCAGGCAGCGATCCTTCGGCACGATGTACTTCACCCGCTGCAGGTGATTGGCCAAGGCCGTAAAAGCCTGGGTCGCGACCTCCTCGTTGTCCTTCATCAGTAATTGGGGATCGACTTTGATCGTCCAGCCTTCGATCTGCCTTTCCACCGGGTCGTAGAAAGCAGGCTGACCAGGTTGATCAAAGGCGGAGGCGAAGGGAAATGCGAGCATCACGAAGGTGACAAACGCGAAAAGCAGTTGTCGCATGGAGAGTATCTCTGGTTTCTTAACGGGATTGGGTGTTGGATACGCAATGTCATTATATCCGGCCGATAGGCAGTGACACCGTCGTGTGCCATCTGGCAGTCCGCCGGACTCGGCGTCACTTCGAGAATGACCAAGGCCGGCGGACCGCCAGTGCGAACTGCGTTACGGCTCTCCTTGAACAGACGAAGCGGAATGCGATGCACGATCGGCAGCATGTTCGTCCGGCTGCACTGGCGGCCCGCCGGCGGAGCTCTTGTGCAAAGTCAAATTGTTTCCGGCGGGCTGCCAGATGGCACACTTTGGAGTGGCACACATCTAAGCGGTCGAAGTTCCTTCAAGCAGCTTCTTGAGGTTACTCGCGGCGTCCCGTGTCTGCTTGCCCAGTCCCATCCGGATCAGCGGCGACATCAATTTCCCCAGAAACGTCTTGGGAGCGATCTCGATGATGTGCGTGGTTAGCGCCCCGCCTGATGTCGGGGCAACTCGCAGGTCCACTGAGACATCGAAGGCGCTGTCGCTGTACTTGTAGAACAGCCGTTCGCCGGGAACGCGCACGAGGATTTCTCCGCTCATCTCACTTTGTCGGCCGCCTTGCGTGAAGACGTAGCGAGCTTGTCTCCGGGGGACAGCTATCTCGCAATCGCTGCGCCGCGAACGACGAGGCGATAGGGGTGAGCCGGTCCGCCGCGATCATGAGCATCCTGCAGGGAAAGGAAGTACCTGCCGGCGGGCAATTGCCGTTCGATATAGGAATCGGTTGTGCCGCGCTGATCGTCCGAAATCTCCAGGATATTCGTCTGATCGTCGTAGAGTGTCAACAGGCTGTCGAGCGCGGAGCCACGCTGTCGAGCGATTGTTTCGATCACTACGGTCTGCGGTGCCGCCAGTTCGAATACGAATACGTCAACATTCTGATCCGCGTGAAGGGCTCCATCCACGACCTGAGGTACTTGGATCGACTGGGCCTGCCGAAATCCGTCGTTGCCTTCGACCTCATCGATACGCGGTTCGCTGGCTCCGAGTAGAAGCGAAAACGACGTGCTCTCCGTCTCCGGCGTTACCAGCACCAGGGTCAATTCGCCGCTGACCGGCTCGGCGGCGACCGTCAGCTCCAGTTCTAACTGCGTGTCGCCAACCTGTTTGGCATCCTGCTTGTTGGGAACGGCCGCTTTACTTTTTACGAGCAGCTTGAGTTGCACGTCGGGCTGGGATACCCGCACTTCGTTGACCTGTTCAAGTTCCCACCCTCGTACGACGACCTTGGTGGCCTTACCGACAGGCAGAGCCAGGGGATGGGCGAGCGCCACCTTCGGCGGTTTTTTTGGCGCTGACGGCTTGTCTTCGGCGGCCAGCAGCGAGCTCAGGCCGAAAATGACCAACAGGCGCCCCCAGGTCGGTTCAAGTGTAGAGCGCATCGATCGGTGCACCTTCATCGAGAATGGCGACAGGGCGTCCGTCCGGTGTCAGCAGGGTCTTGTGCGGGTCGATTCCGATCGCCCGGAAGACGGTGAAGGCCACATCGGCGGGCCGTACAGGCGAGTCAGTGACCTGGGCGCCGTCTTTGTCCGTCGCGCCGATCACCTTGCCGCCGCCAACGCCCGCTCCGGCGAAAAGAAGCGATGCGGCTGGCGCCCAATGGTCGCGTCCTACATCTTTATTGATTTTGGGCGTGCGGCCGAATTCACCCATCGCGATGACCAGCGTGTCCGCAAGGAGGCCGCGATCGTGCATGTCGTCGATCAGGGCGGAGAATCCCCGATCAAAATCTGGCAGCTTCTGTTGCAGGCCATCCCAAATTTTCGCGTGGTGGTCCCAGCCCCCAAAGTTCACCGTCGCGAATGTGACGCCATGTTCGATTAGTCTGCGAGCCAACAGGCAGCTCTGTCCAAACGTAGTGCGCCCGTAGCGATCACGCAGTTCTGCCGACTCCCTTTCGATCGCGAAGGCCCGGCGCGCTTCCCCGGACAATACCATTTCCGCAGCCCGACGCTGGAACTGGTCGTATGCCTGCAACTGGTCGTTGCCCTCGACACGCCGCGCGAAACCGTCGACGGTCTTCAGCAGCGCCCGTCGACGCTCGGTTCGGAGCTCCGTCGGCGGCTCCTGCGCGATGACGTCCCGCACCCGGTAGTCCGTTGCATTTGGATCGCCGGCCTTGAACGATTCGTACCGCCCCCCGAGAAACGCGCTTTTGCCGAGTTCCCAGGTGAACGACGGATTACGGGGAATCGCAACGTACGGTGGCAGGGTTCCCGGGAATCCGCTTTCATGAGCGGCCACGGCACCCATCGCCGGCCAATCGCCGAACGCCGATCCGAACCGCCCCGACATGACCCAGTTGGTTGCCGTCTCGTGGTGATCGTTCTGATGTGCGCCGCTGCGGACCAGGCAAACCTTATTCATGGTCTGCGCCATCCGCGGCAACAGTTCCCCGATCGATAGTCCGGGAACGTTCGTGGAGATCGGATGATATTTGCCACGCACTTCCTCAATCGCGTCGGTTTTCAAATCAAAACTGTCGTGATGAGAGAGTCCTCCACCCAGATAGACCAGGACGACGGACTTGGCGCGGGCTCCCGAACCGCGAACCAGTGGAGTGTCTGCCGCGGCCCGTAATCGCAGCCACTCGGGCAACCCCAGTCCGAGCGCGCTGAGTCCGCCTACGCGCAGAAAAGACCTGCGCGAACGATTCCAGTGCAGATCGAATGTCATCCGGTCGTTCTCCGTTTCCGAATCAGTGCTGGAACGCAAACTCTTTGGAATTGAGCAAGGCCCACAACAGGTCCTGATACAGTTCCGCGCGCAACGACGGCGAGGCACTCGCGGAGGCCGCCTGGACCAGCTGCAGCACCTGGCTCCGCTCGTCCTCACTGGCCGGGCGACTCAACGTTGCCAGGTAACAGCCGTCGATCATTTTCGCGTCGTCATTTTCGGCGGCAAGCAAACGTGCCAACGCGCCGTCCGGCGACGAGATCTTGCGCAACAATCCGTCGTTGTTCTGCAAATGCAATAGTTGCGGTAGTGTTACGTCGCCCGTACGTTCGCAGGCGCAGGCGGTTGTCCGCTCCGGCCGGCCAAAGACCGTGAGAAAATACGATTCCACTCCAGGATCGGGAATTTGGATCGCTCGCACACCGACCGGGTAACCGGGAAAAGACTCCGGAACTCCGGTCGCGCGGGACACCGCGTCCAGCAGTACTTCCGCGGGTAGGCGGCGCGCGTAGAAATGAGAGTAAAAACGGGAGTCGGTGGCGTTCTCCGCGACGGTCTCGGACGACAACTGATACGTTCGCGAGTTCATGATCAGACGCATCACCGGTTTGAACTGAAACCCGTTTCGGACGAATTCCCGGCGCAGCAGGTCCCACAGCCGGCGGTTCGAGGGCGGATTGGTCGCCCGCAGGTCGTCGACGGGTTCCACGAGTCCCACGCCGAGGAAATGTTTCCACAGACGGTTCACCATTGCACCCGCGAAGTACTCGTTGTTCTCGTCGGTAGCCCAAGTCACAAATGCGTCGCGCGGATCCGAGCCAGGCAAGAGAGTCGTCGGAGTTCGATCCAGAAAGCGAGGCACCAGCTCCTGGCCGGTCCGCGGCTGACGTACGCGCACCGCGCTGGCGTGCGCCTCGGACAATTGGCGTTCGAAATCGGCGATCCGCTTCCGCGATTCGGCCAGCGCCGACTCGTCGTTGGCCGCCTTTTCCAGCAGCTGGCGGCGCTCCTGCTCCTGGCCGAGTTGGCGGCGCAGGTTCAACCAGTGTCCGCTCTCCATGAACAATTCCGTCGGTGCCTCTTCCGGCTTCTTGCGATCCAGAACCAGACGGGAAAAGAACCCGATGAAGTGGTAGTAATCGTCCTGGGTGTACTTCTCCAGCGGGTGATTGTGGCAGCGGGCGCAGCCGATCCGAGTTCCTAGAAATGCCTGTGCCACCGAATCGCCGATTTCTGACTGCTCGGCCGATTTTTCGCCCATCGTTACGACGTAATACCCGACTGCCGGAACCTGAGCGACGTTGCCTTCGGCTTTCCATATCGAGGCGGCGATCTCGGCCCAACTCTTTTCGGCTGCCAGTTGCGCGCGAAGCCAACGGTGCAGGCCGCGCACGCCTTTGGCGCCGCGGACATCGTGATCGCGCTCTTTTCGATTCTGTAGCAGATCGCCGAGGATCAAGGCCCAGTAGTCGATAAACTCCGAACGCGAAAGTAACTCTTCCACCAGCCGTGCGCGTTTGTCCTCGCGGCTGTCGGCCAGAAACCGTCGCGACTCCTCGATGGTCGGCAGCGTGCCGATGGCGTCCAACATCGCTCGACGCAAGAACGTCGCATCATCGCAGGTCGGCGATGGAGGAATATGCAAGGCCGCCAGTTTCTCAAACACGGCATCGTCGACAAGGTTGTAGCGCGGGAGGTACCAGTGATCCGACGTCTGCGTGACGAATGGTATGGTGATCGTCGCGGTCCGGATCTGGTCCTGAAACGATGCCCGCACGACCGATTCTCCACGGCGGACCGCCCGAATCGATCCCGCCTCCGAGACCTCGAGCAGGCTGGCGTCTGCCGCGGAAAACTGTGTCAGCCAGGTCACGTCGCGGTGTTGGCCGTCGTCGTAGACGGCAATGACGCGCAGCTCGACGGCCTCTCCGACACGAAGCATCGCCTCCGCGGGAAATACCTGGAGATCGATAAGGTGTGGTTCCGCGTCCACCAGCCCGGGTACTCCGGCGGCGATCCACTGGCGCAGTACGACCGCCGCCCGATCCTCGGCCGAGAATCGTACGCCGCCGCCGTGCGCAACCTGGCCGGTCGCTTTGCGCAAGAGCAGACTCTGGCTCGGCGCCGCGACATTGAGTCGCCGCCCTCGCGATTCCCGCACCAGGCTCTCAAAGTCGGCGTCGGGAGCGAACCCGCGCAACGACAAGCGAAATCCGTTCTGCCCCGCCAATTTGCCGTGGCAACCTCCCGCATTGCAACCGAAACGGGTCAGAATCGGAATCACGTCGTCGCGAAACGACGGAACGTCGTCGTCGGCCCAACCGATCGACCCGGGACTCGCGACCAACAGCAAGATCGCCAGGTTCCTAGCTAGGAACGGCACGAGCAACAGCGTTAATCGTCGCGGTAACTGGGGTGGGGCAATCAAAGGTCAATTAATTCAACAGGCAGGGGGATGTTGGATGAAATGTCAGTTTGGCGCCGGGCGGCGTGGATTGCAAGTCACCGCCGGCAGCGGGGACACAGGGCAAACTATCGGCCCCGTAGGACGGGCCTCCAGGACAGGTTACAGGTTTTTCCCCGTTCCGGGCGATACGAAAGCCGGTGCCGGCGTTGCGACTGGTCGGCTTGATATCGATGCGATTGGCCGACTGTAGATATGACGAATTGCTCAGAAACGCTCCTGCTCGCACCGTGCGTGAATCTCCCAGCGCCGGGCCGACCGGATCGGTCGGCTGTTCGTCCGTGTTTTGCGGACCGTACCAATCCTGGCACCATTCCCATACATTTCCGTGCTCTTCCGAAATCATTTGGCGAATCGGATTTCGCAGTTGTATCGGTCCGTCGCTGTGATCTGTTGCACCGGAATGCTGCCGATTCCAAGGTAAATGGCCGAGATCAGCGGTCCGCTGTCGGATCGCGACGCCGATCTGCTCGATAAGTTGGAAATGGGCAATTCGCCTGGCAGCCTGGTGATAGGTCGTCGTCGTATCGTTTCCTAGAAGATTGAAGCTGCTGCCGCAGGAGCTGCAGACAATTTCCGTCCGGTCCAGATCGGCGACCGTTTCAATCGCGTTGTGGCAGTGAGGGCAGCGGATCTGCATGTTGTGTACTGTTTGCCGACAGCGGGCGAAGCAAGCCTCGACCGCCGGCTCGCTCGGCGCGGTTCTCCGCGTTCGCGCGGTCTAATTACCTTTCAAGCAATAGAGCTTCCCATCCTCCGCGGTGACCAGAATCTCGGGCAAGCCGTCGCCGTCGAGGTCGGTGAGGATCGGTTCGCCGACGCGGCGACCAAGCGGGACACTCCACAAGAGCACTGGCGTACCGTTGCGCTCGGCAAGCGCGTACAGCTTGCCGTCCTCACAGCCGAACAGCAATTCCATCCGCCCGTCGCCGTCCAGGTCGGCGGCCAGCATGCGGCCGACCGGTCGTTGCATGTCGAACCGCCAACGCTCGGGAGAATCGGTTTGCGCGGCGAGCGCCGATTCCGTCGCACAGGTCGGGCAACGCGCATGGGTGGCCAACGAAAAACAGCGCAGTACGCCGTCAGGTTGAACGTGCAGCAGCTCGCGCTGGCCGTCGCCATCCAGGTCGGCGCATTGGGCCCATTTGCTGGCCGAGTCCCGCGTCATCCCATAATGCCAGACGGGTTGACCTTCGAGGTTTGTAACGAGCCCCATTGCGTAGGCGCTATGATGCACGACCCACGGTGGATCACCGTCGCGCAAGCTGGCCAGCGAGGGAAACGTGTAGGCGGTCCAGTGCCCGGCAAGCGCATCGGACAACACGACCGGACCGACCAGGTCCTTATTGGCCCTGACGTCGACAATGCCGTAGAAGTTCTCGGAGCAGACAAGCCAGTCGTCGGCGCCGTCGCGATTGTAGTCCCAGACCGCACCGGGAAAATGCGCCACGAACACAACGGGGTTCTGGCCATAGTTGCCGTAGTGGTCGCGCACCCAGAGCTGTTCCCCTGTTTTCCCGTCGTAGGCGACCACCAGGAAAGTCCGCTCGCCCTGGGCATTCTCACCTGACATCCGTAACAGAATCCATCGCCCGCGACCGGGCCCGAGCCGGCCGGTGGGACCGGGGTTCAAGTTCTTCATGCCAGGGAGCAAACCCCAACGGCGCTTCTCCTTGCCGTTTTGGTCGAGCAGCAGGCAGACCGGTTGACCCCCGGCTTCGGTCACCGTGAGCAGCACCTCCGGTTCGCCGTCATCGTCGACGTCGCTGACGACCGGCGCAAGTCCCGCCGGATCGACGAGTAACTCAGCGACTCCGTGAGCCCGCTCCGCCCAGACTCGCTCCAATTCTCCCCGCGCAGAGCAAAGCAGATAATTGGAACTTGCGTCGCGAACGAGAATCCGTCGCTGGCCCGCCAGATCGGCGACGATGGGTGGCGGGGCCAGATAGGTTGTGGGAGCTGGTGGTAGATAGCGAAATACTTCCTGGCCATCGACCAGCGTGACCAGTTTCACACCGTCCCAGACCACGCGCGGTTGCCCCGGAACGGCAGCGGGATTGGTTCCAAACGCCTCGTGCTGTGCAATCGCGTCGCCTCGCGTCAGCTGATCGTGCGCCAGCCGACAGGCAAACACGCCCTCAGGAAATCGCAGCAGGAATTCGGAGGAGCCATCCCGCACACGCCACACCCTGACATTACCGCGGGAGATCGGGCTACTTCCCGAAGTGAGTTGCGGATCGCCCTCCGTCGGCGAGGAATGCAACACGGGCAAAACATCGGCGCTTTGCCACAGCGTTCTCAACTGGTTGGATTCCCAGCGGCAGATCACCAGATCCCTACCGCACTGCAGAAGGAACTCTACTTTACCGTCGCCATCCAGGTCGTCGGCAGAGAGTACTTGAGCCTCCGGTAATTCGGCCAGACGCGTACCGTTCCGAGCGTCAAATACAACCAGCTTCGTCATCGAATCGGCATGCTCGTTCTTGATCAAGGTGAACACGAGCGGGTGGCCGTCGCCATCCGGGTCGTACACCAGGCTCGGGCCGGCGGGAACAACGGTCACGCGCTTCTGGTATTGATCCTCGACGCCGCCGATCACGACTCTCCACAGTTCCCGCGCGAAGGTGGCGCCGTCCTGCGCGACCGCTTTCAAGCCCGGGAGCGACGGGTTGATCATCACCAGCGACGCGCGAGAATCCTCGGGGCGCAGTCGCACTGTCTGTACCGTGGCCATGTAGGTCCGAATCGCCGGTCCGTAGGCGGCATAGAGTTTCTGGCTGCCCTGTTTCGTATCGAATACCCAGAGCTGTTCATGGCTCAAGACGGCCAACTCCGGATGACCGTCCCCGTCCATGTCGGTCACCAGGATCAGCGGCGAATAGAAAACGCCGTTGACGCGCTGGTTGATATGAAAAGTGGGCGCATCAAGCCCCTTGTCAAAACTAACCAGCCGTACGTGGCCCCCTTGCGGCGCGGGAGGAGTCTGGCCGCTCGACGTGGAAGCGATCTGCAAGCCGTTCCGATCCGGCAGCAGTTTTCCCACGCGCGTGTGGCCACCGAAGTTGTTTTGGTCGAGCCAAAGATGTGTCGCTTTGCCGGTCCTGCCATCGATCATGAACTGATCGACCCTGCCCGCTCGGGAGGTCGTCAGCAGAATCCCGCGCGAGCCGTCTCCCGCGAAATCCAGGATCTGCTGGATCGATACGTTGAGCATATTCTCCAGCCGCCAGCGCACGAGGCCTCGCGCGTCGCGACAGGTAAGCGTATCGGCACTGATGGTGAGAAAATCCTCGCTTCCGCTCCCGGTCACGTCACGGACCAGAACCGTTTCCGCGGTAAGCTTCGGCCCGCCCAGTTCCAGCGACCAAACGACATGCGGTGTCTCGCCCAGGCCGCCGCGCAACGGAGAGGTCGCGGTCAGGGCGGGATCGCGACGGTACATTGGCCAATCGCTGCCGGCCGGGTAGACAGTTGCCGGAGCGGCAGCTTGCATGGGACGGAGCAAGCCGACGGCGCCGCCAGCCAGCAATGCGCCGTGGGCGAATTCACGGCGCGTCAAAGGGCGTTGTTCGGAGCAAGGCATCTCGCGGTTACCTATCTTGGAGGACTACGGGCAATCCCGTCACTGCGGGCTAAATTGCTACGACGCTACGGAGCGCCGGCAATCAGTATACGTGGGATCGGTTCGGCCCCGACAGTCATTTCATCCGTTCCATTCCCTATTCGCCATTTGCCGCGGCCGACAGCCGATCCATCCATTGCTGCACCTGGAGCGCGTCGAAGTAGGACGCTCCTACAGGGACTTTTTGTTCGCCGCGCACGACGCGACAGAAGCAACGCAATTCTTCCGCCATCATTCCGGAAGGCTGCAGCGGGCCGGGCCGAATCTCCAGGGGAAGTGGCCAGGAAGCCTGCGCATCCCAGAATTCAACGGGGCGCGGATTCGGTACGATCCTGGCGGCCCAATCGCTTCCGAATACTTCCAGTCGGTCAAAGCCGCGGGGTGGCATGCCGGCGGGTGTCAGATAAGAGGCGACGAAACGAGCGATCGCTCCAGAGTCCCACGTAAGCTGCGCCAGAGCGAGATCGATCGCGCCCGTGGTCGTACGATGGTACCGCGCTTGGAACGAAGTCGGCTCGCGGCGATCGAACAAAACCTGTGCACAATACAGGTCGTGGACCATCGCCGCATGCAAAGGGTTCTCGCCCGGAAATTGCCCGACGATGCTCGCCGGCCGATGCCGAACACAATCCAGGTACGCGATCGGGCTCCGCGTACGTACTTCTTCGCGCAATTGTTGAAACTCGCTGTTGAACAGCACGATATGCCCGAGCATCAGGTTCCCGGAATCGGATTGGACCAGCGGCATCAAACTGCGCGCCGCGTTCCCGTCCTCCGAAATCGGCTTCTCCAGCAATACCGATCGGCCTGCCGCTAAAAGGCGTCGTGTTACCGATACATGGGATGCGGTCGAACAGGCGACGACCCAGGCATCGGCTCCCGACCGCAGGATCGCTTCGTCCAGATTGACCCATCCAGGAATGCCGGGCAATTCGTGCGATAATGCCGCGAGTGATTCCTCGCGGCGAGCAACGAGCGCCACCAACCGCGCCTCCGCGAGCCCAGCCAGCGTCAGCGCGTGCAGTCGCCCGAATCGCCCGAGGCCGACCACGCCGACTCGCACGC
Source organism: Planctomycetota bacterium (assembly GCA_016872775.1). Taxonomy (GTDB): domain Bacteria; phylum Planctomycetota; class Planctomycetia; order Pirellulales; family Pirellulaceae; genus VGZA01. The sequence goes on along the minus strand of VGZA01000021.1, from coordinate 8,037 downwards.
GACCGTCCGTCGATTTAAACATCTCCGCAGTCTCCTTTCGACTTGTGAATGCGGCTCCATCGTATCGCTGGCATCACCGTTTTTCCAGATTGCGAGGGGAGGCTGCGCCGTGGTTATCGAGACAAGGCGAGAGTTCCCACTTCGCCATAAATCGAGTAGTTTGATGCTTGCGGAGGTGCGGTGCGAGTCAGCGGCTGGCGTCGGGACTCCTCCATTCGCCGAAGAAATTGATCTCAACATGAGCGATCCGTTCACCCACGCCAACCAGGTGTCTCTTCCGCGAAGTTCGGTTTCATTTCGCGAGGCGTTGCTTTTTTGGCTCAAGCTTGGCTTCATCAGCTTCGGCGGGCCGGCGGGACAGATTGCGATCATGCATTCGGAATTGGTCGAGCGGCGGCGGTGGATATCGGATCGGCGGTTCCTGCATGCGTTGAATTACTGCATGGTCCTGCCCGGCCCCGAGGCGCAGCAACTGGCGACGTACATCGGCTGGTTGCTGCACGGAACGCGTGGCGGAATCGTCGCTGGAGGTTTGTTTGTGCTGCCCAGTCTGTTCATTCTCATGGCACTGAGTGCCATCTATGTCGCGTTCGGAAACGTGCCGTCGGTCGCAGCGGTACTGGACGGAATCAAACCGGCCGTTGTGGCGATTGTTGTTGTGGCGGTGATTCGCGTTGGCTCCCGAGCAATCAGGAACGGGGTACTGTTGGGCTTCGCCGTGGCGGCCTTTGTCGCCCTGGCGGTGTTCAATGTGCCGTTTCCAATCGTGGTGTTGTCGGCGGGTGTGCTGGGTTGGATCGGTTCCCGAATTGCTCCGGAGAAGTTCAAGACGGGAGGTGCGCACGGCGCGAAGAAACAATCCGCCACGGGAGCGCACCCGCCGTTCGATTTCGTGATCGACGACGATCACGAGCCGCCGAGTCATGCTCGACCGAATCGCACCACCTTCCTGGTCCGACTGGTCACGGGACTCCTGCTCTGGGCCGGACCGATGGCCTTGCTTTGGAATTGGCAGGGTTGGGACGGAACGTTCCTGCGCATGGGCATCCTTTTTACAACTTCGGCGCTGGTGACGTTTGGCGGCGCCTACGCCGTCCTGCCGTATGTCGCCAGGCAGTCGGTGCAGGTTTTTGAGTGGTTGAAACCGGCACAGATGGTGGATGGACTCGCACTCGGTGAGACGACACCGGGCCCTTTGATCATGGTCGTCGCATTCGTCGGCTTTGTGGGTGGGTATCAGGCCAGCGGTATGGGCTGGACCGGTGCGATCCTGGGTTGTCTGATCGCGACCTACTTTACTTTTCTGCCTTCGTTTTTGTTCATCTTTCTGGGTGCGCCGTACATCGAGTCGATGCGTGGCGAATTGCATCTGACGTCCGCCCTGACCGGGATCACGGCCGCCGTGGTCGGGGTGATCCTGAATCTGGCGGTTTTCTTCGGCAAGACGGTGATCTGGCCGACGCTGAGTCTTCCGCATTCCGACCCGTTCTCGCTACCCGCGACAGCAACCGCAATCGCCGCATCGACGAATTGGTTTGGGCTGGTGTTGGCGATTGCCGCGTTCGTCGCACTGCAACGATTCAAGGTCAGTTTGAGCTACGTTGTGCTCGTCTGCGCCGCTGCCGGATTGTTGCGATTCTCGCTATAGGCTGACCCGGTTCCCGGCAGGTCCCATGCGCGCCAGCGCGTTGCTTGCGTTGCTACGCAATACATCGGGGTCGTCGTCCGAGTTGGGCATTCCCGAACCACGGCGGACCGCCGCGCCGCATCGACAACGGCTTCGCGCCCTCTATAGCCTGTTTCGTCGGGCTCGAACGCCGTTGACAGCTCTATTTGGCTCCAAAGTGGCTCGCCGACCACGATTTGCCGAATTCCGCCACGATCGCGCGGCAGAAGCGGGAACGTGGCTGGATCGACCTCACTCCGATTCGCTACAATTCCGGGGCAAATCCTCTTTTACCGTCAAGGCTGGCCGATCGCTGATTGGCTTGCCACCTGAGGGATTTCCCATGGCAAATGCTCGCGTACCAGGAACCGTCGACCCGACGCGCCATCCGCAACAGTTGAAGGATGGCACGTTGGCCCTGCAGGAAAGCAGCGTGCCGCGGTCGATCGGGACAGCGACCAAAGCCGCCAAAGGTGCCAAGTCGTATCCCGACCATTTGCAGAAAGAGCTCAACGAACAGCTCATCGGCCTGTTCACGAAGGATGTTATTTCCGGTGTGCTGAATGCCGCCGCGTTCGGATTCAAAGATTAGGGGCGGTCGGAGGTATTTCCAGCGATCGGCGGAGATCCATGGTACAGTCTGCCCCTAAAGTGCAGTGCCTCAGACAGTTTTGTTCTATCCAAGAAAGCAGGTTCAATATGATCGGCAAGGCAATCGGCATTTCGACAATCGGTCGTCTGACGGGAACGGCGTCCTACGTGGCATTGTTTGCGGCCTTGGCGGTCGCGGCCGATCCGATCGTACCGCCGGGCTCAAAGCCGGAAAAACTGTTCGAGGGCATCACGCTGACGGAAGGCGTTGCGGTTGCGCCGGACGGCCAGGTCTATTTCAGTGACATCACTTTCTCCCACCGAGCCCGCAACGAACGTGGGGAAATCCATGCCGGGCATATCTGGAGGTTCGATCCGCGAACGGGCCAGACGGCCATTTACCGCTCGCCGAGCGGCATGTCCAACGGCATCAAGTTCGACGCGGGCGGCGACATGATCGTCTGCGAAGGAGCTGACTATGGCGGACGGCGCGTTACGCGTACCGAGATGAAATCCGGGAAGAGCTTCATTGTGGCCGCGATGTACGAAGGGCGGCCGTTCAATTCTCCCAATGACGTGACGATCGACGAAAAGGGGCGGATGTACTTCAGCGATCCGCGCTATCTTGGTTGGGAAACGATCGATCAGCCGGTGATGGGTGTTTATCGGATCGACAGGGATGGCTCCATCCACCGCATTATCAGCGATGCCGGCAAGCCGAACGGCGTTTGCGTATCTCCCGATCAAAAATCGCTATACGTCGTCAGCAATGACAACGGTGCGACCGGCTTTGAGCGACTCGGCGGCGATCCCCGGCAGGCCGACAAGGTCGCCGCTCCGCTGCGCAAGGGAGCCATGACGCTGATGGCCTACGACCTGCATGCTGACGGATCCGCGACGTTTCGAAAGGAACTGGTCAATTATGCGCCCCAGGATGGTCCGGACGGTCTGATTTGCGATGAAGAGGGAAACCTCTATGTCGCCGTACGTGCCGAGAGTCGACCGGGAATCGTGGTTTACTCGCCGGACGGAAAGGAACTAGCATATATCGCCACAGAAGTACCGACCAACGTTGGTTTCGGCCGAGGGAGTGACGCAAATCTCTTGTACATTACTGCGGGCCAGAGCTTGTATCGGATACGCTTGAATCGCAAAGGCTATCAACTGCCTGTGGCAAAGCGATAATCAGTACGACCAATGGAGCGGCGAACGACAATGATCCGTCCCGATCCACTGCAACAGCGTTGGGAAACCGCAAGCAGATGGCGGCAGTACGAGGCCGAACTCCGTGTGAATCTGCTGCGGATCTGCGCGGTCGGTGCCTTTTACGGCATCCATCTCCTGCACCGCGCCGCAAGCGACGGCCGGTTTGATTGGCTGCGCTTTCTGCAATTGGACGAAGGGCCCGCACTCGCGGCGCCGCTGCATCTCGCGGTCACCGCGATCGCCGCGGGCTGGCTGGCGATGGCCTGGCTGGTGCATGCGCTGCTGCGCGACCAGGTCTTTCCACGCTGGATGCCCCTGGTCAGCATGTCGCTTGACGTCGTATTCCTGACGGCGACGTTGGTGCTTGCCAACGGCGCACGCAGCCCGCTGGTCCTCGGCTATTTCTTGATCCTGGCGATGACCGGTCTGCGCATGAATCTGCTCCTCGTGCGGATGGCAACTGGCATCGCGATCGGTGGTTACCTGATGGTGCTGGGATGCACGCGCTGGCCGATGGGACTGCTCAAGGAGCTTAACCTGCCGTCGGTGCCCCGTTACCAGCAGTTGATGGTCGTTGCTGGAATCGCATTGACCGGGATCGTTGTGGGACAGTGGGTCCGGCACGTTCGAAAGGTCGTGGACGATCTTTGCGATCCGTCGGCGGGGGAGGCCATCTGATGCACGGTCCGGCCGCCGACTCGGGACGACGCTGTGCCTGCGGTGCTCAGAATTTTCTGGGGGATACGCATTGCTGGCTCTGCTTTCAACGGCTTGAGCCGGCGAACCCGCCTGCCGTGGTTCTGGACGACTCGATCCGGCCCCGGGGAACCGCGGATGGTGAAAGTCCTTTTTCGACAGCACAGGTGGTCGCGCCGGTGAGCACCATGAGCCCGCGTGAGCCGCCGGATCGCGCGGCGGCGATCGCCGCCGGACAATTCTCACTGGCGACGGCGTTTCTTCTGATCAGTCTGTCGGCGGTCGGGCTTGGCCTGTTTGTGGCAGTACCAGGGCTGGCGATCGCACTGGCGATCGCGGCATTTCCGGCGCTGATGCGGACGGTCTTTCTGGTGCAGCGACGAGCCAAGTCGGGCATCCGCGTGTCTCCCCAGAGCAAGATCGCGCTTTTCTGCTGCTCGCTGGGAGTTTCCGTGGTGGTCCTGATCGTTGTCATGGTCACGGCGGTCGGAACATTCTGCGCGGTCTGCTTGTCGGGTGGCAAGGACTCGTACATTCCTATTGCCCTGCTCTGCGCAACGATTGCGACCTTACTCGTCGGCTTCGTGCTGAGCAAGTGGATCGTGTACCGCTGGCGCCGCGACATCAAGCGAGGATAAGAAACGATGGCGGATCTGGCATTGAGGGAGTTTCGATTTCTGGGGGTGACCCAAAGTCTCTGCCCGGATTGCCTGGCGGTGGTGCCGGCGAAAATCGTGGCGCGCGAGGGGCGTGTTTACTTCCGCAAGTTCTGTCCTTCGCACGGCGAGCGGATCGATTTTGTCTGCAGTGACGAGCGATGGTTCGACCGCATGGAGTATAGTCTGCCCGGTCGAGTCCCGGCGCGATTCGCGATTGAGCCGAGGCGCGGCTGCCCGTACGATTGCGGACTCTGCACGGAACATGAGCAGCACACTTGTGTCGCGGTCCTCGAGATCACCGACAACTGCAATCTCCGCTGCCCGATGTGCTATGCTTCCAGCGGGCCGGGCGGTCGGCATCGAAGTCGCGAGCAATGCAGGCTGGCGATCTCGCACCTGGTTCGCTACGAGGGCCGGCCGGAAATCTTGCAGCTCTCTGGCGGCGAACCGACGATGCACCCGGAATTCGTTGCCATTCTCGACGACGCTTGCCGGCAACCGATCGACATCGTCATGATCAACAGCAATGGCATCCGACTGGCGAACGATGCTCGCCTGCGCGACGAACTGGCAGCGCGACGGCATCGCCTGGAAGTCTACCTGCAGTTCGACGGATTCGACGAGGCAACGCAACTCCAGTTGCGAGGCGAATCGCTGACGGAGACCAAGCTGCGCGCAGTGGATTTGCTGGGGGAAGCCGGGATTCGTACGACACTCGTCTGTACCGTCGAACAGCAGTTGAATTTGCGGCAGCTGGGTCAGATCGTGCGGTTTGCTTCCGAGCGGCCCTGGGTGACGGGCGTCAGTTTTCAGCCTGCAACTTACGTGGGGCGGGCGGTGGAGCCTGAATCACTGGACAACCGCGTCACCTTTCCCGATGTGATTCGCGCGGTTGCCGACCAGTCCCAGGGAGTGTGGCAGGACAGCGATTTCCTGCCGCTGCCTTGCGCTCACCCCAATGCGCATTCGCTGGCCTATGGTTATCGCCTGAACGGTCGCGTTGTGCCTTTGACGCGTTTCATCGACATAGCGCAACATCTCGACCTGCTGGCGAATGGCATCAGTTTCAACCGGGCCAGTGCCGAACGGTTGATCCGACAGCTCCTGGCCCGTACCCCCTGCGGTTGCTCGGGCGATTGCGGCACCGTCGGTCTCACAAGCCTGGAGAATTCGATGGGGGCGCAGGATCGTATCGGCGTACCGAACGATCTGACCGAGGTGGCATCGAGTTTTTTCCAGCGGGCACTTGCCCAGGAGTTGTCGCCGGCCGATGTCTTCCGGATCACGACAACCAGTTTCATGGATGCCTACAATTTTGACATTCGCCAGTTGATGAAATCGTGCGTGCACCACATCCTGTCCAGCGGCCATCTGATTCCGTTTTGCGCCTATAACGTGCTCTATCGCGACGGACATCTGCCGTTGCCTTCGCTGGCTGCATCCGCGGACAGCCTCGCGACGCTGACCGTCGAGGGATCGTTGTGATCAGCATCGGGTATACGGTGATTATGGGATCGGCGGTACTGAGCGCCGCGTGGATCGCCCGCCGGACCCAGCGCGACTTGCCGCTGTCGCAACTCGAGCGATTCGGCATCGGCATCGGAGCGCTGTGCGGCGCGATGATCGGCGCGCGTCTGCCGTATGTCTTTGCGGATTGGTCGGAGTTTCTCAGCGGATGGGCCTGGTTCAGCAACGGAAAGACAATCCTGCTGGGGCTGGCCGGCGGCTACGCGGGTGTGGAAATCGCCAAATGGATTCTCGAGATTCGTACGCGTACCGGCGACAGCTTCGCGTGTCCCGTCGCGGTCGGCATCGCTGTGGGAAGGCTGGGGTGCTTTGTCGGTGGCTGCTGTTATGGAGTGCCGACGAGCCTTCCATGGGGCGTTGTTTTCCCGACCGTCGACGATATTCCTCGCCACCCGACGCAACTCTACGAGGCAATTTTCCACGCGTCGTGCGCGGGATTTCTCTGGCACGCGCAGCAGCGCGGCTGGTTCCCTGGTCAACGGATCAAGCTCTACATCATGCTCTATTCCGGATATCGTTTCCTCTCCGAGTTTCTCCGGCCGGAGCCCGAATTCTGGAGTGGTCTCACCGCGTTTCAATGGGCCAGCCTGATACTGTTGGCCGGCTTCGCGTTCATCTGGCATTGGGATGCCAAGAGGTTGGCGATCCATGGGAACTGAGATGGTGATCTTGATTCTGGTGGCGGCACTGGCGGGTGGAATCAACGCCGTGGCGGGTGGCGGCACGTTGCTTACTTTTCCAGCACTGGTCGCGGTGCTGGTCCATCGAGGATTGCCGGCGGACGCGGCAAAAGTACTGGCGAACGGGACCAGTACGGTCGGGCTCTTTCCGGCGTCGATAGCGGCGCTCTGGGGCTATCGACGGGAATATTCGACCGTCAGCCGCTGGGCAGTTCGACTGGTTCCCCCCAGTCTGATCGGCGGCACGCTCGGCGCGTCGCTGGTCACGTTGTTACCTGCCCAGACCTTTGCACGATTGGTGCCGTGGTTGATCTTGCTCGCGGCAACGCTGTTTTCGCTGCAGCCAGTCATTGCGCGGCGGTTCGGAATCGGGACGACGCAACAGACTCCGCAGGGAGCGATGGTCTTCGGAGTCGCGTGCTTTCAGTTTCTGGTCGGTGTGTATGGCGGCTACTTCGGAGCCGGCATCGGCATCCTGATGCTGGCGTCGCTCGCCATGATCGGCTTATCGGACATTCACGCCATGAATGGACTGAAAAGCCTGCTGGGATCGTGCATCAATGGTTCCGCAGTTCTGATCTTCGTGGCGACGGGCCAAGTGGAGTGGCGTTTTGCCGCGGCGATGGCGGCTGCCGGCTGCGTTGGCGGATATTGTGGAGCAAGAATGGCTCGCCAGCTCCCGCGGTCGTTGGTACGTGGAATCGTCGTCGGGATCGGATTTTCTTTGGCAACCTACTATTTCCTGCGAGGGTGATTCGGTGCGAAGAAGTCGTTTCAGAAAATTCGGTGATTGTCGCTGCCAGCCTGAAACTCCGACGACCTTCCGAGCAGAGATGGTACTGGTGGTCGCAGGGCGGTTGCTCGTTGTTTTTGCCGCGCCTGTTGTAGTGCTTGTTGCAGTGCTTGCCATCGGTGCCGCAAGGCTGGAAGCCACAGAGACAGCGCCCATCGATGGCGAACAACTGTCCGAGACCCCCGCTGGCAACGTCTCACCCGAGCCCGACGGCGCGAA
>VGZA01000020.1 GCA_016872775.1 Planctomycetota bacterium | reverse complement strand
CGTGCGCAAGAACGTGCGGTTCCGAGCCAACCCGCGAACCCCCGAAGCCGCGGCAGTCGGAAAGGCTTATACCGATTCGGTCCTTTTCAGCCTGCCGATTATCGCTCAAGGTCCGCGCGGCGGTGACTTGGTTGACTTCGGATCAGTGTTCATGAGCGATCTGCCACAGATCTCGCATGCTCTGCCCGGATTCAGTTTCGCTCAAAATCGATCGACCTGGGCAGCCGTCAAAGGATTCGCCGACAACATGGAGTTGGAAGTCGCGGCAACGTACGCTTCCGCCGGAATTCTGGATCTGGATACCGTTCCCGATTCGCGCGGTGTAACGATCAACGTGCACTACTCCATCAGCAAGCTGACCAGTTCAGGATATGCACCGCGCCAGGCCGACGACCGCGTTGGCTACTTCATCACCGCGGTCAAGGATTTTTCCTTCGGCGGACCGAAAGACCAATTCATCCGCTACATCAATCGCTGGCACTTGGAACGGCCCGCCGGCGCCCCGGAAGGACCCTGCCCGCCGAAAGATCCCATCGTCTTTTGGATCGAAAAGACCGTTCCGATCAAGTTCCGTAAGCCAATTCGCGAAGGCATCAGCGAATGGAATAAGGCGTTTGAACAGGCTGGCTGGCTGAACGCGATCGAAGTCCGCCAACAACCGGATGACGCCACCTGGGACCCCGAGGACATTCACTACAACACCTTCCGCTGGATCACTGCCAACGCCGGGTTCGCCATGGGCCCGTCACGCGTCAACCCCTACACGGGGCAGATTCTGGACGCCGATATCATCTTCGATGCCGATTTCCTCACCCACTGGAAAAGCGAATTCGAGACCCTGACTCCCAAGACGATCGCGGCACTGACCGGCGGGGATCTCGAGCCGGGCCTGTCGAAGAACGACCCTTTGTTCGGACGCATCGGTCACCAATGTAACTTGCGTGAAGGACTGTCGTTTCAGTTCGCGTTTGGAACCGCCGCCATCCAGGCGAACCCTGACCCGAAAGCCACCGCGGAATTGCAGGACAAGCTGATCATGCAGGGCCTGAAAGAAGTGACGATGCACGAAGTCGGCCACACGCTCGGCCTGCGCCACAACTTCAAGGCCAGCCGCTGGCTCAGCCTGAAGGATCTCAACGACCCGGAGAAAACAAAGAACGGTATGGTCGCCTCCGTAATGGACTACACACCGACCAATATCGTGCCCAAGGAATGGAAGCAGGGCGACTTCTACACGACCACCGTTGGACCGTACGATTACTGGGCAATTGAATACGGCTACAAGCCGCTCCCCGGCGGACCGATGGGCGAGGTCGGTGAGTTGAAAAAGATCGCCTCGCGAAGCGGTGAACCGGCCTTGGCCTATTCTACGGATGAGGATACGCGAGGATTCGATCCCGACCCGGAATCGAATCGATTCGACATGGGTTCCGACGCGCTTGAATTCGCCCGGATGCGAGCCCAAATCGTCACGGAACTGATGCCCGGACTGGTCGACAGAATGGTCAAGGATGGCGACGATTACACGATCGCTCGCCGGGCATTCAACGTGCTACTGTCGCAGCAAGGACAAGCGATGTTCTTCGCCGCACGGAATATCGGCGGCCTGCAGACCAGCCGTAGCCACAAAGGCGACAAGGACGGCAAACCACCGGTGACGCTGCTTGACGTCAAAACGCAGCGCGACGCGCTGGCGCTGCTGGAACAGGATGTACTCAGTGATAAGCCATTCCAGTTCCCTCCCGATATTTACAACAAGCTGGGAACCTCGAACTGGACGCACTGGGGTACAAACGAGGCGATGCGGAAAGATTTTGCCGTACATGACGTCGTGCTCAGCTGGCAGGAACGGGTGTTGGATCAGATACTCTCCACCACCGTGCTTCGACGCATTCACGACGCCGAACTGAAGGTCGCGCCGGAAACCGACGTGCTCACTACCGCGGAGCTGATCGAACGAGTCACCAAGGCCGTGTTCGCGGAAGTGGAAGCGGTCAAGGAAGGCGAGTTCAATAATCGCAAACCGGCCATTTCCAGTTTGCGTCGCAACCTGCAGCGCAGTTTCCTGAAGCGGCTTTCGAATCTGGCGATGGGGCGTTCCGGGGCGCCCGAAGATTGCCAGACGATCGCGTTCGCCGAAATCGGATCGCTGCACGCACGCATCGAACAACTGCTCAAGAGCAACGTCAAGCTCGACAGTTACACTCGGGCCCACCTTCAGGAATCGGCCAGCCGAATCCAAAAAGTGCTGGACGCCCGGCTGATGCTGGCAGGTCCTTGATCCCAACCGATTACGGCTTGCAATTACCGGCTATGCCGGCGGCACGAACCTCGCGCCGCCGGCTGACCGCTCGAATCACGCCAATCCTCGCAGACAGCGACATTTCTGTCGCCCGCGCGTCAAGTACGGCCCTCGCTGCTTACGCTTCAAGCAAGCTCGCGGGCTGAGATTTCTCAGGCGGCCTTTCTGCCGGACGCCAGTTTCGTGCCCAGCGCTGTACCGGTTGCTCCACGAATCGGTAGAACATCAATGCCGTACATAAGCTACAGGCAAATGCCGCCAACATGACCGCGATCGCCCGCCAGGGACTACCTGCAACGAACCCGGCCATCGATGTGGTGACAATCCAATTCACCAGGTAGTGAATCAGGAACAGACTGTACGAAATCCGCCCCAGCGGAATCAGGGGAACGGCAAGCCGATGAATGAACGGAGATCGCATCGACACCGCCAACGAAACAACGGTCACGACCGCCAGCGCCAGGCGCCAGCGAAAGTCGGCGGCCAACGATAGACCAACAGCCGCGACCAGCATCGCAAATAACGACGTGGAAAGAAAACGCTGCCGCCAGAACGCCAGGCCGACGCCCAACACCAATGGTGCCAGGAAATAGAACACCCTGCTGTCACCTCCGGGGTCCCGGTTCCAATCCCACGCCGACCAGATTCCCAACGGAAACAAGATCGCCATCACGATCTGTCGGGTCGCGATCTCCGACCACATGCGACCACTCACAAATCGCCCCAGCGCTACGACCAGCAGATAAAGGGCGGCGAACTGCATGTCGATACAGAGGTACCAGATGCCCGCCGAAATATTCCCGTAACCGAACAGATCCTGCAGGAAGAAAAGGTGAGCAATCAATTGGGGACCGCTGACCGAATCGATCAGCGGCGGATCAAAAGCACGGCCGCGCATCGCAAGTGACGCGACAAGCAATATCGCCAGCATCGCGACGTAGGGCGCTCCAATGCGAAGATATCGCCAGGCGAAGGCACGCAACACCCCGCGACCGTCCAACCGCTCGATCTGAATCGATGTCGCAAGCGCGAACCCGCCGATCACGAGGAATACGTACACTACCATCCTGCCGTATTCGTATAGGAAACGAATCGGACCCAACGCGACACTTGCCGCGATGTCCGGCAGCGGCCCGTACGCCGTCAGATGGTGGGCCACGATCAAACAGGCGGCAATCCCCCGCCCCGCCTCAATCAGCGGCAGCCGATCCGCAACAAGACCAGTGGCGGGCGAACAAGTCGCGGCAGATGCGACGGCAGCGTTGAGAACATTACGGTCGGCGGCGGTGCGAGCGGCGGACATGGCAAGCTTGGTCGTTCGGGCATCCATGTCCCAAGGAAAGAAATACCGAATATTACGATTTTGTCAGTCGTTCAAAATAACGGCCCATTTCCATGAATCAATACTCCGGCGCTCAAATCCCTAATAAATGACCCTCCAGAAAGTGAATGCCCCCGGCCGCCTACGGCCGGACACCGTCGGGTAACGTCAATTCGTTGTGTTTGGTGGCCACAACCTCGTCGGGCATCCCGGAATCCCAAGACGATGGAGCCTGCTTGCCTTGCCCGTAAAGCGATTCCATCGGCCCCCACACCACGTCCACCTTGTCGGTGAACAAATCGCCGATCAGCAGATCCGTAACTTTGCCACGCAAATCGGGGAAATTGCGGACAAAGTTGCCGAAACTGAACCCTTCGTAATACTCGCAGACCAGGCGTCGCATGCGGTCGATACCCTGGTTGAGCAGTGGACCCCAATGGCCCAATCGGGCGGCCGACGTGTCGCCATTGCGCAGCCCGTCGCAAATCGCGTCCGCAGCCATTTCTCCTGACTTCAACGCCAACAATACCCCCGAAGAATACAGCGGATCCAGAAACCCGAACGCGTCACCAATCACCACCCAGCCATCGCCCGCCACGCGTTCCGACCGGTAGGAGTAATCGCGCGTCGCGAAGTAACCCGTGATCCGCCGCGCCGAAGCCACCCGCTCCGCGACCGCCGGGCACCGTTCAACCTCCTCGTTGTAGATCTGTTCGTGGCTGCCGCGGCCCTTGAAGAGATAATCAAACGGCGCCACAACACCAACGCTGACGCGATTGTCATGCAACGGAATGTACCAGAACCAGCCAAGCCGATTGGACGTCTGCAAGACCATCGTTGCTCCTTCATCCTTGCCTGTGTCCCGGTACGCGCCCTCCCAATAGGTCCACACCGCGCCTTTGTTCAACAACGGATCCCAGACACGCATTTTCAGCTTGTTCATCATGATGCCGGTCTGGCCGCTCGCATCAACGATGACTTTGGCGAAGAGCTCGCGAATTCCACCGTCCGGTTCCTGAACTCGAACGCCTACGGCACGCTCACCGTTCATCAAAACATCCAGGACCCGAACGGCTTCCCGGGCGTCGACGCCGTGCTCGCGAGCGTTATTCAACATCATGGTGTCGAACTCGCTGCGCACCACCTGCCACGTCTGGGAACACTCGTGAGGCTTGTTGTCCCAGAAATAGAACGGAGCCGACTGCTTGCCGCTGGAGGTGACGAATTGCACGCTGTATTTCTTCACGAAACGGCTGGCCTGCATTTTGGGCAGCATATTCAGCCGCTTTAGAACCCAGTACGTCTCGGGAATCAGCGATTCTCCGATGTGAAAGCGAGGGAACCGTTCGCGCTCCAGCAGCCGAACCCGGTACCCCTGCTGTGCGATCAGTGTGGAGGCCGTGGAGCCCGCCGGCCCGCCTCCGATCACGATCACATCCAGTTCGTCGATGGATCGGTCCATTTCGCTTCGTTGCGCATCCGCAATCATCATAGTCGTGCCTCCGATTCCATCCCTGAAGGAAATGTGACGAGTGATCGATCCGACGTGGAAACGCGACGGGAGCGTCGCGCTGCATGCGATCCGTCCGCAATCTTACCCGCCGCCCATTTACTTGTCCAGACAACTATCGTCCCGACGGTTCAGGGGACGGGGACGGCTCGGGCGAGAACCGGTTACGCAGTACATCGATCGATTCGACCGATCCAAGAAACATCCGCTCGGGAAAGGTCCTGCGCTCCAGAATTTCGCGGTAGATCAACCCCTCCCAGTACTTGCTCGAATGGAAGCCGGCCAGGTACTGCAGACGCAGGTTGCGATCCCGGTTACGTTCGGCCCCCGCCAGCCACTCCGCCAGGTCTTTGGCTGAACTTGCGTAGGTGCCGAGCAGGTCGTGGACCGAGGACAACCCGACCTCGGTGAGTGATTCGCCCACAGGGGCGAATTCGGGCAACGTCATGCGAGTGATCAGTTCGTCGACACGGATTTGCAATGGAAGTTCCTGTCCCACCATCACGACATCGTAGCCGGATCCACCATGGTCGTTGCCCCACACGGTTCCTTCCGGGAAAAGGTCGAAAAACGTCGCGAACTCGCTTTGCACCACCGCCAGGCTGCTTTCGTAAAGCGGCACCCATTGCGAGATCATTCCACCTGGTTTGAGCCGTCGCTTGCAGAGTTCGAAGTACTCGCGCGTGTACAGGGTCGCCGCGCCTTTGACCCAGGGATGGATTGGGTCCGAGGTGATGATGTCGAATTGCTCGCGACAGGTCCGCACAAAATGGCGCGCGTCGTCATAGACGATTTCCACGCGCGGGTCGTTCACGACGTTGTAGTTCTGCACTGCGAAATAAGGGGCGACATGGCGCGGAATCAGCGGTTCGAGTTCGCAGATCACCACGCGTTCAATGCCCGGGTGGACCAGGAAGGAACCGGCGGTGACCCCTGCGCCGCAGCCCACGACGAGTACCGATTTGGGTTCCGGATGCAGCACAGCGGGAAGATGTCCCAGCATCCTTTGCAGCCGCATATCGGCGGGGATACTGGACGCTTCGACCTTGCCGCTGACATGAAACGACAACGACTGGTTGTAATCCTGACTGACGGCGACGGAGGAACTTGTTCCCTCACCACTATATAGAAATTGATAGCGCCCTTTGAGTTTCACCAGATAACGTCCCAGGCCGATGAACTCGCCGGTTGTCGGCGGCACCAGGGGCACGAGCGCCGCGGCGACCGCCAGCAGAACGATGACAGCGAACACTCGCGGCCCAGGCCAATAACGCCGCCCGCGCGGCGAGCGTCCCGAAGTTCTGGTGGAGAGCCACCAGGGAATGGCTGCCAGAATCGCTGCGAGCAGTGCGATCACGACGATGGCTCGCTGCGCGTTTTGCGTCCCAAATCGCGGCACGATCAGGTCACTGAACAAAAGGGCGCCGACAATCGCCCCGACGGTATTGGCCGCATAGACACCGCCAACCAGCTTGCCGGGATCGTGACCGTCTCGAGCGGCCGCGGCCAACGCCAACGGAAAGCTGGCACCCCAGAGACACGACGCGGGGAGCACCACCCACATACATCGCACGACGTCGACCTGGAACTGGAGCCATGGATCGATGGTGAGTATCGGATCGATCGGCCAAAAAGCGACCGACTTGCCGATCTGCACCGCGGCCCAGGTTACCGCCGCCGCCAGCAGCCATTGGCAACAGGCCAGGCTGGCCGCCGCGTTCTTCGACCGGGCCAGACCCGATCCGACACTACTGCCGATACCTAACCCCAGCAGAAAAGCCGACAAGATCACCGAGAATGTGTAGACGGTTCCGCCCAGCAGCAACGACAGCAACCGCGTCCAGACAACTTCGGCACCCAGAGCACCCAGGCCCGACAATCCAATCGCCAGGAGAATCCAGGCAGCGGAAGACGATGGGACGGGTGCCGGGAGCTGGGAGGCCACTTGGGACGGCAACGCGGGCTCACACCTGCCGCCGTCGTCCGTCGAAGGCTGTGGATGGACGCTTGTCGCACATCGGCGATTCGGCATCCAACGCGCAAGCAGGAAACCGATCGCCGCAACCAACCCATTGATGGCGACCGCAACGAAGGTCGCGATCTGCATGTCAAAAACCCGCAACAGATAGAATCCGGCCAGCAGGCAGCCAAACACAGCGCCGGCAATATTGCCACCATAAAAAAACCCCAACCATGCCACTCCCTGCGGCGTCGCGCGCACTCCCCGCGCGACCGCCGGCAACGTCGCGCCCATCAGGAAGGTCGGTGGCAGCAGGCAGACGCTGCAGACCAGTGTCCGCAATACAAAGCCCATTTGACCACTGGTGGCATTCGCGACGTAGAGCGAATCGACGATCGGCACCAGGCCCAATTCGAGCAACCCAAAAATCCCGATCGCTAATTCCAGCCACGCGTAAACGCGCATCGGATGAGCCGCCGTGCCGACGATCCGGGCAAGGCAGAAACTCCCCAGGCACATCCCTCCCATGAACGTCGCCAAGAGAATTCCCAGGGAGATTGCCGACGATCCGATGATGAACTGTAGCAGCTGGAACCAGACGATTTCGTAAATCAACGCCGCGCAACCGCTGCCGAAGAACAAAACGATCACAATCGGCAAGAAGCCGCGATCGGAATCGCCCATCGAAGGCAGACCCGTCGAAGGCAGACCAGATGCAGTACTTGATTCCGGCAAAACACCGATTCCAGTCGTTGCGAATGACCGCAGTGCAGCAGGCTAGATTCTACGACCGCAACCACAATTCACAAGTACGCTCGACGACTTTGCCGTCATGCCGCTCGCTTCGTCCCCGGAGTGGCTACTTTTTTTGGGAATCGAGCGGCGTGCGCGTTCGGCTACCGGTTGTCTTGTCGTTTTGTTGGAACAAATGGAGAAATTCTCCGTATCCCTCCCGTTCCAGGTTGGCCTTCGGGATAAACCGCAATGCGCAGGAATTGATGCAATACCGCATCCCGCCACGATCGGCCGGACCGTCATCGAAAACGTGCCCCAGGTGCGAGTCGGCATGTTTTGAGCGGACTTCGACGCGCGGCATCGATTCCTGCCGATCTTCGCGATAGACCAGGTTTTCGGACTGCAACGGTTTAACAAAAGACGGCCAACCGGTGCCAGAATCAAATTTGTCAACCGAAGCGAACAAAGGTTCGCCGGAAACAACATCGACGTAGATTCCCTGCGAATGATGGTTCCAATAGGCGTTATGGAAAGCGGTTTCCGTTCCGTTGTTCTGCGTCACTCGAAATTGGGCCGGAGTCAAACGCTTGCGAAGCTCGATCAGTCCCGGCTTCTTAAAATCCTCCCAACGTTTCTTCGTTCGATCGGAGGACGGTGTTTCGCCCGCGTCATTTTTTTCCGAGTCTGGGAATGCGCCGGGTAACGTCAGCTCGTTTGCGCGATCCCCCCAGTATTTGGCCACAAACTCGTCCCGTCCACAGGTCGAACGATACGAATGATAGGCGAGGGGATTCTTCAAGCGGTAGTTCTGATGGTATTCTTCCGCCGGCCAGAATTCCGCTTGTTGCAAGATCGGCAAGGTGATCGGCTTTTTGTAGATCTTCATCTCGTCGAACGCGCGGATCACACGTTGGGCTTCCGCCCGCTCGCTTTCGGTCGCCACGAATATGGCAGGGGCGTATTTGGTGCCGCGATCGATAAACGATCCGCCCTTATCGACAGGGTCCACATGCTTGAGCAGGAATTCGACCAGTCCCGCGAAGGTCACCTTACCTGGATCGTACTTCACCAAGATCACTTCCCGGTGGCCGCCGGAGGAATAATTTCCATAGGTCGGATTCCGCGATTTTCCCCCGGCATAACCGACCTCGACGCCAATCACTCCCGGTGCCTTTTCAAAATCGGTCTGAGCGCTCCAGAAACAACCGGCCGCGAACATCGCGGTCGCTTCTTCTCGAACGCTCTGCGATTCGCCCGTCTGCCCGGCGCCCTTTCGTGCGTCGCCCGTCCCTGCCGCCTGGCCGCCGTCGATTAGGCGCTCCCCGGCATCCGGCGGCTGCACCGGTCGCTGTCCCGAAACGGTTCGATCGGCCAGAACGGTACACGCGAGAAAGAACGCCCCGACAACGATTACCGCTGACCGGGAACGGCAGATCGACCACCGCCGCGGATTCCGAATGAAGAATTGCATTGCGCCTCCAACGGGCCCCCAGGGCGCGCTTTGCCCGGCAAACCGCACCGCTCACCATCCCATTATTATTAGCGCCTCGGATTTTCCAAGGCAAGTCGGATTTCAGCCGGGCCCTCGTTGCGATTGACTTCGGGCATCGGAGCCGTTCAATTCAGCCCTGTCCAGACCAACGCCAGCCCGACATTTCGAGGAAATCTCCCATGAATCGTGCATTCTTTTGCATCGTCTTGTTTCTAGGGGGACAATCCTCGTTCCTCTTGCGATTGTCGGACGCAGCGGACAACCTGCCTCGTGCCACACCCGAGTCCCAAGGCATTTCCTCCAAGGCGATTCGGGACTTTATCGAATCCACCGATGCGACAATCGACGGACTGCATAGTTTCATGCTGCTCCGAAATGGTGCCGTCGTCTGCGAATGCTGGTGGGAACCGTACGGTCGTGAGACGCGCCACGAGTTGTATTCCCTGAGCAAGAGTTTCACCTCGACGGCGGTCGGACTTGCCATCACCGAAGGCCGATTCAGCCTCGATGACGAAGTTATCAAGTTCTTTCCAGACGAAGCGCCGGCGGAGCCCAGCCGCAACCTGCGCGCGATGCGCGTGAGGGATCTGCTGATGATGTCCACGGGACATCAGACGGAACCGCGTCTCATCGGCAGCGACTCAACCTGGGTCAAGGTATTTCTTGCACACGAGGTCGCGCACAAGCCGGGAGCCCACTTCATGTACAACACTCCCGCTACCTATATGCTCTCCGCAATTGTCCAGAAGCAGACGGGCGAGACGGTTCTCGAGTACCTTCGCCCGCGGTTGTTCGAGCCGCTAGGTATCGCCGATCCAACCTGGGGCACCTGCCCCAACGGCATTACGCTTGGAGGCTACGGGCTCAATGTGCGGACAGAGGACATCGCGCGATTCGGTGAAGTGTATCGAAACGAGGGGCGTGTCGGTGAACGACAACTCTTGCCATCAAGCTGGGTACGGCAAGCCACCGGGCGCCAAACTTCCAATGGCAGCAACCCGCAAAGTGATTGGGACCAAGGTTACGGATTCCAGTTCTGGCGCTGCCGCAACGGCTGCTATCGCGGCGACGGAGCATTCGGACAATACTGTATCGTGTTGCCCGAGCATCACGCGGTGATTGCAATCACCGCGGGTGTCAAGGACATGCAGTCCGTGCTGAACTTGATCTGGGACAAGCTACTGCCGGCCATGCAACCCGCCACGCTCCCCGCGGACGGTATCGCCGTGCGGCAATTGACCGAACGCTTGAACCGTCTGCAGATTCCCCGCGTAAAGGGATCCAAAACAGCGGCGGATAGCAAGAAGCTCCTCGGTAGAACCTATCGACTAAGCAAGAACAATCGACAGTTGGACTCCCTCAAATTGGAACTCAACGGGAATGGCGATCTTGTCCTGGCAATGCAAGTCAAAGACACCGTCCAGAACCTGATTTGCGGCCATGACACATGGGTCAAGGGTGAATTGGCTTGGGGGGGACAGGCCAAGCAGCCAGTAGCCGCAAGTGGCGCGTGGATCGACAACCATACATTTGCCGCGAAAATCTGTGCCTATGAGACGCCGTATTGCACGACCCTGGTACTGAAGTTCAACGAGAAGGACCTGGAGATCGAAATGCAAACCAACGTATCGTTCGGTCCAACCATGCAACCGAAAATTACCGGAACCCCCGCCGATTCCCTCTGAAGCAATTCCATCGGCGACTTGGTAATCGCCCGCCCAGCCATTCTTGCTTCAATCCAGGCGCCGCAGCCCATTCCCATCGACCCCTCGACAGCCTGTGACTCAAAGCGGCAGGCCCCCCCGATGCCCTCTTCAGGCGAGCCGACGCCAGCCTGGTGTGCCGTTCAGGGGCTCGGCGAGTTTCGGCGAGTAAGTGGTTCGAGGGCCTGCTGGATGATGCGGGCACTGGCGCGCAACTGAATTGTCTCTTCGGCACTCAGGGGCAATGGAAATGTTGGTGGCGACGACGAGCACTGCGTCGGGCGCATATTGAAGGACTGCCGGGACCACGTCGTTGAAAACGGCCGCATTGCGCTGCAACAGTTGCAGTCGCGATTCACCTGGCTTCTGTCCGACACCGGCGCAGACGAGTACCACTCGACAAACGGTCAGATCGACATAATCGCCGGCGCGGATTTCCAGTGGATGAGCGAACGGCACCGCGTGGCGGATGTCGTCTGCCTGGGCAGCGGCCGCGACATATTCCGATCGACCAGTACGAGTTCACGACCAACCCCCTGCATGACCAGCGCATAGCCGGCGGTCGCACCCACGAAGCCGCTACTGACGATTCCTACTTTCATGAAGGAATTCCTTTCCACGTTCGATCTCGCCCCGCACGCGACGAATCCCGTCCGACCACGTTACGACGCTCCTCGGGAATCAGGCCACCTTTCGGTCGTCGCGCTTGGACAGCTTTTTCAGTCGCCGGCGTTCTGCGCGGGTCAGCCCCGCGGAATCGGCATCGGGTTCGTCATCCTGGTCGGCGGATTCCATCGAAGCCACCACGGCAGGCGCAACAGGCGACGGCACTCTGTGCTTTGCGTTGGCGTCACTACCTGTTTTTACCTGGAGTACCGGTTTGCGCGCGATGCCAGCCTTTTCGCAGCTGGAGGCAGCAGGCTGCCCGCCCGCAACTGCCGGCAAACGTGAAGTTGCCGTGGATGGATCATCTAGATCGGAGCGCCGACTGGCTCCCACGGCCGCGTTGCGAACGGACGAGGAATCGCTTCCCGAGTGGCCGGCAATTTCCGAACGCTTCTCGGCAACATCCGCGGCATCAACGGCCTCCGCCGACCTGGCAGCGCGGGACGACCGGATTTTGCGACGGGCAACGCCATGCAACTGCAGCAGTCCTTGGGAATCAAGATAGACATGGCGTCCAAAAATCATGATCGCCGCCAGCAAGAAGACCTCCGCGGTAAGTCGACACGAAGCAGTGATCAAAACTCCGTAACGCGGTAACTCCATCGGCAACCAGCCGAAATGGCTTAACCAGGCGGCACCATAGGCAACCGACGCGGCAAGCGTCGCAAGCAAGGCGGCGCGGCTGGGCCGAACTTCGATCGCCAGGCGAATCAAGCAGAACATCGCCATCAGACTGACCATGGCCCAACATAAACCGTGCGTTTGCGCAACGAGCGCGGAATCCGGCAGAAACTTCCGAACCCCAATTCGTACCGCGTCAAACGCCAGATGGTGGAATCCGGTTGAAACCTCCATGCTGGCCATGAACAGGAGCAGTGCCGCCGATATCCAGACTCGGTAGCGCGCATGAAAATCGTCGGTCTTGTGGCGGCGCAACGAGAAGATCACTAGCGACAGAATGCCGGCCCAACCGAGCATCGCCGATGACAGCCATCGCGAAAGGCTGCCGGGAGCCTGCGGGTTGATCAGCGCCACAGCATCAGCGTTCAACTCGGCCGCCCAGGACTCCGAATAGGCGTGGACCACGCCCAACGCAATGATCAAGAAAGCCAGTATTGCCAGCGCCAGTAACTGCACCCAACGTCGCAACGGGATCAGATCGGTGACCCGCGGCTGATTCTCCGCCAGCGCCGATTCCGAGTACGATCGACTGCCACGGGACGCCGACCGCGGCCGGCGTATCACGGCCGGTTCCGCCGACTCGTCGATGGCCCCATCCGTTTCCTCGAGGAGAACTCGGCGGCGGCGTTGATTGGCGGGAGCGCTGCGGCGATAGTCCATGGACCTGTTCGATTCGGGACAACGGCCGTCAATGCTTACGCTCCTTCCCTGGAGCGCCATGACGAACCACCGGGCATATAGTCCCTAGTTCGGCAGCTAGGGGCCGCAAATTCAACTCCGCCCACGGAGCGTGACAACCTGGGAGAACTGAGAGGTTGCTTCCGATGCCGTGGAGTTTGACGACCGCCTGAGCACGTGTACCGGCAAGGAAAGCAACTCGCAGGCTATGAAGCATTAAGTCACCGCCCGCCAGGCGGACCTGCGGACCAACAGGCCTGCGGATCGTCGTCGTCGCCGACTTCCTCCGAGTCGTCATCGTCCGCTACCAACCGCACGTTGACTCGTCGTTGGAAGAATCGGAATCTCCGAACTGACCGTTTGTCAGGCGCTGCCTGCGGTGTCGGCGTTTGCCCCCAGCAACCCGACATTGCGCTGGATCGTTTCGCAGAAGACGTCCAACGGCAGGTCGTTGTCATCCTGTCCGAACGGATCTTCGATTTCGACGCCAATCTCTTCGATTCCGACCAGCAGGTAGGCGATCAACATCGTGCAGATGGGCGTCCACCAGACGAAGTCCTTGAGCAATGAGAACGGGACGGTGAAGCAGTAAATCAGGATCGCGCGCCGTAAATGCACCACGTAGGCGAACGGCAGCGGCGTATTACGGATCCGTTCGCACGAGCCAATGTAATCGATCAGCAACTGCACATTCTGGTCGAGCGCCACGACCAGGTAGTCGGAGATGATGCCGGCATTGCGGGCTTCGATCCAATGCCGCGAGATTTCCAGCGCGACGGCCAGCGGCGGATGGTCGCTGGCCTGAATGCGGCTGCCGGACTCCGGCGGTAACGTGTGGGCGAATTTACCCAGGTTCTTCTGCCCGCGCAGGTGATAGCGCATGGCGTCGGGAAAGCACTGGATCCAACACAGCAACCGGCGACGGAAATCGTCATTCTGCGCGAAGACAGCGGACGTCAGCCGCGCCAGGTTACGGGACTCGTTGATGATATTCCCCCACATCTTCCGGCCTTCCCAGAAGCGATCGTAGGAGGCATTGGTGCGAAACACGAGCAGCAAAGCCAGCGCAGGTCCGACCAGCATATGCGCCGCACTCGGAATGGCACATTCGTGAACCGTGCAATGGAACCAGGTGATTCCAGTCGCCCAGAGAACACAGGCGAGAATCCGGGATGTGATTTCGCGCAACATCGACCCACGGATATCGCACAGATGGGAACGCCAGTCATGGGGATCGTAGTCGATCATGCCGGCAATTCGTCCCAGGGCGGTCGCCAGAACGGGATCCGCGGGAAAAAGGTTGTCAACAGGTCGATGGTGGTGCGTGTGGAGACGGTAAGCTGCTTTTCGCGAATGGCAACCTGGCAGTCAAGTTGCCCTAGCAGCAGCTGCATCAAATCCGCCATGCCGCAGGTCACGTAACTGCGGCCGACTCGACCCGAATCGAGGCGAACCTGGCGGCGGTTGTAAACCAGCCGGAATCGGTGTTCGCCGACGACAAATCCCAGTTCGCCCGCCGGTGCCTCGCATTGCCGCACACGTTCCAACAGCAGTGGTTCGAGTCGACGGAGGAAGTCCAGCGGGTCAAGGACTTTGGCCA
This sequence comes from Planctomycetota bacterium, assembly GCA_016872775.1. Lineage (GTDB taxonomy): Bacteria > Planctomycetota > Planctomycetia > Pirellulales > Pirellulaceae > VGZA01. Next base: position 80,384 of record VGZA01000020.1, on the reverse strand, counting down.
TCAACGTCTGGCCGCCGTCGGTTGGTCGATTTCGGAATTGACCTCCGGCGGCCTTGAATACCTGATGCAGCTGCGCGTTGGGTGGCGCATCGAGTCGCACGATATCGATGTCGCGTTCGATCGCGTCGCCGCAGACGCGCGTGAGCAGTTGCCCCACGGCGTAGGGGCGATTCGGATCGGTCATCATTTCCACAATACGTCCGGCCTTGGTAACGGCGTATCCGATCACGGGCGTTTCGTCCAGATCGAGTTTGTCGCGGCCTTCGATGACCACATAGATACTGTCGTAGCCGCGGCGACTTACCAGCCAACGCCAATAATCGTCACTTCGCACCAGCGCGCCGTAAGCATTGACGGGATTGGCGGCGTAGAGGCGCATCAAAGCGCCGCGTTCAACATGCCGCCAGATGCGTGTGCTGAGCGGGAGGCTCTTCGATTCGCTGCGGACCGCGTTCTCCCGACTCTGCCGATCCTGCTCCATGACGTTCCACTGCGCCAGGATGTCGCGGGTACGTGCGACCGAATAGCAGTGTCGTCCCCAGACGATCCATCCTCGGCGCGCGAACAGTTCGGGCACGGTCGTGCGAACGAACCCGGCGACCGCACCTTCGTCGCGCATGCGATCTTCGGCGGCCGACAGCAGTGCCGAGGCGAGCCCGCGGTGGCGGTAAGGGGACAGCGTCGCCAGCTCCGCGACGCCGGTCATCGGCAATACCAGCGGACCGAAGCGAATTTCGCGCTGGAACATCCGCAGGTGGGCGACGATCCGCGTTCCATGTTTGACGATCAGTCTGTCGGTCGGTTCATAAAACGGTTCCTCCAGCTGCGCCTGAAACTCCGACGATGAGGGAGCACGAAAAACGCCGACCAGAAAATCAAAGATCGGATAATGATCGCCGGCGTTTGCTGATCCCAGCCTCAGCGCGGCCGGCGCCGTGGCGGTCACCAGAGGCGACACAGTGCGCTGGGGTGTGGACGCCGGCTGCTGCGGCACACTCGCCGGCGCAACGACCGTCGGAATGACGCCGGCTGTTGCGCGGGATGAATTCGGGCTGGCCGAGCATTTCGATTTCGAGGAGACGTTGCCTTTTCGAACCCGACTTCCAGCGGTTGCACTCATGCGAGAATCCCTTCAAACCGTTCCAGGACGCTCCGTCAGCGATCCTTCTGGGACTACTAACTTATGGTCTGTCCGCGGAAAGTTCCAGTAGCAACGAGCGTAAAAAATCTCCTGGGAAGAGTGGAAACGCAAACTCGCGCCCGCGGAGCAAGCGCGTGCGGGCCGCACCGGCCACGACCCGCTCGTGTTCCAAGCACAGTGCGTGCCTCCGGTCGGCAACAAACGGCTGGAGCTGCGCGGAGAGGTCACGGATCGCTAGGCAACGACGCTTGCGCTCCGCCGAAGCGACGGCCGCCCGCCGAATCCACTGCTGCTTCTGTTCGATCAACCGCTGCGCCTCCGCTGCAACCGGTTCCGTACCGCTCAAGTAACTTTCCGGTACCCAGCGCAGGTCGCGCAGGTCCCGTTCGACGCGCCGAACATCCTCCCCCCGTGTGTCCCGCGCTGAAATCGGTAATTGCGCCGTCGCTGTCGTGACCAGATAGCCGGGCGGGGCGATGCCAAGAAAAAGAGCCATGATGCGGTCGGTGACCTGATCGTATTTCGCCCCACCGATGCCGTGGATGAACAGATCCCCCAGGCAGCTGCGGGCGTACAGTGTGGTGATCAACGCCCGGGGACGGATGCGCCAGCCGTCCCGCGCCAGATCCTGCCACTGGTCGGCGAACGCCTCGGGGTCGGACGTACGCCGGATCGAAGCAAACCGATTTCCATCCATGCCATCGTAAAACCGCCAGCCGTTTTTCGTCGATTCCAGGGCAAGTCGTCTACGCAGAGGCGACCCGCAATTCCAGACCCAGAATGGCGTTTCCAGGCGAGATTCGGCGGCGACCAGATCGGGAACCGGATGCGTTGCGCCGCGCAAGCGGTGGAGCCGTCGATATTCCCGCAATGACTCATTATGTATCCGTTGAAAATCCGGCAGGCGTTGCAGAATTTGCCAGGCGAAGCGGGCGAAACAACGGCCTTTGGCGACCGAACTGAGCGGTAGTTCGAGTGTCTCCAGCCCCCAGGCAGCCTCCGTCTGATGGCGGGCGCGCGCCAGACTTTGGCCGAGTCGATTTGTTTCGCGAGCGGCGGCGGTGGCAAACGGCCAGAATTCAGCGATGAGCGGGTGGGCTAACATCTGCGCCATCGTCTGCCGAACGCGGCAGGAGAACGTGGCCCAACTGCCGAAATCGCGGACCGTTCGCTCCTCGAAAGGAACTTCATCCGTCGTCTCGTCAAACGGTACAAGCTGCAGGCCCGGCTCCGCGGCCGTGCCGCTGGGAACTCGAATCGCCGCCGACCGAATCGTATCGGAGTCGATGATCAGGTTGATCGCCCAGGCATTCGCCTGCCGCGCCAGGTTCGAGGCGACGAAATTCTTCAACCAGACTCCGGGATGAAACAGCTGTGGCTGGTGGCCTGTTAAGATCAGCGCCAATTCCCGCGTCGGCGGCGGTTCTGGAATATCGACATATCCACTGGTATAGCGAAGAGCCAGTTCCAGCAGTTCGCGTTGCGCCGACCTGGAAAACTCGGCCAGTGTCTGTCCGGCGACCTGGGCGGTTGACGCCAATCTCCGCTGGCGATTGGCCTGGAACAAAGCGTTGCATGCGTTCAGGGGCGGAACGAACAGCGTCGCACGATTCTCAGCAGGTGCTCGCAGGCGCCGATAATCCAGGGGGGCATCGACCACGGTCATCCGGTCTTTTCCCCGCGCGTGGCAGTCGGCCGCGGCCATTTCCCGGCTTCGACCGCCGCGGCCAGGCTGCGATCCAGTGTCTGGTGATAATACTGTAGCCGAGTCGCGGCATCGTCGAGTGATCCGCCAAACGAACGGCTGGCATCCAAGTAGATTAACGGCACCGGCATTTCGCGGATCCGCAGTCCCGCAGCCGCTGCTTGAACCCAAAGCTCCAGCGGCATCGCGTAACCACTTTCATGTAGTTCCAGGGATCGCAATGCGGGAACCGAATAGGCTTTGAATCCGCAAAAGGCATCCGTCAATTGCAATCCAAGTCGCCGGTTGATCTCCGCGGTAATCTGCTGATTGACCCAGCGCCGCTGCACCGGCGGCTGACTATCCCCTTCGAAAACCTGCAGGTAACGGCTCCCCGAGACAATATCACAATCCCGCCCAGCTGAGATAAATTCCGGGATTAACTGCGGTTCGTGCTGGCCGTCACAATCGATCGTCACCAGCAGGTCATAGTCCTGGGCCTGTGCGAAGGCAAATGCCGAGCGAAGCGCCACGCCATACCCCTGATTCTTTTCATGCGTAACGACATGAATATCGCGACGCTGCGCCAGTAGTTCGGCCGTGCCGTCGCTGGACCCATCGTTAACCACCAGGATTTCCGGGCAAAAACGGCGCACCTCGTCCAAAACGGCCATGACATGTCGCACTTCGTTATAAACCGGCAACGCCGTGAGTGCCCGACAAAGCATGGCAAAAGATCCTGGGACGACAATAAAAACTGGGGGGAATTCCTGGCGCCGTGTTGGCGATGGGCGTGTCGAGAGGAGCGAAACCCGAAATCGACGTGGTACCGCCGGGCCGGGTGACACCAATCAGCGACGCGCCAGCCGTCATTCTAGGTGGCCAGAAAGTTGGGTCAACGACTCGCCCAGCCTGACGAGGATAGAATCTTTGATTCGCCGGCGTTAAAATTCCTCAGTCGCCGCCCGCGATCAGGACGGCGATCCGTTTGGTTTGACCGAATGGGGAGTCAAGAATCTTGGATAATGGGAACGGACAGAATTTCGTGAATTGGGAGTCGGCGATGGAAGCGGTCGGGGGTGACCACGACCTGCTGCTGGAACTGATCGACGCCTTTGTCAAGGACGCCCCAATGCAACTCGATTCGCTCCGCGCCGCCATTCTCGCGGGCGACATGGCGACAACCCGTCGCGCCGCTCACACGCTTAAGGGAAACAGTCGCTACTTTGGAGCCCATTCCGTCGTCGACGTCGCTTTGGAACTGGAAGAACAGGCCCGCCAGGGGACCCTGACGAACCCACAAGAATTGTTAGACAAATTGTCGGGCATGTTGCAGAACTTGACCTCCAGTCTGCTAGACTACTTGAAGGTGGAAGTGATCAAAATCAATGTCAACGATTATGATCGTCGATGATTCCGAAGTCACGATGACCAAACTTCTCGGTGGTGTTCTGGAACCGGCGACGGTACCGTAGATCCGATTTTGCCATGAATAAAGACAAGTCGGACTTCGACCCATTCCAGATCACACGGCCCGACCGGGTGCTGTTGAAGCACTACATGATTCAGGCTTTGTTCGGCGGCCCGCTGTTCCCGATCTTGGCACTGCCACTTTATTTCAAATATGAAACGTTGAAATATCGTTTCGATAACGACGGGATTTCGATGAGTTGGGGAATCCTGTTCCGCCACGAAGTCTACCTGACTTATCGCCGCATCCAGGACATTCACTTGACGCGCGGGATCATCCAGCGATGGCTGGGTCTGTCGACCATCTCCGTCCAGACCGCCAGCGGCAGTTCGACGCCAGAAATGAGTATTGAAGGAGTGCTTCAGGCGGAATTGCTGCGTGATTTTCTTTACGCCAAGATGCGCGGCTCGCACCAGGCTGACGATGCCCAGACTGTCCCGAGCGGGTCGTCGGCGGTGGGAGCAGTCCAGCAAAACGCCCGATCAGCAACCGACCTGGCTGGCTCCGGTGCGACCGGCGACGACGAAGTGCTGCTGCTGCTGCGCGAAATCCGCGATGGGCTGCGAGCGATGGCCGGGAATCGTGGAGCGAGGCAATGAGCGAACCGTTGCGGGACGCGTCGCGTTGGGTATACCGAGGCGTCTGGTCGATCCTTTTGCGTTGGTTTCACGTCCCCGGTGAACCGCCGACACTGCCCGTTCCGTCCGGCGAACGGTTGGAGTCATTCGCGCCCTCGGAAAACTGGTTGCGCTATCTCAAGTTGAATTTCTGGATTTTGTTTGTGCTGCAGAAGTCTCTTTGGTTGGCGCTATGCGTCGCCTTGATCATCGCTGTACCGCTTGTCGGTCTGCTGCTGACATTGCCGTTTCTGGCGATCCTGTCGCTGCTGGCAATGATGATGTACCTGGCGCTGCACTTGCGGTTCGATACGACGCGCTACGTCATGAGCAGCAAGAGCATGCGGATCCGTCGCGGCATCTGGGTGATTCATGAGACGACGATCACGTTCGAGAACATCCAGAACGTTTCGGTCTCGCAAGGACCATTGCAGCGTTATTTCGGAATCGCCGACGTCGTGGTACAGACGGCGGGTGGAGGCGGACATGGTGGCGGGCAGCCCGGGCACGGCGGTAACATGGGCGCTCATTTCGGCCTGATCGAAGGGATCGGCAACGCGCAAGAAGTGCGCGACAGGATCTTGAAGCAATTAATGCAGTCCCGTTCCGCCGGGCTGGGCGACGAACCGGCATCGAGTCGGCGCGGCCTCGCCATGCCAGCCAGGGGCTGGCAAGCCGACCAAGTAGCACTGCTGCGCGACATCCGTGACGCAGTGGCGGAGCTTGCACGCGCCTGAGCGCAAGTTCGCGGTGCATTGGCCCAAGAGGCGCTGGACCCAAGGCTCCGACATTCCCCCCGTCTTCGCCCCGCCGGAGCCGGCGGCGCGAGCCTTGTGACCATGGAATGGCACTGCTAGAATCGCCGCATTATTCGAACGGCCTTTGGTTTCCAGGAGTGTTCAACGTGAGTGCGTCGGCGCTGAAATTGGCAATTATTCCCGGAGATGGCACCGGCCCGGAAGTTACGGCCGAGGCATTGAAAGTGCTTGCCGCCGTCGCTCGACTGGAAAGATTCAATTATTCCACCAAGGAATTTGATTGGGGTGGGGAACGCTACCTGCGAACGAACGAAACGCTGCCCGCCGGCGCCGTCGAAGCATTGCGGGAATTCGACGCGATTTACCTGGGCGCCGTGGGACACCCCGAAGTCAAACCAGGCATCCTGGAAAAAGGACTCCTGCTGGAATTACGATTCCAGCTCGATCAATACATCAATCTGCGCCCCGTGAAACTGTACGCCGGTGTCGAAACGCCCCTGGCCGGCAAGACCAGCAAAGACATCGATTTCGTCGTCGTCCGCGAAAACACCGAGGACATGTACTGTGGCACCGGTGGATTCCTGAAGAAAGGGACGGCCGATGAAGTCGCCACGCAAACCGCTGTCTACACACGCAAAGGGTGCGAACGGTGCATTCGCTGGGCGTTCGAGTACACGCGCAAACGGAACAACCCGAAAGGTAAGCGTTTGACCCTGGTTGCCAAGACCAACGTGCTCACCTTCGGCCACGATCTCTGGTGGAGGACATTTGAATCGGTCGCCCGGGAATATCCCGACGTCGAAATGGACTATAACCACGTCGACGCCTGTTGCATGTGGATGGTGAAGAACCCCGAGCATTACGACGTGATTGTTACGACCAATATGTTTGGCGACATTATCACCGACCTGGGCGCGATCATCCAAGGCGGACTTGGAGTTGCCGCCGGCGGCAATATCAATCCCGATCCGGGCGGCGTGAGCATGTTCGAGCCGATGGGCGGGAGTGCCCCCAAATACACCGGCTTGAATGTGATCAACCCGATCGCCGCGATCAGCGCCATGTCCATGCTGCTGGAGCATAGCGGGCAACCCGCGGCGGGAGCCCGGATCATGAAAGCAATCCAGGTGGTTACCGGCACGAAAATGGCAAGCCAGTCGGCGGGCAAGATGGGATGCTCTACCAGCGAAGTCGGCAACCTGGTCGTTGCCGCGCTCTGAAACAGCGAAGAGGAGACAGATCGCATGAACAAACTCTGGGACTTGTCGGGACGTGTCGCGCTCGTCACGGGCGGCAGCAAAGGAATTGGTAAAGCGATCGCGCGGGGCTATGCGGAAGCCGGCGCCCATGTGGCGATCAGCGCCCGACACGCGGACGAATTGCGGGACGCTGTCGACTCGATCCGCGACGGGCTGCAGGTCCGCGTCGAATCCTTGGTCGCCGATATGAAGCAGCGCGATCAATCGGACGCACTCGCGACTTGGGCGCTCAAGACTTTCGGCCGAGTCGATATCCTTGTCAACAATGCCGGCAGCAATAAGCCCCAGACGCTTGTCGAGACGGATGACGACACCTGGGACGGAATCGTGGAGCTGAATCTCACGAGTTGCATGCGGTTGTCCCGGGCCGTCGTCAAGCCGATGATCGAACGCAAGTGGGGCCGAATCATCTACATCTCGTCGATCATGGGACTCGCCTCGAATCCGGCACGCGGTTGCTATTCCGCCACCAAGGCCGCCCTGATCGGCATGACACGCGCTCAAGCGCTCGAACTCGGACCTCACGGCATCACCGTCAACTGTATCGCGCCAGGACCGGTGGCCACCGACCTGCCGATGACGATTTTGAACGATCAGCAAAAGCAGAAGTTCGCCGAGCTGACCGCCGTGAAGCGCTGGGGACAACCGATCGATATGGTCGGCCCAGCATTAATGCTCGGCACCGACGCCGGCGCATTTGTTACCGGCAATGTTATCGTCGCGGACGGCGGAACTCTCTGCAGAACTTTCGACTGAAAGACGGCGATGAGCAGTGACGGGTTCCAAACTGCAACATTGGGCGGTGGCTGCTTCTGGTGCACCGAAGCGGTGTTTCGGGAATTGCGGGGCGTGCAGTCGGTCGTCTCGGGTTACTGTGGCGGCGGCGGCGCCAATCCAAGCTATAAACAGGTATGCAGCGGTGATACGGGACATGCCGAGGCCATCCAGGTGCGCTTCGACCCCAGCCAGGTGTCGTTCGCACAGCTGCTCGAGGTCTTTTTCAAGACCCACGATCCGACGACCAGGAACCGCCAGGGAAACGACGTGGGAACCCAGTACCGCTCGGTCATTTTTCATCACGACGATCCCCAACTGGCGACGGCCCAGGACTGTATCCGCCGGCTGGATGCGGCCGGCGCATTTTCTCGGCCGATCGTGACGACATGCGAGCCCTACCGGACGTTTTATCCGGCGGAACACGAGCATCAGGAATTCTACGAGCGCAATCCGTGGCAGCCGTACTGCATCGCCGTCATCCGACCCAAGATCGACAAGTTCCGAGAGGCATTCGCCGAATTGCTGCGCTCCTGACTTTGTTCCCCGTTCCCGACATTGCAAAGCGAACGGGCGGAAAGTATGACAAAGGCAGGATCGATCCTTGGGCGGGAGTGGAGTGTTCGCGATGTTAGGGGACGGTTTTCGATCAATCGGGCGGCGTGAATTCCTGGCGGATGCGGGAATGGGCTTTACCGGGCTGGCGCTCGGGTCGTTGCTGCACCAGGATCGAATTGCTCGCGCCGCGGATGGTGTTGTCAGTGGCGCATCGGACGGTAAGCCGCATTTCAAGCCCCGGGCCAAAAGCGTCATCTGGATCTTTTTAATTGGCGGCATGAGTCAGATGGAGAGCTTTGACCCGAAACCGGAGCTCAACAAGTATGCCGGCAAGACGATCGACCAGACTCCGTACAAGGAGGCGCTCGATTCTCCTTATCTCAAAAAGAACCTGCGGGAGCTGGTCGTTGGGCTGCACAAGGTGCACCCGTCCGTGTTCCCGATGCAGGTTGGATTCGGCCGGCACGGCGAGAGCGGCCTGGAGATCAGTGACTGGTGGCCGCACCTCGCCCAGTCGGCCGACGACGTCGCGCTGGTGCGGAGCATGTGGACAACCGACAACAATCACGGTGCTCAACTGCAGTTCCACACCGGTCGCCATGTGTTGGAAGGTCCTTTGCCGACCATCGGGGCCTGGACCCATTATGGACTCGGAACCCTCAACGAGACGCTGCCCCAGTTCATTGTGATGGGCACTCCGATCGCCGACTGTTGCGGTGGCGTCGGCGGGCATGGAGCGAATTATCTTGGTCCGGAACATAACGGCGTGCAGCTGGCGATCGATCCCGCGAACCCGCTTCCGTTCGCCGTTCCTGGACGGGAAGTGTATCGCGAAGAACAGGAAGCGGAATTTCGACTGCTGGGTCGTTTGAATCGTCTGGCCGGCATCGAGTATCCGGACGATCCGCAGCTGGCAGCCCGGATCAAATCGTACGAACTGGCGTTCCACATGCAGACGGCGGTGCCGAACATTGTCGACTTCGCGGCGGAGACGGCGTCGACGTTGGACGCTTACGGGCTGAACAAGCCAGCCACCAAGACATTCGGACAGCAATGCCTGGCGGCGCGGCGATTGGTCGAGCAAGGAGTTCGCTTCGTGCAGATTTTCCACGGTAGCAACGGCGGGGCCGGTGACTGGGATGCCCATGGAGGCCTCAAAGCCGGCCATGCGAAGCTCTGTGAACAGGTCGATCAGCCGATCGGCTCGTTGCTGCGCGACCTGAAGCAGCGCGGTTTATTGGACGAAACGATCGTCGTACTCGGGACCGAATTCGGCCGTACTCCTGGCGCCCAGGGCGGCGACGGCCGCGACCACCATCCTTACGGATTCTCGGTCTTGATGGCCGGCGGCGGGATTCGCAGCGGTGTGGCGCATGGCAAGACCGACGAACTGGGGTTCCATGCGGTCGAGGACCGCCATTATGTCACGGATATCCATGCGACGGTGTTGCACCTGCTGGGACTCGACCCGCGTCGGCTGGAGATTCCTGGCCGCAAACGGCTGGATATTGATTTCGGTCAGCCGATTCGCCCGATCCTCGCCTGACGCTCGGGCTCGACTCTTGTCACGCCGCGGCCTCCCTGAAGATAATAGGCGCATGTGGCCCACGGGAGAGACAACTCAGGAGCTTCTGGCGGAAGTCCGATCGGGCGATGCCGATGCGGTGAACCGGTTGCTCGAGCGGCATCGGGACAGTGTAAAGCGGCTGGTGAAAATGCGGTTGGACGCCCGGATCCAGAAGCGGCTGGACGTCAGCGACGTGGTGCAGGACGTGTTGGTTGAAGCGCACCGTCGGCTGTCGGGCTATCTTGAGAACCCGTTGCTCGACTTTCATCTCTGGTTGCGTCAGATCGCGCGCGACCGGATCATTGATGCGCATCGCCGCCATCGAGGCTCGGGCAAACGCAGCGTCGACCGCGAGCAGCCGAACCAATTGCCGCCGGGCATGGACCACTCCACGATGGACCTTGCGGCGCAGTTGATGGATCGCGAGATAACTCCCGCGGCGGCGGCGGCACAACGGGAACTGGCGCAGGTCGTCGAACAGGCTCTGGTGCGGCTGGATGAGGCGGACCACGAGATCATATTGATGCGGCATTACGAACAACTGACGAATCAGGAAGTCGCCGCCGTGCTGGGATTGAGCGAACCGGCGGCCAGCATGCGGTACCTGCGCGCGATCCGCAAACTCCGCTCCTTTTTTGACGGCACCGTCCGGGAGTCGGATGCGACATGAAAACGCTTAGGGTCGAAAGAACGAAACTGCCGTGAATGACACCCGTGTCGACGACGCGCGGGACGCTCGTCTCGCGGACCTGCTGACCCGACTCTCCGAATGCGCCCAACGTGGACAGGTTGTCGACCTCGAGGCCGAGTGCCGTCAGCATCCCGATCTGGCGGACGAGCTTCGTTATCTCTGGGGTGCGGTGGTCGTTTCGGCCGCGGCGGGTGGGACGGCGAGCAGTCTCGCCGCTGCCAGCCCGGTGCGCGGTGGTGCTCCAATATCGGATACGCAGGCCGAGTCGCCCGAGGCGCGGGACGCCGACCCTGATCGGTGGAATCTGAGCGCAGTCGTCGCTGGCGAGTCACTGCCGGGCCGGATCGGCGACTACGAATTTCTGGCGGAGATCGGGCGTGGCGGGATGGGGGTGGTTTATCTCGCGCGTCAGATCAGCCTGGACCGCGAAGTGGCGGTGAAGATGATTTTGCGCGGCCAACTCGCCACTCCCGCCGACCGGCAACGGTTCCGTTTCGAGGCCGAGGCAGCCGCGCGGCTGCACCATCCGGGGATTGTGCCAGTGTATGAAGTCGGCGAGCTGAACGGGCAGCCGTTCTACAGCATGAAATACGTTGCGGGGGAGACACTCGCGCAACGACTCGGCCGCGGGCCGCTACCGGGCAGAGAGGCGGCGCGCGTAATCGCCAAGGTGGCGCGCGCCGTCCATTTCGCCCATAGCCAGGGTGTACTGCATCGGGATCTCAAGCCATCGAATATTCTGCTTGATACCACCGGAGAACCGCACGTCGTCGACTTCGGGCTTGCCAAACGCGCGGCCGCCGGCGACAGCCTGACGCGTACCGGGTCGATCCTTGGCACCCCCGCCTACATGGCGCCGGAACAGGCGGCCGGGGATCGCGGAATCTTGGGACCCGGCACCGACGTCTTCAGCCTTGGATCAATTCTCTATCATGCGGTCACCGGTCGTCCGCCGTTTCAAGGTCCGACGCCGCTTGATACCGTGTTGATGGTTTTGGGCGAAGACCCCGTTCCACCGCGAATCGCATACCCTCCGGCGGATCGCGACCTGGAATTGGTGACGCTGCGGTGCCTGCAGAAGCCACGCGACCTTCGCTATCCCTCCGCCGCCCAGCTCGCGGACGATCTCGAAGCCTACCTCCAGGACGAACCGCTGATGGCGCGGAGCGGACGGCTCAGCCAGGTTGTCGCCAGGCTGTTCCGCGAAACCCATCACGCAACGGTACTCGAAAATTGGGGGCTGCTCTGGATGTGGCATAGCCTGGTGCTGTGGGTGGTCTGCCTGATGACCAGCCTGCTCTCTTGGCAAGGAGACCGCAATCGCTGGCATTACGTCGCGCTTTGGACGCTCGCGCTCTGGACCTGGGCGGGCGTGTTCTGGCTGCTGCGACGACGAATCGGACCTGTGCTGTTCGTCGAACGGCAGATTGCCCACGTCTGGGCGGCGTCGATGATCTGCATAGCGCTGCTGTTCCCGCTGGAAGCCTGGCTGGGCCTGGAAGTCCTTCGCTTGTCGCCCGTGCTGGGCCTGATCACGGGCATGGTGTTCCTGGTCAAAGCCGGAATTTTGTCGGGGATGTTCTACTTCGCATCGGCGGCGCTATTCGCTTCCGCCGCCGCCATGGCTTTCTGGCCGGAATGGAGCCATCTGATTTTCGGCACCGTCTCGGCCCTGGCTTTCTTCGTGCCGGGCCTCAAATACTATCGCCAGCGGCGACGACTCGAGTCGTCGCGCTAAGCGAACGATCGCCGGCACGCGCGCAACTCGTTTCCCACCGATCCGTGACGACTGTTTATCAGCATATAGACTGGAAGCCCCTGCCACGCGCTCACACGAAGGCGCAACTTAATCCTCGGCCAGGCTGCCGTCGTCGCACATTTTCACGATGCGAGGATCGAAGCGGGCCAGGACCTCGACCAGATCCGACTGCTCCCGCATGACGTCGTGAATGTCCTTGTAGACTCCCGGCACTTCGTCGGCGCCGGCGGAGAGAATATGGACACCCTGTTTCTCGAGCTCGCGCTTGACCGACTTGAAGTTGAATGCATCGCGAGCCGCCTTGCGCGACATGCGGCGCCCCGCCCCATGGGACGCGGAACAGAGCGAGCGAGGATTTCCCTTGCCTCTCACGACGAACGCCGGAGAAGCCATGGAGCCGGGAATCACACCCAGTTCACCCATGCCCGCCGGTGTCGCTCCCTTGCGATGCACAATCCACTTCTTGCCTTGATGCGACTCCTTCCAGGCAAAGTTATGGTGGTTTTCGACGCCGGTGATGATCGAGGCTCCCAACAGTTTGCTCACCAACTTGTGGATTATCTCGTGGTTCGCCGCCGCGTACTCTCCCATCAGGTTCATCGCCGCCCAGTATTCCTGTCCCGCCTCACTGCTCAAGTCCAGCCACGCCAGCCTCCCCAGGTCCTGGTATCGCTGCGGCAGCCTCGACTGCGCGATGGCACTGTAGGTGGAGCAGACCGCCGCACCCGCGCCGCGACTGCCGCTGTGGCTCATGATCGCTACGTACCGGCCCGGATCGAGCGCTAATTCCGCCACCGGTTCGCTCAACGATAACGTACCAAATTCCACAAAGTGGTTCCCCGAACCAGATGTTCCCAGTTGCTTCCAGGCTCGATCTCTGCGTTCCCGCGTAATCCGCGTGATCGACCAGTCGCGGTCCATCACCGGATGCGACTGCGGTCGTTCATGCTCCGCGCCGACTCCGAAACGAGTCCCCTTTTCCAGCGCCTGGCAGTAGATCGGAAACCGCGATTCCAGCGTCTCGGGGTCGATGTCGAGCACGGAGAGCTTCATGCGGCAGGCGATATCGACACCGACTGCATACGGAATCACCGCGTTATCACAAGCCAAAACTCCGCCGATCGGCAATCCATATCCCACGTGCGCGTCCGGCATCAATGCTCCCGCAGTCGCCACAGGCACACTGCACGCCTGGCGCATCTGCACGTGGGAAGCGACGTCGATGCCTGCCTCACCCCAGGTTGTATACGCGACCGGCTCCGGGCGGACAAACGCGCGCTCCCGAATCAGCGACCGGGCGAAATCGGCGAAGTATGCGTCCGAAAGATACTCCTCCGGTGCCGCAAGAATCGCGCGAATCGTCACCTTCACCTCCTTCGATCGCGCTTCCCCAGCAGATACAACCCGCTGAATGCCTTGGATCGCGTCCCGGATGCACTCCGAAGGAACTCCCAACTTCTCCAACTGTCGACTGTTCATCCATCCGCCTCACTCACTCCGAGGCATCCCGCGCCGAGTTGTTTCCCCGACTTTCACACGATGCCACGATCCACAGACACCATCCACGGAGAAACCGTTCGCGCGCTCCTGTTGCGGCCCCCATCGAATACGCTATCGCCAATCGATGGCGGACGGAAGCGCCACAGCAGACGCTCCTCGAAAGGCCGCTCGCCCGCGTATCTTGTCGCCGGATTGTTATTGACGAGGCCGTTTCGGGCTCGTAACCTATCAAATAGCATCGATGAATAAGCGCGTTGATGGCCCACCTTAAAGGCGATCCACGGTGCCCGCTTGTTGCTGGCTCGGCGTCGGTGATGCCGAAGCGGTTGGAGCGCGGCATGCGAGTCCTCCCCGGACTCGAACCGAGCATCGGCTTGGTTCTGTTGGTTGCCGCACGTTGCATTTGGAAACAATCCTACCTTTAGCAGATCGAGGCTGGGATCATGAGTTGTCGCTGGTCCCTGGACCGCTGGCTTCATGCAGGTCGTCCTGTGACAGGTTGGCGCCGGACGGTATTCGGCTGCCTGCTGCTGGCTGTGGGGCCTTTGTTGGCCCAGGCAGTGTTGGCCCAGGAGGGGGCCGAGTCGCTTTCTCGGCGGATCGATCAACTGCTCAGCGTCGGCAGCGTGGACGGCCTTGGCACGGCGGCGGCGGCAGCGCCGATCGCCAGCGATCAGGAATTCGTTCGCCGAGTTTATCTCGATCTGGCCGGTCGGGTACCAAGTCCGCAGGAGGCGAGGGAATTCGTCGCGGATCAGGCGGGCAACAAGCGGGAGGTACTGATCGACAGGCTCATCGCGGCACCCGAGTTTACAAGGCACTTTGCCACCGCGCTGGACGTGATGTTGCAGGAGCGGCGTCCGGACAAGGCTGTATCGCTCGCCGAATGGCAAAAGTACCTGTTCGATTCGGTCGCGGCGAACAAGCCGTTTGATCAGCTCGCGCGCGAGATTCTTTCCGCGGACGGAGTCGATCCGGCGATGCGTCCCGCGGCGAAGTTCTATCTCGATCGTGACGGGGAACCGAATCTGTTGACCCGTGACATTGGCCGAATTTTTTTCGGCGTGGATCTGCAGTGTGCCCAGTGCCACGACCACCCGCTGATCGACGACTTCTACCAGACCGATTATTACGGTCTGTACGCGTTCGTGAACCGCAGTTTTGTCTATACGGACAAGAAAGACAACAACAAACTCTACTTCGCCGAGAAGGCCGATGGCGACGTCAATTTCTCGTCGGTCTTTACCAAGAAAATCGGTTTGACGGACCCGCGTCTTCCCACAGGCGATTCGATCGCGGACCCGGTTTTGAATCCGGGTGAGGAGTACACTGTGGCGCCGGCGGAGAACGTGCGTCCGGTTCCGAAGTACAGCCGTCGCGCTCAACTTGCAGCGTTGGCGACTGGCGGCAGCAATCGCGCATTCAACCGTAACCTGGCGAATCGGCTGTGGGCTTTTATGATGGGCCGCGGCCTCGTAGAGCCGGTCGACCTGCACCATGCGGGCAACCCGCCGTCGAACCCGAAGGTTCTGGATGCGGTGACGGATGAGGTCGTGCGGCAGAAGTTCAACATGCGCGCGATCGTGGCCGAATTGGCGCGGACGCAGGCCTACCAGAGGTCGTACGAAGTACCGATGAACGCGCTGGACGCCGCTGCGACCGCGGCGTTGCCGATGGAGAAGTTCCAGGCGGAACGCGCAGCGATTGCAACCATGGCCGAGCAATTGTTGAAGGCGCTTGAGGAGGCAGCCAAGCAGCGCGATGCGGCCAATGAGGCAGCGTCGCCGTTGGCTCAAGAATTCGCGAAAGCGACCGCGGCGGCGATCGCGGCGTGGCAGGCGGCGGACAAAGCGAACGCGGCATTGGCGGAATCGCAAAAGCAGTTGGCCGCGAAGCAGGAAATCAGCCAGGCGGTTGCCACCGCTGCGACCGCCAGCCAGGAAGCGGCGAAGCGGATTCCCGACGATAAAGAACTGGCGGGAGCCGCCGAGAAATTCGCGGCCAAAGCGACTTCGCTCGCCACCGAACTCGCGGCGGCCCAGAAATCGGTCGCCGATCTGACTCCGCCCGCGAAGGCGGCGGACGACGCTCTGGTCGCGGCGCGCAATGCGAAGACGGAAGCCGCAGGGAAGCTGGCTCCCGTGCAGGCACAGTGGGCCGCGGCCACGAATGCCTGGTTCGCGGCGGCGGAAAAATCGCGACAGGAACACCTTCGTTTGAAGTCTCTTGATGTTCTGATCGCCGATACGCAGCAACTTCTCGACCTGCGACAACGTCAGGTCCAGCTCGTGGCCGATACGCAGGCCGTGGAGAAACTCGGCTCGGAACTCACCGTCGCCCAGCAGACCCTGGATCAAACAACCACCGCGCTGCCCGGTCTGCAGGCCGAAATAGCAGGGATGGAAAAAATCCAGGAAGAGTCGCGTAAGCAGTTGGAGCAGTCCCAACTACAAGTCGCCTCGCGGCAGGAGGTCGCCAAGCCGATTGCCGACGCTGCGGCCCAGGCGGCGATCGTCAAGTCCAAACTGCCCAACGATGCCGAAATCGGCCAGGCTGCCGACCGTATTCAGGCGAGTAGCGAGCAGTTGGCGGCGCAGGTCACGGATTTACAAAAAGTGATGCAGGCGCGCGAGTCGGAGTTCAATGCCTCCACGGCGAAAGTCGACACTGCGAAGCAGGCATTGGCGACAATGACAGCTAAGGCGGAAATGTTGAAGTCACAGCTGCCGGCGATGCGGGAACAGATCGAGGTCGCGCAAGCAAGAATCAGCCAGACTCGTGCCGCCCTTCCAACCCTGGAACAGTCGATCGTGCAGCGCTCGGCGGAACGGTTCTACACCAGCCCGCTCCGTGCACTCACCCCCGAACAGTTGGGTTGGAGCGTGATGAAGGTTGCGGGGCTCGTCGAAAGCCACCGCCTCGCGGTCGAGGCGGAATTGAACAAGACGGCACCGCTCGACGCAGCCGCGATGGCCGACCCCGCCCGGCGAGCCGAACGCAATCGACAACTGGAAGCCGGGGTCGATGAGAAACTCAAAGGGAACCTGGGACAGTTCGTGTCACTCTACGGTTCGGGCGCTGGACAAGCCCAGGAGTATTTCGCGACCGTCGACCAGGCGTTGTTCTTTTCCAACGGGGGAACCATTGCCGGTTGGTTGGCCCCTGCGGCTGGAAACTTGACCGAGCGATTGCTCAAATTGGACGACGCGGGAGCACTCGCCGAAGAATTGTATATGACGATCCTGTCCCGCAAGCCTGTTGCTTCGGAGGTTGCCGAAGTGTCCCGCTACCTGGCGTCCCGAGGAAGCGAGAAAACTGCCGCCGTGCAGGAACTCGCCTGGGGACTCCTGGCAACCGCCGAATTCCGCTTCAATCACTAGAGGAGTGTTGCAACCATGAAATGCACCTATGCCTGCCAATCGGCCGAACATCTGCTCGCAAGACGCTCGTTTCTGGGAGGGATGGCCGCTGGCGTGGGAGCGGTCGTGGGTGGCTTGGGTGCGCTGGCTCGCCCGGCCCTATCCGACCAGCTGGTCAAAGAACAGAAGCGGATCATTGTCGTCAATATGCATGGTGGCTTGAGTCAACTGGAAAGCTGGGACCCGAAACCCGGCACCGACACCGGTGGCCCGTTCCGAGCGATTCCGACGTCGGTTCCCGGTCTGCAAATTTCCGAGCTGCTGCCGGAGACCGCCAAGGTGATGCACCATCTGGCGGTCGTCCGCAGCATAAACACGGCCGAAGGCGACCACGGCAAAGGGGCCTATATGATGCTAACCGGCCGCCGACAGACACCGGCCGCCGAATTTCCGCAGATCGGCGCGGTCGCCGCCAAGTCGCTTGCGGCCGACCGAGCGGGCTTACCCGGGCATATCCGCATTACACCGGGAGGCGGTGGTGGGCGCGGCAACGATTCCGCTTACCTTGGACCGCAATTCGCCAGTGTCGCGCTCGACAATGGCAAAGCGCCCGCCAATTCCGCGCGTCCCGCCAATGTCTCGGAACAGGCCGACGGCCAACGGCAGGATTTTCGCCGCAAGGCCAATGACCATTTCGCCTCCAAGCGACGTACGGCGATGACCGATGCCTACACGTCGAATTACGAACAGGGACTGCAGCTCATGCAGCAGAACCATGTCTTCGACCTGACAAAGGAACCGGAAAAGGACCATGACCGTTACGGGAAACACGATTTCGGCCGGCACTGCCTGCTGGCCCGCCGCCTCGTCGAACATGGCATCGCCTTCGTACAGGTCTCCCATTCGAATTACGACACACACAACGAGAACTTTAATTTCCATTTCGAACAGATGGGTGAATTCGACAAGCCGTTCGCGACGCTGGTAACCGACCTGGCCGATCGCGGACTGCTCAAGCACACATTGATTGTCGTGCTGAGCGAATTCGGACGTACGCCGAATATCAATCAGTACTACGGTCGGGACCATTGGGGCAATGCCTGGTCCGTAGTGCTCGGCGGATGCCGCGTTCAACCTGGCGCTGTGATCGGCAAGACCAACGCCAACGGAACGGCCGTTTCCGATCGACAGGTCGACCACGCCAATCTGTTCCATACCTACCTGCAAGCCACCGGCGTCGATTCCCTCGGCTCCTTCGACATCGGCGGTCGACAACTCCCGATCGCCGACCCAGCATCGTCGCCGATTAAGGAATTGCTGGTCTAAGCGAGGACCGAACGTGCCAACCGATCCGACCAAAGCTCATGTCGCCAGCCAGTGGGCCCATACCAGCCCGCTGATCGCCTGCCGATTTGACCCGCTGAACCGTTTTGTCTTTTCCACCGCGGAGGATAACACCATCCAGCGCTGGAAGCTGGACTCGGGCGAAAAGATCGCCTTCACTGCACACGACAGTTGGGTCTTCGCCCTGGCGGTAACCGCTAATGGCGAAACGCTGCTTTCCGCGGGGGGCGACGGGCGGTTGGTCTGGTGGCCTGTGGCCACCGAGAAGCCGGAACCGATTCGCAAGGTCGAAGCCCATCAAGGCTGGATTCGGGCTGTAACCTTGAGTCCCGACGGCAGCCTGATCGCAACCGTTGGCAACGACCAGATCGTAAAGGTCTGGTCAACCGCCGACGGGACTTTGGTGAGGCAGATGTCGGGTCACGAGAACCAGATTTACAGCGCGCTGTTCCACCCCACAGGCCAGTTTCTACTGTCGGGAGACTTGCTCGGGATTGTCTGTCAATGGGAAGTCGCGACGGGCAATCTGGTTCGCAAGTTCGAGGCCAAGGAATTGCACTCGTACAACGGCGGCCAGGGAGTCCACTTCGGCGGCGTACGTTCAATGGCGTTCAATCCGCAAACTCAGCATTTTTCCTGTGGCGGATTGTATAAGTCCGAGAACCCTTTAGGCGCCGTCCTGGAACCGCTGGTGAATGTCTACGAATGGGAATCCCAGAAACTGGTACAGTCGCAGATCGCTGAAGGCATCAAAGGACCCCTGTGGCGCATCGTGAATCACCCGGAATCGTACCTGATCGGGGCGTGCGGCGGCAACAGCGGCGGCTTCCTGCTGTTCTGGCGGCCCGATCAGAACAAGGAGTTCCACCGTTTTCAATTGCCAAATCTGGTGAGGGACCTCGATCTGAGCAGCGATGGGATCCAGATTGCCACGATCCACTTCGACAAGCACCTGCGGATCACACGGCTGGAAGCCAAAGCCGAAGCCAAAACGTAGCCGCGAAGCCGCGGCCCTGCGTAGGCGGGTCGATCATTACACGGGGGGTCGAGGCACTCTTAGACCCACCCTGCCCGTCGGAATTTAGCGCGACGAAGTGTCACCGCGCCATGCGGCCGGAGCGCCTTCCAGCGTATCCGCCAGAATTTCGCGAACCGCCGTCCGATCCTCGGTCGTCAGATGCCGGAATTCCGGCGACAGGTCGCTGCCTTCCAGAATCTCGCTGAATCGGCGAATTACGTAATCCTTCGCCTCGATCGGAAGCTGCTGGAAGCTCTGGGAATAGACCAGGTAACTGCACGGATACTTGAACAGTCGTCGCGACAGGTCCAGATCCCGAAGCGACCGCGACCGCGAATCACGCACACCCAAAGCCGGAAACTCGGCGGCAAATTGGGAGGTGCCTAGAATTGGTTCGTTGATCCGGGCCTCCTTCGAGAACAGCAGGTAACGCACGAGCGGCTCGCAGGCACTGCGGATCCGCGCGGTCGTGCTGTCCCACCGCTTGTCCTTGTCTTCTTTCAGCTCTGAATTCAACGACTTCTCAAAATGCAGCGCCTGCCGCGTGAGGAAACTGGCGCGCGTCAACAGATTGTGACCTTCCACCTGGTGCTCGAGCACCATCAACGCCACGATGTCACTGTGGGGAGTCAGATAGGACGTGGTGCGAAAGCGGTCGCCCAGTTCCTTGAGATTCATTCCCGCCGAATTATCGACATCCTCGGGGCGCGTTCGCGCCTCCGCAATCATATTTCCAAGGTGTTTCTGGGCGCCATGTGTGCCGGTCACGTACCAGCCGCCCCAGCGGTTTTCGATCGGGCTGGTGTGATCGATGCGGAAGGTACCGGAGGCCAGCAACGGGAATCCCCGCGAATCGGGATAAACCGAGCGGACCAGGTGCCCGGGGACATGCTGGGTATTGGATGACGCATGGCAGATCAGGCAGTTGTCGCCTTGCCGCGAGAAGCGCGGCCGTTCGGGGTCGCGCTGATCAAGGGTATAAAACACCGCGCCGAGTCGCGGATCAACGGCCGACAGTTCCATCACGTCTCCGCTCTGGCAGAAACCGACGTAGACGTCATCATTGAAGTAGATCGCTCGCGGCGTACGTGGAGCAATTCGCTCCCGCTGCAGGCTTGTCTTGGAAAACACCAGCATCTGGGAGCTCAGCGGTACGCGCAACGCCTCCAGCGCGGAGCGCAGATAACCAAAATGGTCCTCGTATCGCAACGTCACTTTGCCAGCGTCGATCTCGGCCTGCAACCGCGTAACAATATTGTCCGGCGTCGACTGGCTGTACTTGATCGGCTCCTGCTCGAATTCGTCCGCTCGACACGGTGTGATCAGGCCCAGCAACAGCAGTAGCAGCAGCGCGTTGACCAGCACAACGCGCACCCTAGACGAGGGAATCGAGGAACGAAGCCGGCGGCGGGTAGGTAGGTGGGTATTCATACGGCCCGTTTATCTGCAAACGGTGGGCCTTTTCCAGGTGGGCGTGTCGGTGGGGGCACAGAATCGGTCGAAAGAGGCAAGAACTCCGTGCCGCAGCTATCCTAGAGCGCCGCACGGCTCCCGATCAAGGTCATACCCCGCCGATCGCTCGAAACCGGCGCGACAGTACCGCCCACATCTGTGACAAATGGCAGCGCTCACCGACTGCAAAGCGACCGCACGAGCTTGCCGCCCTGATTCACTGGCACCGGTCGCCCGTCCCCGGTTCGCAATTCCAGGTCCGGGTCGATACCTAGCAAGGTGTAAATGGTACGCGCCAGATCATTCGGCGAAATCGGCTCGTCGACCGGGCTTTCGCCAACCTGATCGCTCGCCCCGATCACCTGTCCTCCCGGTACACCTCCACCCGCCATGACCGCGCTGAAGACGCGCGGCCAATGATCGCGGCCGCCGCGCACATTCAGTTTCGGTGTCCGCCCGAATTCACCCAGTGCAATCACCAGCGTCTCGTCCAAGAGTCCGCGCAGCGCCAGATCTTCCAGTAGCGCCGCAAATCCAAGATCAAAGGTTGGTACCAGCCCCACACCCACTTTTGCACCCGAATAGCCTTGCTTCAGCTGCAGGACCAGCCCCTCGTGCGTGTCCCAACCGGTGTTGATGACGCTCACGAACGGCACTCCGCGCTCGACGAGCCGACGCGCCAATAGGCAACTCTGCCCGAACATCCGCGGACCGTAGCGCACCCGGACCGAGTCCGGTTCCTGGGACAGATCAAATGCGCTCTTTGCCTCGCGCGACGTCGCAAGTCGGTACGCTCGTTCCCAAGCTGGATCGCCCACCGAGTCCGACGATTCCACCGCCGCTTGCGCCGCGTCGAAGGACCGCAGATAATCGCGCCTTCGCCGCAATCGGGCCGCATCGATTCCAGGAAACCAATCGAGGTCGCGGACGCGGAAATCGGGCTTCGAGGGATCGCCGCCGGTGGCGAAGGGCTCCACGGTCGAACCAAGAAATCCGGCGCCGCCCGTCCGCGGTTCCGGAATCGTCACATAGCGCGGCAGCAGTCCATCGTCGCGGCGTTGATGAGCAACCACGGCACCGTAGCTTGGGTACTGCAATACCGGCGACGGCTTGTACCCGGTCAGCAGATAATTGTTGGCCAGTCCGTGTTCTCCCAATGGCGAGGTCAACGAACGAATGATCGCCAGCTTGTCGGCCTGTTTTGCGGTCTCCGGCAGCAGTTCGCTGATCTGGATCCCGGCGACCTGGGTGGCAATGGGCTGAAACGGCCCGCGCACTTCCAGCGGAGCCTCGGGTTTCAAATCGAGTGTTTCCAAATGACTGGGGCCACCGTCTAACCAGAGCAATATGCAGGAGCGCGCAGCGCTGCGGCCGAGATGCTCTCCGGCCATCGCCTGCCCGCCCAATCGGACCGATCGCAGCCGCAGAAAATCGGCCACTCCAACGCCGAGTGCCGTCAGGCAGCCGATTCGGAGACTGTCTCGGCGGGTCACCGCCCCGCGGGGCTTCGAATAAGGATTCCGCATACTGCAAACCTCGGAACTCGCTTAGTGGTTCTCGGCAAACTGCCGGCTGTTGAGCAAACTCCAGACGAAGTCTTCCAGCCGCCGCCGTCGCTCGTCGCGGTCGGTTACTTCGAGTTCCTCAAGCCAGGCCGATCGTTCATCGACAGTGGCCCGCCGCGACAGTCCGTGCAAGTAAAACTCATTCACAATTTCTTCCGTCGTGCATCCCGCTGCGATCCGCAGATGCAATCGTCCTAGATCGCTCGCCAGTTTCGCGTTGATCAAAGCACTGTTAAGCAGGTGTAATCGAGCTGGTAACGTCGCATTTCTGACCAACGTTTCCTCGCAAGCGGCGGCCCGATTACAGCGACCGAGCGTATCCAGGGTGGGCGCGGGAAACAACGGATCAATGACGGCAACAGCGCGGGAATACACCCCGTCACCAAACGTTTCGGCGACGCCCGTAACGTCCGCAATTGCGTCCACGAGTACCTCGGGGTCGAGCGGGCGGCGAAGGGCGTGGGAGTAGAACTGGTCGTCCGGGCCATTGTTGTCCAGCGGCGTTGCGCTGCGAGCGTAAGTATCGCTGAGCGCGATTCCACGCAGCGCATGTCGGATCTGGAACCGATGTTTAGCGAAGTCGGCGGCGAGCCACTCCAGCAGTTCGGGATGCGTTGCCGGATTGGTGTCCCGCAAATCGTCGGGCGGTTCGATCAATCCGCGGCCGAACATGGCTCGCCAGAGTCGATTCACGGTGGCCCGGGCGAAGTAATTATTCGGGCCGGTTACAGCCCATTGGAAAACCGCCTCGCGGTGATCGCCGTCGGCGGGCAGGTCGCGCAGGCCAGGGATTCGCGGTACCGCAGGTTCGCCCGTCCGCAGGTTCGTAACCGAGCCGCGCGCCGAGAGTTCCACGATCCGACCACGTTCGAGCCGCGCAAAAATCGCCGCTAGACCGTGGTAGTCGTCCTGCGTCCACTTGTCGAGCGGGTGGTTGTGGCAGTTGGCACAACCCAGTCGCATTCCCAGAAAAAATCGACCCACCAGTTCCGCGTGGGCTCGAGGGTCCGCGGCCATCCGTCCGAAGTTCGCCGGTCCGATGACGTGGGAATCGCCGGTTGCCGTCAACAATTGGCGGGCCATTTCATCCCATCCCGTTCCCCCGGAAATTCCGCTCCGTAGCCATCCGGCGTAGGCTGCCAGCCCCTGTTGCTCGTTCGGCAACGAGTGCATTTGCAGCAACCGGGAAAACCGCAGCGTCCAGAAGTCAACGAATGCGTCGCTCGATAACAACCGATCGACCATCCGCTCCCGCTTTTCCCGACGGCTGCCACCATCGGTCTGCAAGAACAGAGCGACAAACGTGGGATCGGGTAATCGCCCCGTGAGGTCCAACGTAACGCGACGCAGCCACTCCGTGTCGGTCGCCGGCGGAGAGGCGGGAATTCGTAACTCGTCGAGCAACCGCATGACGTGGCGATCGATGACTTCTTCGGGTGAGGAGTCGGAATCATCGACCGGTACGCGTTCCGACGTCGCAGCATCCGTCCTCGCAGCATCCGTCCTCGCAGCATCTGACCTCGCAGCATCTGGCGCCGCCCAGGGAACGACAAGCACCATCGGTTCGACGCGATGCAGGAACCGCGCCAGAATCAAGTGCTGTCCGCGGCGATGGATTCGCGCGCGATGATCGTCGCCGATCGTTACGGCCGACGGATCGGCGGATTGAAAGATCGTCCAGGCGGTAACATCTTCCGGCCGCCCCTCGTCAAATCTTGCCGTAGCCTCGAGCGTTACCTCGGCGGGAATCGTTGCGAGCCGAGCGCGGCGCGGTGAGACCTCGAATGCCGAAAGTCGCCGTGGGGACGTTCGCAAAGCGCCTTCCTGAATCCAGCGCACTATCCGCTCGGCTCCGGGGCTATCCGCATCGAGCAGCATTCCGCCGCCATGGTCGAGATGCCCCGTGGGTTTGCGTAATAACAGGCTTTTACGCGGGTGAACCCAGTTGATCCGCCGTCCTTCGAACGCGTGGGCAATCGCCTCATGGTCGGCTGCGGGATCGGCGCCGAGCAGCGACAAGTGCAAACCACCGCGCCCCGCCGCCGCGCCGTGGCAGGCGCCGGCGTTGCAACCGGATCGAGTCAGAACCGGCACGATTTCCGTATCGAAGTCGATCGGCCGTTCGGGCTCCGCGGCCAGCAACATCAGCCCGAACCAGACCAAGCCGATCATTGCTTTTTCTCCGCGGGACGTTCCGTCGGCCCTTTCCGCAACTCTTTGGCCCACTTGCGCAAATACTCTTGGGCTCGTGCCGTGCCATAATTTTCCAGCTTGCCCGAATCGACGATCGTATTGGCGATGCGAGCGATTTCTTTGCGCACCGCCTCGTCCTTTTCCACTCGCTCCTCAATCGCCTTCGCCGCTCGATCGACGTCCTCGTCGCTCGCTTCACGCCGAATCAACGGCGCCATCAGGGGACGCAGGTTGGGAGCTTCCTCGCGCGAAGACATGTTCCTCATCATCTCTCGCATGCCGGGCAGTTCCTCGAGCTTCGGTACGCTCCCGCCAGCCACCGACACGACACTTTCCAGGATCTTTGGCAAGTCGACTTGCAGACTTGGCTGCACCAAGGCAAAGTTTCCAGCCACCAGCCCATCCTTTCCGACCAGGATCGTCAGCATCACGTTGCGATTCAAACCGTAGGACCCGGGCCCTTCGCGTCCCTCGACGGATACGCCGGTCGGCACTTTCGGAGTCAATGCATGCCGAATCCGCTTGAGCTGGTTCTCCGCCGCCGTCGCGTCCTCATCCAGCCATACGACTCCCGTTACCAAGCCGTCCTTCGCGCGGCCAAGCGTATATTCAGAGAGAATCCTGACCATGCTCACCGATTGCCGATTCACGTCGTGAACGAAAATCAACACGATCGGCTTGCCGTCGGCGGCCGCGACAAAGTCGAGATCCTTGCCCGCATCCTGGTCAAAGACGCCTCGGACCTTGAATCGAACCAGTCGCTCACCGACCTGCGGGCCCGAAAACAACTTGTCTTCCGCGCCCGGCAGCAACCCGCCAGCCATCGCCAGGACCAACCAAGGGACCATCCAACCCGCAAGATCTGATCGCCTCATCACCGCATCCTCCAACAGACAGCCGAGGACCGAAATCGCGGGAACATTACGACGACGAATTCGGCGAGCTCATCCCCCTCGCATCGGATCGCCTGGGCCATGGGGTCCATTCTATCATTCGCCGATCGACCGCCGATAGCCGAACTTGACGATCGCGCGACGGCGTTCCACGGTACGACTTCCCTCGACTGGAGGCCAGGATCGGCTTGCGATACAATGCTCGCCGAACCACTCGGCCGCGGCAATTGTCCTCCGAATCGCGGCTGCACATGGGCCACGCAACGGCTGCGGCTCCGTCGGAGGAGTTTTTGGCAAAGGTCGCCGGGAGCGGAAAAGTCGGCGGCGGGAGCGCGGGGACGGAGAGGAAATGACACAAAGACGGATCCTGGTAACGGCCGCCTTACCGTATGCCAACGGACCTATTCATATCGGGCATCTGGTCGAGTATATCCAGACCGACATCTGGGTCCGGTATCAGAAGCTGGCGGGCAACCGCTGCGTGTTCCTTTGCGCCGACGATACCCATGGCACGGCGATCATGATCCGGGCGCGGCAGGAAGGGCGGAGCGAGGAACAGGTCATCGCCGAAATGCAGCAGCGGCACGAGCGGGACTTTGCCGGATTTGAAGTCGGCTTCGATCACTATGGCAGTACGAACAGTCCCGCAAACCGGCAACTCTGCGGGCAGATCTGGCAAGCGCTTCGCCAGAAAGGAATGGTCTCCGAACGGGCCGTTACCCAGCTGTTTGATCCGGTCGCCGGCACGTTTCTCGCCGACCGGTTCGTCAAAGGCACCTGTCCGGTCTGCAAGGCGCCGGACCAGTATGGCGACAATTGCGATCGCTGCTCCAGCACCTATGGCCCGCACGAGTTGATCGATCCGGTCAGCACGCTGTCCGGCGCCAAACCGGAACTTCGACAGGCCGCTCATCTTTTCGTGGAACTCGAGCGGCTGCACCCGTTCCTGGATGAATGGACACGCTCCGCGGACCACCTCGAACCCGAAGTTTCAAATTATCTGCACGGCCATTTCCTCAATAAGCCGCTGCGCGACTGGGACGTTTCCCGCCCCCAGCCCTACTTTGGTTTTGAAATTCCCGACAGCCCCGGGAACTGCTGGTATGTCTGGTTCGATGCACCGATCGGCTATATGGCGTCGACCTGGGAATGGTGCCAGCGGCACGGCGAGAACTTTGACCTCTGGTGGCGCGATCCGGGAACCGAGATCCACCACTTTATCGGCAAGGACATCATGTATTTCCACACGCTGTTCTGGCCCGGGATGCTCCATTCGGCCGGATTGCAGCTGCCAACCAAAGTGCACGTCCACGGTTTTCTCACCGTCGGCGGTCAGAAAATGTCGAAACGGACGGGTACGTTCGTCAAGGCCGAGACCTACCTGCGGCATCTCGATCCGGCCTTCCTCCGTTATTATTACGCGACCAAATTGAGTCCCTCGCTGAACGATCTCGACTTGAACCTGTCGGAATTCGCCAGCAAGGTCAACTCCGATCTGGTAGGCAAGGTGGTGAACCTTGCCTCGCGCACCGCTCGATTCGTGAAGCAGACCGGCTTGTCGGCGACCTATCCGGACGACGAGGCACTGTTTGCGCGCGGCGCGGCTGCTGGCGACGAGATCGCCGCGGCCTATGAAGCCTGCGACTTCGGACGCGCGATGCGGCTGGTTATGGAGCTGGCGGATCGAGCCAACCCTTATGTTGAATCCAATGCACCGTGGACGCTGAGCAAGGACCCGGCGCAGGCCGGTCGTTTGCAGGATGTCTGCAGCGTGGCGCTCAACTTGTTCCGCCAGATCGTCGTCTATCTGTCGCCGGTACTCCCCCGCCTCGCCCGGCAGGCGGATGAACTTTTCGGCGTGCCGATCCGCAATTGGCGCGACGCCGCCAGCCCGCTCGTCGGCACGCCTGTCGCTACGTTTCAACATATGCTTCAGAGAATCGATCCCAAGGATATTCAAGCCATGATTGAGGACAGCAGGGAAAAGGAACTCGACGCCACATCCGCAACGCCCGCCGCCGCGGGCGCGACGACCGTTCCACAGGATACCGAGGAAGCGCTGTTGGCCGAGCCGCTGCAGCCGACCATCCTGATCGATGACTTCGCCAAAGTGGACCTGCGCGTGGCACGGGTGTTGGCCGCTGAGGATGTCCCGGACGCCAAGAAACTGCTGAAACTGACGCTCAGCCTCGGCGGCGAAGTGCGGCGCACCGTATTCGCCGGAATCAAGGCCGCCTACAAGCCGGAACAACTTGTGGGCCGCCTGGTGGTCGTCGTCGCCAATCTGGCGCCGCGACAAATGAAATTCGGCCTGAGCGAAGGCATGATCGTCGCCGTCGGACCCGGCGACAAAGATGTGTTTCTGCTCGGCGTCGATTCGGGCGCCAAAGTCGGACAACGGGTGCACTGAAAGCACGTCCCGCAGGGTGGGTCGGGGCGCTGTTTTCGACGCGAAAAGACTCTGCGTATTCGAATTTCCGTGGCCGACGGGTGACCCGCTCGGAGGCTTGACTTTACCGGCTGTGTGCAAGGCAGCGGCGCAACCGAGTAAACTCAACGATACCGTTCGGCCGACCGATCATGCGTTCAAGTGGTCGCGCGCCTAGGTGCCCTCGTGCCCCTGGTGCGCCTGGTGCCCTGGAGCGCTGCCCGTCAGCGCGTCCAACGATCCTTCCTGTGCCGGCAGCCTCGCGGAGTACGTGCCGATGAAAAATGGCCTGCGTTACAGCCTGGCGATTGTGATCCTGCAACTGGCAGCGGCAGTGTTGCCGGCAGCCGAGAGGCTGCCCATTGTGGCCTCAGGCGAGCAGCGGGCTCAGATCAAATCGCTCGACATCCTCGATCGACCCAATCGGCCCCTGCACGTCTACGGCAACACGGTTCGCCGCCGTGCCTCCCGCTGACCCCGGCAGGGCTATTTTCCGGAGGACGATAAGGCCTGGCGCAACACCGGTTCGAACGCGTCGGCCTGCCGCATAAACCCCAGATCGCTGGCGTGGGAAGCGTCCGTCGCGCCCTCTCCGTCGTCGCCGTAAAGCCGATCGCCTGGAATATAGAACAGTCGGCCAATTCCCGCTTGTATCAGACCGTCGTACGCCGCTTTCAGAGCGGCGTGGTTGTCGTCGTGGAACTTCTCTTTCGCCGGCGTGATCCAACTGTTCGTGAATCGGCGATCTTCCACCAGGACGATCGGCGTGTCGGCGCGCGCTTCGCGGAGCCTGCGCACCAGCGGCGCGCATTTCTCGGTCACCTCCGCCGGTCCCATATTCGGCAGGCAGTCGATGACATAAATCGCCGCATCAAGCTGGACCAGAAACTCCGCGACCGCCAGGTCCATTTTCCCGTTGCCCGAAAACCCCAGATTCACTACCGGTCGATCGAAACGGCGCCCGAGAATCGCCGTATGCACCATCCCCGGCCGGCTGGCACACGCGCCGTGCGTGATGCTGGTTCCGTAGAAGACGATCGGAGATCCCCGCGGCGGAAGCCCCTCGAAAAACGCCGAAGGCGCGACGCCTACCTTGAGAAACTCCACGCCGTTGTAAAGCGGCAGATAGAGCGCATACTCGCGTTTGCCGGGCGCGAGTCCTCCGATCAACAGCGTATTCACTTCCTTCGACGCCGGACGGGAAACCTGCACCCATTTCCACTTACCTTGAGCATCGCGGGCGTACAGATCGACGCCGCTGACCCCTGTCGCCGGCATATGCGGCATCGCCAATCGATCGCTGCGCAGTTCGTAGTGCACATGGATGATCGGCGAGTCGGTCTGGAAGCGGACCATCATCCCCGCGCTGTCGCGACTGAGGTTCCAGACATTCGCCGTCACCTTTCCCTCCGCCGAAGCCGGGAAGCGATCGAACCAGCGGGCCCTCGGTTGCTCCGGCAAGATCCGCCCCTCAACACCCCAACTCGTGATGTCGTGCCAGGAAAGTTCCTCCTGCGCGGACGCGGAATCGGCCGCCGCCACCAGGCTCAACACCACCCATGCCCACACGGCCCATGATCTGCGAATCATCGCTAGCTCTCCTGCAAAGGCAAATTTGACCGTGATTCTAGCCGCATCATCCCGGTCGGCCCACCAGGGTACAACGCGAACTTAGTCCGGGCCGGTTCCGCCGGTTCCCTCGTAGCGAACGAGGAACCATTGCGACGACATCGGGAGCGAATACTGGGGAGTGTAATTCTGGTGGATGCCGTTCGCGAAGTCGTCCGGCGCCTGGGAATCAGTACGATGTTCCAACCAGATTGTCTCGTAGCCGCTCGAAAGTTCAAACCGAAGTATCTCACCCGGCGATCGATCAACGGCGGCGATTCGAAACCGATCATCAACGGGCTTCGGCGTCAGCAAGATCAGCGTTGACGGATTCCACTGGGGATAAACCATGATCGGCCCAAGCAATCGATGATCCATGTCGCGTTTCGGCCAATCCGCCGTAAGCGCATCACAGATCGATTGAAGCGCAGCGATCTTGCTGGCCATTCGATAACGGCGTCCCTCCCAGGAAATTCGCTGCCAGTTGACATACAGCGCCAGTGCGGCACCCATCATCGTCGTCAATAGAAACAGGTGTCGGAGACTCCGCTGCGTTCGCGCCCCGAAGAAGGCCGCCCCCGCAAAAAGTCCCAGGGAGATCAGGAGTGACCAGGGCAGGACCACGAGCAGCGCGCGATAACCGACCGGGGACAAATCGACTCGAGCCACTAGCAACGACGACAAGCTTACACGCTCCAGTCGTTCGTCGAGAAAGTTCAACAACGCAAGCGAGGCGACGGAGCCAATCAGCGATACGAGGCTGATTCGGATGACCCAGCGGCTCACCGTCGGCCGAGTCCTTCTGGATTGCATATCGACTCACTATTTCGACGGTTTCGTCGGAACATCGGCCGTTCCTGCGGGCGGGTTCGCCTGGCAATGAGCCAGGGCAAGCAGAGCGAAACTCGTGGCCAGGTTGGTATCGTCCTCGAACCAGCGGCGATTCTCGTTGGCCCAGGAACCGTTGGCTGCCTGCCGTTTGGCCAGGGATGCGATCAGATCGGATCGCCAGTCACGTGACGCGCCCGTCGAATCGGTGATCTGGTCAAGTCCCGCCGCGTGCAACGCGGCACTCAACGTATGGTAGTAGTAGTAAACTCCCGCCTGTCCCCGGCCCGGATTCTCGAGAACCGAATAGTGCTTCTGTATCCATTTCCTCGCGGCGGTGACGCGGGGATCCGAAGCCGTCAACCCTGCGTAGATCATGCTCTTGAAGCCCGCGTACGTCATCGTGCCATAGCTGCGCAGGCCCCCGTCAGGAGTGTACGCCTCTTCGTCTTTTGACGGGTCGACGTTTTCCTTCGGGATTTCGTAATAGAATCCGCCGTCGCCTGTTTTGGCGGCAAAGGGCGTCGTGTTATGTTCGCCTGGCAGATTCTGGCAACGGGAAACAAAGGCAAGTGCCGCCTTGACCGCCGGATCGTTGGGCCCCACGTCCAGGGCGCGAAGGGCTTCGATGAGGTAAGCCGTATTCGAAAGATCGGGTCGTCCTTGGGCACCGTAACCGGCACCACCATTCCAGACATCGTCCTTGTCGCCGGTGGAATCGGAACCGACACCATATTGCATTGTTTTCACAAACCGCTTGGCATTCTGCAGGATCGTGTTGTACTTCCCACCACGATTCGCCTCAGCAAAACAGAGAATTCCAATACACGTTTCGTAATTCCTGAGCCTGCCACTTCCGTAGATGCCGCCGTCCGGTTTCACAAACGACTCGAGGGCCGCCATCCCCTTGCTGACCATCGGACTGTCAAGCGGTTCGCCCGATCGAATCGCCGCGGTAATCGCCAGTGCAGTGATGCCAGGTCCCGCTTTAATCGTTAACGTGCCGTCCTCGCTCTGGCTCTGACGCAAATACTGCAGCCCCCGTTCGATCGTCCTTAACCGTAGTTCCTCCGAAGTTTTTTTCGCGACCTTTGCGGTGTCTTCCTGAGCGACGACGAAGTGCGGAAGGAACGTGATTGTGAACATCGCGAGCAGGCACAAGACGGAACATGATCTCTTCATTTTGAACGCCTCCATTTTTCGTCGGTAATCTCCCTCCGACACCGAGCCAGGAACGTTCGAGCCAGCCGCTGGTGAATTCCTCGACACGGCGCGGTGAATTGCGCTCCAACTCGTTCAGCGAAACTCCGGTTTTTCCCGGCTGAACCCGGTCGAACGGCAGTCGCTACGTCGCAAAAGGCAAACACCATGCCAATGCCACGCTGGCGGCGAGCAGTAGCTCGAAACTTGTTTCGAGCACAAAACCCACCTGGGGACTGGATTTGCTCAACGAAACGCTTTCTTGGCGTTTGGCGCCGGATTGTGTTCGGAATAAGGTTCGGGCTGCTTCTCGCAACAAGTTTCGAGCTCGGTTTTGGGCGCGAAGATTCGGGGTACTTTTTGGGGGCGGCAAGGTGGAATCGGCCATTGCCACCGGTTATGCTGTTGGACGCGCGAGGTAGCTCGAAACTTGTTTCGAGCAGTGCGTTCGCAAAACGTTCCGGGTCCCAGCAGGAGTGTCTTCATGTCGAAGCAGCCAAAGTCGCTTCATCGGCGTCGTTTTCTCAATACCAGTCTAGCGGCGGTGGGGACAGGCATCGCCCTGCCGACGATCATTCCGAGTTCTGCCTTGGGGCTGGACGGCGCGGTACCGCCCAGCGAACGGATCGTGGTGGGAGGCATCGGGATCGGGAACCGCGGCACCTACGACCTGGGGTGTTTCCTGGAGCAGAAGGATGTGCAGTTCGCTGCGGTCTGCGACGCCAAGGAAGCGCGGCGGGTGGCCGTCAAGAAAATCGCCGACGACAAATACGGCAACCAGAACTGCAAGATGTATCGCGACTTTCGAGAACTGCTCGATCGCAGCGATATCGATGCCGTGCTGATCGCGACGGGACCGAACTGGCATTGCACTGCATCGATGTATGCTGCCAAGGCCGGAAAGGACATCTATTGCGAAAAACCGTGTACCAAGAACGTCGCACAGAGCCTGATTCTCAAAGACACGATCCGCCGCACGGGGCGAGTATTTCAGGCCGGAACCCAGCGGCGGAATCTGCCACATTTTGCCTTTGCCTGCGAGTTGGCTCGCACCGGAAAGCTCGGCAAACTCACCCGAGTCTATGCTCACCCGGCCGGCATGCAGGCGATGACCAGCGGTTGGCTGGCACCCGAACCGGAACCGGATAAGAACGTTGTCGATTGGAACATGTATCTGGGGCCGGCCGCCTGGCGGCCGTTCAATCCGAAATTGCTCGACGGATTCAACTTCGAAAAAGGCGGCGGCCTGGTCGGCGGGGGTGTGCTCGAATGGGGTTCGCACTGCGTCGATCTCTGCCAGTGGGCGGTGAATGACGTGCTACCGCCTGTCGAATACAACGCGCCCAAAGACGGGCAACTTGTGGCACGTTATGCCGATGGGGTGGAACTGGTATTCCGCGAAACCGGCTGGATTCCGCTCGGCTCCTGCCCGGTTCGTTTCGAAGGAGCGAACGGCTGGGTCGAGGCCGGCGACAGCGGAAAGCTCGTATTGAGTTCTCCCGAACTCCTTGCGGGTCGCACCGTGGCGGAAATTGACGGTTACCCCGCCACGTTCCACGTCCGCGATTTCCTCGATTGCGTGAAATCCCGGAGTCAGCCCAAGGGGAACGCCGAAGCGGCATGCAACGCGCACATCGCGTGCCACGCCGCGAATATTGCGTTGTACTTGAACCGACAGGTGAAATTCGATCCGGTGACCAATGAGTTTGTGGGAGACGAACATGCCAATCGGCTGCGTTCTGAAGCCCTGCGGGAACCCTGGAGACTGTAAATAAGTCGTCGACGGGACCGTTTCGGTGACTCCACTTCCAACGAATTCACACCTCAACATAACGGACGATCAATCATGCAACTGAAACTTACTAATCGAACAATCGTCTTCCTGTTTGCGTTTTTCTGCGGGCTGGGGACGGGAGTGTTGCGTGCGGCGGATAACGCTGCCGACAGTACGCAGCGCGAGAAGGAGCTGATTGCGGTTTTGCGCAGTGACGCGCCGGCCGCGGAGAAAGCGCTGGCCTGCAAACATCTGGCGGTTCATGGTTCGAGCGCCGCCGTCGCCGATCTGGCGCCCCTGTTATCGAATGAGCAACTGGCGTCGTGGGCCAGGATTCCGCTGGAAGTGATTCCCGGTCCGGCGGCCGACGAGGCGTTGCGCAAGGCCATCGACAATTTGAACGGCAACCTGCTGGTGGGTGCGATCAATTCGATCGGAGTGCGTCGCGACGCGGCGGCGGTCGGCGCATTGGCGGCGCGCCTTAAACATGAAGACGTGGAAGTCGCATCGGCCTCGGCAGTCGCCTTGGGAAGAATCGGCAACGACGCGGCAAGCGGCGCGTTGCGCGCGGCATTGAAGACCGCCGACGCCAAGGTTCGATCCGCCGTGGCCGAGGGTTGCGTGCTCTGCGCCGAGCAGCGGCTGTTGGGCGGTCGTCAAGCCGAGGCGGCCGACATCTATGACGAAGTACGCAAGTCCGACGTCCCCAAACAGCGAGTACTGGAGGCGATGCGTGGCGCGATATTGGCTCGCGGAAAGGATGGCGTCGAGCTGCTGGTCGAACAGCTGCGTTCCCGCGACAAGCTCCTGTTCCAGATCGCCTTGGGCACGGCGCGCGAGATGGCTGGTGATCAGATTGATAAGGCGCTGGCCGACGAGTTGCCGAAGGCAAAGCCCGAACGGGCAGCGCTGCTGATTGCGGCGATGGCGGATCGCAAGGAAACGGTACAACTGCCGGCGATACTGAAAGCGGCTGCCGACGGCGATAAGGCAGTGCGCATGGCCGCCCTCCAGGCATTGGGGCGTGTCGGAAACGCATCCTGTCTGGCGGCCCTGCTGGAGGTCGCAACCCAGGAAGACGCCGATTTGGCTCAGGCAGCCAAAGGCGCTTTGACCGATTTGACCGGCGATGCCGTGAATCAGGAAATCATCGCTCGCCTGGCGAAACCCGACGGGAAGTCTTACCCCGTATTGTTGCAGCTGGTTGGCAGTCGCCGCGTTGCCGCGGAGTCGGCGCTGATCAAGGCACTCGACCATGCCGACAAGAACATCCGTTCGGCCGCGCTCGTGTCGCTCGGCGCGACCGTCTCGGCCGACAAGCTGCCGGTGCTGATCGGGCAGGTGGTCTCTCCCAAGAACGCGGCCGACAGCGCGGTGGCACAAAAAGCACTCAAGGAAGCCTGCGTGCGGATGCCCGATCGCGATGCCTGCGCGGATCTGCTGAGCGCCGCGATGGCCAAAGCGCCGGCCGGTACGAAACCGGTACTGCTTGAAATCCTCGGGGCCGTCGGTGGCGGCAACGCGCTGAAATCGATCGCCGCGTCCGCCAAGAGCAACGACCCGCAATTGCAGGATACCGGAAGCCGGTTATTGGGCGAATGGATGACGATCGATGCCGCGCCCGTTCTGCTCGACCTTGCCAAGACCGCGCCCGGAGAAAAGTACCAGGTGCGGGCCCTGCGAGGTTACCTGCGAATCGCCAGGCAGTTCGTGATGGCCGATGCGCAGCGCGCGGAGATGTGCGAGAAGGCGCTGGATGCCGCTCGCAACTCCACGGAGCAGAAACTGGTCGTGGAAATTCTCAAACGCTACCCGAGCGTCGATACGCTCAAGGTGGCCGTGAAAGCCGCCCAGATCCAGGAAGTCAAGGAAGAGGCCGTGCAAGCGGCGACCGTGATCGCGCAAAAGCTCACAACCAAAAGTGATGCCGTTCGTGAGCTGATCGAGAAAATCGGCGTGGCGAAAGTGAAACTCGAAATCGTCAAAGCCGAATATGGGGCGGGATCGACGCTCAAGGATGTGACTGCGATTGTCAAGAAGAATGCGGGTGATTCCCTGCTGATCGCACTCGATTCCCCCAGCTTCAACACCAGCTTCGGCGATCCGACACCGGGCGTTACCAAACAGCTCAAGATCCAATTCAAGGTCAATGGCAAGTCAGGCGAGGCGGCATTCAACGAGAACGAGTTAATTCTGTTGCCGATGCCCAAATAACGATTCGATCATTGGATCGTTGCCAACGATCGACGGGCAAGTCGCTCATAGTGGAGGCGACTGCCCTCGATCGCGCGCTGCTCGTGGTCGTCACCGAGTAACTGATAGAACACGTTTCGCTGTCGGGGCGTGTATCCCAATTCAGTGATCGCGTCACGGATCTGGTCCAGCGTCAGGTAGTGCACGGTGCCCGCCTCGGCCACTACGTTTTCCTCGATCATCAGACTGCCCATGTCGTTGGCGCCAAACAGTAAAGCCAGCTGACCGATCTTCAACCCTTGCGTTACCCAGCTGGATTGGATGTTGGGGATATTATCCAGGTAGAGACGGGCTACGGCCTGAGTCTTGAGGTACTCGAAAGCGCTCGCGCGAGCGAAATGCGCCATTTCGGTATGCTCGGGCTGAAATGTCCAGCAGATGAAGGCGCTGAAGCCGCCGGTTTCGTCCTGCAGCGATCGAACCCGCTCCAGGTGCTCCACACGCTCCGCCAGCGTTTCGGCGTGGCCAAACATCATCGTGGCGCTGCTGCGTCCGCCCAGTTCGTGCCAGACACGCATGACGTTCAGCCAATCGTCGCTCAGCACTTTCCCGCGTGTAATCTCGCGGCGCACTCGATCGACAAGGATCTCCGCGCCACCGCCCGGAATGCTCCCCAGCCCGGCAGCCCGCAGCCGTTCCAAGACCGTGCGAATCGGCAGCTTGTTGATCTTCGTGAAATGATGTAATTCAGGCGGACTGAATCCGTGGATGTTGATTCGCGGAAACCGCGTCTTGATGTCGGTCAACAGCTGCTCGTACCACTCCAGTTTGAAATCGGGATGCAGTCCACCCTGAAGCAGAATCTGGTCCCCGCCCAGCAACTCGGTTTCCGCGACCTTTTGCAGCAGCTCTTCCCGCGGCAGTACGTACCCTTCCTGGCTTTTTGGCGTCCGGTAGAACGCGCAGAAATCACAGACGGCGGTACAGATATTCGTGTAGTTGATGTTCCGATCGATGTTGTAGGTGCGGTATGGCTCCGGGTGCAGACGCCGCGAAACCGATTCTGCCGCCCGTCCGATCGCCGTCAGGTCCGACGACTCTAACAGCGTCAACGCGTCGGCCTGAGACAACCGCTCGCCCGCCACCGCTCGCTCGAGGATCTCGGATACTGTTTTGCGGTTGGATGCGATCATGGCAACGGTCAGACGACGGCGGTGAGCGTGGGCGATGAAACAAATTCCAGTGGCATTGAACACGACGGCGCGAGACCCAGATTCTGTGCACGGCGCCGGAACAGCTCCAGGCCGTTCCTTTCCGAGTTTCCTAATTGGAAGTGCAGATTGTCCCGCAAATAGACCAGACACTCCTTCGGCGACAAACCGACCAGCGTTGCCTCCGCCGCGGCGATCGAATCCAGATCCCGCACCCCGGCGTCGCGCGCCTGCCGCAACGCAAGGTCGAGTTCACTCCAATCCCGATCCTTGCGGCCTATCCACATCGCAAATACGAACGGCAATTGGCACCACCGCGTCCACTCGTCACCCAAGTCCCAACTTCCGACAAACGGACCTCGTGGCGGATGGATCGCTCGATCCCCAATCAATAACACGGCATCCGTAGTCGTTTCCAGCACCGATCCACCGATCGGCAACAGCTCGCAACGCGGGGTCAACCCAAACCGCTCTTGCAAGAGAATCCGCGTCAAGGCAACGCTGGTTCGCGAACCCTCATCGAGCGTCAGCGAACGGATCTTTTCGAACGGAACGCGCGAGAACAGCTTTACGCTCAGCACCGGTCCACGGCAGGCGATGCAGGCATCCGAAATGATGCCGTAGGCCGGGTCCTGAAATGCTTCGACCGAGGGAATCAATGCCACATCCAACTCGCGGCAGGCAAGCCGATCCGCCAGCCGGCTGGGCAGATCAAAAACCAGTTCGATCCCGGGCGCAAATTGCCTCAGTTTGTGCACCAGCGGTTTGGTGTTCAGGTACGATACCGCCCCTACCCGGGGCTTGTTGGAAATGTTCATAACGCACCGATTATAGCTAGCCGGCAGGGCATCGCAAAGGAGCCAGCCGCCCCGCCCGACCGCGCCGTCCAAGCACGCCGTCGAAACCCGCCGTCCAAACACTCCGTCTAAGCGCGCCGCCCAACTTGCGGCCTCCCACCAACGAACCGCTCGCGATGGAGCCGATTAACCGCCCGCCCCTCACGATCCAAGCGGTTTCTTTGCGAGAAAGAGCGTCTTTGCGAGAAAAACGAAGAAACGACCCGTTATTTACGCCGGGGCCTGGGTCGACGCGCGGCGTGCTGCTCGAAAATGGAGCACGCGCTTGACAATCACAAAGCCGATCAGTCCGACGACGACCGCGGCCAGGATCGGCACCACAAGTGCCAGGACGGAGAGGACAATCGACATCAACAGTTCGAACGTTGCGACCAGGGGATTGCCGATCCCGGCGGTGGCAGCGGTCGAACCGCCGCGGGCCAGCACTGTGAATCCCTTGATCGAAGCGGCGAGCCCACCACCGGCGATGATGGCGGTCGACCATTGCAGAAACGGCGAAAGCTCCGCCACGCACGCCGCCGTGGTGGCCGTCCCGGCAACCACCGCCGACGGCGCGGCGATCGTATCCAGCAGATGGTCGAACCACGGCACATAGAAGCCGGCGATTTCCACAATCGTCGCGACAAAGAAGGCGATGAACGCAGGCCAGCTTCCAATCCAGTCCCATCCCGACGACAACTCCAGCAGTCCCGATTTCACGGCGATGCTCATCATCAGCATCGGCACAAAGACTCGAAACCCGCAGGAGGCTGCCAGGCCCAATCCAACCGACACCGATGTTATCGTACCGAAGATCGTTTCCATGAATCAGGATCCGGCTCACCGCTTTACAGTTCGCGGCTATTTCCGCTTGAGTGTAAAGCTCAAGAAGTGGAAGCCGCTTTCGTCGTTCGTCAACATGCCTCCGCCTGGCGCCAGGTATTTTGCCAGCACCGAGAAGGGCGGCAACGGATGTTCCTGTAATGCCGAGTCGATCGTTTTCAGGAATTCGTTATTCGCCGCTCCGGACGAGAGATTGCTGCGCGTGTCGTTAGCCAGGAGCAAGTCGTACATGAATCGCATCCCTTCCTCGGGGCGACCAAAGGAGATCATGCCCGGTTCGACGCCGCCCGCCTGACGACGAATTTTGCTGGCGATCAGTTTGAAATCCAATTCGTTTGCCAATTGCTTCATTTCGTCGCTCATCGCCGCAATGCAATGTTCGAGCGTCCGTGCACTGTCGGTGAACACGAGATAATCGCTGACCACCGCGAGCGTGATTTGCTGAGCGCGAAGGCTGAGTTGCGCGCGTCCCTGCTGCGAATCCAAATCCAGATTGGTATTGTTGGGGTTGATCGTGGTCGAATAGTAGGTTACTCCGCCGAACGCCTTGCGGCTGAACGTATCGGAAAATCGACCCATCACTGCATCCAGGCTGGCGCTTGCCGCTTTGGGGTCCTTGACCTGAATCGCGACGATTTGGGTATTGCTGTTGAATCGGATCGGTTTTTCGACCAGTCCCGCATAGCTGACGCGGCCGGTCAACTGCTGAATGATGTCGGCTTCAAAATCGATGCCCAGTTGTTCCGAAACGCGTGACTTCAGGAGATTTGAAAACGCACCCTCGCCTTGAAAACTGTTGACCAGCTTGCCGACTTCCCGCAACGTGGCCTCAAAGTCCCAGTGGATCGTCATGTAGTTAATCACGTCGTTCGCGATGAACGGTTCGGGCGTTGCGTCGCCGGAGGCAACCGCCAGTGCCTTGACGACCCCCGATCGCGGGCTGCCCAGCAGGACATGCAAATGGGTCAGGTTTTCGTACTCCCCCGTAATCAGGAACATGCTTCCGCCAATCCCTTCGATTCCGTCAATGCCGACCACCGGCAAGAAAGCGAGCGCGGTACGAACAGCGGCATTGGTCCGGCCAATCGCGCGGATGATCTCGATCGGATCGACAAAGAACGTGAGCTGGGGACGTTCGTCGGTGGTTCCGGCGCAGCGATTCATGATCGAAGTGAACTTGCGACTCTCCGCCAGCGGCACGAACGGCTTACCGTTGATCGTCGCGTCGCCCCGCCACGCGGCCAGAACACCTTTGGCCACCGTCACACTCGTGGAAATACCGATGGTCCCTTGCTTCTGAAACAGAACCAGATTGCGGGGACCGTCACCCGCCGGCGGGGTGTATATATCGATCTTCGCGTCGCCGTCGACTTCGGTCGTTTTGGGAACGCCTTGCTGCTCGAGTAATGCTTCGGCGCGAGCGATCAACGTCTGCGCCCGCACGATCTGGTTGCCCGTATCGATCAGGAAAAACGGCTGGGGCAGAGAATCCTCGACCGGCACCACCGCCAGAAACGCTTCGCCCTGCGGTATCGACAGGATCTGTTCCAGCGGCAATCCAACCTGATCCTGGATCTGCGAGAATGCCTGCGCCATCGAACCGTACAGCTTGTCGGCCAGCGGCTTCACCTGCTCGTCCTTGATCATCCGGCCGATCGCCGCTTCGTTCATCTTGGCAAGGAACTCCCGAGAGTCGCTCATGCGGAAGTAAGCCAGCGTCGTATCCGGCAGCAGGTAGGGCGCGGTTGGACGTGCCTGGGCCCAGCCGGTCTCGTGACAGCAGAGTCCAGCCAGCAAGGTAATCAAGGAAAACCACTTTTTGCCTACCATGGGAAATACACCTCTCTAAAGATTTGGACATGACTCGCTGGGCACCCGTTTATCGTTAGATACCCCGGTTCGAGCAGGTTGGATTCAGCGATGCCGCCAATTCCTGTCCCCCCCTGCCATTATGCGGTACGCACAGCGGGGTGTGCCACCTTGCCACACCGTCCTGGGTGTTGGAGAATCTTGGCATCTCCGAACTCCCCCGCCTCAATATTCTCACCGGACAGTATCTTAGATGATGCGACATTTCGGAATCCTCTCCATCGTCGGAATCTTCAGCGGACTGACGGTTGCCGCGGCCTGGATCGCACCTGGATTGCTCGGCAATGAAAAGCAGCCGCCCTTGGCAGGTCTGCCTCCTCTTCCGATTCCCGCGGACAATCCGTCTACCGATGCCAAGATTTCGCTCGGGCGTCAACTTTATTTTGATCCGCGGCTGTCAAGCGATGATTCGGTCAGTTGCGCGTCGTGCCACGATCCCCAGAAGGGATGGAGCAACAACGAGTCGGTAGCTACCGGAATTCGCGGTCAGAAGGGTGGCCGCAGCGCGCCGACGATTATCAATGCCGGATATGTTGACTTTCAATTCTGGGACGGACGCGCATGGAAACTGGAGGGCCAGGCCCTCGGCCCGATCCAGAACCCGATCGAAATGGATATGAAGCTGGAAGACCTGATCGCGAAGTTAAACAAGATCGACGGCTATCGCCGGCAGTTCCAGGAGGTCTTCGGCAGCGACGCCACTGCGGATGGAATTGCCAAAGCGATCGCGGCATTCGAACGTACTGTGATTTCCGGGGACGCCCCCTATGATCGGCAAAAGCTAGGCAAGACGGGAG
Organism: Planctomycetota bacterium; assembly: GCA_016872775.1. Lineage (GTDB taxonomy): Bacteria > Planctomycetota > Planctomycetia > Pirellulales > Pirellulaceae > VGZA01. Next base: position 39,194 of record VGZA01000020.1, on the reverse strand, counting down.
CGCTCAGCGCGTCGGCCGAACGCGGCATGAAAGTGTTCTTTAACACCGCCCAATGCAGCGCATGCCATTCCGGCCCCAGTTTTACCGATGGCGCATTCCATAATATCGGAATCGGCATGGAAAGATCCGATCCAGATTTGGGCCGATTTTCCCAGACGAAGATGCCGGGCGACCGCGGTGCGTTCAAAACCCCGACGCTGCGCGAGATCTCCCGCACCGCACCTTACATGCATGACGGCCGCTTTCAGACTCTGGAAGAGGTCGTCGATTACTACGACAAGGGAGGATTTCCCAATCCCACGCTGGATGAAGAGATCTTTCCTTTGAAACTGACCGCGCAGCAGAAAGCCGATCTGGTGACGTTCCTCAAGGAAGGTCTCAGCAGCCAAAGCTACCCGGCCATTGCCCGCCCCGAATTGCCCAAGTAAAAATCCAAATTTTTCAGGAGTCGTGTCATGAGTCGCGTGCTTGCCGGACTTGCCGTTTCGCTGTTGATGGCGGCTACCGTCGCCGCCCAACCCAAGGTTGAGGTCGTTGTTTCGGGATTGGATAACCCCTGCGGCGTGGCGGTGCAGCCCGAAACGGGTCATCTATTCGTGGCCGACAGCGGCGCGGGACGCGTCGTGCGGATCGTTGACGGAAAGATCGAGGACGTCATCACCGGTTATCCATTGGACGTCTATGGCAAAGGACCGATGTACAACATCGGACCGCTCGGGCTCGTATTCCTCGACAAAGACACGCTCGTCGTCGGCGATGGCGGTTTCAAGGACGGTGAAGAGTGCCTGCGCGTTTACGCTGTCCCGGCCGCGGGGAAGCCGGCGCTGAAGTACGAGGACAGCAAAGCGAAGGCCGGCCCGCTGGCAGCCAATGATCAAGTCAAAGGTGAAGGCAACCTGTACGGACTGGTCGCGACAAAGGCCGGTATTTTCGTCACCTGCAACGGCGACGATACCAAAGGCTGGATCGCGAAGTGCGACATCAATGGCCAGAAGATCGGCGAACTGAAGCGGTTCATCGCCACCAAAGAAGCAGTGGAAGTCGATGCGCCGGTCGCCATCACCCTGGGCACGAAAGGGGAACTGGTCGTCGGACAAATGGGGGAAATCAACGTGCCTGGGGACAGCCTGCTGAGTTTTTACAATCCGAATTCCGGCAAGTTGCTGTTGAACCTCAAGACCGGCCTGTATGACATCGCCAGTCTGGCTTATCACCCCAAGAACGAACAACTTTATGCGATCGATTTCGCCTGGATGAAGACCGAAGACGGAGGTCTGTTCCGGCTGGAACGCGAAACAAAAGATGGCCAGCAAGCGATCAAGCCGGTAAAGGTCGCCGGGCTCGACAAACCGACGGCGATGGCGTTTAACAAGGCGGGTGAACTGTTCATTACGGTCATCGGTCCGAAGAAGGACGGCGAAGGCGCAAAGTCGGGACAACTGCTGAAAATTTCCAGCGGGCTGTGATCGGTTTGCCGCGGTGGAAGCCGTCGCGGTGGCCACGGAGCGATCGCCGATGAGAAATCCCCAATGAGAATCTGTCGCTTTGCAACCCCCGCCGCAACGGCGGCAGTCGGATTCTATTTCGACGACCGGCTGGTGCCTTTCGATCGAGCCCTGGGGAAACTCGCCGACGCGACGGAGCAAAATCTCTGGCAGGAATCCCGGCGAACCGGCGAACCGGTCTCGGTGCTGGACTTCCTGCCGCCGCAAGGCCGCTTCGCCCAACTGGCCCGTACCCTGCACCAACGCATGGCCGCCGACGCGACCATCGTCGAAAAGCTGGCGCTCCTTACCAGCTCGGTGCAGCTTCTTGTACCGATCCCACGACCGAACAAACTGTTGCTGCTTGCCGGAAACTACAATGAACACATCAAGGAAGGCGGCGGCACGGCGACGGAACGCGCCGAAACTTTTCCCTATGTGTTTATGAAGCCGCCCTCCACCACACTCGTCGATCCCGATGCGCCCCTGACAATCCCCGCCGTTTCGCCTCACGCAATCGACTGGGAACTGGAGTTGGCGGTGGTGATCGGCGAAAAGTGTAAAGGAGTACGGGAATCGGATGCGCTGAAGTCAGTCGCCGGTTACACGATCGTGAACGACATCTCCGATCGAAAGTTCCGGCCCAATCCGGGAAGAAAGAAACGCGAGCGCGACAGTTTTTTTGACTGGCTGCACGGCAAATGGCACGACGGATTCTGCCCATGCGGCCCCGCCATTCTGTCCGCGGATGACCTGCCCGATCCCCAGTCCGTCACGATGCGGTTGCAACGGAACGGACGAACGATGCAGGATGCGACCACGGCTCAACAGATTTTTTCCGTGGCCGCGGTCATTGAGTTCATTTCCAGTTTTGTGACATTGGAGCCGGGCGATATTATCTCCACGGGCACGCCCGCCGGCGTGGGAAACTCCACCGGCACCTATCTCCAACCAGGCGACCTGCTCGAAGCGACACTCGCGCCGATCGGCACCCTGCGCACTCCCGTCGTCGGCGGTCGCGCGTAGCACGAAACTTGTTTCGAGATCGAGCAGCCACGCCGAAATAAGTTTCGCGCTTCGAGTTGCGAAACACGTTTGGCGCTGCGAATCACGAAACAAGTTTCGTGCTACCAAGTTTCGCGCTACGAGGCAGTATTTTTTCGCGCGGAAATGGTCGACTGCCGAAAAGCCGTTCACGGTATAGCGTCAAACCGCGAATGGCGTGATAGAGCGCTCCGCATTCGAGATCGACATCGGAAGTCGCTTCGAGTAACTCGCACAGATTCACCGCGGCGCGGCGCAGCCAATCTTCCCGGACCTGCTGATCGTTAGACGCCATCACCAGAAACTCGAAAGTATGTCCCGTCGCATGCAGGCTGGTTTTGATTTCGAGTGAGCTCCCCGGACCGGAAAAGAAACGGGTCGATAACGAACCGTCGGCGTTCTGGTACTCGCGGGCAAGCAACCGGCACTCCCGCACTTTCTCGTCCGCCGCGGCCCAGGCTCCCTCCAGCGCACCGCCCTGCTGCTTGTGACGGTTCAATGCCATGACGATTCCGCCCATGCGATGCGTGCCTCCGCAGGCACTGCCCGACAGATCGTGGCCGACCTCCGTCTCCAGCAATTGAGGCACGGACCATCGTTTCCCGTCGCTCGCGGTCCACTCGTGGCTGGTCGGAAAGTAGGTGGTTAATGCCATCAATGTCCAACTGTACTCACGCGTCTCGTTCGCTGGCACGTCCCATTCCGCTTGCCGCAACATATCCGCCAGGGTGTAATCCCGTCCGGCGACTTTGATCACCTGATCGATCGGCAGATTGCAATCGGCCAGATATCCAAGCCACTGGTCGGCGTGTCCTTGCCCAATGGTGCTTCCGGCGTCGAGCACCGCGACGATACCGCGACGCCCGCTCTCGCTCAATTCGACACCAGGCCGCAATACCCAACCTTGCATCTCCCCACCGTCGAGCAGGTGCTGGAGTGCCGGGACCAGCCGTCCCTGTTCATCGGAAACAATAAAATCGTGTTCGTAAGCCAGAATTCCATGGACGATCTGCCAGGCAGCGTGATCGCGAAGGTTGAGCCTTCGATTCAGGTAAGCACTGTCCGTGGTGGCATCGATCATGTCCCGCAGAGCCAGATCCGCGGGAAGTTCGTCCACCGGGAGCAGCGCGGCGAGTTTACTCTTGTCGACACCACAACCGGCGACAAACGCCAGGCCCAGCACCATCGCCAGGGCGCCGTTCCGCATCGCGGGCCGCGATACGCCCAGCGAGTTTCGTTGCATTCCGACTCGAACCGAAGCGGGAAAATCGATCAAATTGCGTATCATGATTACCAGAGCTGTCAAGGGTTATGACCGCGACAATCGGTGCGATTATCAAGTCCGGCGCGGTCCGAACAGAACATTATCTTCCGTACCCCATATTAGTTCAGACCGTTCGGCCCGTAAAATAGGCCGGCCGACAAAGTCCGGCCGAAATCGAGCTGGCTGCGAACTTGTCGTCAAGGCGATAACGACCAACAATTGATCGGGCGATCGGCTCCCAGGGGAGAAAAACCCGTCCGCGTTTCAGACTGGGGTCGACGCGGCGAATAACTCAACGAAAGACGGGCTTGACCGAGGGATTTGAACGAGGGCGGAAAATAGTTCGGGAGGAAATTCCATGTTCATGTATTACGACTTCCTTTACCTGTTGGCGATCTCCCCAGCGGTGATACTGGGCCTGATCGCGCAGGGGCTGGTTTCATCGGCCTACCATCGCGGGCAACAGATTCCCGCCAAGACGACCGGATTCGGAGCCGCACGCCGGATTCTCGATTCCGCGGGGTTGAACGACGTGGAGATCGAACAGGTTCCAGGTCACATGAGCGACCATTACGACCCGCGCGCGCGCGTCTTGAGGCTGAGCCCGGAAGTTTATCAGAGCCACTCACTGACCGCGGTGGGAATCGCCGCCCATGAGGCCGGCCATGCCCTGCAGCACGCGCACGGCTACCTGGCGCTGGGAATCCGTAACATGGCGGTCCCCATCGCGAACTTCGGCAGTGGGATCGGCATGATCCTGCTGATGATCGGCATCGGGTTCCACCTGAAAATGCTGGCGATCATCGGACTGTTGCTTTTCGGCAGCGTCGCTGCGTTTCAGATCATCAATTTGCCGGTCGAATTCAATGCCAGTTCCAGGGCCAAGGCGGAACTGGTGGGATTGGGTATCGTGGCACATCAGGATATGGGCCCGGTCAACCGCGTGCTGAACGCGGCCGCATTGACCTACGTCGCGGCTACATTGCAGTCGATTCTGGCGGTGCTGTATTACGCCTACAGGCTCTTCGGAGCGTCGATGCGCAGTTCCAGCGACGATTAAATGAACAGCGCCGCTTTGCGGCGGGCTGCCACGGGCACAGCACACGAACGCCGGTTCGATCGCCACGATTCGTCGTCGTTACCGTTTCGGTCTCGGCGACGTCGGTTGGTGCGCGGGGCCGGTACACTCGACCGGGCTGGACCCAGTTTATGCCGCTGCCGAGGTACTCCGAGCCAGCAAAGTGGCGCTGTCCAATTCGATCAGCGTTTCGTCGCCAGTTCTTCGAGTTTGCCGCGGAGTTCCTCGGCTACCGTGCTCTGCGCCCGCTTCAGTGCCTGCTGGTAAAAAACGCGTGCCGCTCCCAATTCACCACGCGCCTCATGCTGACGGCCTTTATCGCGCAGCTCCAAAACGGCCGTATCGCGAGCCGCGTCATCCGCGGCTTGCCGCCGCCGGATTTCCGCCAAACTCAGGTCACCTCGTACAGCCGAACTGCCCGCCGAGCTCGACGATGATCGTGATGCTTCCACCGATCGGTCTCGCGACAACTCACCTTCGGCCCCAAATCCCGGATCGGCCGGCGCCTCGACACGACGACGAACCATCGAACCGCGTTCGCCGCTGCGCAGCCGGTGTAGTCGCTCCTCAAGCAGACTCGTGCTGCCGTCGCCAACCACCGGAACGACTCCCGTCACAAATGGCCGCAACTCGGAACTCATGACCTCGCCATAGCCGCCGTTCGGCAAGGTCAGAATCGCACTGTTGGACACGATCGATCGACTGTTGCCATTGGCTGCGAACAGGTTGAAGTATCCGTTCCGTCCGGCAAATCCGAATTGTCCTTGCGTATTGGGATCAAACCCGCCGAACACCGGCACCGGACCCGGCCCGCCGTTATCAAAAAAGAACCCGCGACCGTGAATCCCCCAGCGAATCCCAAACCGCTCGTAGAAGCCGTCCGACACCACGACGCGACCGGCCCTGACCGTCGATTGTAATCCCTGCTGCGCGGTGGCATCGCGAATGTCGGGCGCGGCAGTCAACAGGTAACTCAACGTCGCGAGCGCGATAAGAAATTGCGGTTCCTGATTCGTGGAGAACATCTTGGAACTCCGATGCGCGGGTTGGAACGCGCCCGATATTCTAGCGGCTATCGGCGGCCGTTGCCACCGATCCGCGCGGCGCTGCCACGCCGGGGACGCGGTCAAACGGTACCGAGTGGACGTCCCGTCACGTCTGCGGTTCAATTGGGGCATGGCGACTGACCCCATATGCGGAATGACCGTCGAGGAATCGAGTGCGATCTTTGCCGATCGCGATGGAGTTCGGTTCTATTTCTGTTGTCCCAGGTGCCAGCAGCGGTTTTTGGCCGGCGAAAGCGGGAAGCCGGCCCGGGGATCGGGCTCGATGGTGCCTTTGGATCTAGGAGGGTCTTCGCCCGCCGGTACCTGTTGCGGCTCGACCCAGGCGGCGGCGGCGACGACGACAATCGACCACGGTTCATGCCACGCCGGCTTGCCTGCCAGCGTACGAACAACAGGTACGCAGGAGGGCATCGTTTACATCTGCTCAATGTGCCCCAGCGCGCGCAGCCTCGTTCCTGGCGATTGTCCGATTTGCGGGATGGCACTCGAACCTGAGCTGCCAGGTGCCGCTTCCGACGTCTACCAGCAGGAACTCCGCATTATGCAGCGCCGGTTGGCCGGCAGTTTGATCCTGGGCCTGCCGGTACTGGCAACCGCGATGTCGAGCATGATCCGTGGCCATGGCCTGCCACGGTATCTGCAGCTGGTGAATTTCGTGCTGGCCGCGCTGGTGGCATTCTGGCCGGGCGGGTTCCTCTTCCTGCGGGCCTGGCAATCGGTTCGTACCCGCAACCTGAACATGTTCTCCTTGATCGGATTGGGGATCGGCGCCGCGATGCTGGAGAGCGCCATTGCTTTGCTGCGGCCGGACTGGTTCCCGGAGTCGATGCTGCACCACGGTGAACCGATGCAGTACGTGGAATCGGCGGTGGTGATCACGATTCTGGTTCTTGTCGGCCAGGTCCTGGAGATTCGCGCCCGCCATCGGACCGGCGACGCGATCCGCGGACTGCTGGAACTGCAGCCGGCGGTCGTACGGCGGGTTACGCCGGCTGGCGACGAACAAGTCGCGATCGAGTCGGTGGTACCGGGCGACCAGCTGCGTGTCTTGCCCGGTGATCGTGTCCCGGTGGACTGCGTGATTAACGAGGGATCTTCCACGATCGACGAGTCGATGCTGACGGGAGAGCCGATGCCGGTGGAGAAAAAGCCGGGGGATGAGTTGTTCGGTGGGACGATGAATCTGAGCGGGTCGCTGCTCGTCGCAGCCACTCGGTTGGGAAACCAGGGAACACTGGCTCGCATCGTGCAACTGGTCGCCGAGGCACAACGCAGCCGCGCGCCGATTCAGCGCTACGCCGATCGGGTTTCCTTTTGGTTTGTGCCCGCGGTCGTCGGCGTCGCGCTGATCGCGTTTCTGGCCTGGTGGCGATTTGGCGGCCAGGAGGGCCTCGTACGGGCATTGACCAGTTCGATTTCGGTGCTGGTCATCGCCTGCCCTTGCGCTCTGGGCCTGGCCACTCCCATGTCGATCATGGTTGGCATGGGGCGAGGCGCCCGCGCCGGCGTGCTGATCCGCGAGGTGGAGGTTCTGGAGATCCTGGAGCGAACGACGATCGTCGCGTTTGACAAGACCGGGACGCTGACGGAGGGCCGTCCGCGACTCGTCGAGGTTCGCGCGGTCGGAGGCGGCGAAGCCGAACTGCTGCGTCGTGTCGCGGCGCTCGAACGCCACAGCGCGCATCCGATCGCGCGGGCGATCCTCGCGGAAGCCGAACGTTCCGGCACGGTTCTTGGCGAGGCTACCGACGTCGGTGCCGTCCAGGGTGGAGGCGTGCGGGGTTGGATCGACGGACGCCAGATCCTGGCGGGCAATCGTGAATTTCTGCGCAAGGCCGGCGTTCATGGCTTGCCGGATGAAAGCGACGACGTCGATGCCTACCGTGCCCAGGGCGCTACCATTGTCTGGATCGCCGAGTCGGGGGCTTACTCGGGGAGGATGGTCGTCGCGGACACGATCAAACCAACCGGTCCCCAAGTCATCGCGGCCTTGCACCAGATGGGAATCGCCACGGTGATGCTGACCGGCGACCATGCCTCGACCGCCGCCTCGATCGGCGGAAAACTGGGCATCGAGACAATCGAGGCCTCGCTCCGTCCCGACGACAAGATCCGCCGGATTCGTGAACTTCGCCTGCCGCGATCGGCTGTTCCGGTCGCCCAACCGCAATCGCCGGTCGTGGTCATGGTGGGCGACGGAATCAACGACGCGCCGGCCCTGGCTGCCGCCACCGTCGGTGTCGCCATGGGCACGGGAAGCGACATCGCGATCGAAGCCGCCAGCGTCAGTCTGATCGGCGGCGACCTGACCGGTGTTGTGCGCGCGGTACAGCTCAGTCGCGCTGTGATGCGAAATATCCGTCAGAATCTGGTGTTCGCTTTCTCGTACAACATCATCGGCATTCCGCTGGCCGCGGGAGCACTCGTCCCCGTGACCGGGATCTCGCTGCATCCAATGTTCGCCGCCACCGCGATGATGTTCAGCTCGCTGTGTGTCATCGGCAACGCACTGCGACTGCGCAACGCACGCATCGAAAGTGCGATCCACTGACGCCCGCTCGACCCGCACCTCGTCGAATACCGACCGACGCAACAGGCGATCGACGACCACCGGATCGAGGAACAACAGGTAGGAGCTGATCATGATCGCGCCGAAAAACTGCAGGTTCAAAAACACCTCGAAGGTAAGATGCAAGGCCATTCCCGCCAGAAGCACCATCCACCGCAAATCCTCGATCCAGACCCCTACTCCGATCGCGATCTGCGTCGCCAGCGTCCCCCAGGTGGCCAGTCGAGTCCAGACAATACCGCGCAGGCAATTCGGCAAACGAACGCGCCGAAACGCCTCGATCTGCGTCGGATAATAGGCCGCGGTTCCCTCCGGCCAACACTTGCCGCGCAATTTCCAGTGCACCGTGCGCAAATAGACAATGCTGACTTGCAACTGCATTAGGCGCTCGCACCAGGCGGACGCGATCGAATTCGCGCCGAGTTCTCCGGTCGCCAGCCAGACATCGACTGACAGCCATGCGCCGGACCGACTGAATATCAACAGAAACGTAAGCAATCGCATCAACGAATCGCCGGAATGGAATACGGCCGGATTGCGGTGATGGAACGATACTAGTGTCACAAACACAATTACGCCGCTCAGCCGCGTACAGAATCCGACCGTCAGTCCGACTGCCGCCAGGAGATGCACGGCCAGCAGGAGTGGGGCCGTCATGTTCGATTCCGGCAGCCAACGAAAAAGGCAAAGGCGGGATCGTCCGTACGAGGCACGATATTCGGATGCCGACAACAGGCCCCCGGGACCAAAATACCTGTTGACGTCTCGAATCAGCACAATACCATTGGCGATCAACAGCAAGCCCCAGACGATGCGGAACAGACCGATCGTCGACGGCAAAGTCTGGGAATGGAAGAACTGCGTCCAGGCCGCGCCGACATGTTCCCACGCGATCATCGCCGTAACTCCTGCGCGCTGGATCGATCGATCCCCGCGTTCCCGCTGTCAGCTCGAATCGTGCGCGACCGCGTCAGCGGGGAAACGTCCAACACCCACAGCGTTTTTCGCTCCCACGGTTGGCTCGTCGGGGCACCGTTCGGCGGTGCGACGGGTTGCTGATAGAGCGCCAATTCCACGCCCGTCACCTGCCGTTGCCAACTGGAAAATGCTCGCGCCAGATATTCGCAGAACGCGGGGCGCAGGAACCGCATCGACTCCTGAGCCAGATTGTCGAGGAACTTGCGGTCGCGCACTTCCAAAAACGCGGCGAACCAGCCGAGTTCACTGCAATGCGGCGGCCGCCAGATCGCCTGGCTGCCGTCCGCAAAACTCAACCAGGCCTCCCAGCGGCGATTGACCATCAACGGCTCGGGCGCGAACATGTTCCAGCCGTGCCAGAGTCCGAGATACAGAATGGCCGATCGCCATGGAGCGATCGCGCGCTTCAACAGATAGCTGTCGGGTAGATTCCAGGCCCAAGCCGCCAGAAGGTAGGCAGCCACGAAAAGATCGATCGGCAGACGCTCCATGGCCCGCTCTCCTCCCTGCCGACCATGGCGGCTCCCACCCAATCTGCCCGAAAGAACGATTCAAGCAAGCGGTCCAGGCAATCGGTCGGGAATCGCCACGACGGGAACGTCGCCGATCTCAATATACTTATAGTAGAGGGTACTAGTAAATTGTAAAGGGGGTTGCGCGATTGCCTGTGCGGACGGCGGACGGTCGAACCGTAACTGGCATCGCTCCGTAAACAGGCCGGGAAGGCACCCCAGGCAGCCCAGGTCACACGGAGTCCTGGGGGAAAACCGAGTCGGGCGGAACCCGGTGCACGCCGCCGGGATTCTGGCAGCCGTTACTTTGGTAGGCTATGCTCATGGCTCGTTCGAATCCACACCAAGACCACGAATTACGTTCGAAACGGGTTGGCGCGAAATTCCCGCCCCCGGGGAGATCGGTCGGATGCAGTTGAATCGGCCCGTCGGCGACGACGATGGCGTACCGGTGGCTTTGCGCGAACTTGTCGGCCAGCTCCAGTCGAACATGGGGCAAGTGGTCTTTGGAAAGGACGAAGTGATTCGGTTGACGGTCATCGCGCTATTGGCGGGGGAACATCTATTGCTTGAGGATGTCCCTGGCGTCGGTAAGACGTTGGTGGGTAAGGCATTAGCGAAGAGCGTCGCGGGCGAATTCTGCCGGATTCAGTTCACTCCTGACCTGCTGCCGAGCGACATTGTTGGCAGCAGCGTCTTCAATTCGAAGTCGCTCGAATTTGTCTACAACAAGGGACCGATTTTCGCCAACATCGTCTTGGCGGACGAAATCAACCGCGCGCCGCCCCGTACGCAGAGCGCACTCTTGGAAGCGATGAGTGACGGGCAGGTGACGGTGGACGGCAAGACGCATGAATTGCCGCGCCCATTCATGGTGATTGCCACGCAGAATCCGTTCGAATTTGAAGGGACTTATGCCTTACCGGAGAGCCAGATGGATCGATTTCTGTTGCGGGTGTCGATGGGATATCCGCTGCGGGAGGACGAGCGTCAGGTGCTCACCAGTCATCGGATGGGACAGCCAATCGACGACCTTGCGCCGGTCCTATCGTGCGAACAGGTGATGACGTTGCAACGGGCGGTGCGGGACATCGAAGTGGACGAGTCGTTGTACGATTACATCCTGGACATCGTCGAGGCGACTCGCAAATCACCCGACTTGCATGTCGGAGTCAGCACGCGTGGGGCGCTTTGCTTGTATCGGGCGGCGCAGGCCGGCGCGCTGGTCGGCGGTCGATCGTACGTGACACCCGACGACATCAAACAGCTCTCGGTTCCAATTCTCGCGCATCGAGTGATTTCACGAACGCACCTCCAGGGAGCGCACCGCGCGGCGGTGGAATCGCTGATCGGGCGATTAGTGGAGAGTGTACCGGTACCGACTTAATAGCTGGTCCTGCCATGGCACATCCCACTCGCCTGACCCGCGAAGGCGTCTATTACCTGTTCATGCTGTTGTTTGTGATTGGCGGCGCGGTTTTCCGTGAAGTCAATCTGTTGCTGGTGATCGCGGCGATCATGATTGGCCCGATCGTCTTCAGCTGGCGGATCGTCACGGCGACGCTTTCGAACTTGCGGGTGTCGCGCCGCGTGGCGTCGAGTGTGGAAGCGGGAATGCCACTGGGTGTCGAATTGCTGGTGGAGAATCGGCGCCGGCGCTTGGCATCCTGGGCGCTGGAAGTCCGCGATCGCGTGGAATCGCTGAATCCGATAACGACGTCGGACATCCGCGTTTCGCGGGTGCTGATCCCGTCCGTTCCCGCCGGCACGACGGTCCGGACGCATTACGCGGTTCGCCCGACGCGGCGCGGCCGGATCCAAATCACCGCGTCCGCGGTTTCCACTCGTTTTCCCTGGGGCTTCGTCGCCGGAGAGCGCGCGATCAACCTCGTCGACGAAATCCTGGTGACGCCCCGGCTGGGACGACTCACTTCGCAGTGGTCGCAATTCATCGGCGCGAGGGAATCGGAGGGCCAGCAGTCGGAACGGACTCGGGCGACAGCACAGCGCCGAGGTTTCTCCGAAGGTGATTATTACGGGCTGCGCGAGTGGCGACCTGGCGACAGCCGACGCTGGATCCATTGGAGAACTTCCGCCAAGATCGGCGGGATGGCGGTCCTGCAGTTCGAACAGCGCCGGAACAAGGACCTGATTCTGATCGTCGATCTCTGGAACCCGTCAACCGCGGAGGAGCGTCACCAGCTGGCCGTCGAATGGACCGTCAGTTTCGCCGGCACGATCGTCGCCGATATCTGCCACCGGGCGGCGGGCAACCTGACGTTGGCGATCGTCGGCCAGGAGACGCGCAGCTGGGATCGCGCCGCTTCGCCGTTGTTGGCACGGGAAGTCCTCGAGTACCTTGCGGAGGTCCAACCCGGAAGCGGGTACGAACCCGCGAAGCTGAATTTGGCCTCCCTGCGCAACGCCTCCAGCGGGACCAAGGTCATCGTCGCCAGTACGCGAGCGCCTGACCCCCAGATGCCTGCGGTGGCCGACGGTACGGAACTGCAATGGATCGAAGTCGGTTCCTCACGATTCAAGCAACTGTTTTTGGGCGAGTCCTGAGAAAATTCGGACCACGGTTGTCGTATGAAAGTCGAACGTATTTTTCAGATCAGCGTCGCGCTGCTCACCGTTCTCGGCTCGATCTTCCTGGGGCTGGGCAAGGGTGACATTGTCTATCCGCTGGCGATGGCGCTGGTCGCCGTCACATCGCTGTTCTTCACCGACACGCTGGGATTCGGAATCGGCCGCCCTGTCGCCGGCACCGCCACGCTGTTGTTCCTGGTCTATTCGTTCTCCAACATTGCTGGACGGGAGGATCGCAACCGCCTGGAGACAATAACCAACCTGCTGATCTTCCTGCAGGTGATGCTGCTCTATCTGGAAAAGCGGCATAGCATTTACTGGCTGCTGATCGTGCTGAGCCTGCTGGAGGTGGTTGTGGCGGCCGCATTGAATGTCGGCGTCGAATTTGGCATGCTGCTGGTCGTATTCATGATCCTGAATTTTGTCACGTTGACCTTGTTCTACGTGTTACGCGAAACGGCACCGGCGGGGACTCGCTTGACAGCCAATTCGACCGGCAGCGAATCCGACAATTCGCAGGCTTGGATCCGCGGCGATGCGCTGGTCGTGGAACCGGCACTCACCGACGGGCAGTTGCTTTGTTTTCCGTTCATGCGCCAGATCGGCGCGATTTGCCTGATCTCCGTCGTCTTTGCCGTGTTTGCTTTCTACGCAATGCGACGCGTGCCGAATCTATCGTGGCAGTCCGGGCGGGGCGCTCGGCAGTCGACGGTCGGCTTTTCGCCCCGGGTTTCGCTCGACGAAATGGGGAAAGTGCTGCAGAGCGACGAGATCGCAATGCGGGTTGGACTCGAGGAAGCCCGCAGCGGTAACCCGTACATTCTGGTCGAGGAACCATACTTCCGTGGACTGGTGCTCACCAACTACAGCCAACGCGATCGTTCGGCGGTCTGGCAGCCGTCCCAGCAGGACACGCTGGTAAAAGTGCCGGCTGCCACGACGTCGAATAACATCGTTCTGCAGCATATCTACCTCGCCCCCACGACCGACAGCACGGTGTTCTCGGTATTTCCGCCCCGGGCCGTCGCAGGCACGCCGCCGGAACTGTTCATGGACAATGCGAATGGCCGGATCGTGCGTCTCTCGCCCCCACGCGACTCGACACCAAGCGCCCAACCTTTCTATTACACTCTCGGCACCGACGGCCTTCGCGGTGGCCGATCGATGCAGGTCGTCCCGATTTCCGGACCTCGGCCCTTGATGAACGACAATGAGGAACGGCAATTTCGCGAACAATTCCCGATCTTGCGTCGGGTCGCCGATGAAGTGTTGCGCGCGGAACAGAGTGAGGGAATGGACTGGTACAAACAGGCCAAGGCGCTGGAGAGGCATTTCACCGAATCGGGGAGATACCAATATACGCTGAATTTCAATTTCGCCCGCAACGAGGAACTCGATCCGATCGAGGACTTCGTCGCAAATCATAAGCAGGGACACTGCGAGTATTTCGCAAGTGCGCTGGCGCTGATGCTGCGAACCCAGGGGATCCCCGCTCGGCTCGTCGTCGGATACCACGGCGGCGAATACAACCGTCTAGGGGACTATTATCTGGTTCGGCAATCGGATGCGCACGCCTGGGTCGAGGTCTACATGCGCCCCACCGACCTGCTGGCGGCCGGGATCGTCGACGTGTCCAACTATCCCTCGGGCGGATGGTTGCGATTGGACCCGACCCCCGGCAGTTCCGCCTTCCTGGCGACCGCACCCGAAATGTCGTTTCTCGATCGACTGGGAAATGTATTGGACTATGCCCAATTTCTCTGGAACGACTATGTGCTCGGCTTCCATCCGCAGGCAACTCGACGCGGCACCGAGCTTGGGCCGGACGAGTTGGCCGAGTATATGCTGGCCTCGATTAACTACGACGTGATCTTGAATTCGCTCTGGCAATCATGGCACGCTTCGGAACGATCGATCTGGGCTCAAATCTGGCGGGTAAGTCTGGTGGCAATCATACTGGTGCTCGCAACCTGGATCGTTCTGCGAATGCGTCAATGGTACGGGGCGCGGCTGGCCTCCTGGTGGCGCCGGATGCAAATCAAGTTGCGACTGTCAAGGGAAACCGTTCCGGATCGCCATCGCCGCATGACGGAGTTCTATCTTCAATTCGAACGGGTCATGGCCCGCCACGGCTGGCGCCGCGCGGCTTCGCAGACTCCCGAGGAGTTTGGCCGGCAGCTGGTGAACCTGCTCGCGGAACGCGCACCAGAGTTGATCGATCCATGCCGCCGCATTATCCGCGCCTTCTATCAGGTCCGCTTTGGCGGGTCCACCCTGGACAAAACGCAAACCCAAGCGATAGAACATCACCTGCTGGAAATACGGAGCGGGTTGGAGCAACGAGCCTCGGCGCGGGAGTTGGGATGAAAATCGGTATTGTCGGCTATCAAGGCTCGGGTAAAAGCACTCTGTTCTCCTGGCTCACCGGCGTTGACGCCGATCCAGCTCTTGCGCACGTCACCCAGAGTCACATGACCGAGGTGCTCGATCCGCGCATGAAACGGCTTTACGAAATCTACAAGCCGAAGAAAGAAACGCATGCACGGCTGGAGATCGTCGATACGCCCGGGCTCAGCCGATCCCACGAAGGCAGCGCCCAAAAACTGGCATTGATTCGGGAGGCCGGCTGCCTGATTGTCGTTGTGGCCGCCTACGACGCTACCGATCCGGCGGCGGACTTGCGCAACTTTGCCGACGATCTGCTGATCGCCGACCTGGATATCGTTTCGGGCCGGGTTGAACGGCTGCGGGACGCGGTCAAGAAGCCCCGCGCCAATCGGGAGGAACAGGTTGAGGAACTGGAAGCGCTGGAACCGCTGCTGAAAATGATCGAAGGCGGTCAGCCGCTGCATACCATCCCGCTCACGCCAGAACAGGAACGTGCCATCAAGTCGTTCCAGCTATTCGCGCGCAAGCCCCGTTTCGTGATCTTCAACACGTCCGAACTGGAATCGAATCCCGGTCGCTTCCCGCAGATCGCGGGGCCGGAAGTGCCGTCGGCCGCCGTCTCCGTGGCAATGCAACGCGACCTGTCTCGGATGGAGGAAGCGGAGCGGGGCGAGTTCTGCGCCGAAATGGGCGTGATGGTCCTTGACCGGCAGGAACTGATCCAGCGGATCATGGATGCCTCCGGCCAGATGGTCTTTTTCACCGCCGGCGAAAAGGAGATCCGAACCTGGTTGATCCGCCGCGGGTCGACGGCGGTCGAAGCCGCCGGCGCGATCCATACCGACCTGGCACGGGGTTTCGTACGCGCCGAGACGATGACCTGCGATGACCTGTTCCGCCTCGGCAGCGAACGGGAAATCAAAGCCCAAAACCTGATGCGCCAGGAACCCAAGGACTACGTGATCCGCGACGGTGATATCATCACCATCCGCCACAACGCTTGAATCGTCCCGGCACGCCACACCGAACAACCGTGTCCCTGGCAGCTCCTCCTCACGGTTGACCGGGGATCACTCCTGTACGCTCCCGCACTTCCGCGGAATGGGTGGCGCGAATCCAGGCCTCGAGCAACTGCAGCGCATCGTTGTCCACCACGGTGGATGCCACGTGGGGCATGCGTCCCAGGCCTAGCTTGCCCATGCGGGCGAGGATCAGCGACCGGTCGGGCCGACCCGGTTGAAGAATCCGCGCTTCGGGAATATCGAACGTTCCCTGCCCCGCGCGGGTGCCGAGAATCCCCGTTTCCTTCAGCGACAAGGAGGCCAGCAGTATAAAGTCGGCGTTGCCGCCGCCCCACTTGCGATGGCAATGCGAGCAATTCGAGTGTAAATACGAACGCGCGCGGAGATGCAGATCCTGCGACGCGTCACGGTAGTCGGCGAGACGCGGATAATTCGAGGCCGGTTTGGGCATCGGCTCTGTGAACATCCCGATATGGTTCAGAGTCTCCAACTGGTTGGCGACGACGCCTCCGTAGTTATGGTCGCGGTTCATCTGCAGCGTATTGACCCCCAGCGCGTACTTGGCCGCCATGGTGTGGCAGAGCGTGCATTCGGCGCGGCTGGGAAAATGCCAGGTCTGTTCGCGACTCGCGCCCCGTTCTCGAATCGTGAATTTGCGGTCCAGGCCCTGCGGGCCAAGTAACTCCGCGTCGGTCTGCTCGTCGTTCCAGACATAGGTGTAACCCAGCCAATACTGGTCGCCGTACTCCTCCGTCCCCGGCATATGCTTATGATGTAACAACCGCGTTTCCAACCTGCGGCGACTCTCCGGCTTGCCCGGTTCCAGCTCCAGCGAAAATGTCTTGACGAGCACCGTGTCGTGGGGAAACCGCCAACCCGGTTCCGCGCCCGGCGCACCATTCGGATAGAGCACCGTGTCGAATTCAATCTTCTCGTCGCCAGGGACCGCCAGATAACGCTCCTTGATCGCGCCGTCCGACCAAAGTTCTGAATTCACGGAATAAGGAATCACGCCGGACGCCGGAGTCAGATCCCTGGTGGAACTGAACAGGCCGGTCTGGCTCAGCTTGCGTGGAAAATCGTCCGTGGATTCGACCGTCGGAGGCGCGGGAACCAGCCAATGAATGCCGCCGCCAGCGAAATCGACAAAAAATACCTCGCCCGCCGCATCCTGGCCGAAGGCAACAACTCGCAATTGAGTGTCTTCCAATTCCCGATGCTCGCTGACCGACTTGCCATCGTACTTCAATCCCCAGATCCGGCCGGTGTCGTAGTCACCGTAGATATACGTGCCACGCAGCTCGGGAATCCGCATGCTCTCCGTCACGTAGCCGCCGGTAATCGAACGGAAGTCGGAATGCGGGTGCTCGACCAGCGGAGTCAGGATCGGAGTCGGACCACGTTTGCGTTCGGGGCGGAACGGATGGGCGCCTTCCTGAACGCTCCAACCATAATTTCCGCCTTTTTGCACGAGGTAAATCATCTCCCAGAGATCCTGACCAACTTCTCCGGCCCAGAGACGGCCCTGCCGATCAAACGAAAACCGCCAGACCTGACGATGCCCGTACGAGTAGATTTCCGGTCGAGCGCGCGCCAGATCGACAAACGGATTATCCGCGGGAATTCCATAATCACGTCCGCCCGCCGGACGATCGACGTCAATGCGGACGATCGCCCCCAGTAAATCGGTCAGGTCCTGCCCTGTTTCCAACTGATCGGCGATCCCGCTGCCGTCCCCGGTGGCAAGATAGAGGAAGCCATCCGGGCCAAACTGCAGGCAACCTCCGTTGTGGCCGCCCGAAGGCCATTCGAAAATCACTTTTTCGGAACCGGCGTCGGCTTGCAGCGGCAGTTGGTCGGGTCGGGAAACGGTGAATCGGGAGATACGGCTTCCCCGCGGCGATTCGGCCGGATCGACAATCGACGTCAGGTACAGGTATCCATTCGTCGCGAATTGGGGATGAAACGCCATTCCGTACACGGGGCGTTTGATATCGAGCATCAGTTCGGCGGCGGCGACATCCCGCCGATTATCGAACGTAAGCACACGTCCCGGCCGTTCGGCGACCGCCAACCGCGGCAGTCCAGGCACTTGAGCCAGCACCAGCGGCTCGTGAAACCGCAATTTGGGAAAAGCATTCTGGGCGCGAAACGGTGGAGCCGGATCGGGTGTCCCGTGGACGCGAGAACTGGTCCAGGGAACCCTTTTGTCTAGTCCAGAGGCGCGTCGCTTGGGCGCGGTGTCACCACCGTTCGCCGCCGCCAGCCCCAACAACCCGATCGCTATCGTCCCCAACGCTCCGATCCGATTCCCCATGATCCGTCTTCCTTTGAGTTGCCTTGAGCCAGCGGAATGTCATCCCACAAGTTCCCGAATCGGTTGCCCCTCGGGCAACAGCGGCACGGGGCGATTTTGCCGGTCGGGCAGCGACTGGTCGGGATCGACGCCGATCGCGTGATACATGGTCGCCAGCAGGCAGCCAGGGGTCAACGGTCGGTCGAGCGGTCGACCGCCATCGGCCGTCGTCGAACCGACAATCTGCCCGCCGCGTATTCCGCCGCCGCAGAGCACCGCCGCCATCGCGCCGGGCCAGTGCCCGCGACCCGCGCCGGCATCGATGCGCGGTGCACGGCCAAATTCGCCAAACGCCGCCACCATCACATCCTGGGACATGCCGCGGTCGTCGAGGTCCTCGATCAGCGCAGCCAAAGCTTGATCGTACAGCGGCAGACGTTTGCGTAAATTCACCTCGATCGTGTAATGATCATCCCACCAATCGACATCCTTCTCGTAGAGATTGATCGTGACAAACGTCACTCCCGCCTGCACAAGCCGTCGCGCCAGCAGTGCCGACTGGCCGTAGGCGTGCCGGCCGTAACGTTGCTTCAACGCATCAGGCTCCGCCGCCAGGTCAAAAGCTTCGCGCGCTCGCCGACCTGTAATCAAGTCGATCGCCTCGCGGTAGGAATCGTCCAAGGCGGCATAGGCTTCACTCGCCCCCAAAGTCCGTCGAAACTGATCGAACGACTGTCGCAGCAACCGCCGATCATGCAGTCGATCCAGCGTCAATTCTTCGGGTAATCGGAAATCGGGCGGCCGATAGTTTCCCAGGCTTGGGTCACCTCCGGCGTTGACAGCGTTGAATCGTGAACTCAAGTAGGCCGCCGACTGATAGAAGCCCAGGTGCCGCCGGTAATCCTCCGGAATACATACATAGGGTGGCATATCGGTCTGATTCGCGCCGCGCAACGCAGCGATCACCGAACCCTGACAAGGGTGCGTCTGCCCGCGTTGCCGAGCATCAAGCAGCGGGTAGCCGGTCTGCATCCAATGGGACGCGTCGTCGTGATTGCCATGCTCGTGGGAGATCGATCGCACCACCGCAAGTCGATCCGCGATCGCGGCGTGCCGCGGCATCAGTTCGCACACTTGCAGTCCGGGCAGTCGCGTATCGATCGGGCGAAAGGGGCCTCGCACCTCCGCCGGTGCGTCAGGCTTCAAATCGTACATATCCAAGTGCGAAGGTCCGCCAGCCATCCAGAACAGGATTATGGAGCGCGGATTTCGCGACCGCTGCGAAGCGTCCGCACCCAGCGCGTTTTTTTGCGAGCGTAACCAGTCCGCCAGCGAAAATCCGGCGAAGCCCAACGACCCGAACCGCAGGAATCCGCGGCGGGCTATCCGGCCTCCGCCAACACCACCGCCGCCGAGTTCAATCATGGTCGAACCTGCTCATACAAATTGCTGGCCCCAATCCCAGCCGAACGACCGATTGGCCGCCCGGCCGAAAACAACCCGATCCGGGTCTTACCTGTCCTTGAGTCTACGCTTCCAAACCTGTGGAATTCAAGCTGAGAAGACGACGGACGACGTCGCGATCGGAATAATAACCACGAATTGAACAATCCCCGGAACCGATGGCTTACACACTGCGCAGCACGCGATCGGCCCGTTCGCACAACTCGGCGGCTTCCGCCGCGGTCGGAGCTTCACTGATCGCCCGCACGATCGGTTCCGTGTTGCTGGCCCGAACCAGGAGCCATTTGCCGGGCCAGTCGAGACGCAGTCCATCCAGGCGGTCGCAAGCCGCATCCGGCTCACTGGCGGCCAGCGCCTCCAGCGCGGCTGCGATCCGTTCCCGAGGCAACTCGACCTTGGACTTGTGAATCGCATAGCGAGGGATCCGCGCAACCAGCTGGCTCAGCGACTCTCCTTGGACGGACATCGCGTCCAGCACCAGCGCCATGCCGACAAAACTATCGCGGACAAAACCGACCTGGGGGTCGATTGGCCCACCGTTGCCCTCGCCGCCGAAAACCGCGCCGCGCGCCTTCATCAAGTCGACGACGTTGGCCTCGCCGACCGCTGAGCGGAAGAATGGAACGCCGTGGCGGCCCGCCAGATCCTCCGTCATGCGGCTGGTCGAACAGTTGGTTACGACCGGGCCCTTGCGGGATCGCAGCACGTGGTCGACGCAGATTGCCAACGTAAATTCCTCACCGATATACGTTCCGGAAGCGTCGATCAATGCCAGCCGATCGGCATCCGGATCCTGGCAGAATCCGACGACCGCATTCGCCGCGCGAACCTGTTTTCCCACCGCCACCAGATTCTCCGCGGTCGGCTCGGGAGGATGCGCGAACAGCCCCGTTGGCTCCGCTCCCAAAACCGTCACCCGACAGCCCAGATGTTCCAGGAGCCGTCGGCCAAGCAATGCGCCGGCGCCGTGGTTGGCGTCGAGCAATACGTGGTATCCAAAGCTCCGAATCCGTTCCAGATCGACCACGGCGGTCACCAGTCCCAGGTGGTCGGTCGTGGTGTCCTCACATGGTTCCACCCTGCCGATCTTCTGATAAGGAACCCAGTTCGGTGTCCCCTGCTGGAATTTCTGAAGCACGACCCGTCCCGCCTCCGCGGTCAACACCCGCCCGTCCGGGGCGAAAAGTTTCAGGCCGTTGTATTCGGGCGGATTGTGGCTGGCGGAAATCTGGATTCCGCCTGCCGCCCGGCGCGCGCGAACCAGGACACCCAACGTCGGTGTCGCGGCCACGTCGGCGTCGATCACCGATCGACCGGCCGCACACAGCGCGCCGCGGATCAGGTCGGCCAGCATGCGGCCGGTCGTGCGACCGTCGCGCGACAGAACCACCGGCCCATCGGACAAATCGGAGGCAAACGCCAGTGAAAACCGGATCGCCAGTTCCGGTGTCAAACTGTCGCCCACGATCCCGCGTAATCCCGACACACTGATGATCGGTTCGCTCATCTTCTCGCCCCGCAAAAAACGACTATGCAAGAAATTGTGGCCCGCGTCGCGCTACCAGTGCATCACGAACCCGCCATCCACATTGATCGTCTGTCCGGTCACCTGACACGAGCGACGGCTCGACAAGAACACGATCATGTCCGCGATATTTTCCGCCGTCTGCCAACTCCCCATTGGGATCAAATTGCGAATCTTTTCTCCGGCCCAATCCTCGTAATCGCGCCTCTTCTCCGGTGGCTGGTGGTCGTGCCAGGCCTGCCAGACGGCCCGATTCAACGCCGTCTGCACCATTCCGGGGCAGACGGTATTCACGCGGATTCCACGCGGTGCGAGATCCTTGGCCATGCATTGCGCAAAGTTGATATTGGCCGCCTTGGACGCGCTATAAGGTGGATCGGTCTGCGAACCGATCTGACCCGCGACGGAAGCGACAAAGACCATCGTTCCCTGGCCACGCTCCAACATCGTCGGCGCCACGGCGTGCGCGACTTGAACCATGCCCAGGATGTTCACGTTCAACGTCCTGATCCAATCCTCGGGAATCAGGTTCGTGAAGGGGAACCCGAATTTTCCGGAGCCGATCGCGGCGGAATGCACAAGATGGTCGATCGCCCCGAGCGTCGCACGAGTCGCTTGGAGGGCCGTGGCCACCGATGCGGCATCGGTCACGTCGGCTTGCACTCCGATCGCTTCGACACCGTGCTCCGCCGCGATCTGCCGCGCCACTTCGGTTACCGAATCGGCCAGGTCCCAGAGTGCGACGCGGACGCCTTCCCGGGCCAGTCCGCGAGCGGCCGCATGGCCAATCCCGCTGGCGCCGCCCGTGACCACTGCACCATTGCCGGAAATCCCCAGGTCCATCCCGCCGATCCCTTTTTCCGAGTCCCGCTCAACCCGATCCGCGCCCCAGGTTCAGGAAGACAAAACCGGCGCCCGCGGCGATCAATGCGAAGCCTACCAGATAATTCCAGCGGAACGGCTCCCGCAAGTACAAAATCGAGAAGCCGGCAAAGACCAACAGCGTGATCACTTCCTGAATCGTCTTTAATTGGGCCGTTGTCAAGCCGGAAATCGCCCCCAGCCGATTCGCAGGGACCTGAAAGCAGTACTCAAAAAACGCAATCCCCCAGCTTGCCAGCACCACCATCCAAAGCGGAGACGCTTTGTGATTCTTGAGGTGGCCATACCAGGCAAAGGTCATGAACAGATTGGAGATCACCAGCAGCAGAATCGTGGTCGAGGTCTTCATCTTATTCGTAGTGCAATGCCTGGACGACATCGACGTTGGACGCGCGGCGTGCCGGCAACCAGGCCGCGAAAACTGTCAAGCCCAACCCGCCCAGCAGCGCGCCGGTCACCAAGAACGGGTGCGATCCGAATCCGATCGGATGACCGATACTCGGCTCCATCAGAATATTAATCAACCAGGCGACAAAGATCCCCGCTCCCACGCCCGGCACCACACCCACGGCCCCGATGACCATCGCCTGACAGAGGACCGCCCGCCGCGTCTGGGCTCGCGTCATCGCCACGATCCGCAGAATCGCCAGCTCGCGCGTCTGCTCCAGGACATTCATCGTCAGCGTATTCACGACGCCGAACGAGGCGACCACGAACATCAGCGTCACCAAGGCCCAAAGCAGAGTATTCAGGCCTTGAACTTTGTCCTCGACGATCTTGCGAATGTCACCGACCGTATGCAGCAGTACGCCATGCTTTCTGGCGATCGGCTTGAGCGCCGCCTGAACCGCATCGCGATTCGCGGGATAGGTAAACGCGACATATCCGTCGCAACCTGTGATCCCCAGCAATTTTTCTCCCAGGGAACGGTGAATGTAGAGCGAAAGTCCACCCACCAGATAATCGTTGGTAATGCCGGCGACCTCCAGTTTCCGTGGACCCTCGACCGTCTGGAGTTCAATGAAGTCGCCGACTTTGAGATTCTGACGCAGGGCCAACACGCTGCCGATCACGACCTTGCCGTTCATCAGTTCGGCGACCAGTTGCCGGGCATCGCCGCTGATCGCGTCGAACGGCACCTCCTGCGGATCGGAGAATTCCCGCGCGATCACGACCACCTGCTGCTCTCCGATCTGATTCTCCACGAATGAAATCGATTCCAAAGTGCGAATACCGGGGACTTTGCGCAGGTCATCTCCCAGCGCTTCGGGCAGGTCGGCCGAGTCGCCCGTCTTGAAATCGGGGATCATCGCTCGTATGAAAAAGTCGCCCCGGATCGCCTGGCGATACCATTGCCGGACATCCTCGACATTATCCAGAATCGCATAGCCTAGTCCGATCCCGGTGCTGGCCGCGACGAAGACCACGCCCGCCGTCAGGTTGGTGCGCACCCGATGCCGCAGGATCTGCCGCGATGCCAGTTCCGCCTCGACGCCCACCAGCGGGCGCAGAAACGCAACGATTATCGGCGCACAGGGCACGACGATGACCTCGTAGAGAAACACCGCCCCCATCAGCAGCAGCACGCCGAAGTATTTGTCGGTGGAGTTCGGCACCAGCTGGTAATAGACGCAGCCCAGGCCGATCGCCGCGATTCCGATCAGCGCCGCGCCCGAAAGGCGCACACCCCTCGACGAGCCCGCCAGATCGGCGCGGGACACACGGTCCAGCCCCTCCAGCGGCGAAATCGTGCCGGCGTGCCAGGCCGGAACAACCGCCCCCAGAAACGACATCCCGAACCCAATCAATGGCGCCAAAACAAAAGGAACCCAAGTCAACTCCATCGCCGGCAGCGGAACCTCGAAGACACTCGTAATGATCCGATTCGCCACCGATGCCAGTCCAATACCGCTCAAGACCCCCAGACCGGTTCCCACAAGTCCCATCGCCAGACTCTCGACAATAATCGCGCCGATCACCTGCCCACGCGACGCGCCAATCGCGCGAAGTATCGCCAGCTGCCTCCGCCGTTCGCTTACATTCATGAAAAACGTATTGAGAATGATGAAGCAGGCCAGCAGTACACAGAACAAAGTCGCCAGGTGCAGCCCTTCCTCCGTCGCAAACAACGTCTCTTTCATCAACTGCGTTTCCGAGACCGGTGGACGCACCTGCAGTCCTTGCGGCAACAGCTTCGCCACCTCCTCGCGAACCTGCTCCGTCTTGACGCCCGAATCCAAGACCAATTGAATCGAGTCGACATGATTCCGCGTTCGGTACCGGTAATATTTGTGGGCCTGCGCGATCGGAATGTAGACCAGACCGGCCTGGGTAATCGTGTTGCCACCCTTCGGCTCCCAGAGTCCGGTGACCGTAAAGTTCTTGATCCCGGAATGCGTCATCAAACGCACTTCCTGCCCGACTTTGATCCCTAAACTCTCGGCAAACCCGGCGTCAATCATCGCTTCGTCGCCCGACTGGATCGCCCGCCCTTCCTTGGCCGCGTAATCACGCACCAGACGGTCCCGCTCCGGATCGATTCCCAGCAATTGCAGCCGAACCCGATTGGACGCAGGCGACGAAGAATCGCGCGCTTCATCGCCGTCTTCGCCGCCGCTACGATCTCGACCGCCGTCAACCTCTTCCCGGTCCTGTTCACGGTCCTCGTCGTCCGAATCCTCCGCATCGCGCCGACCCGACCCGAGATAGAGCACGCTGTATTGCTTGAGCAACGGCACGGCCGCTTTAACACCCGCGATCGACTCGATCTCGGCTTGAATTCCGCCATCGAATCCGCCGATGTCCGCGGAAACCACCTCCAGCTGTGCCTTCCCGATCACCGTCGCGAACATCTGCTTGTAGGCATCGCGCGACGTGTTGGCGACCAGCGTGATCGCCACCGTTGCTCCCACACCGATCACGATGCTGGCAACCGTCAGAAATGCACGGCCAGGGCGCTGGAAGACCGCCCGACGCCGAAATGTCTTCAAACTCATCGGGCTACCGCTCCGCCACGAAACTCGAAGCTTCATTCGCCGACAGAGACGTCTCTTCGCGATCGACATACCCGTCCGCCAGATGGATGATCCGGTCAGCCTGGGCCGCCATTCCTGGATCGTGAGTCACCAGCACGATCGTCTGCCCCTGTTCCTCGACCAGCTTCCGCAACATGGCCGTCACACGCTGCCCATTCACCGAATCGAGGTTGCCTGTCGGCTCATCCGCCAGCAGAATCGCCGGCCGAATCACCAGCGCCCGCGCAATGGCCACCCGCTGCTGCTCGCCCCCCGACATCTTGCTCGGCAAATGCCCGCGTCGCGAAAAAAGGCCCACCGACTCCAATACCTCGACGGCCCGCTTCCGCGCTTCGAGCGCCGGCACTCCGTCCAGTTCCAGCGGCAAGGCCACGTTCTCCTCCGCCGACAAGATCGGCAGCAGATTGAACGACTGGAACACAAAGCCAATGCGACGGCGCCGAATCAGAGTCCGGGCCGTGTCGTCCATCGTCGCTAGATCCTTGCCTTCCAACATCACCTGGCCCGACGTCGGCACATCCACACCGCCAAGCAAGGTCAGGAGCGTACTCTTGCCCGAGCCTGAGCGACCCATGATCGCCACCATCTCGCCCGTTCGAACCCCAAAATTCACTCCCTTGAGTGCTTCTACGGCGGCTTCCCCCTCGCCGAACGTCTTTCTCAGATCGCGTGCTTGCAATACGTGCATGTGATGCCGGTAACCTCGTGATACAATCTGCGAACCTTGAAGGGGTCCGTACCACTATCCGCCATCCCTGGCCGGTTGAAAAGGCCCTGCATTGTCAAAATGGGATAAATAGGTGGGCTACGTGGAGCGTTCCGGCGCTGCTGCGAGCGTGAATTGGCGATATCCGGTGCATGGGAATACCAATGATCTCTATCAGCTTGATCGTCATCGCCGCCTGCACACTAGTCGTCGCCACGGTAATCGGCCTCGATTTTCAATTCGGGATCCGCAGAATCGATAACCTGCAGCAGCAACCGCCGCAATGGGGAAAGGAACTGCCGATGGTGTCGGTCATCGTGCCGGCGCGGAATGAAGAACGGCAGATCGAACAGGCGCTGCGGTCCCTGCTGCGACTCGACTATCCGCGTTTGGAAATCACCGTCGTCAACGACCGGTCCACGGACGGCACCGGCGCGATCCTGGCGCGGATGAAGGCGTTCGATCCTCGACTGAATATCGTATCGATCGAGCAGCTTCCCCAAGGATGGCTGGGCAAGAATCATGCGATGCAGTACGGGGCGGATCGATCGCGGGGTGAATGGCTGTTGTTCACGGATGCCGATGTGGTTTTCGAGCCCACCGTGTTGCGGCGTGCGATTCCGTTCGCGTTGCGAAACCGCCTGGATCACTTGACGATGGCTCCTGACACGTGCATGCCGGGCTGGTTCCTGCAATCGTTTGTGGTCTGCTTCGCTTTCTATTTTTACGCATATCTGCGCCCGTGGAAGGTACGCGATCAGCGCAGCAGCACTCATCTGGGAATCGGCGCTTTCAACCTGGTTCGTCGTGAACATTATCGCGCGGCGGGCGGGCACGCCGCGCTCGCGATGCGGCCGGACGACGATCTGAAGCTGGCGAAAGTGCTTAAGCGGTGTGGCGGCCGCGCCGAGTGCCTGAACGGGATGGGCATGATCAGCGTGGAGTGGTATTCGAGTTTTCGTGAGCTGGTGGTGGGACTGGAAAAGAACACCTTTGCGGTGGCCGAATACCAGGTCGCGATGGTCGCGGCGACGTCACTGGCCGTTTTCATGATGCATGTCTGGCCGTTTCTAGCAGTTGGGATCTACAGCGGCGTCGCCTGGTGGCTGAATTTGGGGTCGATTGCCATCTTGCTTTCGCTGGTAGCTCAAACGGCGAACCTGCAACGGATGTCGCCTTGGCGCTCGCTCGCTTTACCATTCGCCGCCGCGACGATGATCTGGATCCAGTGGCGTTCGATGCTGATTGCCCTGCGCAGCGGCGGGATCCGCTGGCGCGACACGCACTACGCGTTACGCGAACTGCGCGCCAATCGCGTGTAACCATTTCGATGGAATCGGCCGGACAAGACTTGGGCCAAGTCGCCGGTTATTCATCCTTCATTTTCTCGAAAGTGCCGAATAGGTGCCCGCCGACTTTGTCGTGCGACCAGGTTCCGGCATACGATTTTTCGTGAAACAGGACGCGCGCGCCAAATGTTCCCAGGCCGGGAATGGTGAGTTTATCGAGCGTAATCACGGGCGTCTCCGCAGCCCATTGGATCTCCAACGGCAGCGGCACGGTAAGATCGTGATCGCCGTACTTGATCCGTGCGTTCAGCAGCCACATCTCGCCCTGATCAAGCTTCTTCGCGCTGAGAATATAGTACTCCTCTTTCACCAGCGGGCCGTCCTTGCCATGAATGGTGAAGTTGCCGGTCAGCTTGACGCGGTGCAGTTTCTCGGCGAGTTCCTTATAGAGTTCCTGCCGGTCGCGCGGCGGTTTCGACGTCGCGGCGGCGGGGGCTCCCTGCGCCGGTTGGTCGGCGCTCGTGCTGGATGGGACGATCAGCGCGCAGACAAGCAGGAAGCTTCCAACGAGCCGTCCGTATTGAAGTCGCATGCCAGGCTCCTTTGAATGGTTGAGATCAATTGGAACTTAATTCCAATGCCGCCTTCACTTCGGCCGCGACGCGTTCCGCGGTCAACCCAAAGTGCTTGTAGAGTACGCCGGCGGGTGCCGACGCTCCGAAGGTCGACATGCCGACAAAACGTCCCTGCGGACCCAAGTACCGTTCCCATCCTTGTTGGATTCCGGCCTCGACAGCGACCCGCGCCGTGATCCCCGCGGGCAATACCTGGGCCCGGTACTCGGCCGGCTGAAGTTCGAACAACTCCCACGAGGGCATGCTCACCAGGCGAACAGCCATTCCCGCCACCGCCAGCGACTCGTACGCCGCCACGCAGATCGCCAGCTCACTGCCCGTTCCGATCAAGATCGCCCGCGGATTGGACGAGGTCTCCGCCAGCACATAGGCTCCTTGGGCTGCACCCGTGGCAGGCGCATAGCGCGTTCGATCCAACGTCGGAACATTCTGACGGCTCAGTACCAGCGCGGACGGCCGATCGTGGATCGACAATACGGCGCGGTAGATCTCGGAAACCTCATTGGCGTCTCCAGGCCGGGCGACGATCAGTCCGGGGATCGCCCGGCACGCCGCGAGATGCTCGACCGGCTGATGCGTCGGACCATCTTCCCCCAGTCCGATCGAATCATGGGTGAAGACATAGGTCACTCCAAGCCGCATCAATGCGCTGAGGCGCATCGCGGGACGGAGATAGTCGCTGAAGACGAAAAACGTCGCGCCATAGGGTCGTAATCCGACCAGCGCCATGCCGTTGCACGCCGCCGCCATTCCGTGTTCGCGGATCCCAAAGTGGAAATTCCGTCCCGAATAGTGTTCGCCGCTGAAGTGGCCTGCCTCGGGCGCTTCGATCAATGTCATCGTGGAGGGGGCGAGGTCGGCGGAGCCGCCGAGGAACCAGGGAAAACTTCGAGCGAGACTATTAATCACTTTGCCGGAGGAGACGCGAGTCGCCAGCCCCTTGGCGTCGGCCGGAAATGTCGGAATACCGTGTTCCCAGTTCATCGGCCGCTGGCCGCTCCAGATCGCCTGCAGTTCGGCCGACAGTTCCGGGTAATGCGACGTATACGCGGCAAATCGCTCCACCCAGCCGGCTCGAATCGCGCCGCCTCGTTTACCGATCCCCGCGGCGAAATGCGCCCGGACCTCGTCCGGAACGAGGAAGTTCGCGTCCGCCGGCCATCCGTAGACCTGCTTCGTCTTGCGCACTTCCTCCTCGCCCAGCGGCGCTCCGTGCGCACCATGCGTGTTGGCTTTGTTGGGCGATCCATAACCGATCACGCTGCGCACAATGATCAGGGTCGGACGATCGGTCGTGTTCAGGAACGCGCGAAAACCTTCAGCGAGCGCCGTCAGGTCATTTGCGTCCGCGACGTGCACCACATTCCATCCCAAACCTTCAAAGCGACGCCCCACATCCTCGCTGAACGCCAGCTCGGTTTCGCCTTCAATCGTGATCCGATTATCGTCGTAGATCCAGCAGAGATTCGAGAGTTTCAAATGTCCGGCAATCGATGCCGCTTCGCATCCCACACCTTCCATCAGGTCGCCGTCGCTGCAGAGCGCGAAAACGTCGAACTCGAACATCTCGTACCCCGGCCGATCGTAGCGCGCCGCCATCCATTTCGCGCCGATCGCCATCCCGACACTCGTCGCAATCCCCTGGCCCAGCGGTCCGGTCGTCACCTCGATCCCCGCCGCTTCGCGATACTCCGGATGCCCGGCGCACGGACTGTGAAGCTGCCGGAAATTCTTCAAATCTTCCAGCGTGATCGCCAACGATTCGGCCCCGTCCGACTTGCGTATTCCGGCCAGATGCAGGACCGAAAAGAGCAGCATGCTGGCGTGGCCACACGAAAGCACGAACCGGTCGCGCGCCGGCCAGTTCGGGTGGCACGGATCATAGCGCATGAATTCCTGCCAGAGCTGATAGACAACAGGCGCTAACGCCATCGGTGTGCCGGGATGACCGCTGTTGGCCTTCTGCACTCCGTCCATCGAAAGTGTGCGAATCGTATTTATCGCAAGCTGCTCGATGCTCATGCCCGCACTTTCCTTACTGCCGCCCCAAGGTACCAAATCAGCGACGAGTTTAGCGGTGAGCCACCGCGATCGTCAACGAGAGGAAAAGGCCGCCCGAACCAATGAAAGGGGCACGAACAACCCCGGACCGAGCACAGAAGTCGTTGCGCTGCCGACTGGCACAGCGTCTTCGACATCAAGTTCGACATCAAGAAGGTCAGCATTCCCGGCAACCGAGCGAAGCGAGGGCCACGCTGGGTTGGTCACTAATCGCCCAGGCTCGGCAAGCGATCGCGTGCATCGCGGTCGTTTCCAAAGTAGAGAATCGCTGCCGCAATCGACTCCAACGGATCCTGAAACTCAGCATCACGAAAACCGATGTTATCCCCAACCTTGGCCGTCAAATTATCGCCGTGGAATGTCGGATATACAAGCGTCGCGTCGATAAGCAACGATCGCACCATCGGCAAACCAACGACATTCACGGAGCGCAGCGTCTCCCAAGGAATCCAGGCAGTTTGTTTCTTAAATCCTTGCAGTGTCAGAATGAGCCACATCAGGCGCACGATGGGGGGAACCAGCGGTACGCCGTCAAGGCTCGAAGCGCCAATCACATTAAGTTCGAGACCTTCCTTGCAAATTCTCAACAGGGGCTTCCGCCGCGCATGAATATCAAACCAGCCGAGCAGCGCGACGGAACAGAATGGACCCGCCATGATCGACAGCGCGATGCCAGCATCGGTTCCAGGTCTTCCATCCGCCCTTTTCAAAATGTCGAACAAATAAAGTGGCCCCAGTACACTGCTAAAAACAGCCAGTGTCGTAGTCACACTTACCCCGACGTAGCGATACCACATCTTTGAGTAAAATACGGGCGCCAGGTTGGAAGCTGAATGGATCACACAAAAAACTCTAAGTGGATCGTTAGAGCCCTTCAATACTCGATCTTTACCTGCGTGCTGAGCGACCAGTCGTTGTGACCGCCGGGAATTTCGTGAAAGCGGGCTCGCTGACACTGGCCCGCGAGATTCTTGGCGTGGTCGCACGGAATGATGTCGTCATCCCGAGCGCCAAAAATGTCGATCGGACCGCTGTACGATCGAAGTGCATCGACGTTGTCCCAGCGGTCGAGCAGCAGCAGCGATACCGGAAGGATGAAGAAGCGGCGAGAGGCAACGCGGTGCAGGGCGTCAAAAGGGACAATCAGGACCAGCTTGTCGGGCCGACGCGGTGCCGTCGCCAAGTACGACGCGGGACCGCTGCCAATCGATTCGCCAATGACGCAGAGCCGCGTGTCCGGATACTTCTTGGCAAGGACATTGTATGCCTGAAGGGCCGCGTCATCGAACGATGAGCGGGACGGTTTGCCGGGCCGGGCGCCATATCCCGGATATTCAAGCACGTAGAGCGCATCGGATGCAGGAAGACGGTCAAGGACATAGTCGCGATCCGATGCCTGCCCGGCGTTGCCGTGCATCATCAGCCACACCGTGTCGGGATTCGTAACCTCGCGGCAGTACCCGACGACCAATCCCGCTTCCGACCAGGCGGAAAGCCTCCCCTCGGGCGCGTCGTGCGATGGGAAGTACAGCAACGATCTCTGAAGGCCGAACATGGCCGAGCAAACCACGACGTAAATCACGCCACACCGGGCAGCGATGCGCAACAGAGATCTTGTCGGCGTACTCTTCTTCATCCTGCTGGTTACCACCGAAGAAATAACCGAAGCTCGATTAGGTCCCGGAGCGAACCTGGGCGACCGAGCCACCGAACACAGCACCGCATAAGATAGCAGAAACGTAACCGACACCGGCACCAATGCTGCCAAGAATCGGACCGATCGGGAAGATCAGAAGCATTGCGGCCAGCATGCAGTTTTCGCAGCGTACGACATTCGGCGGCAACGTCGCGGCGTACCGTGCATCCAAGTACAGACCACGGATTCCAAGGAAAGCGATCGGCAGAAAAACGATGAAAAAGCCAACGGCAGCCCAGCGACGCGGGGAAGGCGGGCGAGCTGTTTCCGCCGAGACATCGTTCCCGGGTGACGCATAAGGATTGTCCATCATGGCCCTCGCCCGACCATCCGGTCGTCACGAGGATCGATGCACTCCATTACGCGTCTTCGGCACCAGCGGTTCGCTGCGCGGAAGTCGAAGGGCAAATCGGGCCGCAGTGCGCAACCCGCCGTTGAGGACCGTCGCTTGCTGGCAGTTCGGACAAACAAACGAGATCGTTCGATTAACCCACGCTAAGCCTGCCACGGAATCCCCGAGCGGCATAATACGATTCCGCCCCGTTGTGGTAGACAAAGACCTGGTTGTAGCGACGATCGCAGAACAGGGCTCCGCCGAGCTCTCGGATCACCAAAGGTGTCTCCACCCAACTTGAAGTTTTCGTATCGAATTTTCCAAGCTGCTGCAGATCCCGATATTGGGCTTCCGTAAGCAGCTCAATACCCATCGCGGTCGCCATTTCCAGGGCACTGGTTTTCGGCTTGTTTTCCTTGCGGGACTCCAGAGCGTCGCGATCGTAACAGACACTTCGGCGGCCTTGAGGGCTCTCCGCCGAGCAATCACAAAAAATGTACGCCCCTGTCTTTCGGTCATGGCCAACAACGTCGGGCTCGCCGCCGGTTCTCTCCATTTCCTGGAGTGACCACAGTTTTCCAGCATCGGCTTCCAATCTCTTCTTTACTTTGGCCCACTCCAGGCCAGGATGGCGATTGCTGTTGGACTCAAATCGGGCTTCCAGTACCCTCAGCAGTTCGCCCCGTTGTTTTGCCGTCAGGTCTTTGACGCGTTGCATTTCTGTCATTATCCCTTCTGCCGGAATTCGTTACTCGGTCCACCACGGCGGCAACGTCGTTTCTTAGCACAATATTCTATCGACTCTTTCCGCGGGTTGAGGAAGATACTGATACGGAAATAGAAAGGCTGATTTTCCGCTCCAGGCCACAGGAGCCGTCAAGCAACGCGGAACGATATTTCTTGGGCCTTTCCGGCGATTTTCCGCGGGTGGTGATGGACGAGCGCCGGGAGTCGGTGTTCAATTGGTGGCCGTGGTCCGGCCCGGACCTGAGCTGCATTGCCATTTTCGGAATCAGGCCATGTCGGACAACGGATCCAACGCGCCAGGCGTGCCACCCGCGGACTCCCCGGATTGCCGGCCGCCGGGATGGCCGATCTGGATTCCCGCATTCGCCATGATGCTGGTTTCTTTGATCAGCTACGTCGATCGCAATGTGCTGGCGGTACTCGCGCCGACGATCCGCGACGCGACGAAAATCAATGAGACCGATTATGGTTGGGCCATCACCGGTTTTTCGATCGCCTATATGATTGGAAACCCGGTCTGGGGTTGGATCCTGGATCGGTTTGGACTGCGGATCGGCATGACGGCTGCCGTACTGTTCTGGACAGTCGCCTCGGCATCCCACGCCTGGGTCAACGGGTTCTGGGAGTTAGCGATCGCGAGGGCGTTCCTGGGCTTTGGCGAAGGGGCGACATTTCCCGGCGGCTTGCGCGCGGTGATGCTCTCATTGCCCGCGCACTCCCGGGCGAGGGGCGTTGCGATCGCCTACAGCGGCGGTTCCCTGGGCGCCATCGTGGCGCCTTGGATCGTCACGCCGATCGAGGCAGTCTGGGGCTGGCGCGCCGCATTCCTGTTCACCGGCTTGATCGGTGTCGCCTGGGTAATTGCCTGGCAGTTCGTCGCCCGACGGCCCGACATGCGGCACGCGCGGATCGCGGCACAAGAATCCGACGACTCGGCGGAACGTCCAAGTTGGTTCGACGGCCGAAGTTGGGCGTTCATGTTCGCTTACGCGCTGGGCGGCTCTCCGTTGGGGTTCATACTTTACTATTCCGCGAGCTACCTGAAATCGACATTTGGCTTGTCGCAAACCGCCTTGGGAGCGTACCTCTGGATCCCGCCGTTGGGATGGGAGATCGGTTATTTTTTCTGGGGCTGGGCCGCCGATCGCTGGATCCAGTCCGCGACCGATCGCCGGGCCGCGCATTGGCTACTGTTCCTGCTGCTGAGCGCGCTGAGCCTGCTGCTGGCTCTGCTGCCGTTCTGCAGCGCGTTCCCGCTCGTAATGGCCTTGATGTTTCTGGCCATGTCGACCGCGGCCGGATTCATCATTGTCGCGATCGCCTACGCCACCGGGGAGTACTCGCGCCAGAGTTCAGGATTGATCGCCGGCATGGGCGCGGGTGCCTGGGGCGCCGGAGTTGCTATCGTCAGCCCTCTGCATGGTTTTCTGTTTGACCGAAAACTGTACACGCTGTCGTTCGGCCTGGGAGCGACAATTCCGATCGCTGGACTCGTGCTCTGGTGGGCCCTTTCCCGCAACCGCCGGCATCCACAAGCCGCGCCGCCTTCGTCGGTTCGCTGAACGTAGGATGGGTCGCGGTACGCCGACGCCCACCCGAATGCGGTTCCATGAGCGCCTCATCACGCCACGCGGCGGCGCATCGTCCGCAAGTCCGCGCTCCCTTGTCAGCCCCCCGCCTCGACCAGTAACGTGGAACGAAAAGGAACTTGTCGAATGCCGTATACCTCGAGCGACGTCACCAACCGGCAGCTGGTCGCCTGGGTCAAGACCATCGAAGAGTTATGCCAGCCCGATGCGGTGCACTGGTGCGATGGGTCGGTCGAGGAATACGACCGACTGTGCGAGGAAATGATCGGCACCGGCACACTTGTGCGGCTCAACGCAGAGCGCCGCCCCAATTCCTACCTCGCCCGATCGGACCCCTCCGACGTGGCGCGCATGGAGGATCGCACCTTCATCTGCAGTTTGAGCAAAGGCGATGCGGGGCCGACCAATAACTGGGTACACCCCAAGGAAATGAAGGCCGAGCTGCAGGCGCGCTTCGACGGTTCGATGCGCGGCCGGACGATGTATGTGATTCCGTTCAGCATGGGACCGCTGGGTTCGCCGATTGCCCACATCGGCGTGCAGCTGACCGACTCGCGTTACGTCGCCGCCAGCATGCGGATCATGACGCGGATGGGGCAATCGGTGATTGAACAATTGGGAAGCGGGGACTTCGTGCAGTGCCTGCACTCCTTGGGAATGCCGCTGGAACCTGGACATTCGGACGTTCCTTGGCCCTGCAATCGCCAGTACCGGTACGTCGTTCATTTTCCCGAGGAGAGTTCGATCTGGTCTTACGGCAGCGGATACGGCGGCAACGCGCTGCTGGGAAAAAAGTGTTTCGCGCTGCGGATCGCATCGGTGCTGGCACGGCACGAGGGCTGGCTGGCCGAGCATATGTTGATCCTGGGGGTCGAATCGCCCGGTGGTGAGAAGACTTATGTGGCGGCGGCGTTCCCCAGCGCCTGCGGCAAGACCAACTTCGCGATGATGGTTCCACCGCCCGCCTTGCGGGAAAAAGGTTGGAAAGTGACCACCGTCGGCGACGATATCGCCTGGATCAAACCGGGGGCGGACGGGACGATTTACGCGATCAATCCGGAGTACGGCTTTTTTGGCGTGGCCCCAGGAACCTCGGAACAATCGAACCCCAACGCGATGGCCGCCATCCGGGCGAACACCATTTTTACCAACGTCGCTTTGACGGACGACGGCGACGTCTGGTGGGAGGGCATGGCGCCGGAACCGCCGCGCCACCTGATCGACTGGACCGGCCAGGACTGGGTGCCGGGCTGCGGCCGAACGGCGGCCCATCCCAATGCCCGCTTTACCGCGCCTCTGGCACAATGTCCGTCGATCGACCCGCAGTACGATAATCCGCAGGGAGTTCCGATTTCGGCGTTCATCTTCGGCGGGCGTCGCAGTACCGCGACGCCACTGGTCTATCAAGCGGTAAGCTGGAGTTTCGGGATCTACGCCGCCGCGACCATGGGTTCCGAAAAGACCGCAGCCGCCAGCGGCACCGTTGGTCAGGTACGCCGCGATCCGTTCGCTATGCTGCCCTTCTGCGGCTACCATATGGCCGATTACTTTAACCACTGGCTGCAGTTCGGGCGCAGCATCCATAATCCACCGCGAATTTTCCATGTGAACTGGTTTCGCAAAGGGGCCGATGGCCGATACCTCTGGCCTGGATATGGCGAGAACATGCGGATCCTCAAATGGATTGTCGAACGGGCCCGCGGCCGCGCCGCCAGCATCGAAAGTCCACTCGGCTGGATGCCCCAATACCGCGATATCGATTGGACCGGTCTGGAAAGTTTTTCCGAATCGGATTTCGAGGCAATGATGTCGGTCAATCGCGAGGCCTGGATGCAGGAAATGATCTCGCACGCCGAGTTATTCGCGCGGTTGTATGATCGTTTGCCCAAGGAGATGGTCTATATCCGCGAGTTGATCCTCTCTGGATTGTGGCGCTCACCGGAGCGTTGGGAGACGACGCCGGCCCATCGTTGAGCCAGCTCGGCCGCGCTCACGGGTTCGGCACGGCAACACCTTGCGGGACGATCGGAGTCACTTCGTCAGGGCCGTTTCCCGAGCCATTTTCGCCCTGCGTACCGCCCGTGCCGGTGACCACGCGGGAACTCGACGCGCGATTGTCGGACGGCCCGGGCGTTGGGGCCGGACCCCGGCGGGACCGAGGAGCCACGAATCAGTACGGAGGACGCATCCGCGCGACGAAGCCGAACGACCCCGGATACCCCGGATGCCACCGCCCTCGAATTGGAAAAGGGTTGTTGCAGCCCAACGACCCCCAGGGTAACCTGCCATGATTCCCGAGCGCGGACCGAGCGCGGACGCTGATGAACTACTTCACGCATGGACGGCGATTCCTGCACGACCCCTATTTCGTGGCGGGGACGGCTGTTCCGGACTGGCTGCGCGTTGCGGACCGCACCAACCGCGTTCGATCGAAAACGGCAACCCCTTGGGCGGTCAGCGCCGTTCCGCATATCGCGGCCGTCGCCAACGGCATCCTGCAGCATCTTCACGATGACCAGTGGTTCCACGGAACGCGGGCATTTGTGGAGTTATCCTGGGAGTTTACCCGCCGAATTCGCGACCTGCTGGGACACGATGCGTCGATGCGTCCGAGTTTTGTCGGACATATTCTGGTCGAAATGCTGTTGGACGCCGAACTGGCCGCTCTCGCACCGGAGTCGCTCGATCGGTACTACCAGGCGCTGCGGAACATCGATATATCCAGCGTTTGCCAGGCCGTCGATTGTTGTGCCCTCCGGCCCGCTCGAAACATGGCGGCACTGATCGACCGATTTTGTGCCGATCCATTCTTGTACGACTATTCCGAGGATGGGAAACTGCTGAGGCGATTGAACATGGTAATGCGGCGCGTCGGCCTGCCGGAGCTCTCGGATTGCATCCGCGATCTGCTGCCCGATGCCCGTGTTCTGGTAAGACTACGTCGATCCGAGTTGCTTTCTGGAGAGTGCGAATGAAGTTCGGGATGAATCTGCTGTTGTGGACCGGGGAACTGCACGACGGAATGTTGCCCGTTCTGGAATCGATCAAGCGATTGGGCTACGACGGCGTGGAGCTGCCGATTTTCAATACCGAATTGGACTATGCGGCCTGGGGCAAACGGCTCGATTCGCTCGGCTTGTTGCGGACAGCCGTCACGGTGCGCGGTGCGGACGACAACCCGATCAGTTCCGATCCGGCGATCCGGGCTCGCGGCGTAGAGCTGACCCGAAAAGTCCTCGATTGTTGCGAAGCGGTCGGCGCCACAACCCTTGTCGGTCCCTACCATTCGGCATTGGGCCATTTTTCCGGCAAAGGGCCGACCGCCGACGAATGGAAATGGGGAATCGACAGCATGCGTCAGGTCGCCGAACATGCCGCGAAAACACATGTCATGCTGGGCGTGGAGTGCTTGAACCGGTTCGAGACTTACCTGTTGAACACGCATGCCGACTCCGCCCGATTTGTGCGCGAGATCGGCCATCCCAACTGCCGGATGATGTATGACACGTTTCATGCCAACATCGAGGAAAAAAGCATCTCCCGCGCGATCCACTCCTGCGCGGATGTGCTCTGCCACGTGCACATTTCAGAAAACGACCGCAGCACGCCGGGCCAGGGGAATGTCCGTTGGTGCGAGAACTTCGACGCGTTACGGCAGATCAACTACGACGGCTGGTTGATGGTCGAAGCGTTTGGGCTGGCACTGCCGGAACTGGCGGCGGCCACGAAGATCTGGCGGAAAATGTTCGAAAGTGAAGAACAACTCTGCAGGGACGCGCTGGCGTTTATGCGGGCCGAAGTCGCGAAGCGTTGGTGATCCCCAACGCTTCGCGCGGATCGACCCATCGCGTGGGATCTACTTGATCAACTTCTGCGATGTCACCAGCCGCAGGTCCAGTTTCACCGGCAGGTCCATGTTATTGATCGTAAAGTCCATCGTGCCTTCGATTCGCGTCGAATCGGACTCGCTGACACTTAACCCCTGCTTGTTGTCGAATAAGATCTCGCCACGCGTTTCCGTGGCCTTGAGCTTGGTATTCGTGACCGTAAAAGGAAGCGGGGAATTCTTCTCCAGACCGAAGTCGACCGCCACCACCTTGGATGTGATTCTTTCCAGCTCCTGGCCGTTGACATTCACCTGTCCTTCGTAAGTGAACTCGACATCAACCGTCATCACCTGACCGCTCCCCAGGTTCTTCTTTTCGCTGACCCGCCAGCTGTCGCCCTTGGACACCGCCGATTTGGGAAATCGATCGAGGTCCCGAATCGCTTCTTGCTTCAGTGCATCCGGGCTGAGCTGGTCCCCTACCTGCTTGCGGCTCTCCTCAGGTAACGTCGACAGGATATCGGGCTGAAAGGCGACGCTGACGACTTTGTCGTCCTTGTCGAACGTCGTCACCGCAGTGCGGCCCATCGTCGCCTTATGGATACCGCGCAGTATCCCGTCAAAGGCCAACGTCCCCGCCTTGTCGGGCGACTGCGAGTCAAACGCATAATCCATCCCCTGGGCGGACATGTTCACTTGCAGTTGCTCGATTGTCGCCGAGACCGTGACCTGGCCCGCGCCATCCCTTTTTCCTGTCTTCAGCGCTTGAACTTGCCGATTTTCCGACCGTGAATCGATATCCATGCCCGCGATCGAAAGTACTTGTTTGGCTTTCTGTACCACTTCGCTGCGTGTTTCCCGTCCCTCCACCAGTTTCGGTCCAATGCGGACCTGCCCCCAGCAGGCCGCTGTGGATGCCGTCGTGAACATCAATGCCAGTAAAATCGCCGGAACATCATCGTGCACCTTGTGTTAAAACCAATGAACTGTCGCCTGGGACTCGCCAAATCATAATGCGTCATCACGGCGCCAGGCGCCTCAGCGATTCTCCAAAAGATCACCCCCGGCCCCCGTTCCGCGTCCCCCATTCTCCATTCCCCGTTCCCCGTTCCCC
>VGZA01000019.1 GCA_016872775.1 Planctomycetota bacterium | reverse complement strand
GGTCAAGTTTTACAACGGTCGTGGCACGGCCGAGCAATGGATCAAGGAAGGTAAGAACGCGGTAAAGTGGACGAAGCTCTCCTGTCGCACGTTCAAGAACAACCAGGCCCGCTTGCAGTTGTTCGCATTGGCCTACAACCTGGGCAATTTCCTGCGTCGGTTAGCCTTGCCGAAACCGGCGCGACACTGGTCCCTGACGACGCTGCGGGAAAAGCTGATCAAGATTGGGGCCAAGGTAACGCGGCACGCCAAGTACGTGACGTTCCAGTTGGCAGAAGTGGCCGTCACGCGGAACTTGTTCGCGGCGATTCTCCACCGCATCGCGCGGCTGGCGATTCCGCCGCCGGCTGTTGGTCTGATCCAGGTGTAGGAGCGTCAAACTGGCCAACCAGGACTTGTCCCGACAGGGGGATGCCCTGCGCCGCAGCCCGCTGAAAGACGTTGGAGGCCATGATTCCAGCCGCGGGAACTCTGGAATCGGAGTCGAACGCGAAAAAATGGAGAAAAACTCACTACGCGCTAGACGCGGGGGGGGGGGGGGGGGCGCGTTGTTACAATCGTGGCCAGACCGCGCCTGGATTGGTTCCAGGCTCAACCCATATGGGAAATGTCGGCTTACATCGCGCAGGCCCTGAGACTCCCTGCGATCAGACCGATCGAGTGCCCGAGTTTCCGGGGCGGGACGAATATTTCGCAGCGGGGAACGAAAGACCTGGGACGACAAGTTCCCCCGCTCGCGGTTGCCGGACTCCGGGCGGGCCCGGCCGCGGGCCTACAATCCGATCGCAGGAATGAACTCATGATTAACAAGCTGCAAAGCCCGGCGGCGCTGCGGGTGCTGTCGCGGATTGGTTTCGCGGTCGTGTTACTGCTGACCTTTGTGGCGCTGCTCAGCGTGACCGTGAGATTTATCACGACGACCAGGGTGTTGATCGACGGTCCGGCCGCCGACGTGACGTCGAACGTCTTCGAAGATCGCTACGCCGCGCGGCCGTGGCTGACGCTGACGCACATCATATCCGGCTTCTTTTTCATGGTGACCGGACCGCTGCAATTCCTGCCGGCAATTCGCAACCGCTGGCCGAAATTCCATCGCGTCACTGGGCGGGTGTATATTCTCGCTAGCGCGGTGGCCGGCTTCTCGGCGCTGGCGATCGTGCCGCTGCTGCCGGTATTCGGAACATTTACGGCCAAGGCCGCGTCGACTTTCGGGGCGCTGTTGTTCTTGCTGACAACCTATTTGGCGTACCATCAGATTCGCCGCCGTGAAATCCGCAAGCACCGGGAATGGATGCTGCGCAGCTACGCGCTGGGGTTGGGGATCGCCACGTTTCGCGTTCTGCTTCCGCTTTTGATGATGCCGCCGCTTCGGTTGCCCTTTCCCGAGGCTTGGGATACGGTGGTGTGGCTCGGCTTTGCGGTGAACCTGTTCGTGGCGGAAGTCTGGATCAGCATGACGCGCTCGCAAGCGCTCGTCTCGGCGCCCATCAATAGCGCCGTGGCGCACGACAGGCGTTTGCACCGACCAGCGAGAGCATCGTATGAAGCGCCCTGACCCACGGCACAATCTCCCCGATCCATCGTCAGG
Organism: Planctomycetota bacterium; assembly: GCA_016872775.1. Lineage (GTDB taxonomy): Bacteria > Planctomycetota > Planctomycetia > Pirellulales > Pirellulaceae > VGZA01. The sequence goes on along the minus strand of VGZA01000019.1, from coordinate 98,796 downwards.
AGATTATCATGCCCGAATTTGCCAATGCGGCGCGATGTCCACTTGTCGCAACGCTGTGCGCCGTAGCGCTTGTGATTTGCGCCGGAACACGTCAACTGAGAGCGGTCGACATGCCCAACTTTCCGCGGCCGACGATGGTCGAAACCAACGGCATCCACCTGGCGGTTTACGAGCAGGGGGAGGGCTTTCCGGTTGTCCTTTGTCACGGCTTTCCCGAGCTCGCGTTTTCGTGGCGGCACCAGTTGCCGGCGCTCGCCAAGGCTGGCTATCACGCCATCGCGTCTGATCAGCGGGGCTATGGCGCCAGCGACCGGCCCGAGGACGTCGCAGCCTATAGCATCGATCAACTGTGTGGCGACCTGGTCGGCCTGCTCGATGCGCGGGGGATCAAGAAGGCCGTCTTCGTTGGGCACGATTGGGGCGGGGTCGTCGTGTGGATGATGCCGATCCTTTACCCGGACCGGGTGGCCGGCGTGATCGGCGTCAATACGCCATTGAGCGCGCCGTCGCCGCAACCGCCTATCGCGATGTTGCGCCAATTTCGTGGGCCGGACAACTACATGGTCAAGTTCCAAGAGCCCGGCGTGGCTGATCGGGCCTTGGCGGCCGACGTCCGCAAGACGTTTCAGCTCTTCATGCGTCGCGGCGGGCTGTTCAACGCCGAGAAATTCGCGAAGCTGCCGCCCGACGCGCCGGAACGAAAGTTTCAGCTCTTGATCATGCTCGAACAGCCGGTCGAATCCTACACGGGCGAGTTATTCTTGAGCGACGACGAGTTGAAAGTGTTTGTCGACACCTACCAGAAGACCGGTTTTACAGGCGGCATTAACTGGTACCGCAACATCGACCGAAACTGGGAGCTGACGAAGGACAAGCCGCGCAAGTTCGACATTCCTTGCCTGTACGTGGGAGCTGAAGACGACGTGGTGTTGCCGCCGTCGTCCGCCAATGGCATGGAGAAGGTCATTCCCGATTTGGAAAAAGCCACGATCAAGGCGTGCGGACATTGGACGCAGCAGGAGCAACCCGAGGAGTTCAATCGGATCGTAATCGACTGGCTGGGGCGACATTTTCCGAAGACGAAATAACGCCGGCGACGGGCGCTTTGCCTGGGACGGCTTCCACCCCGTGGATTTCCGCTTGACAAGCGGCCGGCGCCGCACGAAAACCGCGATATCAGCCATTCACTAGCGCCTTCGCGGTTCGCTGTTTTTTTATCCTTTGCGTAAACGCGTCTGTCGCGGCAGGGGGGGCGCGCCCGCGAAGCGCTACAGTAGGGAAACGACGGATGTCCGCTGGCAAGCAGAGTGTCCGCAAACGACGCAAGTTGCGTTTCGCCACCTTCGACGACGTCGTGGCCGACGCCGAGCGAGCCAACGCCGAACGGTACGAACCGCTGGGCAACTGGTCCCTGGGGCAAGCCGTGAAGCACTTGGGCACGGCCATATTGAACAAGAATCGACCAGTGCCATTACGACAGATCCCGGTGGATGGACTGAATGGACCGAAAACGATCGGCGCCATCGAGGAATTTCAAAGGCGCGTGATGAATATGCCTGTGCCTGATGGGCGAGTCGATCTGGGCAGAGGGACCTTCAAGGCACTTAACGGCGAAAAACCGGGTGCCGGCATGCCCGGGGCAGGGGCCTGGGATCTGGAAAAGGCTGGACGACATCTTGAAAGCCACGCTCAACCAAAAGCCGCGGGAGCATGCGCTCGTTATGTACGCGAAGCGATTGAGGCAGGTGGACCGAGCCTCAACCGTACGAATTCGGCAAAAGACCACGGTCCGTCGTTGACGGCCGTTGGCTTCGAACTCTCTGGTACCTCGCTTTACCTGCGCGGCGACGTGGTAATCATGCAGAACTTTGCCGACCATCCGCATGGGCACATGCCGATGTACACCGGCTCGAAGTGGATTTCCGATTTTGTTCAGATCGATTTCTGGCCCGGTCCGGCCTATCGTACGTCCAAACCGACATTTAAAATCTATCGCTATGGAGTTCTTTGGGATGCCGTCGGCAAGCCATCCGCAACGAGTTTTGCCTGACCCATCGCAGGCCGAGCAGCGGAAGGCGAGAGGTTCGGGCCGGCCTGTCGTGATCGGGACGATCCTGATATCGCTTTTTGTCGCCGCGGATCTCGTCATCGCCGAGGAGCGCACTCAACGGTTCGACACCGATCCTGGTTGGGAGTCGCGCAATAACCGCGCCTTGCAGCCGGCGCCACGCCCAGTTCGGCAGGATTTTGGATACCGTCGCACCAATCATGCCGGAGGCAGTCCGGGAGAGATCGGTGGCTTCTTCATGCCTTCCGCGGAAGCGGCCTATTACGCGCGGCGCATGCCGGCACTCGATTTCCGTCAGCCCTTGCGCGTTTCTGGAAAACTGGCCTGTACCGGCCGGCAATTCCATCTGCTGGTCGGATTCTTCAACTCCCGCACGGTCAACGAATGGCGCACTCCCAATTCGATTTTTCTACGCCTGTACGGTCGAGGCGACGTTTTTTACGCTTATGTCGAATACGCCACCAGCCGCTGGCGGGCTGGTGGCGATTCGCCGGGCGGATTTCAAGTCGTCACCGATCCCGACACGGGGCGCGAGCAACTGCGCGGTTTCGCTACCCAGGGAAAAGTCCACAACTGGTCGCTGGAATACGATCCGGACGGCAATCGTGGCAAGGGTAGTATCGCCGTACGCATCGACGAGGAATTGTCGATCTGCCACCTGGACGATGGTCATAAGTCGGACGGCGCAAGCTTTGATCGGTGCGGGCTGTTGAGCATCCCCAAGAGCTGCGATGACGGTGGCGAAGTCTGGTTCGATGATCTGGAGATCAACGGCGAGAAGGAGTCGTTCGACGACGATCCCGCATGGGACGCGGTGGGGAATCGCCGAGAGTACCTTTCCAACGGGGTCCGGCCACGGTTTGATTTTGGATACTCGACGACCAACTTCGCCGGCGGGGCGGCGCGTGGTGAATTAGGCGGTGTCGTCTTTCGCGGTGATTGCCGTGACGGAACCAAGATGGCGTCGTACGCCGATCGACTGCATCCGCTCAATCTCGACCAACCGCTCCGGATGGCGGGCCGCCTCAGTTTGCGCAGGGGCGTCAGCGACAGCACGACGCTGCTCGGGTTCTTCCATAGCCAGGATAGCTGGAAGGTCTCGACGGAGCAGGGCTCGGGTTTTCCTCGCAATTTTCTCGGAATTGTCGTCGAGGGACCGAGCAGTGAAGGGTTTTTCTGTTATCCCGCCTATCGACTGGCTGCCGAAGCGAGCGGTCTGGCGGGCGGGCGGGACTTGCCGCGGATCCTGCCGGACGGGGCGGCGCACGCCTGGGAATTGACCTATGATCCGGCGGCGATCGACGGGCGGGGCTTGATCGAATTGCGCTGCGAAGAAAAGCAGGTTCGTTTGCCCCTTGGAACCGGACATCGGCAGGCCGGCGGACGATTCGACCGTTTTGGAATCGTTACCACCTGGATCGATGGTAACGCCCAGGAAATCTATTTCGACGATCTCCGGTATACGGTGCGGCAGACGCCGTAACGGGAGTTGCGTTCGATCGCCATGAAGTGCAAAATGAACGGCTCGCCGCGGGCCATCCACTTCGTCTCACTACGAAGTGGCCTGGGGCGGAAAACCCGTAGTACCATCACCTCTTCGCATCCCAAGGAGCACTCCATGCCTCGTCCCGTGACCTTGTTTACTGGCCAGTGGGCAGATTTGAAGCTCGATGACATGGCGCGTAAGACGCGGGAATTCGGTTACGACGGGATCGAGCTGGCCTGTTGGGGCGATCATTTTGAGGTCGACAAGGCACTCTCGGACGACAGCTATTGCGCTCGCAAGCGGGATCAGTTGGAGAAACATGATCTGAAGTGTTTTGCGATCAGTAATCATTTGGCCGGACAGGCGGTCCTGGACAATATTGACGAACGGCACAAGATCATTCTTCCGCCGCATGTCTGGGGTGACGGAAATCCGGCGGGAGTGAACAAACGGGCCGCGGAGGAACTCAAAAACACCGCCCGCGCCGCCAAGAAACTGGGGGTCGGGATTGTCAACGGGTTCACCGGGTCCAGCATCTGGCACTTGAACTATTCGTTCCCGCCGGTGTCCGCGAAAATGATCGACGATGGCTTCAAGCTGTTGGCCGATCGGTTCAACCCGATCCTGGATGTTTATGACGAATGCGGGGTCAAATTTGCGTTGGAAGTGCACCCCACCGAGATCGCATTCGATATCTACACGGCGGAAAGGGCTCTCGATGCGTTGGGGCGGCGCGAGGCGTTCGGGTTCAATTTCGATCCCAGCCACCTGCATTGGCAGGGAGTTGATCCGGTCGAATTTATCCGAGCGTTTCCCGACAGGATTTACCACGTTCACGTCAAGGACGCGATTACCACCTTGAACGGTCGCAGCGGAATCCTTGCCAGCCACCTGAATTTCGGCGATCATCGACGAGGATGGGACTTCCGCAGTCCGGGACGTGGCGGCGTTAACTTCGAGGAAATCATTCGGGCATTGAATGACATCAAGTACCAGGGGCCACTATCTGTCGAGTGGGAAGACAGCGGCATGGAGCGTGAGTTCGGCGCTCGTGAGGCCTGCCAGTTTGTGCGCAGCAAGGACTTCGCTCCCAGCGGCCGCGCCTTCGACGCGGCCTTTGAAGAGTAACCGCCTTCGACCGTGGCGAATTCCGCGGTTGGGCGCGGTGTTGCTCGTATTCCTTCTTGGATGGGCGGTGGGATCGGGACCGCTCTCGACGGAGGGACACGGGTTCGTTGCGGGTGGTGAACTACGCGCTCCGGTCGGATCGGGTGCGACCGAAGTTACCGAGGCGGGTGCGCGCGACAATCAGGAGTGGATCGAGCGCCGTCGGCGGATCGATCAGGAATTCGACAAACAACTCCGCGATCTGGCGGATAAGTGTGAAGATCTGGGCTTAGTCGAGGAAGCTCGCACCACGCGCCAGTGGCAGTTCGAGCGGGATCCGCGCCGGCAGTACATTTTTCTGCCGTCCGCCGGCGAGCTCAGTCCGCCGATGAAGCCGCCGGGCAGGGAGTCGACCAAGGATCCGGACGCGGAACAAGGCTCGCTCCAGGACAAGTGGCAGCGCAAGTTCCTGGAATTGCGCGGCGTGCAAGCCGAATCGCTTTGGCAGTTGGCGCTGGATCACGCGTTGGCTGGTGACGGCGCGCACGCCTACCGGCTGTTGTTCGAGATCCTTCGTCACGCGCCCGATCATCGTCAGGCGCGCCGCGTGTTGGGGTTCGAACGCGGCCCCAAGGGGTGGCGCACCCGCCGCGACGAGCCTCGATTGGCGCAGCCGAATGTTCCGCATGCGCTGCTCGGCTGGCAGAAACGAAGCTACTGGAAGTATGAAACCGAGCATTTCAGCATCGTCACCAACAAAGACGCGGCGGCTGCCCGACAACTCGGCGACCGGCTTGAATCCCTGCACGTCGTTTGGCGGCAGTTGTTTTTCCCGATCTGGGCCAGCAATACGGCGCTGCAGGCGCGCATGCAAGGGCGGGACGATCGCCTCGGTCCGGATCGCCGGCACGATGTCGTCCTGTTCTCCACACGGGACGAATTTGTTGCCCGGCTTGGCAAAGGGCGACCGCAGATCGATCGGGCGCTTGGCATCTACCTCGATAAGGAACGCGTCGCGTTCTTCCACGTCGGAGAACCGCTGACGAATGGCACCTGGAGTCACGAAGCAACGCACCAGCTGTTCCAGGAGACGAATGACGCCCCGCTGGACGTCGGAAAACTGCACGGCGCTTGGGCGGTCGAGGCCGTGGCGCTTTACATGGAGTCGCTCATCATACGCCCCGAATATGCCACGGTCGGCGGCATTGATGCCGACCGACTGCAGTTTCCCCGTTATCGAACTTTACGCGGCGTCCCGGGCGCATCGCTGGAACGCCTGGCGTCGATGACGCGCGACGATCTGCAGCAGGATCCGGAAATCAGCGTCCTTTACGGCGCGGCCGCGGGCTGGGCCCATTTTTTCATGGACGCCGAGTCCGGACGATATCGCAACAGTTTCACGCGTTATCTCGGCGAACTTTATGCCGGTCGTGCCGATCATCGTTCGCTGAAGGAATCCTTGCGCGTCGAGTTCGACGAACTCGAACGGCAATACCGCCGATTTCTCGACCTGACCGACGACGACTGGCGTCGAACGGAGTTCGCGCCGGTGCTGCAGAAACTTGCGATGGGACGCACACAGCTGACCGATGCCGCCTGCCAGCAACTCCAGGCGTTTTCCGCGTTGGAATGGGCCGATCTGGCCTTCCTGCCCGTCTCGGACGATGGCCTGCGAAACCTGCAGCGCGCCGCCGGATTGAAACAACTGTTTCTTGAGCGGACCTTGATTACCGACGACGGGCTGGCCGCGCTGGCGGGACTGGAGATGCTCGAGGAACTCGATCTGTCCGACTGCAAGATCTCGGATCGAGGTCTCCAACATCTGGCCGGATTGAAACGGCTGAAAAAACTCTACCTGACGAACTGCTCGATCACCGACACCGGCCTGCGGCAGTTGCGGTCACTCAAGAAACTTGACACTCTGGAACTCACAGGCACGCAAGTCACACCCGGCGGCATTGAGGAATTGAAGCAAGCTCTGCCGCTTTGGAAGTGACGCCAACGCCAGCCCCTTGAATTGGAGCAACCTCATGCGACCGTGGATCCTCGCCGAAACGAACTACGGATACACCAAAGACCATCCGTATGAAGTTGCCGTGCTGCCGTTGGGGGCTACGGAACCGCACAATCTGCATTTACCGTATGGGACGGATGTATTTGAAGCCACGGTCGTGGGCGAAAAAATCTGTGAAGCGGCGCATGCCCGTCATGCGCGCGTCATCCTGCTGCCGACGATCCCCTACGGGACCGAAACCAATCTGCAGCGATTTCCATTGGCGATGAACGTCAACCCAACGACGCTATACCGCTTTATTGCCGATCTTGTCGAATCGCTGGTGCGAACCGGGATCCGCAAAGTACTGTTGCTGAACAGCCATGGAGGCAACGAAATGAAACCGCTGCTGCGCGAACTGGCGGGCCACTCCCAGGCGCACCTGTTTCTCTGCAATTGGTACCAGGTGCTGGCGAAGGAGTATAACGACTACTTTGAGCACCGCGACGATCATGCGGGTGAAATGGAAACGTCCTTCGGCTTGGCCTATTTCCCGCATCTGGTGGCGCGCACCGTGGAGGGCGAATTGACTGCCGATGACGGAACCGTGGCGGCCACCAGGTTCCGTGCGATCAACGAGGGCTGGGTTTCGATCACACGTCCCTGGCACCTTCTGACCACCAATTCCGGCTCGGGATATCCTCATGCCGCCTCCGCGGAGAAAGCCGAGCGGATGATGCACGACCTTGTCGAACGGCTGGCGACATTTCTCGTGGAGCTATCGCAGTCGCCGCTGGACGAGAAATTTCCGTTCTGAGCCTTCCTGTTGGCGGTTGAGCGTGCCGTGGCATAGGATGGTACGCATGTCCGAGTCAGGCAAGATGCGTCGCCGCCCGCCACGATTTTCACTGAGAATGCTGTTGATCCTCGTGACGCTGACCTGCGTCTACTTTGCCGTTTGGGAAGCGACCAAGAAAAGCGGCGTGACGGCAGTCGGCCGGCCGGGACGCGCGGACGTCACTTCGCCGCTGCCGCTGCTGGTGGCATTCACGACGATGGATTCGAAAGTGGGCCTCGTTTATAGCGCAGGACAGACTTCGACGATCCAATACGCGGAATCGACCCGCCGCCATCTGGCCGTCTGGCTATTCGGAATGACTTGGGAAACGCCGATTCAGTGGGAGTTGAGTCCTCCCGCCTATATTACGCGTGTGCGATTCATCGAGAAAAAATTAGGGGTGCAAGTCGATGACGGGGATTCTTCGTCCCAGGAAACCGATCTGGACGCGCGTTGATCGGCATATCGCCCGTGATAACCTCGAACAACACCACAGGTGCTGCGGCGCTCTACCCCAGCAACTACGGCGCTACTGGGCTGAATGAAATCTGTCGCCATTGCATTGCTTGAGGCAGGAACATTTGAGAAGCTATCGCTTGCGTTGTGTGCTGTCGGTATTCGTCCGGCGCGTTGACAGTGCATTCGCGTTCATTTGCCAGTCTTCAACGCTTGCCGGTGGCGCATCGTGAGTGATCGTTCTTATCCCTGTTGATTTCAGGACAGTGCCGTGGACCGCGTTTGTCATTTCGAAGTTCCGTACTCGGACAAGAGTCGCATGGAGAAGTTCTACTCGGATGTGTTCGACTGGCAGTTCATGCCGGCTCCGGGAGACATGCCTTACATGTTTGTGATCACGACGGAATTGGACGAGTCGTTCTCGCCTAAACGGCCTGGAGGCATCAATGGCGGCAGCTATCCGCGTGGGGAGGGCGGTGGCTCGAACAGTCCGGTGATTGTGCTGGAGGTTGCGTCGTGCGAACAGCGCATCAAGGATGTCGTTGCCGCTGGCGGCGCACATGTGCTTGGTCCGCACGAGATCTTGGGGATGGGTATTTATGCTCAAGTGAAAGACAGCGAAGGAAACACGATCGGTCTGTGGCAGCCGCTTACGGCTTGATCGCGCGCGACCGTGCGGTTTCTTGAATGCGAAGAACATGCCTTACCGGCGAGGAGCGAAAGGATGACGCAATAGAAATCAGATCTCATCGTTTTTCGGGGAAGACTGCTGCTTGGGTCCTTCGTCGGCATCCTGCTGCTGGCAGCGGTGGCGCAATCGCAAAGTGTCCGGTCCAACGTTCCCTATGCCGATCCGGCGGACGAGCGTCAGGTTTGGAAATGATCCGAAAAAACACAAAGAGTTTTCCGCGGTAACGCACGTGGCGCAGGGAAAGGGAATTCCTCCTTTCCTGGTTCTGTACGTGGCGGGGCACCCGGACGTTACCGCGCAGGCCAGGCGTCTTTCCGGGGTCCTGGAGTCGGCGGGAGTCCCGGTGACTTTGTTTGGCGCCAGCGAAACCACACATAACAAACTCAACGCCGATCTCGGTCAGCCGGACAACGCGGCGACGCGCGAGTTGTTCAAGTTCCTCGCACCCTTGCAAACTGCCTCGCCTTAGCACGCTTATCGTTGGGGACGCAGCGCGTCGACCGCGAGTTGCTGCAGTACGTCGCGCATCGGCGATGCGTCGCCGTTGGGTAGACCTGAACGCTGAATCAACAAGATCACAAACAGGTCCTGGCGCGGGTCGATCCAGCCTTGCGTACCGAATGCTCCGCCGTGGCCAAAAGTGCCCGCAGACAGCATGCGCGTGACGCCTTTCGGCTGGCGCACGTGTGCGAACCCAAATCCAAATCCCATTCCCTCGACGAATCCGCACGGCAGCTCGGCGGTCTGCAGTTGGGTCATCGTTTTCAAACTCTCCGTCGCCAGCACGCGCACGCCTTTCCATTCTCCGCCGCATAACAGCATCTGGTACATCGCCGCCAGATCCGGCCCGGTGGAAAACAGTCCCCCGGCGGGAATGGAATGACGCGCGGTTGCAGGATTGCCGATCAACGGTCGCGACACCGGGTTCAACTTGCCGTCTTTTTTCTCGTAGACGACGGCCGTACGCGCCTGTCGATCCGCGCTGGGAAAGATCGCCGTGTCGTTCATTCCCAGCGGCTCGAAAAACTGTTTTTGCAGGAATTCGTCGAAGCGCATCCCCGAACGAATTTCGATGATTCGACCAAGCAGATCGATTCCCGAATTGCAGTAGGCCCATCGCGAGCCGGGCGGGAATTCGAGTGGTCGCTGCGATTGCACCAGCGCCGATTCATTCAAGTCATGATCGCGCTGGCCGTAGACGTCCCCAAACCCTTCCGGATAACCGCCCGGAAGTCCGGAGGTATGGGTCAACAGGTCGCGCAGCGTGATCGGGCGTGGTGACCGCGTCAACGTCACCGTACCGTCCTTGCGATCGGCGACCAGCATCTGACCGCGGAATTCCGGCAGGTGTTTTTCCACCGGGTCGTCGACCGACAGCGCTCCCGACTCCACCAGCTTCATGATACCCATCGCCACAACCGGCTTGGTCATCGAAGCGATGCGAAACAGCGTGTCGGCGGTCATCGCCTCGCCACGTTCCAGGTTGCGGCTGCCCACGGCGACGAGATGTGCGAGACCGGCGGAACTGCCAACGACGGTTACGGCGCCGGAAATCTCCTGCTCGTCGACGAACTGCCGCATGCGAGCTTCAATTTTCGAGAGTAAGGCGGAATCGAAGTCGGCTGCGCCGACCGTTCGCGCTGCCGTCGACGAGAACAGGACCGGCAGCAACACGAGCCCGTAAGTGACTGACAATCGCATTGAAATTCTCCTCGGACGTGGTACGGCGACCGTAAGCCGCAGGTAGAACGACGGAGCGGCGACGACGACGCCAGCACCGTATCCGAATTCCATCAGGGTATCCAGGGGTTAACAGACGCAATTTTGTTCTCAATTCCGCAGGTCGCAGTTAGTATGAAATCAGGCGACGGCGACGAAACAGGGTTGTCCATTGGCGGAGGGCGGAAGGTCGAAATGGGCATGAGCGTGAAGCGGACAAGACGGCGAACTCGAGGGCTGCGGATCGAACGACTGGAGTTGCGGGACCTGTTTGCGGGTGATCCGATCGATGGACTAGGGGTGCTGGGGGATGCGCTGAGCGACGAGTATTTCGATCAGCTGATTGGGGTCGGCGCCAGTTGGGTCCAGATTCTTCAGTCGGGACGACAGATCGCGACGGGGCCGACCGGCAGGTGGGGCGAACCGCGACGGTCAGGCTTCGAATACAACTGGGGCCGCAAAGGAGCGACTTCCGCCGATCTGCAGGCCCAAGGGCAGACGCAGGGGTTGTTGGGGCAGATTGCAAGCGGGGACGTGACGCACGCTGTGCTGATGATCGGCACCGAGGACTTTGGACTCGATAAGCCGACCTATCAATCGCTGATCAACGGCACGGTGCCACCGTCCCAGGTCGATGCGCTGGTCAATCAGATCCTCGATCGGCTCGATACCGCACTCGCCGATCTTCGATTCAGCAATGCCAAAGTCCTGCTGGTCAACCTCGCGGATGAGAGCCTGACTCCCGCCGCCCGGTCGTTCATGCCGATTGCTGCGACGCGAGATCGGGTATCCGTGGTCATCGATCGCGTCAACGCGGGCTTGCGCGACCTGGCGAATGCGCACCACGTGCCGCTGCTCGACCTTCATGGTCTGGAAGCCCGGCTGTTGGGAACGAATTCCCAGCCGGTCAACAGTTGGCGGGTTGGAGGAGTGACAATCACGAACAGTTCGGGCACCGCTGCGACCAACGCGTTCGTGGTGGATGGTGTCACGCCGCATACGATCACCCAGACCGTGATTTCCAACTTGATGATCACCGGACTGAATCTCGGCTATGAGGCGGGACTGACGACGTTGACCGAGGCCGAGATGCTGGCGCAGTCAGGCCTGTCGTTTCAAGGTCAGAACACCTTGGGAATCAACTACGCCGATTACGTGATTCTTCCTCGCCTTCCCTTTTTTCTCGATTACGGAGCGGGAACCACGGTGGACGATTTTTCGCAGCGCATCGCCGAGTTGACGAATCGACTCGGCATCGCGGCGCCTTCTGCGGGAGAGATCGCGAGCCTGAAGGCCTCGATCAAGGCGTTCCTGGATGCGCGATTCAAGGACTACCGACTGTTATTTCTGGAGACGCCACCGGTTCGTGGGCAGTTCGAGTCGGTTCGATTCGGCCATCGCCGTGGCGACGTGGCCGGTGCGCTGCCGGGAAGCCTGGGACTTTCCGAACAGGACTGGTTGAATCTGGACGAAGGCGGAATCGCCTATCTGTTTCCCGCCGAGTTCTTCGATGGTTCGCTGGCCAATCTCTCGCGGTCGCAGTTTCTTTCCGTGCTCGGTTCCGCCATGGGATATTACGCGACCCGGCAGGTGGGCGCCATGCTGGGGTTGGCGCGTCCCGACGCCTACGGCGATCCTCACATCACGTCGCTGAATTACGATAACACCGGCGCGGTGCAGAATCGGGACCCGATGTCGGCCGACAATCTTGCGCCGTTGGAGGCCGGTCGCTTCGGCTCCACGGCGTCATTCGGGCTTTCGTTGCTCTCCCGCGCGAAGCTGTTCTACTCGCATTTCGCGTCCGCCGAGACCCTGCCCGGTCAAAACGAAATCGTTGCCAGCCACAATTCGATCGCGACCGCCATGCCGCTTTCCTTACAGGACTTGACGGCGCGTGGCCTGTTCGGCCTGCGAGCGGCCAATCTGGAAAGCGGAATTCTCGATCAGGCGGCTCAGGTCGACATCTATTCCATCGATGCGATTGCCGGCGACCTGCTCACGGCTCAGGTTTTGGCCACGGGGGTCTATGCCGAACCCGGGAGCTTTGACGCCCGGCTGAGGCTGCTCGATGCGAATGGCAATCCGGTCGCGGTCGCCGATGATACCTTTCTCGGCCCGAATTCCTTTGGATCGTCGCAGACGGGGACTCTGGACGACACCGACCCGCTGATCCTGAACCAGTTCGTTCCCGCCTCGGGTCGCTACTACCTCGAGGTTATTGAGAAAAATGGCGTACTGGGTGCCTATGACCTGTTCGTGCTCAAGCAGGATGCCAACCCGCATCCATGGCGCAACCCGCGCCGCGCCGAGGATGTTGACGACAACGGGATCATCGCGCCGCTCGACGCGATCCTGGTGATCAACGAGCTGAACAATCCGACGCTCGCCGATCGATCGGGGCGTTTACCAGTCCCACCGAACTACCCGATCGCGCCACCGCCATTCGTTGACGTGTCGGGGAATGATCTGGTCGCCGCGCTGGATGCGATTCTGGTGATCAACACGCTCAACGCGGCAGCGCGAGGCGGCGGGAGCCCGGAAGGCGAAGCGTCCTCGTGGGCTCCAGTGATGGGGCCGCGCTCGGTGGATGCGGTCTTCCGCGCCGCGGAGTCGGCGCCTGCGGGACTTGACCCCTGGAACGGGCTTGCCAGCGCCATCAGCCAATGGCAGGAATCGCTTGTCACCCACCGGCGGCGGCGCTGACGCAGTAAGCACGATCGACAAGGCGGCGATCCACCTGTTTACGGATCGACGCGCTGATTTAGGATCGATGGCAATTCGTCAGGCCCCCCCGATTCCGACGGCGGAGGAGCTCGCTTGCTGCGTTTCCCGACACGATTCTGTTCGTTATAATGGAGTCGCGCCGCCCAGCGAAAAATCGGGGCAGCGGCCTGCCTTCGTTGTTCGGCACCTGCCGGCCCCGCCACGCCCAATAGCACCTAGGCCCAACGACGGCAGACTCCCCGGAATATCATGCCCGAGTGGAATTGTAGCGAGGACGATTCAATGGGGTTGCGATACCTGCTAACTCTGCTCTTCGGCGCGAGCTGCGCATGGGCATCGGGTCAGGAACTCACGATTGACTTCAATCGCGACATCCGGCCCATCCTGTCCAACGCCTGTTTCAAGTGCCATGGACCGGACGCGAACGAGCGGAAGGGGGGCATGAATGGATTGCGGCTGGACACGCTGGCCGGGGCGACGGCCGATCAAGGCGGCACGGTGGCGATCGTCCCGGGCCACCCGGAACAAAGCGAGCTGATGCGGCGGATTCTCTCGGCCGATCCCGAGGAACGGATGCCGCCGCCATCGTCCGGGCGCCTGCTGAACGACCACGAGCGAAATCTGCTCAAAGCATGGATCGCGCAAGGCGCTGCGTATTCGGTGCATTGGTCTTACCGGCGGATTGAACGGCCCGCTGTTCCCGCGGTCGACGACGCCGCATGGCCGAAAAATCCGATCGACCATTTTGTCGCCGAGCGACGGGTTCGCGAGAGAATGCGTCCTTCGGAGGCCGCCTCCCGCGAGACGCTTATCCGACGCGCGTTTCTCGATCTTACAGGTCTTCCCCCTTTGATCGAGGACCTGGAGAAATTCCTGACGAATGACAGCCCCATCGCCTACGATGCCTTGATCGACGGGCTGTTGCAGCGCGATTCGTTCGGCGAACACTGGGCCCACCTCTGGCTCGATCTTGCCCGTTACGCCGATTCCGCCGGGTACGCGGACGACCCGCGCCGCACGATCTGGGGCTATCGCGATTACGTGATTCGAGCACTCAATGCGAACATGCCGTTCGACCAGTTCACCCTTGAGCAGATCGCGGGCGACCTGCTTCCCGACGCCAAAGAATCCCAGGTAATCGCTACTGCCTTCCACCGCAATACCTTAACCAATAGCGAAGGCGGTACCGACGACGAAGAGTTCCGCAATGTTGCGATCGTCGATCGCGTCAACACGACGATGGCGGTCTGGATGGGAACCACGATCCACTGTGCCCAGTGCCACAACCACAAATATGACCAGCTTTCCCAACGTGAGTATTTCCAACTTTTCGCTTTTTTCAACAACACGCAGGATGCCGACCGCAACGATGAAAGCCCGTTGCATTCGTTATTCAGCGTTGACCAGATCCGCAACCGCGACACGTGGACGGAGGAAGCCGGGAACCTGGAGCGGAAACTGGCGACGCCGACGGACGCCTTGCGGGAGGCTGCCGTCCGCTGGGCGCGTGAATTCCCCAGAGATCTCGTCTGGCAGATGCCGCCGCCGAGATCCGCGACTGCGGCCAGTGGGTCCGCGATCGTCCGCGACGCATCCGATCAGACCTTGCGTGTGGCGGCCGGAGCCAAGACCGATACCTATTCGTTAGAGTTGCCGCTGGAGGCGGGTCGATTGACGGCCGTTCGTATTGAAGCACTGCCTGACGACGCGCTGCCGTCGAAGGGACCGGGTTACGGTAACGGCAACTTCGTGGTCTCGAAAATCGCCGCCGCGTTGCAACCGCCGGAGAATCGCCCGCAGTCCGGCAGGTATGTCCGCGTGGTCCTGCAAGGCAAGCAGGCGTACTTGCACCTGGCAGAAGTTCAGGTTTTTCAGGGACCGAAAAATCTCGCCACGTCGGGCAAGGCAACCCAGGTCAGCACCGATTACAACGGACCGGCCGAGTTGGCGATCGATGGCAATACCGACGGTCGCTATGAGAACCGATCGGTTTCGCATACGGCGGTGGCGGACGATCCGTGGTGGGAAGTCGACCTGCTCGACATGCAGCCACTGGACCGCATCGTGGTCTGGAACCGGACCGACAACGGCACCGAAACCCGTTTGAATTCCTACCGTGTCACCGTCCTGAATGACAAGCGGGAAGTGGTCTGGGAGCAGTCGCGCAGCGAGCCGCCCAAACCGACCGGCGAATTTGCCGTCAGCGGTGTCCGGCCGCTCGAGTTTGCGGCCGCGCTGGCCGATTACCAGCAGTCCGGATTTGAAGCCGGTTTCTTGATCAAACCGCAACCCGGCAAGGGCTGGGGGGTGGGGGGACAGGCGGGCGTCGCGCACCAGGTTACGCTCTTGACCGCCGCGCCGATCGACATCGTCGCCGGGGTGACGCTTTCGCTGCAGATCGAACAGAATTCGCCGCACGAGCAGCACACGATCGGACGATTTCGCTTGAGCGTAACCGGCGACGAACGGGTGGCCAGCTTCGCTCGAACCCCCGCAAATATCCTTGCGATCCTGACGCGGGACGAAAGCCAGCGCGACGATGCGCAGCGACAGGAATTGATCGGCTACTACATGAACATCGCTCCCGAATTGCAGGCGGACCGTGAGCGGTTGGCGGCCTTGCGCAAGCAGCTGGCGGAACTCAAGCCGCTCACGACCATTCCGATCATGAAGGAACGAGGACCGAATGAACGGCGGAAAACCAGAATTCAACTGCGCGGTAATTTCCTGGATTTTTCCGACGAGGTCGACGAAGCGACGCCGGCGGTATTTCACCCGTTTCCGGATGGCGCACCGCGGAATCGCCTCGGACTTGCCCATTGGCTCGTCGACCGCAACAACCCGCTCACAGCTCGTGTGATCGTGAACCGATTCTGGGAGCAGCTGTTCGGCGTGGGGATCGTCAGCACCAGCGAGGAGTTTGGCGCGCAGGGCGAGTTGCCTTCGCACCCCGAGCTGTTGGATTGGCTGGCGAGCGAGTTCATGGAGAGCGGTTGGAACGTGAAGGCGATGTTGAAGTTGATGGTGACTTCGGCGACCTATCGGCAATCGTCGATGGTGACGCCGGAGTTGTACGATCGGGACCCGGACAACCGCCTGCTGGCGCGGGGGCCGCGGTTTCGCATGTCGGCGGAGACGATCCGCGACCAGGCGTTAGCGGTCAGTGGTTTGTTGAGCCCAAAGATGTTCGGCGCGTCGGTCAATCCACCGCAGCCGGCCATTGGGTTATCGGCGGCGTTCGGCAGTGGGATCGATTGGGCGACAAGCGACGGCGAGGATCGGCATCGGCGGGGTCTCTATACGACCTGGCGGCGGTCGAATCCCTACCCGTCGATGGCCGCGTTCGATGCGCCTAATCGAGAAGTCTGTACCTTGCGGCGTGGGCGCACGAATACGCCGCTGCAGGCTCTCGTCACGCTGAATGACCCGGTTTACATCGAAGCGGCCCAGGCGTTAGCGCGGCGCATCGCCAGCCATGCGCCGTCCGAACCGGAGGCCGCCGGCAACGGACCCGATTCCGATACGCTTACGGCCGCTCGAGTTGTTTTCGGCTTTCGTACCTGTCTGGCGCGACGACCCAGCGATAGCGAGTGCGCTCGGCTTGTTCAGCTTTACCACGAATCACGAGCCCGTTTCGCGCAATCGCCGGAACGTGCGATGAAAATGGCGACCGATCCTCTGGGACCGTTACCGGCCGGCATCGCGGCGGAGGAACTCGCGGCCTGGACCGTTGTCAGTAATGTCCTGCTGAATCTGGATGAACTTTTCATGAAGCGATGATCTCGCAACCTCGCCGAATTCGCGCTTCGTAAATTCAAGGAACCGGTTATGGCAAAGACACAACTTCCGTCCGAAATCGCCCGGTTGCGGCAACAGACCCGCCGCACATTTCTCGGCGACTGCCAGGTTGGTCTCGGTGCACTGGCCCTGTCGACGCTGATGTCGGCGGACGCGACGCCTGCCGCCGAGCGGACCACCAACCCATTGCAACCGCGCGAGCCGCATTTCCAGCCGCGCGCCCGCCGTGTGATCTACCTGCATCTGACCGGTTCTCCTCCCCATCTCGACCTCTACGATTACAAACCCGAACTGGTGCGATTGAACGGGCAAGATGCACCACGCTCGTTTGTCGAAGGTAAGCGGTTCGCGTTCACGACCGGCACACCGAAACTCCTGGGAACACCGCGCCAATTCGCTCAACATGGCCAGGGTGGTGTCTGGCTCTCGGACGCGATCCCCCATCTCCACGGCGTCGCGGATGATCTCTGCGTGATCCGTTCGATGTTCACCGAGCAGTTCAATCACGCGCCGGCCGAGTTATTACTGTACACCGGTTCGCCGCGTTCCGGTCGACCGTCACTCGGCGCCTGGACCACCTATGGACTCGGATCGGAAAACGAGAATCTACCCGGCTTTGTCGTGCTGATCTCCAGCGGTGTGCAGCCCAACGGCGGCAAAAATTCGTTCGGCAGCGGCTTCCTGCCGTCGGTATTCCAGGGCGTTCAATGTCGATCCAAAGGCGATCCGGTGCTCTATTCTTCGGATCCTTCCGGCATGGACCGGGAACTGCGTCGGCTGAGTCTTGATGCTCTGCACGAACTCAACGCCATCCAGGGCAAAGAACTCGGACACCCGGAAACGGCGACGCGAATCGCCCAGTACGAATTGGCGTTCCGCATGCAGACGTCGGTGCCCGAGGTGATGGATATTACGCGCGAGTCCCAGCAGGTGCTCGACGATTACGGTGCTCAACCAGGGCAGGCCAGTTTCGCAAACAACTGCCTGTTGGCCCGGCGGCTCGTGGAACAAGGGGTGCGTTACGTGCAGCTCTTCGACTGGGGTTGGGACTTCCATGGGACGGGGCCCGGCGAAGGACTCACCGACGGGCTGACCAAGAAATGCGCAACCATGGACAAGCCGGTGGCCGCCTTGATCAACGATCTGAAGCAGCGTGGCCTGTTGCACGATACCTTGATCGTGTGCAGTGGCGAATTTGGACGCACTCCGTTCCGCGAAGGACGCACCGCCGCCAGTAATATTCTCGGACGCGACCATTTCCCGGATTGCTATTCGCTCTGGCTTGCCGGGGGTGGGATCAAGGGCGGTACGATGTACGGCGAGTCGGACGAACTGGGTTTCTCGGTGGCGCGCGACAAAGTCCATGTCCACGACTTGCAAGCGACCATCCTGCACTTGCTTGGATTTGATCACACGCGACTTGTCTACCGGTTCCAGGGTCGCGACTACCGGCTCACCGATGTCCACGGCAATGTGGTGCATCCGATCGTGGCTTGACGAAAATGCGCGATCGGCCCTGCCGAGGGGAGTTCCGACGCGTGGGAAAAGACCATGTTGCAGCGTCGTTTAATGGTGGGACTGGCTCTGCTGGCCGTCTTGTCGAGTGGTCGGTTCGCGGCGGCCGCGGAAGAGGGCGGGAGCGAACTGCGATTCGCCAGGGATGTTCAGCCGATTCTCTCCGAATTCTGTTTCCAGTGTCATGGCCCCGACGCGAAGGCCCGTGAGGGAAACCTGCGGCTGGACCGGGCGGAAGATGCGCTGCGCCGTGACGACCCAGTGATTGTTCCTGGAAATGCCGCGGGCAGTGCGCTGATCGAGCGCGTCGTGAGCCAGGATGACGAACGGCGGATGCCGCCGCCGTCTTCCAAACGACGCCCCACGCCCGCACAGATCGAGACTTTGCGGCGATGGATCGACCAGGGAGCGCGCTGGGGCGGCCATTGGGCCTTTGAACCGATCGGCGTTTCCGGAACGCCGGTCGTTAACGACAGCCGATTGGCGCGACACCCGCTCGACCACTACCTGATCGCGCGGTTGGAACAGCATGGCAGCCGCATGGCGGACCCCGCCAGCGGCTCCGCGTGGCTGCGCCGCGTGGCGCTCGATTTGACGGGATTGCCGCCGGAATATGAGCTGCTCGTTGATTTTCAACAGCCAGAGTTGCCGGATGCGGGGGAACGGGCCGCGGACCGTCTGCTCGCGTCGCCGGCTTATGGGGAACGGATGGTCTGGGAGTGGCTGGACGCGGCGCGGTACGCCGATTCGAACGGTTACCAGGGCGACGCCGAACGCACGATGTGGCCCTGGCGCGACTGGGCGATCGGTGCGTTCAATCGCGATCTGCCTTTCGATCAATTCTCGATCTGGCAGCTCGCAGGCGACCTATTGCCGGAGTCCACGCACGAACAGAAACTGGCGACCGGATTCTGCCGCAACCACATGATTAACGGTGAGGGTGGGCGGATCGCCGCTGAAAATCGCGTTGACTATGTGATGGATATGACGGAGACCGCCGGAACGGTCTGGTTAGGCTTGACCCTGAATTGCTGCCGATGTCACGACCACAAGTTTGACCCGTTATCCCAGCGCGAATATTACCAGTTGGCTGCGTTTTTCAATAACCAGCCGGTGGATGGGGGCGGAGGCGACCCGCAAACGCGTCCGGTACTCGAGGCGGCGAGTCCGGAACAGCTTCGGCAGCGCGACGAACTCGACGGGCGACTGACCGCGGCACGGCAGGCGCTCGACAAGTTCGAGCAGCAGCGATTCCCGCGGGAAGACGGTCAGACCGCCGCCGATTCGGCCGCCGCCGCCGAATTGCCGGCGGAGATTCGCGAGATCCTCAAAAATGCGGGTTCGCAGCGGAACCGCGGCCAGTTGGAGAAACTTGAAAAACAGTTCGCGGCCGACAACACACACACCGCTCTCCTTCAAGCGATCCGGAGTGCAGGCGAAGCTCGGGATGCCGTCAGTCGCTCCATTCCGCGCGTGATGATTATGGAGGAACTTCCCGATCCGCGGGAGAATTTCATCCTCTACAAAGGGCTCTACGACAAGCCTGCCGAAAAAGTCGGCATCCGCGTTCCCGAACAATTGGCGCGGTACGACGCGGAATGGCCCTCCAATCGACTGGGACTGGCCCGTTGGCTGTTCGCGGCCGAGCAGCCGCTGACGGCACGAGTGATCGTGAATCGATTCTGGAGCCAGCTGTTCGGAGCCGGAATCGTCAAAACGACCGAGGACTTCGGAGTCCAAGGCGATCGCCCGGAACACCCCGAGCTGCTCGATCGCCTGGCCCACGATTTTCGAACCGACTGGGACGTCAAGCGGCTGATGCGCGCGTTGGTACTCTCGGGCGCATACCGGCAGTCGTCGCGAGCTACGCCGGAACTGCTCGAGCGCGATCCGGAAAATCGCATGCTGGCCCGTGGACCGCGTGGCCGCATGCCGTCCTGGATGCTGCGGGATCAGGCCTTAGCGGTCAGTGGGTTGTTGACGCGGCGGATGGGCGGTCCCCCGGTGCGACCTTACCAGCCGAACGGGATCTGGGAAGAGGCTACCTTTGGCAACAAGCGTTACGAGCAGGATCACGGTGAATCGCTCTACCGCCGCAGCGCCTATACGTTCTGGCGTCGCATCATTGCACCGAGTGTTTTCTTCGATAGCGGTTCGCGGCAGACATGCACCGTCAAGCAGGCGCGTACGAATACCCCTCTGCACGCCTTGCTGACATTGAACGATACCACGTACGTGGAAGCGGCGCGAGCGCTCGCCTGGTCGACGTCGGACCTGCATGATCCGCGCGAGCGTCTGCGACAGTTGTTCCTCCGCACACTGATCCGGGACCCGCGGCCCGAAGAAATCGATATCTTATTGGCCGCACGCGACAGGCTGGCGCGGCAGTTCTCGGCGGAACCTGCCTCCGCCGACGCGCTGCTTGCCGTCGGTGAATTCAAGAACGGTCCCGTGGCCGACCCGATCGGCGCCACGTCCTGGATCGCCCTCTGCAATACGATCCTGAACCTCGACGAGGTGTTATGCAAGGAATAGAAATGCGGTCCGCGGCGCGGATTGCGCGGCGCCATTTTCTTGGCGATACTTCCCTGGGCATCGGTGGCGCCGCGCTGGCGGCGTTGCTCGGTCAAGAGAACGCGCTCGCCGCAAACGAACCAATCGTCGGTTCGCCGGCGACGGGTAGTTCACCGTCCAGCCAGCGGGGATCGCTGGCTGGACTGCCGCATTTCGCCCCCCGAGCCAAACACGTTATCTACCTCTTTCAAAATGGCGCGCCGACGCATGTCGATCTCTTCGATTACAAACCCAAATTAAGCGAAATGCACGGCAAGCCGGTTCCGGAAGAGTATTTCGCCGGCAAGCGATTCAGTACCATGACCGGATCGCCGCAAGGCAAGGTGATGCTGGCACCGGTCGAGCCGTTCGCGCAGCGCGGCGCGAGCGGCGCATGGGTCAGCGACTTCCTGCCGCATACCGCTGCGATCGCCGACGAGCTCTGCTTCATCAAGAGCCTGCATTCCGACGCCGTCAATCATGCTCCGGCGATCTCGCTGCTGCTGAGCGGCGCGCAGATTCCCGGTCGACCCACGCTCGGCGCATGGCTGTCGTACGGGCTGGGGACCGAGTCGGAGAGTCTGCCCGCCTTCGTCGTGATGACGTCGGTCAGCAAAGGCACCACCTGCGGTCAGATTTTCTACGATTTTTACTGGGGGTCCGGATTTCTGCCGTCGCGGTTTCAGGGCGTGAAATTTCGCGGCAGCAGCGACCCCGTCCTCTACCTGCGGAATCCCGAAGGAATTAACTCGGAAATCCGCCGCGGGCAGCTTGACGATCTGGCGCGTCTGAATGCATTGAAATTGGCCGAGTCGGGTGATCCGGAAATCAGTACCCGCATCGCCCAATATGAGATGGCATTCCGGATGCAGGCCAGCGTTCCCGAACTGACCGATCTGAGGCAAGAGAGCGCCGAAACGCTCGATCTCTATGGGCCCCAGGTGCGCGAACCAGGCACGTTCGCCTATCACTGCCTGATGGCCCGCCGCTTGATTGAGCGTGGGGTGCGCTCGGTGCAGGTGATGCACGCGGGCTGGGACCAGCATAACAGTCTGACGACCGAACTTTACACGCAGTGCAAGGATACCGATCAGCCTTCCGCGGCGTTGGTTCTGGACCTGAAACGCCGCGGCCTGTTACAGGATACGTTGGTGATTTGGGGCGGCGAATTTGGCCGAACGCCCTTCATTCAAGGGAACCTGAACGAGCGTGCGAGGTGGGGACGCGATCACCATCCGTATGCCTTCACGGCCTGGCTGGCGGGAGGCGGAGTTCGGCCGGGAATCTCCTATGGCGAATCGGATGACCTGGGAATGAATGTCGCTCGCGATCCCGTGCACGTGCACGATCTGCAGGCGACGATCCTGTACCTGATGGGTGTCGATCACGAACGGCTGACGTTCAAGTTTCAGGGGCGGCAGTTCCGTCTGACCGATGTTCATGGGCAGGTGGTACAGCCGATTCTGGCGTGACCAATTCGGTCCAACGCACCTGGGCAGCCCACCGCCCTCCTTTGTGCCGGCCCGAAAATAGACTCAAAGCGTCCGCCATCGATCCCTTGGGCGAAAGCGCACGCTGGTATCCCGCTCCGCTGGCAACTATATCTGAAGGTGTTCAACTCACCTGCCGCGTTGCCGCCAAGGGGATTTGCCGTTGTTTCGATATCGAGCCATGCAGGTCACGATGCTGTTCGCCGCGTTGCTCATGACCGGCGTTTTACCCCGCGAGTTGCCGGCGGATTCCCATCTTCTAGGCGATTGGATCGCCGCGATCCCGTCCGGTCGCGATCGACTTTCGGAATGGGATGTGGCGCGAATGAGGCGCGCCGCGTTGCCGTTGCAGCAATGGGCCAGTCGCCTCGCATGGGAAGACGCCGCCGTCGCCGAAGACGCCCGGCTTTCGCAAGTGCGAGCAATGATCGCGGCCAAGCGGCGCGTGGATGAGCAGGTGCAGCGGCTGGCGGGCTGGCGGAGGGAAGTCGATAAGTCCGATCGGAAACTAGTCTGTCGTTATCTGGAAGGCATGTCCCACCTTCTCGATACCAGCGGGCGCTTCCGCTACCACCTGCGGGACGTGTTGGAGCAGGCGGACGACGTCTTGGCCGAATCGCCGACCGGACGTGACCGGTTGCTGAATCTGGTGTTCGAAACGAAACCGCAGGTGGCGGCGGAAGTCTTTTCTTACCTTCTTACCGACACCGATCCGGCCAGCAGAGCGCGCCCATTTTCCATCGCTTCCAAACGGCGGCTGTTGAGGCTGATGGCCGACGCGCGGTCTCCAATATTGCTGGAGGACCTGGCGGAGTTCATCGCTTCGCCGGCATTGCCACCGGAATTGTTGCTCGACGCGCTGGAAGTGATTCGCGTAATCGGACTGCCGCAGCGCCCCGCGCCGCATGCCCGGCCAGATCTGGCGGCGGCACCCGTTTTGAGTGACCAGGGGTTGCGACCGGTGATCCACGGGATCAACCCGCGCAAGTTAACGAGCGCGGACCGGCAGCGCTGGGAAAAACTCCGGCAGTGGATCGACACACGATCGACAAACGGAGTGGAAGGGGATCTTTACCGTGCGGGCACCGTCGACCTTCGCCCCGGTGATTGGCTGCTGATGCGCAATCCATCGCCCTATAACCGCTTCACCAGCCATCGGCCCGGGTTATTTACGCACGTGGGGATTGTCACGACGGAACGCGCAGATGACGGGATTCGACGATTTGTGGTCGTCGATATTCCGGAGCGGGGTGACCGCATACCGGCCTCGAATGTCGAGGCGTTTCTTGGCAATACACTGCACTTCGTCGTACTGCGTGCGTCGGATTCCCGGGTGGCGGAGAAAATGTCTGAGACGGCCCGTTCCTTGATCGGCAATGAATCCCAGTTCGACCTTCAGTTTCAAACGTCGCGGGTCGCGGCTTTGCGCGGCGAACGGCTGGAGGGAGCGTTCATCCACACCTATTGCGCGGGATTGCTGCTGCTGGTCGCGCAGCAGACCGATGTCGTGACGGATCGATTTTTCCCGGTGCGGGAGAAGTGCGCGGAAGGCCGTTGTGCCGACAATCTGCAACGTCTGGGGCTGGCGATCGGTGATGAGTTTGTCTCGCCCACCGGCGCCTTGTTCTCCTCGGTACTGGAATGGGCGGGCAGCTGCGAGCCGATGTACGAGCCCGAACGGGAGATCCGCGAGTTGATTTTTGACGCCTTCGCGCAGGCGATGTTGGACCGTGAAATGGTTCTGTCGCCGACACTGACCCAGTCGTTACGGGAAAAGGTCGCCGGGATATCGAAACAGAATGCCTGGCTGGCGCGCATGCTCGCCCGCGCCAACCAGGTACATGAAAAAACGGACCTGGAGTCGGCCGCCCGCGCCGCGGCGGTCGTCGAAACGCTCGATCAGATCGTGGAACAAGCCAGCATCGACTTTCGGCAGGCGCGGCTGGCGGTGACCGCGTTGCCGGAGGAACAGCCGCGCGACGCGGGCGAACTGCGGCGCTACCATCAGCTGCGCCAGCGCCACGCGGACCTGTTGCGCCGGTTCGACGACGGCCGGCTCACACCCCGTGTGTTGCGAACGGAACTTGTCGAGTACTATGGTCGTAACGGCATCCAGCAGGTGCATGAACGCTTCTTCGCCAAAGGGGATTCTTCTTCGAGGCCCTGATGTCCTGTGTGATTACGACCGGTGCGACAAGCCCGGTCGCGGAAAAATTGCGGCAGATTTCGCAGGCCGATCCGCTTTACGCAAGCCGCTTTGTCGATATTCTGCTCACCAACGCCGCGGCATCCGGAGCAAGCGACCTGCACCTTCAGCCGGAGCCGGGCGGCATTGAAATTGCGTGGCGACTTGACGGTGTGCTTCAGCAAATTGGCAGGTTCCCCCGAGGCCAGATTACCGACGTGGTCACCCGGCTGAAAGTACTGGCCGACCTGCTGACCTACCGCACCGACATTCCGCAAGAGGGCCGCTTGCGCGGGGACTGGTCGGCGATCGAAATGCGCGTCAGTACATTTCCGACGCTGCATGGGGAACGCGCGGCGGTGCGTATGTTCTCGGCGGCGAATCAACTGCTCTACCCCGAGGATCTCCAGCTGGCGCCGGACGATGCCAACGCCTGGCTGCGCCACCTGCGCGACGATTGTGGTGTGCTGATTGTGTCCGGGCCGGCGGGCAGCGGTAAGACCACCACCGCCTATGCTTCCGTGCGTCAGTTACTGCGCGACGCCGGCGGTACGCGCTGCGTGCTCAGTATCGAGGACCCGATCGAAGTGCCGATTCCCGGTGTCGCCCAGTCGGAAGTGAATCCAGCGGCCGGCTTTGATCTGGCACTCGCATTGCGGTCCGCGCTGCGGCAGGATCCCGAAGTGCTGCTGGTCGGAGAGATCCGGGACCCGTCGATTGCGGCCGGCGTCTTCAGCGCCGCTCTGACCGGGCATCTCGTCGTTACCACATTTCATGCCGGCAGTGCCGCCCAGGCTCTGGCCCGTCTGGCCGAAATGGCAATCGAACCGTATCTGCTCCAGAGCGCGCTCCGCGGAATCCTCAACCAGCGACTCGTTCGCCGGCTCTGCCGCTGCGCCCGGGATCTGCTCGATTCCACGGAGTACCTTGGCCTGCCGATCACCCGAGCCAAAGGTCCGGTCGGATGCCAGGAATGCCAGCAGACAGGATACAGGGGCCGCGCCGTTATCAGCGAGTTCCTGCCCTGCGAAATTCCGGCGGTGCGCAGCGCGATTGGTAGCAGACCCCAAGCCGATTATCTCGAACAGGTCGCTCGTGAAGTCGGGATGACTCCGCTCTCCGCTCGCGGAATTCAGCTGGTCGAGTCGGGGAAGACCAGTCCCGCGGAACTGCGGCGAATCTGAACGCTGACGCGCCGACTCGACCGACGAAAGCAGGCTCTTTTCATGCGACAAGTCCTGTCAGGGAGTACTCTGGCGACGGAGCGCAGGCGGGATTTTTTTCCCGTTGAATGCAAGAAACTGATTGACCTGACAAGAAACGCTCTTCACAATAGAGTCAAACCTGCCAAACCTACCCGGGCAAGAGATCGGCATTACCCTGCCGCTATGCCGGGGACATACCTTGTATTTCGAATTCCAGAACCGCGGATCGGGTACTGCCGCGGCGGTCGTCCATTGCAGAGTATCGCCGCATGACAAAACTATCGCGTCAATTCGCCGCATCGCTTCCCGGAATTTCCCGCACACGCCTCGTTGGGGCCCTGTTCCTGGCAATACCTTTGGCTTTCGGTTTGCGTCCGGCCCAGGCCCAGCCAGCGATTTCGGCCGTCTCCCCCGGTGCTGTCGCGCCGGGCAAGCCACTGGATCTTGTGATCTCCGGGCAGAAGCTCGATGACCCGCTCACCGTCTGGACCAGCTTTCCCGCCAAAGTGGAACTCGTCCCCTTGGCCGAGCCGAAGCCGGGGCAGACACAACGAACGATCAAGGTCACGGTCGATAACGCCGTACCCGCTGGCCTGGCCGGGCTGATGGTCGCTACGCCGGAAGGGGCCTCCGACATTCAGATGTTGATGATCGATGACCTGCCGAGCATCGCGGACAATGGCCAGAATCAGTCGCTGGCCCAGGCTCAGGAAATCCCGTCGCTCGCCGCCATCGATGGGGTCAGTGACGGTTCGCGTTTCGATTTCTACAAGTTTTCCGTACAGAGCGGACAGCGGATCGCCGTGGAAGTTGTCGCCGGCAGGCTTGGCGAAGCGTACGACCCGGTCCTGCGGTTGCTTGATGCCTCCGGTCGGCAACTCGTGCTGGCCGACGACGATCCGGGCCTTGGGTCGGACTGCCGATTTGCCCATACCTTCCAGGCTGCGGGCCAGTATCTGCTCGAGATCCACGACAACCAGTACCGTGCGGGCGGCAGATACCGCTTGAGAGTCGGCGATTTTCCGCTCGTCACGTCCACCTTTCCTTTAGGAATTCAGGCCGGCACCACTTCGAAACTGGCGTTTGCGGGTGCCGGCGTCGAGTCGGTCGCGGCGATCGACTTTCCAGCTCCCGCGGTGGCCCCGGGGAGCCGTATTACTGTCGCCGCAAAATACCCGGGTGGTTCGTCGTCCAGTATGGCCACGGCAATCGTCAGCGGCACCGTCGAATCCCAGGAAACAGAACCGAACGACGACCTCAAGTCCGCCAATCCAATCGCGGCTCCCGGCGGCGTAAGCGGCCGGTTTTCCAGCCCCGCCGATCGCGATTTCTATGCATTCGATGCCAAGAAAGGTCAACGCCTAGCGTTCAAGGCAGGGACCCGAAGTTTCGGGTCGCCCGTGACATTGAAGATGTATCTCCAGAAAGTCGACGGCACAGCACTGGCGGAGAGTGGTGTGACCGACGCCGACGAAGAAACGCTGGTGTTTGCTTTCCCGGAAGACGGCAGCTACCGACTCGTTGTCCAGGACCTGCTCGGGCGGGCCGGCCCGGAGGCGGTGTACCGGATCGGAATTGAACCTGTTCCCCTCTTCAGCCTGGCGCTGAAACCCGATAAGGCCACCCGCTACAAACTGCTCGCCGCCAAGAACGGCTCCTTCTCCATCGACGTCCCTTGCGCGCGCAATGGCTACGACGGACCGATCAGTTTGTCGGTGGAAGGCCCCGGGGGCGAGTATCAGTTGTTTAACAACGTTATTCCGGAAAAGCAGGCCGTCACCAAACTGATCGTCAATCCACCCGCGTCATTTACCCCTGGTCAATTCACGGCGTTGAAGATCGTCGGTACTGCTACGATCGACGGTGCGGAGGTTCGTTCCACGGTGGGAACTTTGGATCTGGTGCGCGTGCTGCGCCCCAACCTCAGCTACCCGCCGACCTGGATGGAAGGCGTGGTGCCACTCGCGATCGCCGGAGAAATGCCCGCGTTCTACGAGGCTAAAATCGATCGCCCCACCGTGCTGATCCCTCGCCAGACAGGACAAAGTGAATTCGTGGTTCAGCTGGAACGCAAGCAGGCTGAATTCAAGGATCCACTGCAGGTCTACCTGTTGTCGCCTCCGGCGGGATTCGCGTTTGAAGTCAAACGCAACGGCAACGGACCGATGGAAACCTACCAGGTGATCGTCAAAGGTCCCAAGGACATGCAGGAGGCCGTACATAAGATCAGCGTGCTGAGTTTTGCCGAGTTCCAGGGCCGAGGCCAATCGGTATTCGCCAAGGACGTTCCGTTGCAAGTTGTCAATCCAATGACATTGTCGGTGGGCCCGGTGCCCGGGCTTGTTTTCGGAAACGTTCAGAAAGTGCGCATCACTGCGGCGCGCATGAATACAGGCAATGACGCGGACAAACAACCGATCGTCATCAAATGGAAAAAACTGCCCCCGGGAGTGACCGGTTCGGCGGAAACAACGATCCCGCCCGACCAGTCGTCGGTCGACATTGAGTTGACGGCCGCAGCCGATGCGCCCGCAGGCAAGATCGAAGACCTGGTCGTCACTGGCTCGACGAAATTCCAGGGACAGGATATCACGGTGGAAAGTGGACCGATCAGCGCGGAAGTTAAGAAATAACGCTTTGCAAGGAGAGGGAGATTCATGACCTCGATACAACGGATTCTGCTCGGAATTACAGCGATCATGGCGGCGATGGTGTCGGCGGGGCTTTGCCCGGTCCACGCCCAGGAGAAGCTCGACTCGATCGAGATCGGTCAGCCTCAACGCATCGAGGTCTTTCCCGCTTCGATCCAATTCACCGGCAAGCGGCAACAGATGCAGCTGGCGGTCACCGGTTATTACGCCGATGGCAGCCTGCAGGACCTGACCCGCGCGGCCACTTTCGCGTCCGCCGACACGGCGATCGCCCGTATCGAGGGTGCCGTGGCCCTGCCGCAAGCCGACGGCAATACGGCGATCACTGTCTCCGTCGGGCAGCTTCCTCCGCTACAGATTCCTGTTGCCAGCTCCCGGCAGGCGAGCCCTGATCCCGTGTCGTTTGAGTATGGAGCGCTGGCCGCCCTGTCGAAGAACGGCTGCAATGCTGGCGCGTGCCATGGTTCACCGAGCGGCAAAGGCGGATTTCGTTTGTCCTTGCGCGCGTTTGATCCCCAGTTGGACAAGCTGACGCTGATCCGCGAGGATTTCGGCCGGCGCACCAACCCGTTCCAGCCGGAGCAGAGCCTGCTCTTGACCAAACCGATGATGAAAGTCTCCCACGGCGGCGGCCTCAAATTACGAAAAGCCGATCCCGCCTTCCGCGTGCTCCGGGATTGGATCGCCGAAGGCTGCAAGCTCGATCCCGATAACGCGCCACGCTGCGTCAAGATCGAGGTCTACCCGCCCACCGGAAGACTTTACAAACGTCCGGCTCACACGCAGCAACTGGTCGTCACGGCGCACTTTTCCGATGGTTCGATGCGCGACGTAACGCCCCTGGCCGTGTACACCAGTTCGGATACGGAAGTGGCATCGGTTTCGGAAACAGGACTCGTCGTTGGCCGCGATCGCGGCGAGGCTGCGATTATCGTCCGTTACATGGAATTCATCGAATCGAATTTCATGACGTTCGTCAAGGACATTCCCGGCTTCGCCTGGACACAGTCGCCGGTGCAAAACTACATCGACGATCATGTGAATTCAAAATTGAAGAAACTGTCCTATTCGGCTTCCGAACTTTGCACCGACGAAGAGCTTCTGCGGCGGGTCTACCTGGATGTGATTGGAATTCTGCCAACGATCGCGGAGTCGAACCGGTTCCTGACCGATCGTTCGCCCTACAAACGGCGCCAGTTGATCGATGAGCTGTTGCAGCGACCGGAGTATGCGAAATTCTGGGCACTGAAGTGGGGCGACTTGTTGAAAATGACAACGGCCGCGGTCGGCGGCGATGGGGTTCACAAGTACCATCGCTGGGTGGAAAAAGCGATTGAGGAGAACATGCCTTATGACGAATTCGCGAGGCACCTGCTGACCGCCGCGGGAAGTACGCACACCAATCCGCCGGCCAATTTCTATCGGACCACCAATGACGCCATGGAGAGCGTCGAGACGATTTCGCAGGTGTTCCTCGGGGCACGCCTGCAGTGCGCCAAGTGCCACAATCACCCGTTCGAACGCTGGACCCAGGACAACTATTACGGCATGGCGGCGTTCTTTAATCGCGTGCAAAAGAAGAAGACGCGCCGGCCGGATGAACTGGTGGTCTGGCTGGCCCCCACCGGCGAAGTCACACAACCCCGAACCGGCAAACAGATGAAGCCCTGGTTGCCGCTATCCGGAGATCTGGAACCCCCGGTCGATAAGGACCGCCGGGACCTGTTCGCCGATTGGCTCACCCGCCGCGAGAATCCGTTTTTCGCCAAGGTCGAGGTCAATCGGATCTGGAGCCAGCTCTTGGGCCGTGGAATTGTGGAACCGAACGACGATTTCCGTGAATCCAACCCGCCGGCGAATGCCTCGCTGATCGAAGCCTTGGCCCGCGATTTCGCTGACCATGGATTCGATCGTAAGCATGTGATTCGCACCATTCTCAACAGTCGCACCTACCAGGCCTCGTTCCGCGCCAATGACTTTAACAAAGACGATGTCAAATACGCGTCCCATTTTCAGCCCCGGCTCCTTTCCGCGGAACAACTGTTGGACGCAATCTGTGCCGTGACCGATATGCCGGAACAGTTCGGCACGCTCCCGGCCGGAACGAAAGCCACGCAGATTCCCGCGCCGGATCTGGCAAAGAACGATTTTCTCAAAACCTTCGGTCAACCCGAACGCCAGACCGTTTGCGCTTGCGAGCGATCGAGTGAATCCAACCTCGGGATGGCAATTCAGTTCTTCAACGGTCCCTTGATCTACGAAAAACTCCGCAACGAAAACAACCGTTTCCGTAAGATGTTGAAGGAAAACAAGACCGACCTGCAGATTCTCAACGACCTGTATATGGCTGCCGTGTGCCGCACACCCACCCCGGGTGAAATCGATGCCAGCCTGAAGCACATTGCCGCCAAGAACGATCGGGTCATTGCATTTGAAGATATCTGTTGGGCCCTTTTGAACACCAACGAATTCCTGTTCCAGCACTAAGCCTGATCGGCCGCGAATTCACCTGGAAAATCAACGCATGAATATCCTCCGCATTTCCGTTGCTGCCTGCGTTCTCGGCTCTGTCCCATTTCTTTGCCAACCGGCACAAGGACAAAACGTCAGTTTTCGCAGTCAGGTCGCGCCGATCCTCGTCAACAACTGCCTGGCCTGCCACGGACCCAAAAAAGCGGAGGGAGGCTATCGCGTCGACAATTTCGAGCGACTGATGGCCGCGGGTGAATCCGGAAGCCACGGATTTTCGCCAAAAGCGGTCGATGCGAGCGAAGGATTTCGCCGCATTGTTTCCAGCGACGCCAGCGAGCGGATGCCGTTGGAAGGTGATCCCCTGCCCGCCGACCAGGTCGAACTGATCAAGAAATGGATTGAAGAAGGCGCGACCTTCGACGGCCCCGACCCCAAGGCCAACCTGGCGACCGTCATTCCGCCGCCAGTGCATCCCGATCCTCCCGCCGAATACCCCCATGCCATGCCCGTGACCGCGATCACTTTTTCCCCGGATGGCTCGGAGGTGATCGTGGGGGGATACAATGAGCTCACGCTCTGGAATGCCGCCAACGGGCAACTCAATCGCCGCTGGAAAAATGTCGGGCAACGGACGTTCGCGCTGGCATTCAGTCCCGATGGAAAATCACTCGCCGTCGGCGGCGGTACGCCGGGACGATTGGGGGAAGTTCGTGTCTTTGATTTCGCAACGGGTAATCTCAAGGCGGTGCTGGGAACGACAAGCGACGTGGTACTCGATGTGAGCTACAGCCCTCAGGGAGATCGCATCGCGATCGGCGCCGCGGATGGCGTCCTGCGCATCGTCGAGTCCGAATCCGGGAAGGAACTTTTCGCCATCAACAGCCATTCGGATTGGGTAACCGCCACCGCGTGGAACGCTGACGGCACAAAACTGGCGTCCGTAAGTCGCGACAAGACGGCGAAAGTATTTGATTCCAAGACCGGAGAACTGGCCGTCACCTATTCCGGACATGGACAGCCGGTTCGAGGGATCGCATTCCATCCGGATGGCGCCGAACTATTCTCCGCAGGCAACGATAAAAAAATTCACCGTTGGAAATTGGCCGACGGCGCCAAGACCGCGGAAGTGGCGTTTGGGGATGAAGTCTACAAATTGCCGCTCGGCGGCGGATTCCTGTTCGCAAGCTCCGCCGATAAATCGCTTCGCCAGTTCGATGCCAAGACCCACGGTCAGATTCGCGCTTTTGCCGGACCAACCGATTCCGTACTCTGCGCCGCCTATCACGACGGTACCAAGCGCGTCGCAGGCGGCGTTTTCAGTGGTGGCGTGCACGTTTGGAACTTGGCCGACGGCAACGCGATCGCAACCTTCATCGCAGCTCCCGGACTGAAACAATAAGCTCCCGAAACAGGGAGTCAGTTGCTGGGGCATCTTGCCGCAGAACTCAACGCCCGCCTTTGCGCGCTTCGAGCGAGCGGCGTTGCTGCTGCTCCTGGCGGTCCCGTCGTTCGGCATCGCGACGCCGGTCGTCATCGGCCTTGCGGCGTTCTTCCTGCGCACGACGCTGTTGTTCCTGCTGCTGTCGCTCACGAGCCTCGCGTTGCTGCGCCGCCGCATGCTCGGCCGCCGCTTGCCGCTGCTCGGCCGCCGCTTGCCGCTGCTCGTTGGCGCGTCGTCGTTCGTTCGCTTCCGACTGCCGCTCGCGACGCTCACGTTCCTGGCGGTCCCGTTCCCTGTCGAGTTCCCGATCCCGGTCCCGGGATCGATCGCTTCGGCCGGCGGCGCCGGCCGGCGGACCAGCCGGCAACAGGCCTGGATCGACCGGTTTCATGTCGGCCGGCGCACCATTCTGCATTGCAAGCTGCGCTTCCTGAATCGGTCCGTGCACGGTGTGGAAGAAGCGTGAAAACTCCTCTTCGCTCACCTGCCCGTCTTCATCCGCGTCGATTTTGTGATCCGCAAACTGGGCAAACACCCGTTTACGATCGAAGGCCGGCTGGATACGTCGCAATCGCGGATGCGATTCGATTCGATCACAAGCAACGTCCAAACCGCCCCGAACCACGCGACGCGCCGTCTCGATCTCCAAGTCCCGCAGCACTCCGTCGTGGTTCTTGTCTTGAGTGCGAAAGATGCGCGCGATGGTGACGTTCTGATCGTTCTCTTTCGCGCCGACAGAAACCGGTCCCCCGAAAATGATCGCGGACAGACATATCACAACGCTCCACTTCGCGACGTCGACCATCGGCTCGTACTCCAAAGGCTAGGTACCCGTCCCGAAACAAAACCGTGATTTCCTGTAGGACGGACATCCTGTCTGTCGGAGAAAGCCCCGACGGAAGAAAGCCCAGACGGACAGGATGTCCATCCTACGGTCTTGATTTCGGCCAGGCATTAAACTCCTCGCCCTTTATACGATCAGGCCGTTAGCCAGGTCAAGCGCGGCGGCAGGCAACGGCCGCTTCAGAGGGGACCGCCGAGTGTCACACCCAAACCGGGCGACACAGGTACGTGCAGGCGATCGGCTCGGAAATCCAGGGATTGCGAGGTGAACGGCGATTCGAAATAGAGCGGCCCGATGAGATCCCCGGGGAATCGATCGCATCGAATGTTGGGAGTGGCAACGGTCAAATGGGCCATGGCTGCCGTCGCGACTTCGCGTTCCAGGTTACTGCCGATCGTGCAGGCGATCCCGGCGGTTTCCGCCATTCTGGCGATTTCCTGGGTATTGCGGATTCCGCCATGTTTTCCAGGGTAGAGGCTGAGGATGTCGGCGGCCTCCTGGCGAATCAACTCCAGTGCATCGCGGTGTGTGAAGACACTTTCGTCGGCCATGATCGGAATGTCACTGCGACGGCGCACCGCGGCCATGGCCCGATGATCGCCACGGGCTGTTGGCTGCTCGAACAAGACGACTCCCAGCCCGGCGAAACCTCGCGCCGCGCCGATCGCCTGCTCGACGGAATAGCCGCCATTCGCATCGACCGACAGGAATGTCCGGTCACCGATCGCGCTGCGCACGGCGCGCAATCGGTCCAAATCCGCCCGAGGATCGTGACCGACCTTGACTTTGATCGCTTGCCAGCCAGCGGCAACCATCCGCGCGGCGCGCTCGGCCGCCAGATTGGGCTCGACCTTGCCAATGACGAACTTCAGTCGAATTCCCTGATCGCGCACCGACTCGTCAAGATCTCGTCCACCCAACAGCCGGTAGAGCGGGACGTTCGCCGCCTGGCCCTGCAGATCCAGAAGCGCGCATTCGACCGCCGATTTGGCGAAGCTGTTGTCGAACACGGCTCGGTCGAGCCGGCGCTGTATCCACTGCAGGTCGAACGGATCCGCGCCGATCAGCAACGGCGCGAGGTATTCGCGGATGATATTGATCGTTCCGGCCTGCGTTTCACCGCTCCAGACGCTGGTCACGCTGGCCTCACCCAACCCCACATGACCCGAATCGTCATGGATTCGGACGAGCACGTAGTTACCGACGAGATGTTCACCGAGCGAACTGACAATCGCCACTTCCGGCCGGACGCGTCCAAACATCGGCTCAACCGTGATGGCGGTGATGCTCATCGACCACAAACTCCGTTCAAGCCACGGCCTCTTTGTTCACGCGGTCCCAGTACATCTCCGGAGATTCCCAGGTAAATCGCTTTTCGAGTTCACCGCGCGAATCCATCGTCGTTTTGGTGGCGGTATTGGCCGCCTGCGTCGAGGTCTCCTCGCCGCGAATCACGACCGGTTCGATGCGTTGCTTGATCACGATCGGCTCCACGACCATCCGCGACTCGGGGGAACTTGATGCCGACTGCAGCACCACGGTCAGCTGCGGGGCTGCCAGGGGGATCACCTGCGACTCGGTATCGGCCGGCCGATTTGGAGTGGTCGATCGACGTCGCCGCGGTCGAGTCTCCCGTGCCGGTATCGACTCCTCAACAGAGGGCGAATCGACTCGGAGAGCGGCGGCGGGTGCCGGCGCGACTTGTCCCGAGGCGGGGACCGTTGCCGTCGGGGCAACCATTGCGATCGGGGTCGCTAGGGATCGAGCCGGCGCGACGATCGGCCGGGGTTCCTGCAGCGGTTCAAGTTTCCCCGAAACGGCACGTCCTGGCAGAACGCGGATATCGGCGTTCTCGGCCTTGAAGATCCGCATCACATGCTCGTGGCAGGTAAAGAACAGTAATTGATGACCGTGGGTCGCGAATTCGCGGAGCAGGCGAGCCGACGAGCGCACGCGTCCCGTATCAAAATTGACAAGCACGTCGTCAAGGATCAACGGCAGCACAATTCCGCGGCGCGCATAACCTGCCACCAGCGCCAGCCGTAAGCTCAAAAACACCGCTTCGCGCGTGCCGCGACTTAACTTTTCCAGCGAGAGCGTCTGCCCGTTGCAATCGTCAATCCGCAGCACCTTTTCCTCGATCGGAGTCCAGATCCGCAGGTACTGCCCCTGGGTCAGCTTCTCGAGGAACTGGGATGCCTCGCGCAGCGTCTCGGGCTGTCTCGTCGTCTCGTAGGTGCCGCGGACCGACTCCAGAATCAGCCCGATCACCGCGAAAATCTGCCATCGTTCCGCGGCCTTGCGCATTTGGCGCGCGACGCAGCCCAGTTCCAACTTGGCCTCCATCAGGCGGCGATCGTCGGCCAGCGCTTTCATTTCGGCGGCAAGCTGCCCGCGCTTTTCGTGGAATTGCGCGACTTTCGATTTCGATTCATGCAGCCGCGTTTGCAGCCGTTGACGGCGTTTTTCCGGCGCGTCCTCCTCGCGGTTCAAAAGTTCCCGCGCCAACGCTTCGTCCGACCATTGGTCACTTACGACCAGCCGAATTTCCTGGGAGAGCGTCTCCCGCTGCGCCCGCAACGCGGCAACCTGCTGCTGGCGCGTGAGCATGGCTCGCAATTCGTCCTCGTCGCGGGCGTTGGCTCGGGCCAGCAGCGAGCCGCGCGCCCGGGTTACACTGTCGTGTCGCTTCCGTAACGCTGCCCAGCGAGCCCGGGCCTTACGGTACAACTGCCCCGCGCCTTCGCGGCGCTGCAGTATCTGCTGCTGGTCGAGCAGTGCGACCGCGAGCTGCTTTAACTGAGACTGCGGACTCTCCTCGTCCGTCTTGATCCCCACCTCGGTAAACAGTTCGGTGATTCTTCCCGCCAGGGAAGCCAGTTCCCGACGTCGCGATTCGAGCTCGTCACGCCGCTGATCGAGTTGCCGCTTGACCTGCGACAGCTGGCGGAAGCCTTTCATCAGATGCCGGATGTCGTTGGGCATCAGGTGATCGGGCAGATTCGCGCTGCGCAGTGCGTGCTGCCAGTTCTTGCGCGCTTCTTTGAGCTCCTCCCCCGCTCGCGTGGCTCGCTGTTCCGCCACCTCGACATGCTGCCCCGATTCGTGCCGGACCGCGTCCATCGGCGTCAACTGTTCGAGGTGCTGCAGGTTTTTCTCGGCTTGTTCGAGTCGCGCATCAAGCGGACCACCGCCCGCGGGCAGTTGTTCGTCGAGCTCTTCTCTCTCGGCCTCGGTTTCCTGCAACTGCTTGTCCAGCAACGCCCGTTGCCGCTCGCAGTTTTCCAGTTTCATTCGCGCTTCCCGATCCCATTCCAACTTGGAGAACACGGAAACGCCCAGCATCACGAAGCCGAACATCGAGATCACGAAGCCGAGGAAACCGTCGAAGCCCCACAGCCATCCGCCAAAGAATCCGGTGAAGATCAAAAGTACCGCGACCACGAAGCCCGCGAACTGCCAGGCCATTTTTTCGAACGGCATGACCTGGCCATCGAACAGCAGATGCCCCTGGTCTTCCAGCGATTTCCTCTGGCTGGCAAGTTCATCCAGCCGTTCTTCGATCTGGATCCGCCGGCGCAGCAGCGCCACGCGCGTCGTCGCCTTTTCCAGGGCGGCACTCAGACTCGATTCGTCCAATTCGGCAAGCTCCGACGAAACGCGCTGCAAGGCCTGGTCGGTGCGGACCTTGACCGCCTGCGCGTCGCGTTGCGTCCTTTCCACGAGTTTATTGAGATGGTTCAGCTTCGCGGCCGGCGCGCGTAACAACGCCAGCGACTTGCCGGAGATTTCCGACAGCTTTCCTTTCGGCTGACTCGCCGGCATTTCAATCTGGGGCCGGCGAGCTTCGAGCTCGCGTTCCAGCGCGGTAACCTCGCCCCGCAGGCGCTGCACCTCCGACTCCAGCGAACCAATCCAGGGGCCATGCTCCGTCAGCGCCTGGATGCGTGTAGCCTGCGACAAGAGGGACCGATTGACCTGGTGACGGTCGCGTTCCTGGCGTAACTGCTGGCCTTGTTTCTTCGCCTGCGAGATCTTGCGACGGAGTTTTCCCAGGCGGCCCCGCATCTGCTCGAGCTGGTCGAGCGCGTCCGGTACGACGTCCAAGGGAGGTCCCATCGCCGCAAGCTGTTCTTCAACGCTCCGCCGTTGCCACCACTTATCGCGGACCTGCAGCACCAAATCGTAACGCTGCAGCTCGATCTGCACTTCCTGGACCAGCTTCTCCAGATCCTCGATCTCCTTGACCATCGTCGCGCGCTGTGCCGCCAACTGCGGCCAGCGACGGCCGCGAATCGCCAATTCATCGACTTCCCTGCGCAGGCGGTCGTGCCGGTCAAGAAGATGGCTGAGCTGGCAGGTGGAATCGTCGGGCGCCAGAATCTGCTCGCGGGCCTCGGCAAGCTCGCGCATCACATCGATCAGCGAAACCCGATCGAGCCCGCTGGTCAGCTTGTAGAGTTGATCCGCGGCCGCGGAGTCGTTCAGCGTTCCCAGCTCCTGCATCTCGCGCAAACCGATCGCGAAAACGTTGCTGAAGATGGTCTCGTCGAGTCCCCCCAGCAGCGCCGGAAGCTGCGGGGCGCCCTGCACGGCACCCGCGGCATCCAGCACCGTGATTTCGCCCGGAGCGTCGGGCAGGTCGTGCGTCCCCGCGCGCCGATGAATCTCGAATGTACCGCGAGGTCCCTCGACCCGCAGAGTTCCGCCAGGCTGACCTCCGTGCACGGGCGGCAGGTACCTCGCTCGTCGTTCGCGCGTGAAACCGTACAACACCGTGCGCATGAACTGCATCAGGGTCGTCTTGCCAGCCTCATTCGGCCCGTAAAAAACGGTGACGTCGTTCGCCAGACGCTCGACGCTCATATCGGTCCAGACACCGAAGCCGCAGATCTTTACATCATGTATCTTCACGTTCCATCCTCCCGAACGCCGAATCAATCGTTGCCGCGCAACAGGTCTACGCCTAACAGTGCAACTTCGCGCAGCACGCGCTGGCGAGTTTCGGGGTGCGTCACATCCAGCGATGCTCCCAGCTCGCCACGAAACTGATCCACAGATAAGAATTGAGAGATCTCCAGCGCGTCCGATGACGATTGTTCGCGATCGCGCACCGCTCGCAGGAAATCACCTAAGATCGAATCCTCCTCATACCAGGCCGCCGGCATTTCGGACGGTGCTTCCACCTCCAGCGATTCCGCCCAGACCGCGTTTCGACGCTGGCCGAATTCGTTGCGCAATTCCGTGAGGATTTCCGTCGCCATCCCGCCCTGCCGTAGCGAACTCGCCAGCCGATTCGCCCCTTCCACCCGCCAGGAGACGAGTGCCGTGCGGTCCCCGATCTCCGTCCCAATCGCCTGGGAACGATCCCGCAACTGCCGCTGCAGGTCACCGCGCGTCATCGCCTCCGTCAACGTCAGACGCTCCTGATAAAACCGCAGACTGTCGGTGGCCACAAGCTGCGTGCGGATCTTCCCGTCCGAATCGATGCTGACGAGAGTGCATCCGTGCGGACCGACCTCGAAGGGCGAGCGTCCCTGGGGACTACCGGCAAAGTGGGCGGTGTGCGGTGCTGAAAACAATGTCCGCCGCTGGTGCTCCCCACCCAGCGCCCAATAGTGCACGTACTGCTTCTGCAGAGCGTGGGCATCGTACGAACCGTAGACGATCGCAATCCGACACGTGTTCATCGACTCCGATCGAAACTCGGAGGGGGAAATCCGATGCCGTTCATTCCAGCCCACGCCACACAGCGTAATTGGAGCCTGGTTCTCCCGCATATGAATGAGTTCGTCCACTTTGCCCGGCAGGAACAAGTGAACATTGCTCGGCAACGGAACCGCCGCCGGCCAGGGATTCGCACCCTCCGCAGCGCCAATGCTCCAGTAAACGGAAATCGATTGGGCCTCGAGCCGCTCAAATTGCTCCAGCAGAAACGCGATCGCGCGAGGACTACTACTGGCGGGATCATAAAGATCGCCACTGATCGCGACAAAATCGACATGCTCCAGGATCGCCCCGTCAAAAACGCGGCTCGCCGCTAGATACGGCGCCTCCAACACAGTATCCCGCAGTGAATCGGGGATCGAATTGAGACCGTGAACCGGCTGCTCGAGATGGAAATCGCTGGCATGAATGAATCGAACAAGTTCCCCCGACATAAGCACCTCCGTGCGCTTGAGACCTCAAGGCCAGGAGCCCAACGATCCGAGCCGCCTCTGTAAGCAAGCTCGCCTCGCCGCCAAGCATCCCACCCTCGGATCAGTCCACTTCGGCCGGGTAATTTAGCTCGTAGGGGGCGAATCCACTAGACCAATTTTGGTCCGCATCCGCCACAGCCACCCTATCTTATCCAGACCGCCTGCGTTTGCAGGGAACGGGTCGCGCCGCAACGCAACAGGCCCCTCAACTCTTTTCGAATCGAGGGGCCTGGGGCTGGGAAGTGGCGAGCAACCCGATGCAGGAACTATTCGCAGCCGAAGAGATCGAGTTCCAGATCATAGAGAACCGCGTCCAGGTCATCCGAGCAGATCAGATCGACCGCCAGATCGCGGGCGTCAATTTTGTCGGCGCCCGGTCCGCCTTCCAGGTAATCTCGGCCGCGACCTCCCACGATCCGATCGTCTCCCTGGCCGCCGTAGAGCCGATCATGGCCGTTACCGCCTTCCAACTGGTCGTCACCGTCATTGCCTTGGATCCGGTCGTCGCCATCGTCGCCGAACAACTGGTCGTTTCCAGCATTGCCTTCGATCGTATCGTCCCCCCAGCCGCCGCGAATGGTATCGTTGCCCAACCCGCCGGTCAGGTAGTCGTTGCCCTCGCCGCCGTCGATTTTGTCGTCTCCTCTACCGCCGTGAATTGCATCACGGCCTGCGCCGCCGGCGAGTCGATCCGAGCCGACGCCGCCGCGGATAAAGTCGGCCCCTTCGTTGCCGTGAATCTCGTCGTCGCCCAGTTTGCCGAGCAGAATATCGTTGCCGTCTCCGCCCTCGATCCAATCATTGGCGTTGGCAGCCAGTTCCGAGTTTTCGGGGGCCTGTTCTCCCAGCGATTCGCGATAACGCGGATCAAGTCGATCGAGTCCGGGCGTCTCTTCGTCGGAACTGGCGGCCCCGTCGCGTGGATCGCCGACAATGATGTCATCGCCTCCACCTCCGCCCAGCAGGTCGCGTCCCCATCCTCCCGCGAGGATGTCGTTGCCATCACCACCGTCGGCGCGGTCGTTCATATTGCCCGCGAAGATGACGTCGTCGCCGTCGTTCCCTTCGATCGCGTCCTCGCCGCGGCCCTGATCGCCGTATTCGAGTGCATAGCCCCAGGCGCTCGTCAAGCCGCGCGGCAGGCTGTTTGTGGCATCGCCGAACATCCAGTCGTTGCCGGTACCACCGACGAGCCGATCGTTGCCGTCACCTCCTACCAACCCGTCATGGCCTGGACCGCCGGCGAGTCCGTCATCGCCCTCGCCGCCAAACGCCAGATCGTTTCCCGTTCCACCCTCGATTCGATCGTTCCCTTCGCCGCCGTCGAGCCAATCATGTCCGCTGTTGCCGTCGATACCGTCATCGCCGGCGCCCCCCAGGATGCGATCGTTGCCGCGTTGGCCGCAGAGCCAGTCGTTTCCGGGACCACCCACGATCAGATCGTTGAACGACCGTTCCGGATCCGCGCCGTCGGCCGTCGGCTCGCTCTCCCGCCAATCCGGGCCATCCTCGTCGGTGGCACTTGGGAGGTCCTCCAGGTTGACGGTAGGGTCGCCCTGAATTTCATCATTTCCCTCGTGGCCAAACAGTCGATCGCTGCCGACGCCGCCCTGGATTGCGTCGTCGCCCGCGCCGCCCCGAATGGTGTCGTTCCCCGCGTCGCCGTTCAGCCGATCGTTGCCTTCGCCGCCGTCGATTTGATCGTTGCCCGTGCCGCCGAAAATCGTGTCGCTCCCATTTCCGCCGAACAGCGCATCGGCTCCCTCCTGGCCTTGAATCAGGTCGTCGCCATCGCCGCCATCCACGCGATCGTTGCCAGCTCCCGAGTTAATCCCATCGTTGTCCGCTCCCCCTTCGATCGTGTCGTCGCCGGCGTCGCCCTGGATCCGATCGTTGCCGGAACCGCCACCGATGCGATCGTTGCCGACACCGCCGTCGATGCGATCGTTGCCCTCACCGCCTGCCAAGTCGTCGTCGCCTTCGCCGCCGGCGATCGCGTCGTCGCCGCCGGCACCTCGCACCGCATCGTCTCCCATTCCACCGCGTATCAAATCATCCTGAGGACTGCCCTGGATTCGGTCGTTGCCATCGCCCCCATACATCTCCGATCGGCCGCTGCCCGCGACGAGCAAGTCATTCCCGGTTCCGCCGTTCAACAGCGTCGGCTGCAGGACGCTAGGGTCGATGACCACCTTGTCGTCGCCCCCTTCGGCGTAGACGCAAATACGCTGGACAAGAGCATTCGGGAAACTGAACGACACGTCGTCAATCACGACATGCAGCCGTTCTTCCGCGACAAACGCCGAGATACTGTTGTCATCGCCATTGCCATGGACGATCAGATGGCCGCCCAACAGGCCCGCCCCCGCATCGAGGACGCGGCGGCATTCCAGACTTTCAATCATCAACCTCCGCAGCCGCGGACGGTTACGTTCGTTCCCGGCGCGGCGAGCGCGCAGTCGACCAGCACGAGCCATGAGATGCTCCCTGTTCCGAGTAGTTAAGAACGCCCGTCGGCAACAACCACCGCCGCCGCTGAGCGATTGATTGGTGGCGCGGAACCGACCGATTCGTACACGGGGAACGGGGAAGTCAGGAGGTTGGCAGGGTCAGCTGTCGTCCTTCAATGTCGCGGCAATCGAGTTCGAGGTGTTCGGGAAACAGTCCGTCGCCGCCGAGGATCTGGACGGCCATTTTTCCATCCTCTTCCAGCATGGCAAGTTCGCGGCGTTTGCGATTATTGAGATAGGTCGCGACTTCATGGTTTACCCGCACGGTGACGCGCGCGATATTGGGCTGGTGGCTGGCGAGCATCAGCATGCGGACGACTTCGATCGCCATACTTTCGGCCGTTTTGACCATGCCGCGTCCGGTACAGCAGGGGCAGCTTGAATAGACACTGCGATTGATACTGGGGCGGATCCTCTGGCGCGTCATTTCAATCAATCCGAACGGGCTGGTGCGGAGGATCTTGGTGCGTGCGCGATCCCGTTTCATGGCGTCTCGCAGGGCCCGTTCGACGCCGCGCCGATGCCTTTCACGTCGCATGTCGATGAAGTCATTGACAATGACGCCCCCCAGGTCGCGCAGTCGCAGTTGCCTCGCGATTTCCTTGGCCGCCGCGATATTCAACTGGTAAGCGGTCTCCTCGGCGTTGTCGTCTTTGCGGAAGCTGCCGCTGTTGACGTCGATCGCGACCAGCGCTTCGGTCTGATCGATCACGATGGAACCTCCCGCCTTGAGCGGTACCTGGCGGGTGTGGATGCGGCCGATCTCCGATTCCAGTTTGTACTTGTGGAACAGCGGTTCGCGTCCTTCGTAATGGTGGAGGCGGTGGACGTAGCGCGGCATCACCAGGTGCAGGAACTCGCGGGCCCGTTCAAATGCCTCGGGCTGGTCGATATGGATCGCATCGATATCGGCGCTGAAGATGTCGCGAATCGTGCGAATGATCATGTCGCTTTCTTCATAGATTCCCTGGGGTCCGGTCTGCTTCTTGACGCGCCGCGCGATCAATTTCCATAGCCGCACCAGGTAGGCCATATCGCGGGAAAGTTCCTTCCGGCTGCGGTCTTGCCCGGCAGTGCGGACGATGAACCCCAGGCCTCGGGGCGGGTTCAGTTCGAGCATGATATCGCGGAGTGATCGGCGTACCTCGTCGTCCTCGATTCTTCTTGAGACGCCGACACGCCCCAGAGCCGGCATCAGAACCAGGTAGCGGCCGGGGATGCTGATATAGGTGGAGAGCGTGGGGCCTTTACTGCCAATGCCTTCCTTGATCACCTGGACGAGTACTTCGTCGCCGCGGCGGAAGATCTCCTGGATCGGAGGCTTGATGCGCGGCCGCCCGCCATTGCGCGGACCGCGGCCGCGTCGCCGTCCCTGCTCGCCCTCCGATTCGTCCTCGCCCAAATCGATGTCGGCCATCCGCCCTCCCATCGGCTGGTCGGGATCGTATCCGCCCTGTCGGAAGTACTGCGATTCCACGTCGCTCACATGCAAAAACCCGTTGCGGCCCACGCCGAAGTCGACAAATGCCGCCTGAATACTCGGTTCCAGATTGACGATCCGGCCGCGATAGATGTTGCCGACATAGTTGTCCTGGCTGGCTCGTTCGACGTACAGTTCCTCCAGCAATCCGTCTTCGATGACCGCGATCCGACATTCCTCGGGTTGCGATACGTTAATCAGCATTTCTTTCTTCATAAGCGTGTTTTCCAATCTAGGGATAAACCTGGTGGGCGCAGCAAGTTCCAGCGCCGCTTTCTTGAATTCTCCGCGCAGGTAATGTCTGGTCGGCGAGAATCGGTGCGTGGGCCGACAAGATCGCAGGGTAAAGTTCTTCCGAGGGGGCGGCATCCCGCGCACGCGGATGCTCAAGATCGTCCGCCACGGAGGCACAGGCGGCCCGCAGCCGCTCGAGCTGACCGTCGACGGCATCGGCAGAGATGCCGCGACGACGAATGCGATATCCATCGCTGGTGATGATTCGAGCTTCGCCGATGGCAATGCCTGGCGAAACCGCAATTCCTTGCAGTATTTGCATCGCTGTCGCCGTAGCGGCAACCGGGGACCGCGTGCCCGGCGCTGACGCCGTGGCGCGATCCATTTCGTACCCGTCTGCCCGCTACAATTCTTGAATTCAATTCGGGGCGGAATGTCCGTTCTCGTCGATCGGAAATCGCAATTGCGCAGGCAATTCAATTGCCGATCTACGCCTGTGTTTGCCTCGGTTCGGGCGCTGCTACCTCCATTTCGCCGAACCCCTGTGCAACCAATTCGGCAAGAGCGTCCAACGCTCTGTCCGCGTCCGGTCCCGTCACGCGCAACGTCAGCTCGGTGCCCTGCACCGCGGCCAAAGTCAACATCGACAGAACACTCTTCCCATCACATCGTTCATTCCCTTTGATCACTTCCACACTTGACTGGAATTCGTTGGCGCGTCGCATAAATAGATCCGCAGGGCGCAAATGCATGCCCAGAGGATTCACAATGACCACGATGCGAACGGCAACTGAATCGGACATGAAAAGTGATTCGCCGGGGACTCCCCGAATTGCAATTCGAGGGCGATTAGGTGGACGGGAAATCAGGAGACAAATTGGTTGTTGTCTGCTTCCTCCAAAAGTTGTTGAATGTCCGTCGCGGTCTTGGCGCGCTTCAGGAAGCGGCAGAACGTGTCGTCCCGCAGCTGCCGCGAAATGTTCTCCAACGCACGCAAATGATCACCGGGCCGGTCGGGTGGT
Organism: Planctomycetota bacterium; assembly: GCA_016872775.1. Lineage (GTDB taxonomy): Bacteria > Planctomycetota > Planctomycetia > Pirellulales > Pirellulaceae > VGZA01. The sequence goes on along the minus strand of VGZA01000019.1, from coordinate 54,114 downwards.
GAGATCAAGAGAAAAAACAATTGAACCTTCTCACCGTCCAGACTGTTGAAATCGATACCGTCGCCGCAAACTCCAACGGTGCCGATCAGACGGTCGACGCTGGAATGCTTGGTGTGCGGCACCGCGATGCCGCGACCAATTCCGGTGCTGCCCAGCTCCTCTCGCTTCATGATCGCCTTGACGATCCCGTCGCGCTCCGCAGCCGGTATCGCACCCGCCTGAACCAATGCGCTTACTAACTCCTCGATCGCACTGGACTTGTCAACCGACTCTAACTCCGCCCGGATCGCTTCCACACAAACAAAATCGGCGAATTTCATTGGAATAACCCTTGAACTGTACCTGTGTGTTCCCGACAAGCGACGTCAGGGCCGCCGCCAGAACAATCGTCACGCGACCCGCAGCCGCACGCGACGGCTATTCTTCCTCGTCTCGTATGACCTCTTCGTGCTTTTGGCCCGGCAGCCGATGCCCCGTCTGCTTCTCTCGGTGCTTGCGCAACTGGGATTCGACCTTGTGCAACGCACTGTCCAACGCCGCCATTACGTTTTCCGCCTGTTCTCGCGCCACAAAATCGACCGTGTGCTCGACCGATACCTTGACTTCCACCGTCGGTTCATCGCGGTGCTCAAGGTCCACCGTCACTTGAATCGCAGTGGTCCGCTCGTGGTACTTACGCAGTTTTTCGACCTTCGTGGTAATCTTCTCCTGTGTGGCGGGAGCTAAATGGCCGTGGCGTGCGGAAATGCTGACCTGCACGAATCAATCTCCTTCTCCAGCCTTAAATGCCAGCCAACAACTACGTTTTATCCGACGCGACGTACCGCTTCTCCCAAACCGCACATTCTAACCCGTGCTTCCAACGGGAACAAACGCATTTTCTACTCGATCACCATTACCCTCGACATCAGGCGCCGTCGCCTGCGAGAAAAGGCAGCGAGCAAAATAGTTTAACGAATTGGAACATTACAACCAGGGGCGACGGGGCAGAGGGTTACGGGTTACGGGGAACTAGGACAGGAAAGAAGTCAGTCAGTACTTACGGGGACGGACAAGATGGGACGGACAAGATGTCCGTCCTACGAATCACGGTTTTGTTTCTGGACGCGTACTAACGGAATTGACGCGTGCAAGGGCGAGGCCGTTCTGTTCCTTGTTCCCCGTAACCCTCTGCCCCCGTGCCCCCGTGCCCCTCTGCCCGCGTTTCTATTCCAGTCCAGGTGGCGGGACATATTTGTAGGGAATCGCTTTTTCTTTGAGGCGCTGATTCCAGACCATTACCGATTTGCGACGTTCGTCGGCCTGCCTTTCCGGATTGAAGTTGTGGGTTGAGCCGGTGAGGCGCCGCAGGGTCTCGAAGGCCAGGACGCGTACCGCCAGCGAATCGTTGTCCAGCAATTCGATAAGCTGTCTGGCTCCACCCTGTTCAAACTGCTCTTGATCGTAATCACGCAGGGCACGCAGCAAGTCGGGAGCATTTTCGCGCATGTCGGATCGGATCGCCTGGCGCAGTCGCTTCGCCGATTCGGGACTGCGGGCCATCGCTTCCCGGAGCGATTCCACGGCGACATTCCAATAGCCGCGTTGCTTTTCGTCGCCCATTTCCCGCAATAATGGCGAAAATTCGTGCAGGCTGGCCAGGCAACGGGCCGCCAGTGAACGCACTTCCACCTGCCGAAAACCGGTCCGTTCCTCAAGGAGCAACGTCAATGCCTTTTCGGAATGGAGGTACGACTCAAGTTCTCGCGACGCTCGGCGATCAATCACCGACAGGTTCTTGCGGGTGAGCCATACGGGAATGCCATCGGCGGCGACGATCCGAGGTGGTTGGCCGGTCGCCGCCACACAGACCTGGTCCTTGCCGATCAGGATCGACTCGCCTTCCTCCGTCACCCATTCGATGGTGCCCGAAGTCGCCTGCCGGCGCACAATCGTGATGCGACCTATTTCGTCGTTCAGTTCCGCGGGAGGCAGGAAATGCTGGACTTCCAGAGCCAGTTCCGATTCGACGGTGCGAATCGTCGCCGTCCCGGAATGCTCGCCAATCATGATCCGCACGCGCAACTCGGACTTGCCCGCCGTATTGAACACGGCGCGCCCATATTCAAAGGCGACAACCGGATCACCGGCGTCATTATCCCCCAGGATTCGAAATGCAGTGTCCCCATCCAGCATCATTTGAATGTTGTTGGATAACGATACGATCGGTCGGAATGTCGGCAGGACGACGAGCCGTTCGTTGGAAAGGATCGTTGCTCCCCTGGACAGACGCTGCCAGAGCCCAGTCATCGTATCCACATGCGCGAGAACCTGATCGTCGGAAAGCAGCCGGGCGACCTCCTGGCCGTTTTCGGCGACGATTCCTCGGGGCTCCGAGGGCCGAGACTTGTCGGTCACGGGATCGCGGCTGGGCGTGTCGGTGTCGGCGACGGCATCGGAATCGGGCGTCGGGACTTTTTCACCCGTTTTGGCCGCGCCGTCCGTTGGCACGTTGTCAGGATTGGGTGGTTCGTTGTCGATTGAGGGTTGGTTGTTCTCGACTTCGCCATCCTTCGAGCCGGTTGCCGTGTCGGTGTCGACGGGCCTCGCGCCGTTCGCAGCCGAGCCATCCGCGCCGGCACGGTTCCCCGCGGAAGCCCCGTCGTCCTTACCTTGGGATCCTGTGGCTGCGCCGGAATCGCCTTGGTTGCGACTGTTCGACGAGCCGCTCTGGGCGACGGTGGATGTGCCGCTGAACTTCTCGGAAAGCCAGCGGATCGGATTGCCGCCGGGGCCGATCGTTACCCATCCGGCGCCGACGACAAGAAAGGCCACGGCAAACGCCAACGCAAGTGGCCAGAGCGCCCGGTCGGAAGGTTGCAGGTAGCCTGGCAGGTCGGATGCCGCTCCCGCGGCGGATCGTACGAGCTGCGCTGGAGGCGGAGGAGGGGCACTTTCGCTGCCGAGCACGGTCGACTTCGGCGGAGGCACAGGTTCCGTTCCGTCCCCGCCCGCCCCCCGGCGATGCTTCGATTTCTTCTTCTTCTCCGGCAGTTGCGGACTCGCCGTTTCGGGCAGCGGCATCGTAGGAATCCGGTACATCCGTTCCCGCAACTCCACAGATACCTGAGCCGGCTGATCGACGACCAAGGTCAGAATTTGATGGCAAGATGCCACTTCCGCAAGGTGTCGGTCCGATTCCAGACAGACCTTCTCAAAATCCGGGAACCGGTCGCGTGGTAACGTGCTATCGAGGAATTCTGCGACCGTATTGGGGTCGAGTCCCATCCCTTTTCCATCCAGTTTCGGCGCATCCAGTCGCAGCCGACGCGTGCACATTCGAATCCGATGCACCAGATCCGACGCGAACTTGCTTTCCTCGATTTTTTTCTCCAGTTCCTTCGCATCCGCGGGCTCGAGGTTATCGTCGAGGTACGCCAGCAGGGTCAGCAACGTCAGTCGCATCGCACGGTCCTTGTCTTCGAGGAACACAATCGCCTCTACGACAAATGGTGCGATTTCCAGGGTTCGACCGTGCAAATTTTTTGGAAAAATTCCGGTCAACGTCGATCGTTGAAGCCAATCAAGGCACCCAGCGACGCCAGTCCGATCAAGGCCGCGACCGTAGCAGGATGCGGCGATGCACTCTCCTGCGACGCCGGATACCAGTTGCGGGTTGACTCCCATCCTCGAACGGTTCGCCGCCATTCGGACGGCCCTGGGCGATACGCGTCGTCAGCCCAAGAGAGTCCGGGCACGAGGCCGACGAGTGCCAGCAAAATAAGGCCGACGAGAATCCTCTTCCCAACAGACGAAGTGCTGCCAGGCGACGACTCGGTGTGTTGCCGTTTCATGGCAAAAGCGAAACGCAACTCCAGGACCATCGCTGGCTGTGAGTCGCTAACTCGTTGTTGGGCCTGTTGTTTCGAGCAACCTTCGGTCCGGAATGTTGTGCCTTTTTTGCAACAGATGTCGCGACGTGGCTACGCCAGAATGGCCTTTCCACCAAGGTCTTTTTTCCGCAGTGCGGATTTGGATTCGCCGAGCGAAGAAAGCGGGGATCGGTCGGTTTGCCCCCGCCATGAGTGTCGTCTAGGTTTTAAGTAGTTGCCCTACGCAGACTCCGCCGGTGATTTCGAAAGAAACTCCATGCCCTCGACGAAGTACCGGTCTCGGCTTGAATTCACTTGGTGAAGTAACACGGAACGAGATTCGAGCCGATCAGACCCGCGATTAATTCCAGCGTCGGGCCTTGAATGTCCAGCGACTCGAACCAGAATAGAGTCGTCGAAAGCTCGGGGAAACGGCTGTTTTCGCGATTTGTCCGCATCAGCGAACTAGCCGCAACCGACTCCTGGCGATACACTTTCCACAGAAGCCCGCCCGGGTTGACGCCTCGAATGGAATTGGATCGAATTCTGGGAAGACCGAGGTTGCATTTGCCGTGGAGATGCGCCGTGTCCGACTACAGCCGACTACGCCGACAACAATTGTTGCGGGAAGCCGAAGGCTATCTCGAACTCATGGTCGGTATTTCGGACCTCGCAACGCTGAATCAGGCTCTCCGCGATCGACTGGGTGAAAAAGCGCTGCTTGCCCTGTCCCGCCTCGAGCCCGCTTCTGGCCAACGCGCCCAGGCCTGCTACCTCAAGGGCCAGATCTTCCGTTCGATGGAACGCTATGCGGAAGCGGTCGAGCCCCTGAAACAGTCGCTGGAGTTTGATCACGAGAATATCCATGTCTGGCTCGCGTTGGGCTGGTGCTACAAGCGAATCCATCGACTCGATCAGGCGATTCAGTCGCTGGAAGAGGCACTGGAAATCGATCCGGCCGAAGCGATTGTGCACTACAACCTTGCCTGCTATTGGAGCCTGGCGCGCAACGTCAAACTGGCGGTAATGTACCTGGCCCAGGCGTTTGAACTCGATCCGAATTACCGGGATCGGGTGCCCGTGGAATCGGATTTCGACCCGGTGAGAAACGACCCGCATTTCCTGGCGCTGACGAGCGTCATCGTTTGATCGATCTTGGGCCGCGCCGATTTGGGACCGTACCATTACGGGAACGCGCCCCGATCCCGTCGCGGGTTGCGGTAGAGTACCCGCGCTAACAACTCCGGGGAACCGATCGGTTCGCAGTCGCGAACGCGATGCCAATCGGCGTGCGTCGGAAACATCAGTTCCTCGAGCGGCCATGGATCGAGGATTTGCTCACCCAATGCGTCGCGTAACTTGCTCGAATCCATCGAAACATCGCCCGCTCGGGGCGGAACGGGACCGGCCTCCGCGCGAGGACAACCGCGCAAGTGTTGCGGATCGTATCCGCCAATCCGGTTCACGATTTGCGCGATCTGATACAAACTCAGAGCCCGCGGCCCCCCGGCATGGAAGATGCCCGAAAGATCGGTGCCAAGCATCCGCTCGATCACCAGGTTCAGGCAGTCGGTGTAGGTCGGCGAACGCACTTCGTCGAGGAAGAGGGTTGCCGGTTTTTGTTTGCGAAACCGCGATTGAATCCAGTCAATCGCCCCGGCATGGCCATTGAAACTGATGCCCATAGGCAGGGATATCCTCAGGATGCAGCTGTCCGGCCGGCGTCGAGCCAGAATCCGCTCCGTTTCCACCATGGTCTGGCCATAGACCGTCACAGGGTCGGTTGGATCGTCTTCCCGGTGGCTTCCGGAACCGGATCCGGAAAAAACCAGGTCGACCGATAAGTGAACCAGCCGCGCGTCGGCAGAGAGATTGTCGAGTAAATTCGACAATCCCTCGACATTGATCTGCCAGGCCATTTCCGGGTCGTATTCGCAGTGCTTCAGGCGGCACGTCCCTTCGGCATGAACGACCGATCGGAACCGATAACGATCGAACAGCCGACGCAGGCCGTCCCGATCGTGGATGTCACAGGCAACGATACCGTCGCCCGACAACGGCCAGTTGTCGACCCGCCGGGTGCCTACCACCTCTCCGGGAAACCGGTCACGGAAAAAGCGAAATGCGTTATAACCAGCGACGCCCGCAATTCCCGTGATCAAGAGCGGCAATCGGAGCGAGGAATAAGGCATGCGATGCAACATAGGAGAGGGGGCAGCCGCGCGCTGCAAAGGCGAGTCTGACGCAAGCCCACACCCAGGTCAATGGCCAGCGGTTCAGGGCCCCTCCGTTCCACGCGGTTCCACGCCGGAACGGGGCTGTCCGCCGTACGCGGATGGAATAGAATGGCGACCGCAGGCAGGCCCGCCGAGGCGGTTGCTTGCGGGAATCCGTTTCGAGGGAGATACTCCCACGCCCCTTCAAGGAGCCACCGGCCATGACTGCCGTCGTAAGCACTTCGCGCGTCGATTGGGTCGCCCTTCTGTCCAGGTACAGTCGGCGCGCGGTACCACTAGTCGCCATCGCCCTGGTTCTGGCCCTGACGGAACACCGTTGCCCGGCCGTCGAAGACGAAGGATTTGTCAGTCTTTTTGATGGAAAGACGCTTCAAGGCTGGATCGGGGCGGTGGACAGTCATCGCATCGAGGACGGCGCGATCAGCGTCATCCCGGGCGCGGCCGGGAACCTGCTGACGGAAAAAGAATATTCCAATTTCGTCTTCCGCTTCGAATTCCGCCTCACCGCCGGCGCAAATAACGGACTCGGCATCCGCTGCCCGAATGTCGCCAAGGGCAACCTTCACCTGGACGGGATCGAACTGCAGATTCTGGATAATTCGGCGGAAAAATACAAAGAACTGCAGCCGTACCAATACCACGGTTCGGTATATGGCGTCGTCCCTGCCCGCCGGGAGTTTCTTAAACCGCTGGGAGAATGGAATTCGCAGGAGGTCACGGTCAAAGATCGACGCATTCGGGTGGTTCTGAACGGCAATGTGATCGTCGACGCCGACCTTGACGCGGCAAGCACCCCCAAGCCTCTCGATGGTCAAGATCACCCGGGAATTCGGCGAACCAAAGGTCATGTCGCCTTCCTCGGACATGGCGATCGGGTCGATTTTCGAAAAATCCGCATCAAAGACCTATCCAGGTGACGCGGACGATTCCTGCCCGTCGCCCTCCGCCACAGAATGCAGATCGGATAGCTTTCCAAGTCGTCACGACCGGAACCTTAATGCCGGTAAGGCCGTCAATTTCCCGCCAGATCGCCTAGGTGGACTGGTAAACCAGGAAATTCAGCGACATTGGAATGGTCTGGTGAAGGCCGGAAGTCTGGGCCGACGATAACGGTTCTTGAAGTCAGCAAATTTCTTGCTGGCCGTTTCACTTGACGTCCGCCAAGAGCCGCCGAAATCCAAACAGAAGTCGTGGTCGGGGCCAGCGGTCCGGTGAATGGGTAGTTTCATCAAACTGCGTTTTCGGAAGTGAGGAGCCCTCCAATGAAGAATCGTACGATTTTGACCGCCGTGTTGGCTGCCGGCTTGGTGTATCTGGCCAGTGCGACCAGCGCCAATGCCATGGGCATTTTGGGCGGCTGTGGTTGTGAGCCCAGCTGCGGTGCCGCGTCCAACTGCTGCAAAGTGAAGAGCTGCCGTGAACCTCGATGCTGCCGCGAACCCCGATGCTGCAAGCAGCGGTGCTGCGCGTCGAAATGCGGTGGTGACGCAGCGGCCGCCCCGACCTGTGCAGCGGCCGCCCCGAGCTGCGGTTGCGAAGCCAAGAAGTGCTGCCGCGAACCGCGTTGCTGCCGTGAGAAGCGCTGCCACGATCATAATCGTTGCTGCCACAACCATTGCGGCAAACGCGGTGGTTGCGAAGCGACTTGCGCCGCCGCTCCCAGCTGCGGTTGCGAAGCCAAGAAGTGCTGCCGTGAGCCCCGTTGCTGCAAGCAGAAATGCAGCCGTCAGCCTCGCTGCTGCAAGTCGAACGGCTGCGCTCCGAAGTGCGGCGCTGAGCCGACCTGCGCTGCCTAGTCGCGGTTTGGCCAACAGGCAATCAAACCGCTTGGCCGCCGCAACGGCCAGCGGTTTATCTGCCCGCATACAAAAGCTCTCGACGATACGTCGAGGGCTTTTTGCATTTTCCGACCGGAACGCTAAGTAATCACCTCCAGGATCGCTTCGACCTCGACCGCGACTCCCGTGGGTAACGAAGCATAGCCAAGCGCGCTCCGCGCATGGTAGCCATCGCCATCCTTACCGAAAATCTGGTGCAGCAGATCGGACGCTCCATTGACGACCAGATGCTGATCGGTAAAGTCGCCCGTCGAATTGACGCAGCCCAGGAGCCGCAGAACGCGAAGCCCATCCAGCGTGCCGTGGGTCTGGTGCACCGACTGCAGAATTTTCACGGCGCATTCCCGGGCAGCCTGATACCCTTGCTCCACCGTCAGGCCGGCTCCCAGCTTGCCTTTCATGTCACTGACGTGCCCGGAGGTCAGCAACAGATTGCCGGACCGCACGCAGAGATTGAGGTAGCCTTTGTCTTTTTTGGGAAAGGTGATTCCCAGATTAATCGCATTCTGCTCGGGGCTCATCAGTCGGTCTCCAACGAGGATAATTCGGAAGTCAAATCGGTGGCGGTATCTTGCCATCGGTCGCTACGGCCACATGCCGCGCGCAATGCGCATCTCCGGTCGGCGTCTGGATCGAATTGCCGCGGCGGAGTCGCGAGTGGCAATGTTGACCGATTCAAGCCGCCATTTCAATAGATCTGGACGACGGCGCCCTCCCGCTGTAACAATTCCCGATACCAGCGGCCCACATTTGCCGCAAGTCCAGGCAACTCGGTCGTCCCCCAGACGATCGACAACGTCTGCCGGGTTGCTGCGTCGGTCTTGGTACGCTGCGCATCTTTCACGCCATTCGCGCAAGGCCCGGTCGCGTCGAACAGGCAAAGCAATCCCGCCAGGTCGATCGTCTGCCCCGAGGCGTTGAACGTATAGTGGGCACCGGCCGGTGCCAGCCCGATGCGCAATGGCGGCGAGGCTTTTTCGAGGTCGATGACACTGATCGGCAGGCCACTGTGCAGCGACACGATGTTGCAGACGTCCACCGCGAGGTTGATCACCGGCAAGGGGCCTGCCTCCGTTACTTTTAACAAATATTCGGACGCCGGCTTGGAACGTCCGGTCGGCTTGAATCCACCGCGTCGCAGCAGATCCCGGACTTTCTCCCGCATCGGATCGCCGCTCGTAAACGGCGCGGAACCGCTCCGCTCGCGCAACGCCGCCAATTCGGTCGAATCCGCGCACTCGCCGAGGGGCCGGTCAAAATGCGTGACAAACCAGCAGGCATCGAGGCAGGGGTGCGGGTCGATCTCTAACCTCATGAAAAATGCTCCTCGTGACGGCTATGCCAGCGGTCGGCCGGTCGCTTGCGGGATCAGGCGGCGAGCATCGTGCCGAATCAAGACGCGGACGGGGGTGAACCGGCATCGAACCGCAACAATGCGTAGTTCTTCTTTCCGGTGCGCAGCACCAGGACCGTCGGGCCGGCCAGGTCGTTTTTGTCGAGTTTGCGCGCGGTGTCCGCGCAGCGCCGATTGTTGATGTACGCCCCGCCCTGCTCGATCGTCCGGCGCGCTTCACCTTTGGATTTACTGAGGCCCGATTCGACCAGTGCTTCGACCAGTCCCCAACCGCCTTCGAGCAACGAGCGGGCCACCGACCGACTGGGGACATCGGCGAAAATTTCCAGAAGTTCACGTTCCTGCAGCCCCTGGATTTCACCGCCGAACAGGATTTGAGTCGCCTGTTGGGCCGCCGACAGGCCACTCCATCCGTGAATGGTCTGCGTCAGGCACTCGGCCAGCCGCTGCTGGCTGCGGCGTTGTTCCGGATGCGATTGGCGGGCACCGTCCAGCGACTCGATCTCGTCGCGGTCAAGTTCGGTAAGGAACCGCAGGCACATTCCCGCGTCGGCGTCGGCCACGTTGATCCAGTACTGGTAAAACTGGTACGGACTGGTTTTTTCCGCGGCGAGCCAGATCGTGCCTTTTTCCGTTTTCCCCATTTTCTGGCCTTCGCTGGTCAACAACAGGGGAAATGTCATGCCGTACAGCGCCCGACCATCCATCCGGCGCCCCAATTCGATTCCCGCGGTGATGTTCCCCCATTGATCGCTGCCGCCGATCTGCAGTTCGCAGCCGTATTCCCGTCGCAGATGAACAAAATCAAAGGCTTGCAGCAGCATGTAGCTGAATTCGGTATAGCTGATGCCGCTCTCCTCGCGTGCCAGGCGCGTGCTGACCGAATCTTTCGCAAGCATCAGGCTGAGCGGAAAGTGCTTTCCGATATCGCGGAGAAACTCCAGATAGCTCCAGGGTGCGGTCCAGTCGAAATTGTTGACGACGCGTGCGGCGTGCGGCCCCGTATCGTCCAGGATCGAGCGGATCTGACGATCGATACCCTGCTGGTTATGTCGCAGCTGCTCCATCGACAACAGATTGCGCTCTTTGCTCTTGCCACTGGGGTCGCCGATCATGCCGGTGGCGCCCCCCAGCACCGCGATCGGAGCGTGACCCGCTTTCTGGAAGCGGCGGAGCGCGAGCAACGGCATCAGACTTCCGACGTGCAGACTGTCCGCCGTCGGGTCAAAACCGGCGTAGACGGTCCAGCTGCGCGCGGCGAGGGATACCGCGAGTCCGGCATCATCGGTGGTCTGGTGAATCAGACCCCGCCAGCCCAATTCCGCGAAAATATCGGCGTTCAGAGTTATCTCCAGCGTGCGGCAAAGGCGATGGCGCTGAGTTCCTGCGCGCCGGATTCGTAAAAGTCCACGACCTGTTGGAAAGCGACCCAGATATTCTCGAAATCCTTTTCGCCTAACGGGCGACCATAATCGGCCGGGGAGATTGCCTGATACTTCTTGTGAAAATCGTCGTAGCGCACGTCGCCCAACGCTTCGGCCACGTAGGGTGTCATATCCGGCCGGACAAAGGACAGCACAAATTCCTGGGTGTTGGCGAGCCGCTTGCCGCCCAGGATCGCGTGATTCAGAGGCGGTTCCCCACCGTCGGGATCGAGTGAGCCATCGGTCAGGCAGCGGTGAATACCGTCCCAATGTTCCGTCAGGTCGAGCACTTTCTGTGCGGCGCGGTACTGCTTCGACTGCGTCAACTGATCCACGAAATTGCGGATATAATCGGGTTCCTTTTGAGAAAACAGTTTTTTCGCGTCCTCGCGATCGATTAGGACCAGATAACCTTGACCCGCCACAGCTGGAAGTCTCCTTCAACGGATAACATTTCAAAAGACTGCAAACTATCGCCAAAGATCGTCGTCGGCAAAAGGATGGGCTGGCCCAAGCAGTTTCGGCTTCGGCAGTGCCTTCAGCGCGGCCGCCGCGAAACGCAGATCGGCCTTGGTTGTAATCTTGATATTCAAGGGGGAACCGGCGACGACGGCGACAGGATGTCCCAGCAGTTCGACCGCCTGCGCGTCATCGGTGATTGCCGCGCCGTCCGCAGTCGCGCCGTTGATCCGAGCGTAAGCGTCGAGCAAAAGTTGCCGACGGAACACTTGAGGCGTTTGTGCCTCCCATAAACCGCCTCGCGGGACCGTCTCGGCAATCCGCTGGTCCTTTCCGATCCTCTTGACGGTTCCCTGGATCGGGGTGGCGAGGATTGCCGCGCCGGACGATATCGCTTCCGAAAAAACGGCGTCGATCCACTGTTCGGCCAGGCAAGGGCGTGCGGCATCGTGCACGGCGACAAAATCGATCTCCCCGGGAACGCGCGCCAACGCGTTCCTCACCGACTGCCAGCGTTCGGTTCCGCCGTCGACGATCTCCACGCCGAGGATCGCCACGTTGGCGCTGAACTTGGAAAAAAACTCTTCGCGGTCGTCGGGGGCAACGACCACAATCACCTGCTTCACATCGTTCCGGCCAAGAAATTTTTCCGCGGAGTGCAGCCAAACGGCTCGGTTCTCCAGCGGTACAAATGGCTTTTTGTAGTACGGGTCGTGAAAGCGGCTGCTCTTTCCCGCAGCCGGCAGGATCACGGAAAATTTGGACACGGTTTCGCAGGGGTTGGAGGATGGATTCCAGTTCGGTGTCTATTTTGGGGTTTCACTGATTGGCGTCAAGATGCGTTTTCTTCAATCCGGATCATGGGGTACGCCTGACTGGCCGGAATAAGGCATCAGGACTTCCTCTCCCGGTCCGAGATTGAACGAGGAAACGCCGCGATCCAGCAGCTGTTCGCCGAGTCGCGTAATGTCACGGAAATAGGCGTCCGCGGGGCGTTGTCCGCGGTATTCGCGGGCCAGCTCCTGACAGATCAGGTCGGCCGCATCGGCCACCAGTTCGTCCGACTGATCGGCCGCGTAGAAGCTCGTACAGAGGATCACCGCCAGCTTCTGCACGCGCGTGGACAATTCCGACATCCGGCACTGCCGGTCGGCCAGTTTCAACTGGAACTTTCGCATCACCGCACTGATTTCGACCGCCTGCCGGCGCATTTCCGTGGCGGCAAATTCCGCATGGCGGCGGAGACGCGGCGGGAGAGACGGGAATTGGGGGCGGGCGGACGGTTTCCAGGAACGCCCAATCCACCAGCGAAGATAGGGCGTCAGCACCGGCAACAGGCCCATCATTTTTCCTGGCTGCAGCGGACTCAGTTGCCGCAGGCCCACGCTCGCCATCGCCTTCCCGATCGGCTCAAAATAGGTCGCACCGTGCTGCTTCACCAGCGACTTGAAAAACGCCATGCCCAGCATCTCGCCTTCCCCTTCGTAAATGCACGGCGCGAGATATTCGTGTACGTTATCACCAAAGAGGTGCCCGTGTAAGAACGACCGCCCTCCATGGGTCTTCATCAGCAATTCAACGGCAGCCTCCTTCAACGCCTCGCTGCCGAAGATCTTGGCCACGATACACTCCATTTCACCGCGAAATCCCTGATCGATCAACGACGCGCACCAGTTCACCAGCGCGTCGCAGGCGACGATCAGACCCGCAAGCCGACCGAGGCGGCGCCGCACCAGCTCCCGCCGCGCGATCGGCTCCCCATAGGTCACCCGAAACCGGGCCCAGGGAAGCATGCTGGCCAGCATCTGTCGCATGGTCCCCGCCGCGTTAGCGCAAAGGGCGATCCGCCCCAGATTCAGTCCGTGATACGCGATCGTCAAGCCGTTACCGCCGTGCGGAACAAGCAGGTTCCCCGCCGGCACGGGAAATTCCCGAAACACCATTCCCTGGTTATGGGTGTGCTTCAGGGCATAGAGCCCGTATTGTCGCAACTGGAACTGTGCCGATTCCTGTTGCGGAAGATCGCAAACCAGAACCGCAGGCCTGCCGTCGATCAGGCAGACCAATCCGATCGTCCTTCCTGGCACGACATTGGTGATAAACAGCTTTTCTCCGGTCACATAATACGTGTCCCCTTCGCGGCGAGCCGTCGTGCGCAGCGCCGTCAAGTCGGACCCCGCCGCCGGCTCCGTAAGCGCAAATGCGGAAAGGCGCTCGCCCGACGCCAGACCGGGCAGGATCCGTCGCTTCTGCTCCGGCGTGCCAAACGTCTGAACCGGGTCGACGGCGCCGATACAGCCATGGACCGACGCCATCCCCGAGATCGTGGGGTCGATCTGCGCCATCCGGGACAGGAATGAAGCGAATGCCTGGAATGAGACCCCCGTTCCGCCGTATTCCGGCTGGACAAGCAATCCCCAGTACCCGACGGCCGCCAGGTCGCGCAATACCGCTGGGCTGACCTTTCGCTGCTCGTCGAACAACGATCCGGCCGTTCGATGCCCCGACGCCACTCGGATCGATTCGTCCATTACCCGCTGCGCCGCGTCGCTGACGACCGGTTGGGGAGCCCGGAACAGTTGCCAGTCCATCGTATCGTTCCAGATCGCGCGATGGATCGGACTGTGGGCTGTCTGACGCTGCCTCTTGAACAGCTGATCGACCTGGTCATCCGCGCGGTCAACGGCGCCGGTCCGACGCGCCTCGTCGTCGCTCTTGCCGCCGAGTCGCAATGCGGTCTCCGCGAACGATTCCGAGGACCGTGGTGGCGCTTCGCTGGGGCTCTTCGTCATCTCATGTTTCCGTCGCAAGGCCGGGGGATTGCTCGATCATCAGCGTACATCGCCGCGATTTCCTTGCCATAGCGGGCGGTGATATTTTTGCGCCGCAGGCTCAGTTTGGGCGTCAATTCGTCGGCGTCGATCGAGAACGGCCGCTGCAACAATGTGAATCGCCGCACCTGCTCGTAGGGGGCCAGATTCCGCAGCTGTTGCGCCACGATCTCCCGCATCAATTCGACCACCCGTCCGTCCGATTGCCGTTCGACATTTTCCGGATCGGCCAGTTCCGCGCTGGCCAACTCGCGAGCCACCTGTTCCCAGTTTGGCACCAGCAGCGCCGTGAGGTAATTCCGCGAATCGCCGACGATCATTGCCTGGAGGATGCGTGGATCCTGCGTCAGCAGCGATTCCAGCAGTACCGGCGCGATATTCTTGCCACCGGATGTGACGATCAGCTCCTTCTTGCGGCCCGTAATGCTCAGATATCCGTCCGCGTCGATCGCTCCGAGGTCTCCGGTGTGAAACCAGCCGTCGCGCAGCACTTCCGCCGTCGCGGCGGGATTCCGGTAATACTCGCGCATCACATGCGGGCCGCGCGTCAAGATTTCGCCGTCCTCGGCGATCCGCACCTCGACGGTGGGAATCGGTTTGCCGGCACAGCAGCGCCGATAGACTTCCGGCGTGGAAATTGAAATGACAGGCGACGTCTCGCTCAGTCCGTATCCCTCCAGGATCGGTAACCCTTGGGCCAGATAGTAGTCGAACAGGTGCAGCGGCAATGCCGCGCCTCCGGAACAGCAGATCGACATCGTCCCGCCGAACGCCGCCCGCAACACTCCCGGCTGATCGGCAACTCCCGCGTCGCGCAGCCCGCGCCAGACCTTTTCGTAGAAATAGGGGACCGCGTTGATCCACGTCGCCGCGGAAAGCGCACAGTCCTGCAGCACCGTTTCGCGCGATCGCGCGATCGCCATTTCGCCACCGGTCACCAGCCAGCCATAAATGTCGCAAGTGCGGGCAAAGATGTGGCTCATCGGCAAAAAGCTGAGGCGACGGTGAAACTCAAAGCGCGCTGTTTCGGATTGCACAAACATCGTGAGCATGCTCTGCGCATTGCCGCTCAAATTCGCGTGCGTTAGTACGACGCCCTTCGGCTCGCCAGTTGTTCCCGAGGTGTACAGAATGGTCGCGACGTCGCTGCCGTCGAGCTCTTCGGACATGCGGTCGAGCAGCTCTTCGCCACGCTGCCGGTCGAGTAGGCCGGTCCCGCCCCCTGCCTCTCGTATCGGCCACGGCGCGGACGTCGAATCGATCGGCTCGTAACTCACGACCCGCAAGTTCGACCCCAGCCGGGACGCATGCGGTGTCAACTTCACTAATTGCGCCGCGTTCGACACCACCAGCACCCGGGCGCCGGAGTGCAGCAACTGCTCGGCAGCCTGCAGTCCGGTCAGCGGCGCATGCAACGGCACATGGATCGCCCCGCTCGCCTGGATCGCCAGATCGGTGATCACCCACTCCCGCCGATTCTCGGAGAGATGGGACACGCGGTCTCCAGGCTGCACCCCGCACTCCGCCAGCAAGGCTGCCATCTCCGCCACGGCACGTCGCAACTCTTGCCACGACAAGGCGACAAAACGGACGCCATCCCAGGTCCAAAGTGCGGGATGCTCCGAACGCTCCTGAACGTTGCGCAGGAAAAAAGCGAGGATTGTCCGGGTGTTCATCTTCGGGCTGACCCTTACATCCTTACGAACTTCGCACGCGACTGCCCGTGCTAGCCCGAAAGCTGTTGCAGTTCACTCCAATCCAGAAACCCATCGGCATTCGCGTCCAATTCGCGGAAACGTTCGGCATCGCCGAGGAACTCCCGGCGACTGATCGCTCCATCGCCATTGCTGTCCATATTGCGGAACCAGGGAGCCACGTCGCTCGCGGGTTGCGGTGGCATCACCAGAGGAGTGGCGTCCAATTCGGCCGATGCCGGTCCCGTATCGCCGCGGGTGATGCTGACCAAAAGGACGCGCTGGAACTCGTCGGCGCTGAGTCGACCGTCCTGATTGCGGTCGCAACCCGCCAACCGCTCGCCTGCGACCTGGATCTCACGAAAATCAAGCCTGCCGTTGGCATTGGAATCCAGTTCGGCGAACACGACATCGGGTTGATATCCCAGACGGATGCGCAGCTGGAAACTGGCGATGCCACGCTGCCGCCGAAAATAGTCCGCGATTTCGCCCGGATAGATCTTGCCATCCCCGTTTTCGTCGGCCGCCTGGAATTGCTCCTTGACCTGCGGCGGCTCGTCCGGCAACTCAGCTTCCTCGAGATAACCATCGTTGTTACTGTCATATTGAGCGAGCGCCTGTTCCGCACGCGTCTGGGAATCGTCCACGACGGAACGGTCGGCACAGAACCACCGCGTCGCCAGGTGGGGCAACTGCACCGTGCATAGCGTGACGATGCCTTTGCCCATCGACGGTGAGGGCGTGAGGGTGGCATCGCGTGAGACGATTTCCATGGCGGGCGGTGATGCCTGTGTCGCATGGAAATCGATTTCGACGCGCAAGTCGGCCGCAACGGTCAACAGCCGCTCCAATTCACGCCGGGTAATCCGACCGTTGTTGTCGGCGTCCAGTTCGTCGAAGAACGCGTCGGCATTCTCGAAACAATCACGGCTTAGACTACCTCCCAGGGCGTAGGTCTCCTGCATGTCGGCGAAGACACGATCCCAATCGACGTGCCAGCCAAGCGAGACGGCCGTCTCCGCTGACCAGACGCGGGGCCGCGCCATCGGCGCGTTCGGTGTCAACGTGGCCGACTCGGCGCGAAGATCGGCCAACGCCACAAGTTCGTCGTCGTCGAGGTCTTTGCTCAGTAGTCGAAGGCTGGCCTGGTCCAGTTCGCTGCCGGAAAGTTGCCCGTCACCGTTCTGATCCAGCAATTGAAAGACGATGGAATCACGAACCGTTCCCGTACCGCCGTCATTCGGACTGCGGAGTGTCACCATTCTGGAATTCGCCGCCTCCCGACTCAATAGCCTGGCGAATTCCTGCAGGCTGACCCATTTGTCGCGATCAATATCGTTTTGTTCGATCAGATCGAGTCGCCGTTTCTCGGTGGTGATCGGCTGCGCGCTGAAGGCTCCTTTGGAAAAAGACGGATGCCTCGTCAGTTCCTCCCAGCTCGTCCTGCCGTCGCTGTTGGAGTCAAGGGCCTTCAGACTGGATTCCAGGTACGCCTGAAATTGAGGCTCCAAGTCGCGTCCCGACAGTCGCACGAACAATTCGACAACCAGGGGCCGTTGGGGTGCGAACAAGAGGAAACGCTCGGCGGGCCGCGATGGATCCGTCGAGGCCTCGCCAGCGAGTCGTTCGGCATCAGGACGTCGTTCGGCATTGCTGTCGCCTCCGGATGGATCCGCTGCGCGGTCGTCCGGTTTGTCGTTGGGCTGTCGAATTGGCTCACCGACGGCGGCCGAGATCGCTGGGGCACCGTCGGACGATCCGTTTGCGGTCGAGTTGTCCGCAGCTGCCGAATCGGGTTGCATTGCCGTTTGCGTCGTGCCGGGGGCCGAGGAGGGACTCGTCGGCGGGGCGGGGCGGCTGAAGGGGCAGCCCGTGAACAGTCCCGCGACAACCGTGACTAGGAACATCCGCGACACGCTACGCATGATCGTACCGCCGGCTAGTGGTTCATGGCAAATTCGGCACTGTTGAGGATCGCCCAGACCAGATCGGCAAAAGCGGTTTGCGCGTCACCCGCCGCCCCGCCCTCCAGATATTCGTAGCTGATCCGGCGTTCTTCATCGGACGGTCGCCGGGCGAGGGTCGCCAGGTAGATCACCTCGATTCGGTCCTGCCGAGTAAACAGCGGCGAATTCAGCGCGCCCAGCAGACTGCTCTGATCGGGGTGACTCGCGGAATGTAATTCAGCGCCGTTCAGCAATGTGAGTGCCTGGAGGATACCCGCCTGGTAGTCGAGCGAATTTTTCGAGGGATTCTGCATCCGGCCGAGGAACGACAAACGCCGCGGATTAAAAAGTCCTGTCGCCTGAGGAATTCCAGCCATACCGGAATCGGAAGGAGGAAACAGCCGCGCCAACGAGTCGTAGAATTGCTCGGCGCTGAGCGGCTTCAGCTGCATGCGTGAAAAAAGTTCGGGCGGCGGTTCCCGCTGGCTGGAACAGACACTGGAAAGCTGGTAGGCGCGCGAACCCGTCAGCAAGCGATACAACGCGCGCAAATCAAATCCGCAGTTCACGAAATAGTGGGTAAGCTCCTCCAGCAGCTGCGGGTGCGACGGCGGATTGTGTACTCCCAGATCATCGACCGGATCAACGATCCCGCGCCCAAACAGCTGGGCCCAGACGCGATTGACGACCGCTCGCGCGAGATAGGGGTTGTCGCGCGAAGCCATCCAGATCGAAAGCCTCTCCCGACGCGTCCCCGAATCATCCGGCGCGACCAACCCGTTGGGGAACTTAGGCGTAACGATCGTCTCTGTGTTTGGGATTTTCACGTCACCGCTGTCCAGATCCTCCAGACGCAACCGCGCCATCATGCGATTGCCGCGAACTTGCCGCGTGCGCGCGAAGAACGCGGCGTACCCCCAAAAGTCCTCCTGCTTCCAGTGATCAAACGGGTGGTTGTGGCATTGGGCGCATTCCATCTGCAATCCCAGAAAGATGCGCGCGGTGGCGGCGGCCAGTTTCTCCGGCTGCAGTTCGAGCGACGTGTAGAACAGGGCCGGTCCCGCCTCCGCGCCGCTCGTCGCCACCAGCAACTCCGACACCATACGGTCGTAACGGACATTATCGACAAATTGCGCCCGGAGCCAGTTCTGGACTCCGACGGCGTTCTGGAGTTGTTCCAAATCGGTGCCGCCGGGCAACATGACATTGCGCCACGTCGAAGCCAGGTGCGTGGCATGCGCTGGCGACGCCAACAAACGCTCCAGCCATTGCGAACGTTTGTTGGCGGAATTGTCCGCGAGAAACTCCCGTACCTCGGCTACGCGCGGAATCACGCCGCAAAGGTCGAGCGACGAACGCCGACAGAATTCCTCGTCCGAACACCGTTCCGCCGGCGGGATGCCGGCTTCCGTCCAGCGTGCTTCGAGGTGCATCGCAATGCGACGCTGCATTTCCTCGCGGCTCGCGTCCCGCTCCGGTTCGTCTCCTTGAGCGCACAGGGCGAGAGGGAGCAGGGCCCGAATGGCGAAGAGCAAGAAAAAAGCGATGCCCGAAATTGGCAGGGTGCGCATCAACAATCTCCCGCGGCCAGAAGGCTGAGCGATCACACGCCAGCGGTTTCCAGCCGTTTTGAGGCAATGCGAAAACAACCTTCAGCGATTTCTCGGCCCGCCGTGCCCCCCATGGCCGCCTCGACCTCGGTACGACTGCTGCGGATTCCGCGCTCGAGCCTCCATATTCGCGGTAATGATACAGCCGATCGTTTCGGTCCAGGTGGGAATTTTGCGGTGCTTGCCGGCGGACTCTTCCCCGCCCTCCGCGCCGTCGCCGTCCTCCGCGTAATCTTCGTCGCCACCCGCGTCGTCATCCCTCGCATCGTCGTGGGCCTCGATGCCCACAGCCTCAAAAGCGTCGTCGATGTCGCCGAGTTCCGTGTCGTCAATGGCGCTCTCCTCGGACATTCTGCCTGCCGGTGCTCGGCCTTCGCGACCGCGACCGCGACCGCGACCACGTCGGCGCCGCCGACGCCGGCCCGGTCGCTCGGCGCGATCCCCGGAATCCGATTGCGCCCCACGCCCCGGAGCACCGCCTTCGTCTGCCTCACCCCCGACACCTGTTTCATCCGTGGAGTGCTCCGCATCGACCGACTCCGCGCGACCATCCTCCGTTCGATCGCGCATCCCCGTGTCTCTTGAACGCTCGCCCGTGGAAGCCTCCGATCGCTCGCCGGAACCGTCGCCACGACCGCGTCTCCCCCGCCGTCGCCGCCGTCGTCTCCGTCCCGACCGCTCCCCTTTCTCGGACGATTCTGAGGCGGAACTGCCACCGGTCGGTTCGCCCTCGGCGTCGACCGATTGCGGTCCGGCATCCTCATCCCCTCCCTCGTCATTGAAACGGGCCGCGGCAAAATCAGCGTCGTCAAAAAACGTGTCTTCCAGCCCTTGTCTGTCTTCCAGCCCTTGTCTGTCTTCCAGCCCTTGTCTGTCTTCCAGCCCTTGTCTGTCTTCCAGCCCTTGTCTGTCTTCCAGCCCATTTCGAGCGGGGAGATCGTTCGATTCGAAGGCCTGGTCGCCCGCGCCGGATGGATCCCGTTCGGATGGATTGCGCTCCGATCGTTCCGCATCCCGCCGTCCTCGACCACCACGTCGCCGTCGACGGCCGCGACGGTAACCGTCTCCATCTCCAGCGTCCGCTCGATCCCGTTCCTGACCTGCGGGCGTCCCCGTCGATCGGGAAATCTCTTCGTTCGCTTCAACATCGGCAGGCAGTTCCGTTGGTCGATGCCGTCGATCGGTGCCGCGACCGCCGCGCTGCTCGCCTCGTCGCTCACCTCGCCGCTCGTGGGAACGGGGTGGTACGTCGCGCACCGGGGTGGGCGGCGCCGGGGACCGTTCGACGGAGGGCGGCGGGGCCGGAGATTTTGCGGCGGGTGTTGTCGGCACCGACGTGGTGCTGGGTGCCGATTCCGGTTCCACACTTGGTTCCGGTTCGGCAGTCCCCATGAGTCCACCAAGGCCAAGCAAATTCGCCAGCGTATTCCAATGGCTGCCGCGTCGTGGCTTGGGCGCAGCGGGCGTCGCGACAACTGCTGTTGGCGCCGGATCCGATACCGCGGCAGGCGGTGGGGGATTCTCTACGAGCTCTGGTGGCTCGGCACTGGGTGCGGCTTGCGATTCGTTGGAACGCGTTTTCGCCGCGGGCGGCGCGTCGCCCTGAGTCTGCCACGGGGCACGCGCTTCATTCGGTTCCGCGATTTCCGCGGCCGATCGATTCCTCGCTCCTGCCTGAGGAGTCCCTGCATCGAGAACG
The DNA here is from genome assembly GCA_016872775.1 of Planctomycetota bacterium. Classification (GTDB taxonomy): domain Bacteria; phylum Planctomycetota; class Planctomycetia; order Pirellulales; family Pirellulaceae; genus VGZA01. The sequence continues at coordinate 33,171 of VGZA01000019.1, read as the reverse complement.
GAGGCATCGGGAGTTCCAGGATCGACGACTCCTGGAGCGGGTACCTCTGCGCCTTCCGCTGTCGTTCCTTCCGCCACCGTTCCTAACAAATCGGCGAGAGCCGACCAATGATCACGCTTCCCGGTCATCGGCAACTTTCTGAGACAAACTGTTACGGGCGAACCGCGTTCCGCAAGAGAACCGGCAACAGTTCGCAATATAGCACGAGACAACAACCTAGAGAAGTCGTTTAGCGGCCTACCTTTACGCCGTGACCCGGGCTACTCGCCGATCTGCGACGGACCACTTCCGACCACCTTTTCGTAGCGTCCGTTATCCGACTTGACGTATTTCGTAAAACCGAGCCGTTCCAACTTGCTGTCGTCCTTCAGGGCCCGTTCCGTATTCATGGGTGCATATTTCCCCGCGATCGCCGGTGTCTGAATCACTCGACGCACCGGCTTTCCATTCTCGGGATGGATCGTCAGCGGTTCGTCAGAAATCCGCTGGAACAGCTCGAACCTCTCCCCCCCTTTGCCATCTTCCTCGATGACTTCATAAACGTAGGTTGGCACGGCAAAAACCTCAACGTGTAGGACGGGTCTCCCGACCCGGCTGAAACTGTACGACGCCTCTCGACCCCCGATCGGTTGATTCTCTCTATGGTAACCGGCGTCAGCGTCGAGGGAAGGCCGATTGTGCGGAATGGTGGTTTCTGGCGTGAAACTTATTCTACCCTCGAAATACGACGGGACGCGACGATCACGGTTATTCCAGAAGGAACGGGGACCCGGGACAGGATGTCCAACAACGCCCGGGGAGTTACCGGTTTACTGATATAGTCGTCCATGCCGGCGTCCAGGCACCTTTCGCGGTCGCCCGACATCGCATGGGCTGTCATCTCGACAATGTACTGATGCCGGGGCCCAATGGCTGCTCGGATCGCCGGATTTCGGCCGCCGCGGTGAGGCCATCCATGACCGCGGCATCTGCACATCCATCAAATCCACGTCGAACGAATTTTCTCGCCAGGCGTTGAGTCGCATCCTGGTGGCGTTCAGCCGCCGGGTTGACCACGAGCGACTGATCCGCGTCTGTTTGAACGATTACGACCGGGAACTGGCGCTCGTGGCAGTGCACAACGGGCCGGACGGCGGCCGCGCCATTGCCGGCGTCGCAAGCCTCAGCCGTGAATGGCGCTCCAGCAGCGCCGAATTCGCCGTGACCGTCGGGGATTCCTGGCAAGGTCGAGGTCTGGGACGCCAGCTGCTGCAACTGCTCATCGAAATCGGACGCAAGGAAGGAGTTGAGCAGGTCACGGGGCGAATTCTCCCGGATCACTGGATGATGCTCAACCTCTGCCAGAGCCTCGGCTTCGGACTCCGCCATAACCTTGACGAAGTGATCGCCACACTCAATATTCACGGTCGACGAACTCCGGATTAATCCACCCGCGTTCCGGTCACCCTGTATTCGGCGACGGGCGGAACTGTCGGTTCGTCCAGAAACCGACCGCTGGATCCAGGAGCTTCCGCACCATGCGTTTCCCGCCGCGTCCGTCGAACCTGGGCCTCGCGTGGCGGCTCGTGCGAACCTTCGCACGTCGCTGCCTACGCGCCGGCCTGGCCGCCATTTTGTGTACGCACTTCCTGACGACGTCGCCGTTCTTCGTTGTCCAAGCGGGCAACGCGTCGGCAAGCGAATCGTTGACGATCGAAGTGCGGGAGATCTCGGGCCTGCGCCGCGCTGCTTCGCCGGTGGCATTCAAGCTGCGCCTTCCACGCGCGATCGCTCATGGAACCGCCTTCGCTCTGAAGGACGCACAAGGAAGCCTCGTGCCCGCGCAGTTCTCCCCCGCGACCGAATCGGCGGGACCGACGCCAAATTCGTCGGAGGAATGGTGGCTCGACTTCAACGCCGAACTCGAACCGTGGCAGGTGCGGCGCTACTCCGTGCATTATGGTCCCGACGTCGCCGCCGCGCCGCCACCAACGGCGGGGCATCTGCTGACGGAATCGGACGCCGCTTTCGAGGTCAGCAACGCGCCGTATATATTTTGGAAAGTACCGCGGGATCTGGCGGGCTTGTTGCGTTCGGTTCACTTTCCGCCCGTGGAGCACCTGAAGCCCGATTCGCCAGGTCTCGTCCTGCGCGATCGCGACGGTCAGCAGCATGTCCTGGGCCAGGGATTCCACACCGGGCGCGTCACGCGCAATGGCCGTCGCGCCGTCGCGTTACGATTCGAAGGAACGGCTCCCGCCGGAAAACTCGAAGGCGTCCGCTCGACCGTCGACCTGTTATTTCCGTCGCCGGTAAGCTGGGTCGAAGTCGACTGGACCGTCGACGACCCCCACGCGCGCGTCGCCGCGCTCGGATCGGTCCTGCAACTGGCCCTCGACAGTCCCCGTGTCAACGAGCCTACCCTGGTCGATTTCGGGGCCACCAGTTGGATCTATGCGGCGCTCGGCGCGGAACAGTCGGTGGAGTTTACAGGTGGAACTCCGGCCGCCGAGGCGCACCGCGTCGCCGCCCCCTGGACCGTCGTGCGGTATGCGGCCGGGAAATCGACGACACTCGCGTCCGGACCGCAAGTCCTGGAGAACTCGCCACCACCGGAAGGCTGGGCGCACATTATGGACCACCGCCGTTGCCTGGCACTGTCGGTCGATCAGTTCGCATCGAGTGGGCGCGACAGCATTGCCTTCTCGGCGGAAGGGCGGACGGCCATCTGGCGCGGCATTGCCCAAGATGACGCGGCGCGGCCCGACGCGCCGCCAGCGACCCGCCACCGCCTGAGGTTCTGGTTACACTTTGTCTTTTTCCCGCCTCAGGCGAGCGCGGCCACGAACCCGCGAATGATGCAGACTCCCCCCGCCGTTAGCGTCATCGCGCCGTAACACAAAATTTGTTTCGTGAGCCGTCGCGCCAAACATGTCGACGCTGCACGCTACTTCAAAGTTCGCCGCGAGGCACGCGCTTCGGCAGCCTGGTAGATCGGCAGGTAACGGTAATACACTTCCAGGCAAAGTGTCGCCAACGCGGTGCTGAAAACGCGGCCACCGTACTGTCCCCATTGACGATCGGGATCCCAGCTACCCGCGGCGGGGCCCTGCAGCTTCTGACTCGATAATAACTGCTCTTTCAACGCGGAGTTCCACTGCTGCCATTCGGCTCCCTGCATCTGGAACATCGCCAGGGTGCCGTAGTACCAGTAATAGTGATTATCCTGTCCCTTGCGCGGAATCTCGCTCCGCAGAAACTCGACAGCCTCGCGGCTCTGTGACTCGGTGCATTCGTCCAGGAACACGCGGCAAACCAACGCTTCGGCGGTCATGGTGGTCGTGACTCGTTCCCCCGCGCGATAACTGGCAAGTCCACGATTACGGCCGGACGAAACCGAATTCAGAAAACGCGACATGCCTCCGCGCGCTGTCTGCGGGATTGCCAGGCCCGTCGCTTCCGCGCTTTTCAGCGCCAGGACCTGCCAACCGAATTGACTCGTGTCTCCCAGATCACCCGGCTCATAGCGCCACCCTCCCGACGACGGATGTTGACGCCGCAAGGTGAATTCGACGCCGCGTTCCAACGCGGTTCGCAGTCGCTCGTCTTTCGTCAGGGCATACGCTTCGGCGATCGCCAGCAGGGAGATGCCGTGGCAGTACATGGCCTCGACGACCTTGGCATCTCCGGCGAAGGAACCATCGGAACGCTGCGTCACGAGCAGAAATTCCAGTCCGCGCTTGACGACCTCTTCATATTCTCCTTGCTCGTGAGTCTTCCCCGAACCGAGGAACGACAGGATTGCCAGGGCCGAGATTCCGGTATCCGCATCGGCGCCGGCGCCTCGGCGGTCCTGGCCGAGCAATCGAATTTCATGACCGGCTCCCAAGGCGTCGGCATCCCAGCGACCATCTTGTTCCTGGTGTTTCGCCAGCCATCGCAGCGCGCGTTCGACGGCGGCTTCGGTGTCCGCGCCGCCGCCAAAGCGGACGGCCATCAGCGCGCGTTGAGCGTCACTGCGGTTCTGATAGACTCGAGGAACCGGCGTTTGTTCCCGTCGTGGCGGTTGCCACTCGTGCCGGTTCGCCGACATCTCCGGACGGGTACGACTGCGAAGAGCATTGTCGTTTTCAGCGTCAGGAGGTATGGCGGGATCTTCGTTGCTGGTTCGAGCGCCTGGGCGACCCGCGGCGGAGTCGTCGACGGCGACCCGTTCGCTGGCAGCCTTGTCGGGCGCGGATTCGTTGGCCCGGGACGGTGGCGCGATCAGCGGTGGCGGTATCACCTCGTCGGCGTTTCGCGCCATGGTGGATCGATCGATCAGTGGCGGGATCGGCGGTGTCTCTGGAAGGTCCAGAGCTCCCTCGGGCGGAGACGAGTTTTCTCGGGCGCTCGCGTTCGTATTTCCTTCTGGCATCTCCGCAGGGCCTGACGCATCCGGTATCGGTGACACCGTTTCCGGCGTCCGGTCCGCCATCATTGCGACATCTGGCTCCACGGTCGCTGTCGCGTCGACAGGTTCCGAAGCCTCGGCGTCGTCAAGTTCGTCCAGCGACGAAAGTCGCACCAGCAAGGGACCGTACCCGTTGCCGACGCCCGCGACGTCATAGTTGAACTTCGTTGCATAGGCCAATGCGAGCAAGACGACGTGCGCGACGACCGACCATGCGATGTAATTCCCGAGCGGTCGCGACCGAACCCACTGGGTACGGGTACTGGCGATCGCGCCGGTCGCTGTGCCGATCAGGCCGGTCCAGATCAACGCCGATGCGACCCAGTCCCAGTTCATCAGCGGGACTCCTGGCGGGTCACCCGTACCGCCACGTCGAGCCGTTGAATCCCCGCTCTCTTGCAGGCGGCCAGCGCGTCGGCCACGTGCTGAAACGTACCTTCTCCATCACCACGGATGACGACCGCCATTCCGGGCGTCTCCTTTTCCATCCGCTGCAGTTCACTCGTCAGCTCGCGCAGGGCGATTTCGTGCTGGTCGAGCAGCAGGGAGCCATCGCGGCGGACAGACACGACGTGGGCTCGGGGCGTCTGCCGCGGCTGGCCGCCCTCGCTGACCTTGGGCAATTCCACGTCCAGGTTGCCCTCCATGTCGGAGAACCGTGTGCCGACCATGAAAAAAATGATCAGCAGGAACAGCACGTCGATCATCGACGTCAGGTTGATCGAGGGCTGTTCGTCCTGGAGCGTTTTCAGGGGCATGGTCAGGCCGCGGTTCTTTCCTTGCGAGTGCTACGGAGTGTTCCCCGGGCTTCGGCCGAAATGAACTCGACCAGTTCCTGCCCGGCGGCGTCGATGTCGATCACGAATCGGTCAACGCGTCCGACAAAATACAGGTAGACGATCAACGCCGGGATCGCGACCGACAGGCCCGCCGCCGTGGAGAGCAGTGCTTCGCCAATCCCGGCGGCGAGCAGTTCGGACTTGCCCATGGCGTCGGAATTGGAAATCGTATTGAACGAATGGATCATTCCGAATACGGTACCGAGCAGGCCGAGCAGTGGCGTCACGGTGGAGATGCCGTTGAACAGCCGCAAGTACCGTCGCAGGTCATTGGTAACGCGCTCGCCCGCGTCGAGGATCGCTTGTTCGACTTCGACCGCGGGGCGTCCCCATTTCTTTACCGCGGCCGCAAAGACCTTGGAGACTGCGCTGCCGTTGTCGGCGCACAATTCGAGCGCGGTATCTCTTTCCAACTGACCATCGCGCAACTGGCTCAGGAATCGCTTCACCCACGGTGAAGGGATCACCCGGCTGCGACGCAGGGCAATCGATCGTTCCATCACGAAAATCGTCAAGAGAAACGAGCAGATTCCGATCGGAAACATGACCGGTCCGCCATCCTTGAGCATCTGCAACATGTTCTTGGTGGGGATGCGCGGGGAGGTTCGCTTTGTTGCGATGTTCGCCGAGCGGTCGGTGTCGGATTCCTCCGTGGCCGGCGTCGCGACATCGACTGCCGCGGAATCGCGGCTGGCGGCGCCTCGCGACATGAAGTACCAGGTGGCGGCGGCAACGGCAGCCAGCAGCAGCACTGCGACGCTGACAATTCGGAGTCTCTTCATCGTTTACTTCCTTTGCGCAACGTGCGCCTGCAGGGTCGCAAGTCGATCATTGGCGTCCTCGACGGAACTGCTTCGCGGATGTTCCGCGACGATCCGCGTATAACACGCGAAACTGCGCGCCCAGTCGCCGAGGAGTTCGTGGCACTTGCCTTCGCGCAGCAGCGCGGCGGCCTGCCACTGCGGGAATTCGTAAAACTGAACACGCTGGTATGCGGCGATCGCCGTACCATACGATTGTTCGGCCAGCCAGGATTCGCCGATCATCCACTGGGCGCGGGCGGCCGTTTCGCCGCGGCTGGTGTCGACCGAACGGATGACGCGTTCGAAAGACCGGCGCGCCTCCTGAAATCGACTCGCCTGGAATTGGCATCGGCCGCGAAGATAAAGGTATTCCCCCGCGGCGGCCTGATCGCGGTGCTGCGGATCTTCCCGTTCCCGTCGGTCGAGCAATTCCTCCAGCTGCCGCCATTGTCCGACGCGAGCCAGGCATTGCGCCTGCCGCAGCTGCATCGCGCGGTGCAGTGGATGTCCCAGCGTGGTGAGGGAATCGGCTCCGCCGCGCCAGGTGGTCAGCGCCTGGGCGAATTCGCCCGATTGATATTGCGATTCGCCCAACCAGTAGCGCGCCGCTAAGAGCTCGTCCGCGTCCTGGCTGGCGAGCATTACCTCCGCGAGCGCGGACAGATCGCGCCAGTTGCCAGACGCGGCGGTCGCCTGCAACAGCAGCTGCCGCATCCGCGAACCGATCTCCGCGGGACATTCGCGCGCCAGGATCTTCTCCGCCCACCGCCCCGCGGTTGCCCACGACCGCCGCTGACCGGCGCGGAGCGCGAGCCAGTGCGCGGACTGCAGCCAATGCGGGCTCGCCGAAAAATCCTCCGCCAATTCGCGGTAGGCGTCTTCCGCTTCTTTTGGCTGGTTCAACTCGATCGCAATCATCGCCAGACGCGCCAGGCAATCGTCGCGCCACGCGCTCGACGGAAACTCGTCCAGCCACGCACGCAGAGCCTGCCGCGCACCCGCCGCGTCGCCGCGTTGATATTGGTCGTGCGCTTGATCGAGCTGCTTGCGATCGCGGCCTTGCCGGGTGACGGCCGCATCGACAGCGCCGCGCAAACCGTCGGAAATGTCCGCCTCGAGTAACGCACGCAGGATCGACGCCGCCCGTTCATGTTCGCCCAGCCCCGCATGGGAGAGCGCACGATAATACTGGTGCCAGCCACGTACTTCGTCACTGCCGCCGGCAATTTCGCTTTCCGGAAATGCATCGAGTGCCGCGAGGGCGGCGGCAAATTTGCCTTGCGCCAACAGCGATCGCGCCTGGAACTGGGCAACGGAGGACCGCAGGGAACTGCCTCCATATTCGAAATGAAATCGGGCGGCCAGTGATTCGGTAAGCGCGTGCTGGCTCGCTTCGGCCGCCATCCGCACCCGCTCGAATAAACTGTCGTCGCCCCAGGCACTATGCGGCCATTCATCCCCGATCCGCTCGTATTCCGCCGCCGCCTCGTCGGCCCGGCCCTGATTCCACAACGACACCGCCAGCCCCCAATGAATCGCCGGAGCCAGGCGGTGCGCATCCTCCACGGCTGCCGCGACCTGAAAGAGCTGGCCGGCCCGCTCCCAATGCGACTGCCCCGCTTCACTCATCGCGTGCCAGTACGCCGACTCCCAGCGGTACCGGTCGTCGAATTCCGAGGCGGCTTTTCTCTGAAACAGTTGCGCGGCACGCGGGAAGTCCCGCCGCTGGTAAGCGATGCGGGCCAGACGATACAGCGCCTCGCCGCGATGCGGCGAATCGGTGATCTCCAATTCTTGCTGAAACAGTTCGCTGGCCGGTTCGAAAGCCGACGCTCCCTCGTAGGCCCGCCCCATGCCGATCCGGCAATCCGCCAGCAAGCGCCGATCCGTCATGAGCGGAACGGCGCGTTGAAACCAGTCCTGAGCATCGACGAACGATTGTTGCGCAAGGCTCAGTTCGCCAAGGTACACACAGGCGTGCGCCACGAAGGCACCGTCCGATGATCCGGCGACGTACGCGCGCAGCGCCGGGCCGGCACGCTCAAAGTCACCCATCAGGTACGCCGATTCACCAAGTCGAAATCGGGCCGCCGTAGCGTGAGCATGGTTCGGTTCCGCTTCCAGCGATTTCGCGAACCATTGGTAGGCTCGTTCCGGCTGTTTCAATCGCAGCAGCGATTCGCCAAGGAAGAACATCGCGTCGACGGCTCGACGATTCTCGCGACTGGCGTTTTCAGCCACCTTCTGCAGGGCGATCGCCGCCGATTCCCATCGGCCTGCCGCATAGTGGTCCGCCGCCGCCTGATACCGCCGTTCCAACGTTACTCGATCGTTGCTTTCGCCCGGCGCCGTCTGGAGCGCCAGTGCGAAAAACAGCGAGCATGCAGGCGTTGCGCAAAGATGGCGCCAGTACATCCCTGTACCTTCCACGCGAGTCCCGTTCGTGCCACGCGAGTCCCGTTCGTGCGTCCCGTCGAGTCCTTTCGAGCGGGAAAATTGTCGCACGAATCGATGTCGGTCGCAAGGTCGACCGTGCATTCGCAGACCGGTACTTTATCGACGATCGGCGCGGTCCGATCCTATTTTTCCCAGCTTCACCCATTTTTCTTTCCTGATCCATCTTCTCTGGAACCACGGCACTGTTAAGATGGGTGGCTTTGGGAATTCCCGGGGACCCCGGATCGACGTTGGGACTGGGGATCGCAGATTTACATTGTCGGGTGGGCGCGGAGACGAAGCGATGATACGCGTGGGGATCGCCGGTATTGGTTTCATGGGTTGGATCCACTATCTGGCATACCAGCGGGTGCGCGGGATCCGCCTGACGGCGATCTGCACGCGCGATCCGAGCAAGCTGGCTGGCGACTGGACGAGCATTCAAGGCAATTTTGGACCTCGTGGCGAACAGGTCGACTTGCGAAAGATCGGGGCCTATTCGGACGTCGATGCACTGATTGCCGACCCGGAACTCGACCTGATCGATATCTGCCTGCCGCCCGACTTGCATCTCGATGTGACCCTGCGGGCGCTTGCCGCGGGCAAGCATGTCCTGGTCGAGAAGCCGATGGCACTGACCGCCAGGGATTGTGATCGGATGGTTGCGGCCGCGGACAAGGCGGGCAAGCAGGTGTTTTGCGGCCAGGTGCTGCCGTTCTTTCCGGAATACAGCGAGGCACGCAAGATCGTAGCCGGCGGCAAATATGGCCGGATGATCGGCGGCAATTTCAAACGGATCATTTCCGATCCGCTCTGGTTGAAAGATTTCTACGATCCGGCGAAAGTTGGCGGACCCCTGGTCGACCTGCATGTTCACGATGCCCACCTGATCCGCCTGCTGTGTGGAATGCCTGCTTCGGTCGTCAGCCAGGGCCGGATGCGCGGCGAAGTGGTCGAGTACTGCAACACGCATTTTCATTTCGCCGATCGGTCGCTGGTCGTGAGCGCGACCAGTGGCGTCATCCGCCAGCAGAGCCGCTCGTTCACGCATGGATTCGAAATTCACCTCGAGAAAGCGACGCTGCAATACGAACTAGCGGTTGCGGGGGGAAGCGGAAAAGTCCTGATGCCGCTGACGGTGTTCGACCACAAAGGACAGACGTTGACTCCAACGTTGCCGGCCGGCGACGATATCACGGCGTTCGCAGCCGAAATCAGCGAGGTTGTCCGCGCACTGAAGTCGGGCAAGCCCTCGGAGACTCTCAGTGGCGCCCTGGCGCGGGACGCGATCACGCTTTGCCACCGCCAGACCCAATCGGTGAAGTCAGGGAAACTCGTCAAAATTTAGGTCCGCGAATTCAGAAAGGTAGATCGATGCGTCGCAGTGTGGTACGAGCGAAATTAGCCCGCAACGAACCGATTCTGGTGACCTGCCTGCACCTGATCGACCCGTCGATGTATGAGCTGACGAGCCTGATGGGCTACGATGCGATCTGGATGGATCTGGAACATCACGCCTACTCGGTGGAGACCGCCGGGACGCTGATGCGAGCCGCCCGCGTGGGAACTTCCGATATCATGGCTCGCCCGGCGAAAGGCGAGTTCATGCGGCTGGGCCGGATGCTGGAAGCCGGCGCGCAGGGAATTCTCTACCCGCGCTGCGAATCCGCGGAGGAGGCGCGCGAGGTGGTCCGCTGGAGCAAGTTCGCGCCGCTCGGCACCCGCGGCTACGACGGAGGCAATCCCGATTCGCCTTATTGCCAAGCGCCGATGATCGATTACTTGAAGTTCGCCAACGAACAGACGTTCGTGGCGGTGCAGATCGAGGAACCGGGCGCGGTGGAGCAGGTGGAGCGGATCGCGGCGGTTCCGGGTGTGGACGTGCTTTTCATCGGGCCCGCCGACCTGTCGATTCTTTACGGCATCCCGGGCCAGATACAGCACCCGACGATCCAGGACGCGATCCAACGCGTCGCCGCCGCCGCTCGGGCCGCCGGCAAGCATTGGGGATTGCCAGTGGGATCGCTCGATCAGGCGCGACAAATGCTGGAATTGGGAGCCCGGTTTATCGCCCATGGCTGCGATCTGCTGTTCGTGAAACAAGGCCTGGAGAGAGTCCAGGCGGAATTCACGGGGCTCGGGTTCCGTTTCGACCGCCGCTTGGATTAGCTTATGTTGCGCGTGCTGGTGATCGGCGTCGGATCGATTGGCGAACGGCATCTGCGCTGCTTTCGCAATACCGGCCGTGTGGAACTGGCGTTTTGCGAACCGAATGCGGACCGGCGCCAACAGGTTCGCGATCGCTACGGAGTTGCCCGGGCGTTCGCGGACCTTGACGAGGCGCTGATCGATCGCTGGGACGCCGCCGTCGTCTGTACTCCCGCGCACTTTCACGTCCCTCAAGCGATTCGCCTCGCGGAGCGTGGAACCCACCTGCTGATCGAGAAACCACTCGCAACGACATTGGATGGGATCGATCGTTTGCGCGAAACGGTCGAACGCGAACGATGCGTCGCCGCCGTGGCCTATGTGCTGCGGACGCATCCGCTGGTGCAATCGGTGCGCGAAGCGCTGATCAGCGATCGATTCGGTTCCCCGCTGCAGATCGTCGTCAATGCCGGGCAGCACTTTCCTACTTATCGGCCGGCCTATCGGGAGATCTATTACACACGACGGGAAACGGGCGGCGGCGCGATCCAGGATGCAATGACCCACCTGCTCAACCTGGGGGAATTTCTGGTCGGACCGGTCGACCGCCTGCTGGCCGACGCCGCCCACCTGGCGCTGCCGGGCGTGGAAGTCGAGGATACGGTGCACGTACTGACTCGACACGGACCCGTCATGGGCTGCTACGCGCTGAACCAGTTCCAGGCCCCCAACGAAACCAGCGTCACGCTGGTGTGCCAGCGCGGAACGGTGCGGATCGAGTTTCACCAGAACCGCTGGCAATGGATGCGGGAACCTGGCAGCGAATGGCAGGAGGGAATGACCACGGCGTTGGAACGCGATCAGTTGTTTGAAATCCAGGCACATCGATTTCTGGACGCGATCGAATTGGGCCGGATCCCCGACTGCACCTTGGAGCAGGGGCTGCAGACGTTGCGGGTCAACCTGGGCATCCTCGCGGAATCGGACCCGCCTGGCTGGACGAACGTGCGTAATCGGAACTGCGGAGAAACCTGATGGAACTCGCCGGAAAAATTGCGTTTGTATCCGGCGCCGCGCGCGGGATCGGCAAGGGCTGCGCGATCGAATTGGCTCGGGCAGGCGCCGACGTCGTGATCAATGACTTTGGACGGGATCAGGAAGCGGCAGGCACCGTCGCCCAAATCAAGTCGATGGGGCGCCGATCCGCGCTGGTGGAAGGCGACATTTTTCAGCGTGGATCTTGCGAACAGATCGTGCGGCGAGCGGTCTCCGCCCTCGGCGGAATCGATATCCTGGTTTCCAATCCGGCGTACTCGCGCCGGGCTCCCTTTCTGCAACTGGCCCCGGATGTTTTTGAGCGGACGATCCAAGGCACGTTAACCAGCGCGTTTCATGTGAGTCAGCTCGTTGCACGTCATATGGTCGAAACGGGTCGACGCGGCAAGATCGTTTTTATTTCCAGCCTGCATGCGAGGATCCCCTACGTCGACGCGGTCGCCTACAACGCTGCCAAGACCGGTCTGATCGCCATGGCGAAAACGATCGCCGCCGAATTGCTCCCGCACCGTATCAACGTCAATGTGATCGAACCCGGCTGGATCGACACGCCAGGGGAGCGGGAAGTGTTCGGCGCCGAATCGATGGCCCAAACCGCGCGCGAACTGCCCTGGGGCCGACTCGGCACCCCCGAGGAAATCGGTCGCGCGGCAGTATTTCTGGTCTCGCCCGACGCCGATTATGTCACCGGCTCTTCGCTGCTCGTCGATGGCGGACTCTGGTTACGCTGTACTCAGCCGCTCACCCGTCCCGGCACAAATCAAGGAGAGTCGCAATGAAACTCGTCGATCGTGGACTCGTCTACGATGCGTCCGCACAACCCGATTCGCGCAAGATCGCGTTCTTCACGAGCCTCTGCCCACTGGCGTCGGGCACCTGGCTTAGCGCATTCCAGTGTGGTCCGGCGAAACACTCCCCGCATTCGACGATCGGCGTCTGCCGTTCGACCGACGGCGCCAAAACCTGGACCTTGGACGGCCACCAATTCCGCACCAACATCGGCGGAATTCCCGGCTCATTGGCCGGCGCCGAACTGATCGAACCCCAGCCCGGCCGGTTATTGCTTTTCACCACATGGTTCGATCGGCGGGATCCTTCCCGACCGTTGTTCAATCCGGTCACGGAAGGAATCCTGGCCTCCAGACAACTCGTGGCGGAATCGACCGATGACGGGCGGACCTGGAGCGAGTGGCGTGAAATCTCGACGGGCGAATTGGCGGGCTGCGCAATGACCGGCCCCGTCATCGGCTGGCCCGACGGCACGCTGTTGTTCGCCTTTGAGAGTTTCAAGGAATTCGACGACCCCCGCCCGGCGAACCATGCTTCCTGGATCCTGTCGTCGCGCGATTTTGGGCGGACTTTCGCCGATCCTATTCCCAGCGGACTCGATTCCGAACACCGAGTCTATTACTGGGATCAAAGGTTATGTCCTTTGTCGAAATCGGGCGAGTTCCTGGCGTTCTACTGGACGCACGATCGCGAACGCAAGTGTGATTTAACGGTCCATTGGTCGCGCCAAACGCTCGATTGTCCTGGGGAGTTCACGATGCGTCCCACGCCCATCGAGGGACAGATCACGGCCCCGGTTATCGACAATGCGGGCCGGATCAATCTGCTGGTGGTCGACCGCCGCTCGCCGTGCACCATGGCACTCTGGCGTTCGCCCGACGACGGTCGCACGTGGCCCGAGCGACTGGTGATTTACGAGCATAGCGAGCAGGCTCGGCTTTCGCAGGGACATGAGAACATCGACTACGCACAATTCTGGGAAGACATGGGAAAGTGGAGTTTCGGCCATCCGGCGCTGCGACGCCTCGACGACCGTCACCTGCTTTGCGCACATTACGCCGGCACGCCAGACCGAATGAGCATTCACTGGGCTGTCGTGGCGGAGTGACTGCGAGCGGCGAGCACCGCATGGCCGACGGCGTGCATCGCATCGTGGAAAGCGAAGGGCGGGGGAACGAAGTCCGAGTACCGAGTTACTTGCTGCACCCGGCGCGCGACGATATGATGCCGAAGCAATCCGAGGGCGGAGATGAGTCTTGGCAATGGACGGCAACGATCTACCTGAGCCACGGTAAATCATGCGCAATATGGATATCGCGACAGGCGAACTCGTCCGATACGAAATCGATCTTTTTCTGCCAAGCTATTTTCCCCTGGAAATCACCCGCAGCTATGCCAGCACCGCGGATCCCCATGGTCTGAGCCAAAGCTCAAACGACCGTGCACGGGTTGAATAGCGGCGCATGGTGGAGTCGGTCATCGGACGATCATCGCAGTGTGTTGGTGGTTAAGCGGGTTCTTAGACGTTGGCGACCTCACTATAACTCTAAATATCTCCGCGCTGTCCGCGTACTCCGCGGTAAAGATTTCCGCGGTGGCCGGCATCGGAGCAGTTTAAAATCAAAAAAAAACGATAGCGTGCGAAACTTCCGGCGACGACCTTGGGTTTAACGATAGATTGCATTCGTTCGTCAATTAACACGTCCAAAAATCGAACCGCCCGAAAGATTGCGGCTTTCAGGCGGTTCTGGCCAATTACGTCCCCGAAGACCCGGGTCCGATGGTTGCAAGTAGCATAACCGCCGATCGGCGTTGGAATCAAGTCGCGGGCAAACGCCATACCCCGTCCGCCGTGGGGAAATGGCATCTTTGATGGATCGCATCGCGCCAAGCATTGAACGCGCACTCACCTGGTTTCGCCTGCGCGTCGATCGCTCCCGGCTCCCGTCGTGGGCGGCGGACTTCGTCGGGTGGCCGCGCGGCGTCGGTGTCTCTCTGGCGCTGCTGTTGCTCGCAACCGGGCTCGGTATGGGTCTGCACCTGCTGTTGAGCCGTACTTTGGGTGTCGGCGAGTATGGGATTTACGCCTATGCATTGAGCTGGCTGAATCTGCTCGTCGTGGTCGGGCGAGCGGGTCAGGACGCGTCGTTGACGCGATTCGTTTCGGTCTATGCCGCGACGGGGGACTGGCCCCATCTGCGTGGCTTGCTGACCCATAGCGCCGCATTGGCTTTCGGCGCGAGCCTCGTTGTGGCGCTGCTGGCGTCGTTCGTGGTCTGGATGTTCCGGGGGACCATCGGCGCCGGCCAATCGATCACATTCTGGTGGATGCTGGCGACGCTGCCGATCGTGGCGCTGCTGGGCTGCAAGCAGGCCGCACTACGTTCGCTGAAGCGCATCGTGGCAGCGAGCCTGCCGGAGAGTATCGTCAGGCAACTGTTGCTCGGTTGCCTTGTCGCGACGCTCGCATGGCCTCGCAGTGGCATGCTCCCGACCGTCGGCGCAACGCAGGTGATGGCATGTAGTCTGCTCGCGACACTGTTTGCGTTAGCGCTCACCGCGACGTATTTGCGGCGCTCACTTCCACCCCAGGCGCATACAGTGGTTGCGCGATTCGACCGCCCCTTGTGGAATCGCGCGTCGATACCCCTGTTGTGCATTTCGATCCTGAACCTGCTGCTGGGGCAAATGGACGTCGTCCTGCTGGGCCTGCTCAAGGATCTCGAGTCGGCTGGGATCTATGCGCTGGCGAGTCGAATTGCGAGTCTGGCGACGTTTGGATTGCTGGCCGCCAACATGCTGATAGCGTCGACCATTGCGGAGCTACACGCCACCGGCGACCGCGACGCATTGCAGCGATTCTTGCGTCGCTCGGCGCGCGGTGTCTGCTGTTTTCTCCTGGCTTCGAGTTTGGCATTGGCGGCGATTGGACGGCAGGTCTTGTGGCTTTTTGGCGGCGAGTTCACGGGCGGCTACGTGCCGTTGCTCGTACTGCTGGCTGGACATGCCGCCAACTCGCTGGGCGGGTCCGTCGGTTTTCTCTTGACCATGACCGGTCAGGAACGGGCCGCCGCATCGATCCTGACTCTCTCTGTGTTGGTAGGGCTGGTACTCCAAGGAACCTGGATTCCGCGGTTCGGGATGACCGGAGCGGCGATGGCGACGGCGGTGACAACCGCGATCTGGAATGGCGCGATGGTGGCGGTTGCGTGGCGCCGATTGCGAATCAACCCGACCGTTTTCTGAAAGGGCGTGGACGATGGCAAGTCCCAATTTCTTCATCGTCGGCGCTCCAAAGTGCGGCACGACCGCGTTGAGCGCCTACTTGAGCGGCCATCCGCAAGCGTTTATCTCCACACCCAAGGAACCTCACTACTTCGCCACGGATCTTCCTGGATATCGCGATGTCAAGACGCTGCGCGAGTACGAACGACTCTTCGCCACCGCCACCCCGGAACAGACGCGCGTCGGCGAAGCATCCGTCTTCTACATGTATTCGCGCCAGGCGGCCAGGAGAGTCCGTTCCTATGCGCCCAACGCGCGCATCCTGATTCTGGTGCGCAATCCGCTGGATCTGGTCATTTCGTATCACTCCCAATTGGTCTACAGCCGAGACGAGTCGGAGCGTGATTTTTCGAAGGCCTGGCGGCTGGTGCGATTCCGCAAGGCGGGGATGCGGATCCCCGCTTACTGCCGCGATCACAAGGTGCTCTGGTATGACGAGGTAGCCCGGTTGGGCGAGCAAAGCGAACGGTGGCTGCGCCAATTCGGCGATCGGTGCGTCAAGTTCGTCTCCTTCGATGATTTTGTCACGGACACGGCCACCGTGTATCGCGAAATCGTTGAGTTCCTCGGGCTGGACGACGATCACCGTTCGGAATTCCCGCGCATCAATCCGCGCAAGATCCAGCGTAACGATTCCATCGCCAATTTCACGGAACGAACCCCTCCGACCCTCGTGCGGGCTGCGATGACTGCCAAGCGGATTCTGGGGATCCGGAACTGGCGAATCCTTGAGTTACTGCGGCGCTGGAATACAAAGATCTTACCGCCAACGGAACCAGAGCCGCGGATTCGGCAGGAAATCCTCGACAATTACGAAGACGACATCCTGCACCTGGGCCGATTGATGGGAACGAACCTGGACCATTGGTTGCAGCCGAGTATCGGGGCCCGGCAGTCGTGGCTGGGGCATCCTGCCCCAGCTGTCAGATGCGTGACCAAGTGATTCCAGCACCATGCGGAAGCATAGCGACCGAAAATCGGTCGTAAAGCCGTTCACAGACCGGAAAAAAAGGGAGGCGACTAGCGGGCCGCCGGTGGAGTCAGTGCCAGGCGGACCACGTGGTTATTGGTGGGGCTCGATAAAGGCGTCCCGAATCGAACGGCCGATCGGCAATCTGCCACCTGATCACTCCAACTGCGCCACGATCCGTGCGGTAGTTAATCGAACTCCGGTCGGGGCCTTGCGGGTCGATCACTTGGCCACCTGAATAATCGTCATACAAGTCCGCACA
Organism: Planctomycetota bacterium; assembly: GCA_016872775.1. Lineage (GTDB taxonomy): Bacteria > Planctomycetota > Planctomycetia > Pirellulales > Pirellulaceae > VGZA01. The sequence continues at coordinate 16,151 of VGZA01000019.1, read as the reverse complement.
CCGCTCCCAAACATTCCCATGCATGTCATAGAGGCCCCATGGATTGCGTTTTTTCTGGGCTACCGCATGAGTCTTCTGGCCGCTGTTTCCCGAGTACCAGCCATAGTCTTCGAATTCCTCTGGATCGTCGCCAAAACTGTACTCCGACTTAGCTCCGGCACGGCAGGCATATTCCCCATTCCGTTTCCGTCGGCAAGCGATAGACTCGACCAGCCGCCTTCTCTGCGGGTCGTTCCGACAACCTCCGGCAAAACTCTACCGCGTCCTCCCAAGCGATCATCTCCACCGGGTGATTGGAACTGTCGCCTTGGATCATCTCGCCCTGAAAGTAGCTCGGGTTCTTTCCCATCACTTTTGCGTATTGAGCTTGGGTCACTTCCGTCGCTCCAAGGTAGTAATCTCTGCTGATGCTCACCTCGTGCTGTGTTTCTTTGATCGAGCGGCCTGTGTCATCGGCTGGCGAACCCATTAAGAATGATCCGTTGGGGATCAATACCAGTTCCATCCCGATGGAGTTCGTAATCACCTTGGGGGTCTGTGCGTCCAGACCCTCGCAGCCGCCTACCTCCCGAGGCGCAAGTCGACGGCACTGACAAAGCACGAGCTATTAACTGTCCAGGAGTTTTCATCGCGGCCGCATCGCGCTATAATCTCGACACCTCGCCGGCTTGGCCGCACGGGCACCCCGCCCGGCTGGCCGCATGGGCAGAGGATGAGCAGTCTTGTGAAAACCGCATTTGACGAATACCAGGACGGACCCGTCGCAAGGCATCCGCTGCTTGCCGATCGGCTCGATAATTTCTCCACCCAGGAACTGGCGGATCGACAGCACGAGGCCGAAATTCGCTTGCGGGAAAAGGGCATTACTTTCGCCGTCTACGGACACGCCGACGGCACGGAGAAAGTCTGGCCGTTCGACGTGGTGCCGAGGCCGATCGCGTCGCAGGAGTGGACGCGCATCGAGGCCGGCTTGAAGCAACGGATCCGAGCCTTGAACTTATTCCTGGATGATATTTACGGGGAACAACGGATCTTGAACGAAGGCGTCGTGCCGCGCGAGCTCATCCTGTCGGCCAAGACCTATCGGCCGCAGATGCACGGTTTTCGGCCGCCGAAGGGAGTCTGGACACACGTTACCGGCACCGACCTGATCCGGCACAGTGACGGTGTGGTTTATGTTCTGGAGGACAATCTGCGTTGCCCGTCGGGCGTCTCGTATGTGCTGGAAAATCGCGAGTTGATGAAGCGCGTGCTGCCGGAGGTTTTCAGCGGGACGTCGATTGCGCCGGTGGAGGATTACGGCGAGCGGCTCTTGACGACGCTGCTGCAGACGGCGCCGCCCTGCGTCGAAAAGACTACCGCGGTGTTGCTGACGCCCGGGATGTATAATTCCGCGTACTTCGAGCATTGCTTCCTCGCCCAGCAAATGGGAATCGAACTGGTATGTGGTTCGGATCTGGTTGTCGTCGATGGCCAGGTTCGGATGCTGACGACCCAAGGTTCCCGCCGCGTCGACGTGATCTATCGCCGCATTGACGACGATTTTCTCGATCCAAACTGTTTTCGAGCCGATTCCGCACTGGGCGTGTCGGGGCTGATGGACGTCTATCGGTCGGGCCGCGTAACTCTGGCCAATGCGCCCGGCACGGGCGTCGCCGACGATAAGGCCGTCTATGCCTGGGTTCCGCAAATCATCCGCTTCTATCTGAACGAAGAGGCGATCCTCCCCAATGTGCCAACGTATGTATGCTCCGATCCGCGGCAGAGAAACTACGTGCTGGAACATCTGGCGGAACTGGTGGTCAAGCCGACGAATGAGTCGGGAGGATACGGGCTGGTGATGGGTCCCAAGGCGACGGCGGAGGAACTGCGGGACTGCGCCGCGCAGATCCGGGACAATCCCCGCAACTACATCGCTCAGCCGATGCTGACGTTGTCCACGGTCCCCACCGTGATCGACCGGAAGCTGGCGCCCCGGCACGTCGACCTGCGACCGTTCATCCTTTACGGAGATGACCTGTTCGTGCTGCCGGGCGGTCTGACGAGGGTAGCGCTTCGCGAAGGCTCGATGATCGTGAACTCTTCGCAGGGTGGCGGCAGCAAGGACACCTGGGTGCTGGTGAATTCATGAACCCCGGCGCCCGCCGGTAGCTTGACCCCGAACCGAGAAAATCCGTTCCATGTTGCGTCGCGTCGCCGATTCCGTTTTCTGGACCAACCGTTATCTCGAACGGGCTGAAAATGTCTCGCGTTTCGTCGATGTGAATCAGTCGTTGTCGTTGGGCGGCAGTCCGCAATGGTCGCCGTTGATTTATGCCAGCGGCGACGAGTCCCTATTCCATCAGTTGCAGGGCGGCGAGTTCACGGCGGAACGCGTGCTGGATTTTCTGCTGTTCGACAAGCGGAATCCTAATTCGATCCTCTCCTGTCTGGTGAAGGCCCGGGAGAACGCCCGCGCCATCCGCGAGGTACTCAGCGTACCGATCTGGGAAGCGATCAACCGATTCTATCTCCGTGTGCGCGACGCTGCCCGCGATCCGGATGAGATCCTGCAGTTGCCCGCCGATTTTCTGGAGCGCGTGCGGCGGTCCAGCCACGAAGTGATCGGGGTGATGGAAGCGACGATGTCGCATGACGAGGCCTGGCACTTCGCGAGAATCGGCCGCATGCTGGAGCGCGCCGATAAGACCTCGCGGATCCTGGATGTCAAGTATTTCGTTCTGCTGAGCGGCCGATCGAGCATCAGTTCGGCGCTCGACGTGGTCCAGTGGACCGCCTTGCTGGAGTCGACCAGCGCGCTGCATATGTATCGCAGGCGGCATGGACGAATCGCGCCCGCTTCGGTAGCCGAGTTCCTGTTGCTGGACGGGCACTTTCCACGCGCCGTGCGCTTCGCGATCGCCGAAGCCGAGATTTCACTGCATGCCGTTACCGGCCGACCGCTGGGCACCAACCTCGATCCGGTCGAGGAAAAATTCGCGAAACTGCACGGGGAACTGAGTACGGTGAAGATCGACAGTATTATTCAGCGGGGATTGCACGAGTTCATCGATGAACTGCAGTGCGGCCTGAATGTTCTCGACGCGGCGATCTACCAGAGATTTTTCGAAATCCAGCCGCTGGCGGAAGCGGCATCGGATCAACAGTAATCCGTTAAAGAACGTCAACGATCAAGAGCAGACCAAGAGCAGGACCAGGATGACGATTCGCGTCGCGCTGCGGCACTTGACCGAATATCGCTACGACCGCTTGGTGGCGCTTGGCCCGCAGGTGATTCGGCTCAGGCCCGCGCCGCATTGCCGTACACCGATCGCCAGTTACTCGTTGGAAATCCTCCCCGCGCGGCATTTTCTTAACTGGCAACAAGACCCTTTCGGTAATTTCCTGGCCCGGCTGGTCATCCCCGACTCGACCGAACTGTTTCGTGTCGAAGTCAATCTGACGGCCGATCTGACGGTGATCAATCCGTTCGACTTTTTCATCGAGGACTACGCCGAGGATTTTCCATTTGCCTACCCGGCGGAATTGGCGAAGGACCTGCAACCGTTTCTCGAATGCCAGCCGTGCGGCCCGTTGTTTGACAATTACCTGAAGTCGATCGATTGTCGGCGGCGGCGGACGACGGCGTTCCTGGTGGACTTGAACCAGCGGCTGTGGCGCGACGTTCGTTACGTGATTCGGATGCAGCCGGGAGTGCAAACAGCCCGGGAAACGTTGGAAACAAGTTCGGGGTCGTGCCGCGATTCGGCCTGGCTGCTGGTGCAGCTGCTCCGTAGGCTGGGACTGGCCGCGCGGTTTGTTTCCGGGTACCTGGTCCAGCTGAAATCCGATCAGAAGTCGCTGGATGGTCCGTCAGGCCCGGAGCACGATTTCACCGACCTGCATGCCTGGTGTGAAGTCTACCTGCCCGGCGCCGGCTGGGTGGGACTCGATCCAACGTCCGGCTTGTTCACCGGCGAAGGACATTTGCCCCTGGCGGCGACTCCGGCCCCGTCGACCGCCGCGCCGATCTCCGGCCCCCTGGAACAATGTGAGTCGGAATTTCGCTTTGAGATGCAGGTGACGCGCATTCATGAGGACCCGCGCGTCACGTTGCCGTACAGCGATCGGCAATGGCGGGAGATTCAAGATCTGGGAGCCGCGGTCGACCAGCGTTTGCATCACGACGACGTGCGATTGACGATGGGTGGCGAGCCGACGTTTGTTTCGATCGACGACATGCAGGGCGCCGAATGGACGACGGCGGCGGTCGGGAGCCACAAACAACAACTGTCCGGCCAACTGTTGAGGCGACTGCGACAGCGATTCGCGCCCGGCGGGTTACTGCACTATGGCCAGGGAAAATGGTATCCCGGAGAACCGCTGCCGCGCTGGGCCTACAGCTGCTTGTGGCGCGTCGACGGCCAGCCGATCTGGACCAACCCGGAACTGCTGGCCGATCCCGCCCTGTCCGGCGGTCTCGATCGGGAGCGTCGCGCAAGCGAGCGCGGCGATGTTGAGCACGGCGATATCGAGAAAGCCGAAGAATTTCTCGGCGATCTGGCCGACCGCCTGGAGGTCGAAAGACGTTGGATGCGCCCGGCGTATGAAGATATCTGGAGAACGATCGAACAGGAGCGGAAGATGCCGGTCGACGTCGATCCGCGCGAATTCGATCCCGACGACGACGAGGACCGGCGGCGACTGGCATCGATCCTGGAACGGGGAGCGACGCGCCCGGTCGGTTACGTGATGCCGTTGACGAAGGCCTGGTGGCAGGCGGCCCCACGCTGGATCAGCGGACCGTGGCCGCTGCGCTCCGAACGGCTCTTCCTGATCCCCGGCGATTCGCCGATCGGTCTGCGCCTGCCGCTCGACTCGTTGCCGGTCGGCGGAGCGACCGAATTTCGACAGCAGTATCCCATCGATCCGTTCGCCGAACGTCGGCCGCTGCCGGGCTACCAGGAAATTCGTCGCCGCGCACTGGACCTGCAAGCCGAATTCCGGGCACGGTCCAGACGCGGATCGATTGCTACACCGGAGGCCTCGATTACGCATCAGGCGCAAGGCGGGTCGCGAACTCCGCAGCCGGAGCGGCGCCAGAAACCGCCTCGCGATGCTACGGATTCGGCGGACAGCTTTCCCAGCGGTGACTGGATCGCCACCGCGCTCTGCGTCGAGCTGCGGCATGGGATTCTGCACGTCTTCATGCCGCCACTGAGCCGCCTGGAAGATTACCTGGAACTGGTCGGAGCCGTGGAAGCTGTCGCGGAGCAGCAGCGTACGCCGGTGGTCATCGAAGGTTATTTGCCTCCCGCGGACCCGCGCCTGCGGATCCTGAAAGTGACCCCCGACCCGGGCGTGATCGAGGTGAATGTCCAGCCGGCCGCTGACTGGCAGGAACTCTGTGAGATCACCTGCGGCGTTTACGACGACGCGCGGCAATCGAGATTGGGCACGGAAAAGTTTCAGCTCGATGGAAAACACACCGGCACGGGCGGCGGCAATCATCTGGTACTGGGCGGGCCGACCGCGGCCGATAGTCCTTTTCTGCGCCGGCCGGACCTGCTGCGGAGCCTGCTCGCTTATTGGAACAATCATCCGTCGTTGTCGTACTTGTTCTCCAGCCAGTTCATCGGGCCGACCAGCCAGTCGCCGCGCGTCGATGAGGGGCGTCGCGACGCGCTGTATGAATTGGAAATTGCCTGCCGTCAAATTCCTGAGCCGGACGGAATTTCCGTGGCGCCGTGGCTCGTCGATCGTGTCTTCCGTCACCTGCTGGTCGATCTTACCGGCAACACGCATCGTGCGGAGTTCTGCATTGATAAGTTGTTCTCGCCCGATCACGCGAACGGCCGGTTGGGGCTGGTGGAGTTGCGCGGATTCGAAATGCCGCCGCATGCCCGGATGAGTCTGACGCAGCAACTGCTGGTCCGCGCCCTGGTCGCCTGGTTCTGGAGGCAGCCGTACCGGCAGGCGTTGATTCGCTGGAATACGCTCTTGCACGATCGTTGGCTGCTGCCCGGCCCGCTCTGGACCGACCTGTGCGAAGTCCTGGCTGACTTACGAAAAAACGACTTTCCTTTCGCTGACGAATGGTTTCGCCCGCACTGGGAATTCCGATGCCCGAGAATCGGTGAAATCGAGCACGATGGAGTGCGATTGGAACTGCGCGTGGCGCTGGAGCCCTGGTACGTGTTGGGCGAGGAGCCATCCGGCGGCGGGACGACGCGGTATGTCGATTCCTCGGTCGAGCGGCTGCAGGTTGCACTCTCCGGCATGCTCGCGCCGCGTTACGCCGTCTACTGCAACGGACGCCGTGTCCCGCTGCAATCTGCCGGCGAACAGCGCCAATGGATAGGCGGTGTGCGATACCGGGCCTGGCAACCGCCGAGTTGCCTTCATCCCACCTTGGCCGTGCACACTCCACTGACATTTGATATTGTGGATTTATGGCAGGAGCGTTCCATTGGTGGCTGCCGCTTTCATGTCGACCATCCGGGTGGACTCAACCCGGCGGTCTTCCCAGTCAACGCACTGGAAGCGGAATGTCGTCGAGCCGCGCGCTTTGTCGACCATGGACACTCGGGCGGGCCGATGTCTTTGCGGAACGAATCGTTGCCACTGGAAACGACCTGGACACTCGATTTGCGGACGCTCGATTTGCGACAGACGAGGAGTTAGTCGCGCGGCAATCGCGAGTCCGTATGCGGTGTGGGAGAGGATGCTCGAATCGATGACGGCGATCGATGCCCAGGAGCGCTACCTGTCGGTACCGGACCGGATTCGGCCGGCGGTCTATTACGAAGTCTATTCGCCGGACGGACGGATTCGACCCGCCTGGTCGGATTTTGTCGAGCGGCTGGGGCACGTTTCGGCGGAACAGCTCACGCATCGATCGCAACAGGCCGAACAGTTGCTCGAAGAAAACGGTGTGACGTTCAACGTCTTCCAGGAGGGACGTCAGGCGCAGCGTCCCTGGAGTCTGGACCTGTTGCCGCTGATCCTGGACGCTGCCGACTGGGAGCGGCTGGCGACCGGACTTCGGCAGCGGGCCCGGCTGCTCGAACGAATTATCGCCGATTGTTATGGTGCGCGGGAGTTGATCCGGGACGGTACGCTGCCGCCCGAAATTCTGTTCGCTAACCCCGGGTTTCTGCGGCAGTTCGTGGGACTGCACCAGTGCGGCACGTCGATGGTGCTTTGTGCCACCGAATTGGGTCGGGCGCCGGATGGAGAATGGCGCGTGATGGCGGATCGGGCGGATGCGCCGGCCGGCGAGGCGTTCGCCTTGGAAAACCGCATCGCCGTTTCGCGTACCATACCGCAGGAACTGCACGATCCGATGGTGCAGCGCCTCGCGCCGTTTTTCGTGGCGATGCAAAACACGTTCAAGTCGCTCGGACGCCGACTGTCGGAGAACCCCCGCGTCGTTCTGCTGTCACCGGGCAGCCGCTATCCGTACTATTTCGAGGACGTTTACCTGGCACGCTATCTCGGCTACACGCTGGCGGAAGGCGCGGACCTCGCCGTACGCGACGATCGCGTGTTTCTGAAAACGCTGGCGGGACTGGTGCCGATCGACGTGATCGTGTCCCGCGGCGTGGAGCGCGGCATCGACCCGTTGGAATTGGGCGGCGGCGAACCGCATGGAATTCCAGGCCTGCTGAAAGTACTTCGCCAAGGCAATGTCGCCGTGGCCAATGTTCCAGGCAGCGGATTGATCGAGTCTCCGATCTTCATGGCATTCCTGCCGCGGCTCTGCCGACGGTTGTTGGGCGAGGATCTGTTGTTGCCGTCGATCGCGACCTGGTGGTGCGGCGACCCGCGACAACTGGAGGAGGTCTGGCGACGACTGGATGAACTGGTGATTAAACCGGCCTTCCAGGCCAGTGGCGGTGAGGAAATCCTTGCCGGTCAGCTGGACGAAGCAGGTCGCAGGGAATTACGCGATCGAATCTCCGCCCAGCCGCACCAGTATGTCGCCCAGGAACTGATCTGTCGCTCCGCGTTACCCGTGTTCCACAACGGCGCAATCGGGATTGGCCATGCGGCGGTGCGGGCGTTCCTGGTGGCGGATGGCGAGGATTACAACGTCATGCCGGGAGGACTCGTCCGGTTCGCGCCGACTCCCGACCCGATGGTCCTTTCGATCTCCGCGGGCGACGGCAGCAAAGATCTCTGGATTCTCGGTGACAGTCCGGTGCATCCGGTGTCGTTGCTCAGCGACGCCGCCAAGCCGGTGGTGCTTCGTCGCACGAGCGCGGTCTTTCCGAGTCGGGTCGCCGACGACCTGTTCTGGTTTGGACAGTCGCTCGACCGGGCCGACTATCTTTCGCGCTTGCTGCGATCGGTGATCGATCGGTTAACGGCCGAGTCGGCGGCCGATTTCCCCGAACTCCCCTGGCTGATTCGCGCTCTGGCCGATCAGGGGCAGGTGGAAGCCGGATTTGCCATCGATTCGTTCGTTTCGCTGTTGCCGACGTTGACGGAGGATCTGCCGCGGACGGTCGCCAGCGTGGAGGAAGTGCGAGGTCTGGCGGCCGCCGTTTCAGAAATGGAACGCCTCGCGTCGCTTGAACGACTCTGGATGTCGCCGGACACGTCGCGCAAGGTGCGGGAGACCGCGATTGCATTTCGCGCTTCGGCCGATGCCGGGTGGAGCGGACTGGTCGACGTCCTCGAAGCGATTAACGGCACGATCCTGGACCTGGCGGCGGTCAGCGGGCTGATTCACGATGGCATGATACGCGGCCCGGCATGGCGCCTGTTGGAAATGGGGCGGCGCATCGAGCGCGCACGCAATACGGCGCTGCTGATTCGCAGCATAACCCCCGACGAATCCCTCATCGAACGGCCCGTGTTGAAAGCGATCCTGGAGGTCATCGACTGCAGGATGACTTACCGCGCCAGGTACTACGACAATATTCAGCAAAACGCCGTGCTCGATCTCTGCCTGACCGACGAGACCTGTCCCCGGTCACTGGCGGTACAACTGGTGTCGCTCGCCGAACATGTGGATGCTCTGCCTGGCGAGGGCGAATCGCTGCTGCGCACGGAAGAAAAGCGGATCGTGACGTCGGCGCTGCACGCGGTGCGAATGCTCGCCCAAGAACAGCTGGAGCAGCCTCCCGCGCAAGGATTGCAGGAACTGCTGTTGGATGTCGAGGACGCCATGGGGCAATTGTCGCGGGTGATTACCCGAAAGTACTTGCTGCATTCAGGCATCCCGCGACAAATCACGTCGGGACTGGAGCTGCCGCAATGAAGTACCGCGTGGAACACCAGACCACCTACGTCAATGCACGGCCGGTTTCGGTGGGGCATAACGAAGCGAGGCTCACGCCGCGCGTCACCGCGCGACAGGCGGTGCTGTCCCACGCGATCCAGATCGAACCGCCGCCGTCAGGCTGCACGACGTTGACCGACTATTTCGGCAACACCGTGACGCAGTTCATCTTTAATCAAGGCTACTCCACGCTGTCGATCTCCGCCGTGAACGAAGTGAGCCTGGTGGCGCCCCAGGACGCCTCGGATCCCGGACCGAACTGGGAATCGCTGCGTTCGGAGTTGGCCGAACATGCGTCCGCCGAATCGCTCGACGCCTATGAGTTCTGTTTTGAATCGCCCCGCTGCCGGGTCGCGGCGGAATTCGCCGAATATGGCAAAGCGTCGCTGGAACCGGCTCGACCGTTGCGGCTCGTGCTCGTCGACCTGCTGGATCGCATTCACCGCGACTTCCGCTACGATGCCCAGGCCACAACCGTGACGACTCCGGTCGAGCAGGTTTTTCGCCAGCGCCGAGGAGTCTGCCAGGATTTTGCCCACCTGATGATCTCCGTGCTGCGCTCTTGTGGTCTGGCCGCGCGGTACGTGAGCGGCTACTTGCGGACAATTTCAGCGCCGGGCAAGCCGCGACTTGTCGGCGCCGATGCTTCCCACGCCTGGCTGTCGGTCTACGCCGGTCGGCTGGGATGGATCGATGTCGACCCGACCAACCGACAATTCACGGCACTCGACCATATCACGCTGGCCTGGGGCCGCGATTACACCGATGTCGCACCAGTGAAAGGCGTTTACATCGGCGGCAGCAGCCCCCAACTGCAAGTCAGTGTCGATGTCCGCCCGGTCGAAGAGAGAAGTTAGAAGAGAGAAGTGAGAAAGGAAGAAAGGGCGGAGTCCGGGCCTCGATTCGCCCCTACTTCTCTTCACTCTTCACTCTTCACTCTTCTCACTTCGACCGCGGTCATCCCGATCGCGTGGCTGTGTTCGCCCTGCACGAAAACCCGGATATGATTCGCGCCGGACACCTCGGGAGGCACGGCGAGTTCCACTGAGAACGGGCCTTGCCGCACGTCCAACTGCAACGATGTCCAACGATGCAGATTGGCCTGCTGGTAGATGTCCGAGTACCCTGCGAGTTCCTCGTCGGACCCCACGAATTCGAGTCGTTCCGGCGGGGCGAATCGCAGCCGGTCGCGTCGGCAAGCCAGCTCGACGACACAATGGCCGGCGATCGGCGATCGGCATTGCAGGTTGATCTTCGCACCGGCCACAGTATCGGGAACGTCAGCCACGTCGACCTGCAACGGCGGACGGATTCGCAGCAACGGGTCGCCGATCAGATTGAACAGGTGCAGATGCTCGATCCGCTCGGCGTCCAGTTGATCGCCCGAGGGGCTAAGCAACGAGGCGGCCAGGTCGATGAATTTGCGGTTCAAGCTCTCATCCGGCCGAATTAAACCACGCTTGGCATTCAAGATCATTTCGCCCAGTGTTTCGACCTGTTCCTGGAAACACTCGTTCATCAGGTTCGTACCCAGGATCGACATCGCGTAAGGCATGGTGACGCGCGTTCCTCCCAGGACCGCCACAGGACCCTTGGGCGCGCGGAGCAGTTCTTCGGCGAGACAATCGCGAGGCTGATCGAATGCGGCGGTGTAGCAGGCCAGGAACACGGCGACGGGCGCGCCGGCCTGAGCCGCCACAAACGGCATGTCGTTACTGGAAAAGATCGGATAGGTTCGTCCTGGTACGCGGATCCGGTCGAGTTCTGTCTTCTGGCCGTGCCCGATATAGACCCAGAACAGGCAGCCTTCGTTCAGGCGTTCCAACGATGCCTCGCGAAAGTACCTTGGATCGGGACAATACGGGCTCCGCCAGCTGCCGTAGGTCATGGTGGTCGCGTAGCCGGCGGGGATGCCATCGGTGAGAAACTTTTTGGTGGCCGTTTCCAGCAGCGCATCGGTGACCGCGCCGAAGCCGCCGACACCGGCGACAAAATTGATCCGCCGACGCCAGATTCCAAAATCGTTGGACCGTTCGTAGGCCAGGATCTTTCCGACAATCGTGCGCAATTCCTCGGGCGAGTCAGCCGGGATTCGCCCGATCGCCAGGTCGGGCACATCGTCGCCGTTCAGATCGGCATACCAGTTGTCGGTGGCGATTTCGGGTTCCGAGCCCCATTGGACATTGACTTTAGCGCGGACGTGGTGCGTCGGGGTGCAGCGGGCGCGAATTTTGGCGTCGCGCACCGGTTCGGCGTCGCCAAGGATCACGACGGTTCGCAGCTTACCGGAGCGGGCCGATTCGCGGATGGCGTCTCGAATCTCGTCCGCCGAGAACTCGCTGGAGACAAAGCCAAGCTGATGGCCTTGCTGCGCGCGATGGGCCACCCAAGGTTTCAGTGCCTCCAGAAACGGCCGCGGGCCAACGACCAGCGTGTCCGGCTCGTTAACTGTCGCATCCGGTGGCGGGGCCGCGCCAACCGCGCTGATTGCAACGAACAGCGCGGCCAGTGCTCCAGCCGCGGCGATGGCTTTCCGATCCAACATCCAAGTCATCCTCTTCGTCGTGCAATCCGCCCACGCCGCTCGTGCCCTATGGCCGTCTGTCGGCTGGAGTGAAGTTTACAGGCGACCGGCCCACCGACTCAAGGTTAATCTCGCCAGCTACCCGGGCCCGAGGGCGGGCTGGCTCGCCCCGATCGCGTGTTGCTGATGCCCCGGTTTTCCGGTGTTCTTCCAGCAACCAGCCGGGGCTTGCCCACGTATCAATCGACTGGCGAACCGACTTCGGTCGGCAACGGGCATACGCCGCGTCCCTTGCGGGCCGGTCGGCCCAGCGTTAATATGCAGGGACACGAACCAAATCGCGGGCGTAACTCAGTTGGTAGAGTACTAGCTTCCCAAGCTGGCTGTCGCCGGTTCGAGTCCGGTCGCCCGCTCTGAATGTAAATCTTGTCGAGACAAGTTGTTGTCACCTACCGACGTTCGGTAGTGCGGCTGATTTCCAATGCGACCAAAAAGACACCGTGTCCTTTTGGCAAAAAATGGAAACCCGCATCATGCCGAAACTTTGCGAAAAACTGCCCAAGTATCGCAAGCACTCCTCCCGTAATGTCGCGTTCGTCGTTCTTGGCGGCCGCCGCGTTTACCTCGCCGGCACCTATGGTTCCGCTGCGAGTAAGGCCGAGTACAAAGCCAAGGTTCTCGAATGGGAAACCAGCGGCAGAACCGCAACTCCGCCTCCGGCGAGTTCATCCGACCTGACACTGAAAGAACTACTGGCCCAGTTTGTGATCTGGGCGCAGTCGTACTACCGCGAATCGGGCGAAATGAAAAACATCGCCCATGCGCTCCGACCCGTCAAGGAACTATATGGCGACGCCACTACGTGCCAATTCGGCCCGCTGGCCTTGAAGGCCGTCCGCGAGCGTATGATTCGGGACGGACTTTCCAGGAATGTCATCAACGACCGCATCGGCCGCATAAAACGAGCGTTCCGGTGGCTCACCGAAAATGAATTGATACCGGCAACCCTGGGCTACGCAGCAGAACATCCCCTTCGGGGAACGGGCCACTTCTTCGCGGCTCGGCGCGGCCACTGCCGTGTCAGGTGATGTGCGCCCCTTGCGTTTCCACGTAGACCGCATACAGCGACTGGCTGCCGGTCATGAACAGCCGGTTGCGTTTGGTGCCGCCGAAGCAGACATTGGAGCAGATTTCGGGCAGACGGATCAGCCCGATTCGCTTGCCGTCCGGAGCGAAAATATGGACGCCGTCGTATCCGTCTCCGACCCAGCCGGCGCTGGCCCAGACGTTGCCATCGACGTCGGCCCGGATTCCATCGGCGAATCCGGCCTTGCCGTCCATCTCCATCGAGGCGAATTCGCGGCCGTTCGCCAGCTTCTTGCCGTCGACAACATCCCAGACCTTGATGTTGCGCGGCGCTTGGGGATAGTGTGACGCGCCGGTATCCGCCACATACAGTTTCTTGTAATCGGGGGAAAAACAGAGTCCGTTCGGCTTGAAGATCTCGTCCGTGACCATCTCCAGCTTCAGCGTTTTGGCATCGATGCGGTAAATCGCCTCCTTGATCACCAGTTCGCCTTTGTTCCCTTCGTAGTTCATCAGGCTGCCGTAACCAGGGTCGGTAAACCAGATCGCGCCGTCCGCTGGATGAACCACGGCGTCGTTGGGCGCGTTGAGCGGCTTGCCTTGCCACTTGTCCGCCAGCACCGTGATCTTGCCGTTGTATTCGTAGCGCACCACACGGCGATTCCCATGTTCGCACGCAATCTGGCGGCCCTCATAATCGAAGGTGTTGCCGTTGCTGTTGCCGGCCGGGTTACGGAAGACGCTGACGTGACCGTCTTCTTCCAGCCAGCGGTATTGCACGTTGTTGGGGATGTCGCTCCACAACAAGTACTTGCCGACTCCGTTCCACGCCGGTCCCTCGGCCCACAGCGTGCCGGTGTGCAGACGCTGGATCGGTGTATTGCCGAGCTTGTATTGTTTGAAGCGATCGTCCAGTACGACGATGTCGGGATCCGGGTACCGCACCGGTTGGGCGTTCGGTCCGTAGTCACGTGCGGACAGGGAACGCAGCGCCGCACCGGCGGTAACCGCCATTGTCGTCGCCAGGAAAGTGCGGCGGTGGGAAACGGTTCGGTTTGGGGTCGAATGGTTTTGTGGTTGCGTCATGGTTGTTGTCCTCTGGAAAAGCGGCGTGAAGGTTGAGGTTTAGGTCCGACCGGCGAGCCTCCAGGGTAGACAACTTGCGGGCGGGTTTCAACGCAGCATCGCCGGATCGACATCGTGGGCGATGCAGGCGACGCAGTCGCCCTGCAGCACGACGCTCGGCCCGCGCACGCCGATCAAGACCCCCGCCGACCCGGCCACGATCGGTTCCGGCTCGCGTTCCGGCCGTTCGAGAAAATGAATCGATCCCACCGTCTGCCCTGCCTCCACATCACTTCCCAGATCGACGAGACTTTCGAAAAGCCCCGATTCGGGTGCGAATCGATAATCGTCCCGATGCAACGCCTGGACCCAGCGCACGGGCGGGATTCCAAGTTCCTCACGCGTGCGAGCTCGCCCTTGTAAGACCCCGAAGTGCCTGAGGACATTTTTCAGTCCGCTTTGGGTCCGTCGGTGCACCGATGGATGTACGACTTCGCCACCACCCATCTCGGTCGTGATCACGGTTTTGCCTTGGCGTTCCGCTTCCACGGGCAACAGGCCAGATCCTGCGATGTCTGCATACAGGAATGCCAGCTCGCTGTGCCAGGCCTCGGTGCCCCGGATCATTCGATGCCGCTGTTCCAGGTCGGGCACTAAATGCATGTGGGCACAGGGCACGAAATCCATGCTGCGGCCGCCGGTGTGAATATCGATCACGATGTCGGCGATCGGGAACAACACCGTGGACAGATAATGGGCCAGCATTTCAGAAACCGTCCCGTCGTTGCGGCCGGGAAAACAGCGGTTGAAGTTCTTGCCGTCCAAGGGGGAGAGTCGGGTCATCGCGCGGGATGCCGGGACGGTCAAGCAGGGAATAAGAATGATCCTTCCCGACACCTGTTCGGCCTGCAGTTCTCGGCAGAGTCGCAAGATGGCCACCTGCCCGGGGTACTCGTCGCCGTGGTTGCCGGCCATGACCAGGGCTGTCGGGCCACTGCCGTTTGCCAGCGAGACAATCGGCACCATCAGGTTGGCCCATCCCGCGAGATTGTGCGAATACGGAATCATCAAATGGCCCGACTGTCGGCCCGAACCGTGCAAGTCGATTGTGCAATGGATCTGCGAACTGGTCACAGGGCGCTCCGGAAACGAAAAAGGCCGGGAACAACCAAGTTGTTCTCGGCCTTTGGAAACTTCGACTCGTTGTGGATGAGTCTTCGCCTATTTACCCGCCGGCTTGATTGGCGGTGGGGATGGAGGTGCCTCCAATCCCTCGGAGTCGGACCCTACGGGTTCCTTAGCCGGCGGCGGCGCCGGGTTCGTAGGTATTTCTATCTTATTACCGGAATCGGAGCCGCAGCCGCTGAGTGCCAATGCGCCCGATACCACAACCAATGACAGTAATCGCTTCATTCGGTTTCCTTTTCCTTAAGTCAAGACATCCTACTGGGCAATCCTACTGGACAGCTTCATCCGTAACCTGCTTACCGTCACGAATGCCGGAGAACAGCCAGATCTGCTCATTTACGGCATTGTAGTTGACGGTGCTGACCGAACCATCGCCCTTGGCAAACATCACGACGTTCGGATGTTCGCTGCTGAATTGATACCAGTTACCGCGATCCGCGGTTGTATTAACATCAAAGCTGCCCGGAGTCAGCTTGATGCCCCAGTAGGTCGGCATCGGAGGTGACGACATCCAGCAGTGGGAATAGGCCAACTGCTTGGTCTTACCCAGGCGACCGCCAATCGTTTCGCCGAATGCCAGGGTGTTCGACGTTCCGTCCAGAATGGCGCCCATGTTATTCTTCGAGCGATTGGTGTACATACCTTCGTAATACGTCCAGGTCCAGTTCACCGGCAATGTGCCGTCGCTGGGGATATAGCCAACCGCGCCGGCGACCGGCAGGTAGTTGGTACGTCCCAGCGGACTCTGGCCGCCGAAAATCACGCCGACCAACTGGCCGCTCTGGCCGGTCGGATCGTTGAAATTCCAGGTGTGCATCGCAGCGAACGTGCCGCTCTGGCTGCTGTACGGTTGAGTTGACGGGCACAGGAACGAGTTGATCTTGGTCTGCGCCAGATTGAAGTCCACTCTAACGTTTTGGCTGTTCACGATCCCCCACCATCGGAATGTCGTCGCCATCGTGTAGCCGATCGTTGTCGGGTCAACGTCGCGATAGTATTGCGACGGGTTCGGGAAATCCG
>VGZA01000018.1 GCA_016872775.1 Planctomycetota bacterium | reverse complement strand
GCTGGCGAGCGACGCTGGGGGAGGGAAACGGCTGGTGTTCGCCCGGGATTCGCTGACGCAGCCGGTCGAAATCTGGAGCGCCGGCCTGGACGGCAGCGAGCCGCGGCAACTCACGCATTTCACCGATGCCCGGATGCGGCTTTGCGAGATGTCGACCCCCGAGGAATTCCATTTCGCGGGACACAAGGGAGAGAAGGTTCAGGCCTGGTTGTTAAAGCCGGTCGGATTTGTCGACGGGAAGAAGTACCCCGTGGCATTCATCATCCATGGCGGCCCCCAAGGCGCGATTGAAGACCATTTTCATTACCGTTGGAATCCGCAGGCATTTGCCGGCGCTGGGTTCGCGGTGATCGCGATCAATTTCCACGGATCGACCGGATTCGGCCAGGCGTTCACCGATTCGATTTCCGGCGACTGGGGCGGGAAACCGTTCGAAGATTTGATGTTGGGATTGGACCATGCATTGACGAATTATCCGTGGCTCGACGGCGAACGGGTCGGCGCCCTGGGAGCGTCTTACGGCGGGTGGATGATCAACTGGATTAACGGCCACACCAACTGCTTCAAGTGCCTCGTCAATCACGATGGCGGTTTTGACGAGTTCAGCAACTATTTCACGACCGAAGAACTGTGGTTTCCCGAGTGGGAATTCAAGGGAGTGCCTTGGGAGAAACCGGAACTTTTCGAAAAGTTCTCACCGAGCCGCTACATCGCCCAATGGCAGACGCCAACCCTGGTCATCCATGGCGCGCTCGACTACCGCCTGGTCGATGTTGAGGGCATCGCGACGTTCACCGCATTGCAGCGCAAAGGAATTCCCTCGCAGCTGCTTTACTTTCCCGACGAAAACCACTGGGTGCTCAAACCCAGGAACAGCATTGTCTGGCACGAGACGATTCTCGAATGGCTGGATCGCTGGCTCAAGAAATAGTCCGGCGCTCGAACGGGCCGGCGATCGCGAGGAGGTCGCTTCATGGCGCTGCAGAGGTCTTGCAGGAATTGCACCATTGCTGGTTGCGGCATGCTGTTGATGGCGATGGCAATCGCCGCCCCAACGGCGACCGGCCAGACCACCGAATGGAGCATCGCGACGCCAATGTCGCCTCCGGCCTGGGCGTTGCTGGAAGGGGAATTGCTGCGGGCGAATCATGCCGCCTGCCGGGAATTCTTTCAGAAGTACTTCGACGACCGCGGGTTTCTGCTCTGCGTCGAACGCTGGGGAGGCGATGACGGCCCGGACGATGCTATGGAGTGCTGCAACGACTGGCCTCTCTTGCACGCGCTGGGCGGCGCCGATGAGTTGCTGGCGATGTACAAGCGGGCCTGGGAAGGGCACCTGCGTCAATACACTCTGGCCAAGACCAGCGACGTGCCGATGGCGCGCGACGGAATGTACTACAAGGAGTTTCCGGTCTCGTTCGACTGGCTGCACAACGGCGAAGGGCTGACCGTATTCAATCTGCAGGGACTTGGCGACCCCAACGATCCGCGGTTCCAGCAGCGCGTGTTGCGGTACGCCGGATTTTACATGAACGAGGATCCCGGCGCGGCGAATTACGACCAGCGCCACCGCCTGATTCGCAGCATGTTCAACGGCAGCCGCGGCCCGTTGCTCCGCAAAGCGACCGCCGTTGATTGGGCCGGCGATCCGATCGAAGTCGAAAATCGTTTCCACCTGGGGCACGGCGAAAAGAACTACCAGCAGATGCTCGACCACTTCCGCGATTACAACGATATCGTCGGAGACCACCCGCAGAACCTGCTGGCCACGACGCTGGCACTGAATGCGTTCATGCTCACCGGGCAGCCGAAATATCGCGACTGGCTCTTGGAATATGTCGACGCGTGGGTCGAACGTATGGCCGCCAATAACGATATCATCCCCAGCAATATTGGATTGGACGGAACCATCGGCGGCGCGGCCGGCGGCAAGTGGTACGGTGGCGTCTACGGCTGGGGCTTTTCCGTCATCGTTCCGCAGGATGGCAGTACCGCGCATCGCAACACCACCAACAAGGCGTTCGCCGGTTTCATGAACGCCTATCTGCTGACGGGCAACGATCGCTACCTTGAGCCATGGCGCAAGCAGCTCGCCAGAATCAATGCGCAGTCCAGGCTGGAGAACGGCAAACGGGTCTATCCAAAGATGTATGGTGATCAAGGGTGGTATAACTACACTCCTGAGCCGTACCTGCCCCATGTGCTGGAACTCTATTACCTTTCCTGCCGCGATCAGGACCTGCAATGGCAGGCTCGCGACGGATCCGGCACATCAACGACCGTCATGCGGCTCGATACGGACCAGCCGTGGCTGGCCTACCTGCGTGGCAACGATCCTGGATATCCAGAGCGGGCGTTACGCGCGGATCTGGAGCGGCTGCGATTGCAGGTCGCCGGCATGCGCGCCGATGCGTCAACTCCCGATACGCGTCTGGCGGACGACCCGATGCGATTCAATCCCGCCAGCGTCGGGTCGCTGGTCACGCTGATGCTGGGCGGCGTTCATCCCGGCAACCAGGGCAACGTGTTGCAGGCCCGCCTGCGCTACTTCGATCCGACAAGGCGGCGCGCCGGATTGCCCGAGGGTGTCGCAGCTCTGGTCCAGCGACTCTCGGCCGATCATGCGGACGTGATCCTTGTCAATACCGATCAAACCGAGACCCGCAAAGTCACGCTCCAGGCCGGAGGCTATGCCGAGCATGAGTTCGAATCGGTAGAGGTGGAATCGGGGCCAAAACGGGCCGTTCGGGCGCGTGACTTTACCGTGCAGCTGGAACCCGGGTGTGGTGCCTCGGTCCGGCTGCAGATGAGTCGATACCGCCATCCACCGACGATGAAATTCCCCTGGGACCGTTAGAAATTAGTACTCCGCATCCCCCTTCAATCCGGGCATCGGGATGGGGTACTCGCCGGCGGCGTTCGACTGCACGGGAGGAGGTGAATCGAGGGTCCACTTGTCGATGTCCGGCGCGTACTCCTGGTTGGAATTCAGCATCTCGTCAAAGGTCACCTCCAGACCGGTATGTGCCGCTTTGCGTCCCATCGAACAGACGACGCTCGACTCAACGCCATATTTCGCTTCATTGTATGGGGCGTCGTTGCGAATCGCGTTGACCAAATCGTTCCATTCGTTGGCGTAGGGATTCCGTTCGTCGGGAGCAACTTTGGATTCCCAGGTTTTCTTGGCTGGATTTTCCGACTGCCCCAAATAGATGCTGGAGGGCAATCCGCAATCGCCACTCTTCGACGCGACAGCGAAGCCCTGCGTGCCATGCAGGTAGCTGGAGTAAATCTGATTGACGCCCGATACGCAGCGGCCGTCCAGAAGCAGTTTCGCCCCATCCCCGAACGTGTATTCGACGGAATAGGAATCGAAATTCTGATCGATATACGGATTCCCGGATGGGCTGTTGCGATAGTGCCTGCCACCCAAAGCCTGGGCCTTCACCGGCCAAGCGTTTTTCATCCAGCAGCAATGATCGATGACGTGGATGTAAAAATCGTTAAAGCACCCGCCGCTGGCCCAGAGAAAGCTATGGAATCGTTTGATCTGCCACAGCAGTTCTTTTGGCTCGCCGGGCCACTTTTCTGAAAACGCGGAGCCGACCGGTCCCGTCATTCGATAGGCGCGCATCAATACGATGTCGCCAATCTCACCGTTCTGCACGCGTGCGTGCAGTTCCTGCAGCGCCCGGCTGTGACGCGACATCAATCCGACGGCCACTTTCAAGTTCTTGGCGCTTGCTTCTTCCGCCAGCTTGAGCATCCGGACCGAGGTAGGTCCATCGGCCGTCACCGGCTTTTCCATGAACACGTGCAGCCCCTTTTGAATCGCGTTGCGGAAGTGCACCCAACGAAACGCCAGCGGGGTCGTCAGAATGGCGATGTCACCAGGCTTGAGGCATTCCATCGCATTCTGGTAGGCGTTGAACCCGACAAACTTGCGATCGTCGGGAACGTCGACCTTGTCGGGGGCCTGCGCCTGCAAGCTCTTGTGACTGAGACTCAGCCGATCCTCGAATACGTCGGCCATGGCGACCAGCTTCATCGGCCCGTACCTGACCGACAGCGCATCGAGCGCCGCGCCGGTCCCGCGCCCGCCGCAACCAATCAAAGCCAGTCTCAACGTATTATCTTCGGCGGCGTGGACGTGCGGTATCGACACGCCAACCAGCGCGGACGCCGCAACGGCCCCGCCAGTTACCGAAAGAAACTCACGACGCGTGGAACCATTATTGTTTGCGAGCATTGGCAATCTCCAGTCGGTTGAATGCGAACCATGATACCATTGCGATCAACGATGTAAACTCTTTGCCGTTGAGTCATCGACTCGTCCGTGCGTCCATTATGGAGATCCCGCAAGCCGGCCGCAATGACTGCCGCGTGACGGGAGGCGACTCGGGGCGGTTCCACGACGCATCGATGACACCACCGGGATAATTCCGGGGCGGTGACTGTCGATCGAACCTTTGGCGATCTATAATGTCTTACTTTCGGAAACAGACCGTTCGCCGGGATTCCGCCGCTTGCCTCCAGCTGCCGCCGGGCGTTCCTGGTGACGACGAAGACGATGCCACTCCAGCTGCTCAAAATAGACTCTTCCCGCCAGCCGGTCCTGCCGTTGTTGGATGTGCTGCGAGAGAAGTTAAGCCCACGTGGTTCGGTCGTCAGCGAACAAGGGCGGCGTCGAACGATCGAGGTTTTTGGCGAACCGTTGTCACCGCGGCAGGTGGTTGAGCGAATCTGCGGAGACGTTCGGGATCGCGGATTAGAGGCGCTGCTGGAGTACAGTCGCAAACTGGATCGCTGTGAGCTGACGGCCGAGCAGCTGCGAGTCTCCACCGACGAATTAGCGGCGGCCCATCGTCAGGCGGCCCCGGAATTTCTGGCGACCGTGCGCCGAATTCGCGACAATGTGCTCGAATTCCAGCGGGCGTTGCTCGCCCGGGATATTGAGCTGCAGCGCCCTGAAGGTGTGATCTTGGGTCAGCGGTATCTGCCGCTCGCTCGGGTCGGAGTCTGTGTTCCAGGCGGAGCGGCCGCCTATCCGTCGACCGTGTTGATGACGGTTGTTCCCGCGCTTGCGGCCGGCGTGCGGCAGATCGCCGTGGTCGCACCGCCGACACAGTTCGGTGCAAATAACCCGGACGTGCTGGCGACCTGCCACGAGTTGGGCGTCCGCGAACTGTATCGGCTGGGCGGCGCTCAAGCGGTCGCGGCACTCGCGTATGGCATCGATGCGGCACCTGGCGCTTCGATCGAACCCGTCGACAAGATCGTCGGCCCTGGCAACCTGTTCGTCGCACTCGCCAAGCGCCATGTCTTCGGAGAGGTCGCCATCGATTCGATTGCCGGTCCCAGTGAGGTCGTGGTGCTGGCAGACGAAACGGCTCGTCCCGACTTTGTCGCGTCCGACCTGCTGGCCCAGGCCGAACACTCGCCGGGGGCGAGCGTGCTGATCACATGGGTTCCCGAGCTGATCGCCGCGATTGAACGCGAATTGAATCGCCAGGTGGAACGGCTGTCGCGCAGCGAGCTGACGGTCCAGAGCCTGGAGTCATATGGGGCACTGATTCTGGCTCGCGATTGCGACGAGGCGTGTGAGCTGACGAACCGTATCGCACCGGAGCACTTGCACCTGTCGATCCGCGATGCTCGTTCGCTGCTTCCCCGCCTGCGAACGGCAGGCGCTGTCTTTATCGGCCATTACAGTCCGGTCGCGGTGGGCGACTATGCGGCCGGCCCGTCCCATGTACTGCCCACTGGCGGTACGGCCCGCTGGGCGTCCGGCCTTACCGCGAACGACTTCCTCCGCGGCAGCAGCGTGATCGAATACTCGGAAGAGGGCCTGCGGCGGATCGCACCGGATGTGCAGCGGATGGCCGATCTGGAAGGATTGACGGCACACCGCGCCAGCATCGACGTTCGAGTCTCTGACGGCAAGGGTGCGTAATTCCATGAGCTACGTTCGCGGCCAGATCGTTGGGATGGCGGGGTATGTTCCGGGAGAACAGCCTCAAGCCGGCAAGTTTATCAAGCTGAATACCAACGAAAATCCGTATCCCTGTTCCCCTGCTGTAACGCTGGCGATCCAGCAATGCCTGCAGCAGGGACTGACCCGTTACCCCGACCCACTCGCGACAGCATTTCGGCAGGCGGCCAGTGATCAACTCGGCGTTCCGCCCGACTGGATCCTCTGCGGCAACGGCAGCGACGACCTGTTGACGATTCTGACGCGCACCTTTGTGGATCCGGGACGTCTGCTGCGGATGCCCTATCCGAGTTACATCCTTTATCGTTCGCTTGCCGAAATCCAGGGGGCGCGCAGCCAGGAAGTACGATTTCGACCCGACTGGACTTTGGGCGCGGATTTTGTCGCGCCGGATCCGGATCTGCGGCTGGCCTTTCTCCCGAATCCGAACAGTCCCACGGGTACGATATTGCGGCCCGAACAGGTACTGGAACTCGCAAGGCAGCTCCCATGCCCTCTGGTTGTCGACGAGGCGTACGTCGATTTTGCCGACCAGCATTGCGTGCCTTTGGTCCGGGAATGCGAGCGGGTCATTGTTACAAGGACATTGAGCAAGTCGTACGCACTGGCGGGTCTTCGCTTCGGCTTTCTGGTCGCCCAGCCACATCTGATCCGGGAAATGGTCAAAGTCAAGGATTCTTACAATTGCGACGCGCTCTCGATCGCCGGAGCGACGGCGGCCATTTCCGATGTCGACTGGCTGAACGAAAATCGGTCCCGCATCGTTTCTGCCCGCCGGCGGTTGACGCAAGAACTGCGGGCCTGCGGATTTACGGTTCCCGATTCGCATGCGAACTTTGTCTGGTGCACTCGGCCCGACTGGGAACTCAAGCCGATTTACGAGCGGCTGAAAAATCAGCGCGTTCTGATCCGATATATGCAATACCGTGACTGGGGCGAAGGCCTGCGCGTCACGGTCGGCAGCGACGAGCAAATCGATGCGTTTCTTGCTTTGTTGCGCTGCGAACTTCCCGCTTCACCCTCGGAAATACCGTCATGACCCGCATTGCCACGATCCAACGCAAGACGGCAGAAACCGAGATCGAGCTGGAGCTGAATCTCGACGGCTCCGGCCAGTCGGTGGTAAATACCGGTGTTGGTTTTTTCGACCATATGCTGACGCTTTTCGCCCGGCATGGGGCATTTGACCTGAGCGTTCAGGCGAAAGGCGATCTGCAAGTCGATCAGCACCACACGGTCGAGGACACGGGGATCTGTCTCGGGCAGGCGTTTCGCCAGGCCCTGGGAGACAAATCGGGAATCCACCGGTATGGACATTTCACGTTGCCGATGGAGGAGACGCTGATTACGTCGGCCGTCGATTTGAGTGGCCGGTATTTTCTGGTGTTTCAAGCGGAATTTCCGTCGCCGAAGATCGGCGATTTCGACAGTGAACTGGTCGAGGATTTCTTTCAGGCCTTGGCGGCCAATCTGCTCTGTAATTTGCACCTGATTCTGCACCACGGCCGCAACGGCCATCACATCAGCGAGGCACTGTTCAAAGGCACCGCGCGGGCGCTGCGCATGGCGGTCCAGATCGATGGCCGCGCAACCGGGATTCCCAGTACCAAAGGTGTGCTGTAGCCCGGAAGCCGGGCCGCGGAGTGGCACTGTCAGGACAGCTCTTGTAGAATATTTATCCCCCCTAGTAGATGAAACGCTGTTCCACCAGAGTTGTTATAACAGTGCCACCCCGCCACGGTCCGCGACTGAGTCAATTCCAGCGGCACAGTCCAAAACCACGTCAAGTACGACTCTTTCGGTAAAGTCACAGCCGAATCGAACGCTGCTGTCGATCATCTGTTCGGGTTCACCGGTCGCGAGAAGGACGAGGAAACCGGCATGCAGACTTCAGCCTCGCAGCTCGCTATGGGTTTCTGGACGAAGTTCGCTACAAGTACGGCCAGCGAGCCAATATCACGAAGGTAATGAGGACCTACGATTTATTGCCGGTCGTGCTGTATGTTGCTAACGGTACCGATTTCCTGCCAGAGGTTTCCGAGCTGTGTTGAGGATGTAAAGTGGGGTGTTTCATGCCCGTTGTCGCTTGACATACGTCTCAGCAACTCGCATAACTCGTTTCATGATCTACCGAATTTCAATTGCCGCTCTGCTGATTACCACGTTCGCGTCGTGTTCGGTAGTGAGGGGGCAGGAGTTGGTTCGAGTGCGCGGGGATCAGGTCGAAATGGTCTGGGCGGTGTCAGGGGGAGCATTGATCTCGTTTCGTTTTGTGGATGAGTTGACGAACCCGCTTAATTTCGAAATCCCCACGGGCGAACAGAAAACAGGCTACGCGACATCGCTGCGCGGCCATTTTATGTGCCTGGACCGCTGGGGAGCGCCGTCCAAAGCGGAGGAGATGCACGGAATACCATTTCATGGGGAAGCGCCGCGCGTCACCTGGGTTATTGATCAAACACCAATTGATTCGACGCAAGGAATTGTGGCTAAGATGAGCTGCGTCATGCCGCTGGCCGCTATGCGGGTGAACCGGACGGTCGTGCTTGACCAAGCCAGTTCCGTCGCCCTTGTTACTGAACAGGTGAGCAACACACATCATTTGGCGCGAATCTATAACCTGGTGCAGCATCCTTCGATTGCTCCGCCGTTTTTGAACGATGGAACGTTGATCGACAGTAGCGCGGAAGTCGGTTTCGCTCAAGATCGTCCTTTGCCCACGATGCGCGCCGGCGCGAACCGCTGGCCCACGGTATCGTTGGCAAAAGGCGATGTAGATTTGCGGCGATTTCGAGATGCGCCCGGCAATGAATCCGAACACGATGTCAGCTCGTTTACACTTTCGAAAAAGAGCGATTGCGGCTGGGTGGTGGCATCGAGCCCGCAACATCAGTTGCTGCTGGGTTATGTGTGGAGAACCGCGGAGTATCCGTGGCTTAACCTTTGGCGCTATCGTGCCGACGGAAAACTCGCAGCTCGTGGTCTCGAGTTCGGCACGACTGGGTACCATCAGCCATTCCCGATACTCGTAAGACAGCGTTCGATTCTCGATCAGCCTCTTTACGAACCACTGGACGCCGATGAAACCGTCGCGAAATCTTACCTCTGTTTTCTGGCACACATTCCCCAAGATTTTCAAGGTGTCGCCAGCCTGGAACTTGATGCCAACGTAATCCGCCTGCTCGAACGCCGCGCCAAAGATCCTCGGGAAATTACGGTGCGCACGACCCTCGCGCTGCCGACGCCGTAACCGGTTTCTTGCTCGTGTCCAGAAATTGTCCCGCCTTTAGTCATGATGCCTCTCCGGGAGATGAGCTTCGACATTGCGAAGCTTGTGAACCTGGCATCGCTGTATGACCGCAAACTTACCCCGGCCGGAAGTGGAGCGCGCTGACGAGCATCCGCTTTAGGTCCGCTTGCGACGCTGCCTGGTGGCGCGAATCCGGAGTCCGGCTAAGCTGTAAGCATCTGGGTAGGGCCTTCGCGGCCCTACCCTGCGTTGACGACGTAAGACAATATTGGTAAAAGGGTTGTTTCAAATGTCACGTTGACAACCGGTTTCGACAGGAGAAAGTTGTTTATGGGGGGGATCAGCGAACGCCACAAGGAAATTCGCCGACGTCGACAGCGCCGCAAGAAGTACAAAGTCTTTAAACGTCGGCTGACCAAAGCGGCCTCTTCTGAAAAGACCGTGATTGCGGGGAAAATCCGCAAGATCTCCGTAGGTGGTGAAGTGGTGATCGAGAATCTGGGCCTGCAGGAACATTAGATTCGGGCCGGGCTGGAGACCTGCCTGACCGAATACCGACGCATTCCCGCAAAAGGTCGTCAGCTCGCTGCGTTCATGGGTAATTTCATTCTCAGCTGCGTTGCTCTTCGCGCGCTGATCCTGGCGGTCACGGCGTCGCATCCCTTCTTATTTGTCCTGCACACGCCCGCGGCGACTCCGCTTCCGTCGAACGAATCGGCCGCTCTTGCCGCCGTTGCATTCGAGGATGGCGATCGCGTGGTCTGGCTGGGCGGCACATTTGTCGAGCGCATGCAGCGCCAGAACGATCTGGAAACGCTGATTACCGCCGCTTACCCCGGTCTCTCCATTACCTTCCGGAACCTTGGCTGGAGCGGCGACAACGTTTGGGGAGAATCGCGGGCGTTGTTCGGCAAGCCGGACGATGGCTTTGTCCGATTGTTGAAAGATGTGAGCGACGCTAGGCCGACGATGATTGTTATTGCCTATGGCGCCAACGAGGCGCACGCCGGACCGGCTGGAATCGAGCCGTTTTTGCGCGGACTGCATCGCCTGTTGGATGCGTTGGTGGTGACTCAGGCGCGCATCGTGCTGCTCGGCGGTCACCGGCGCGAGTCGCTGGGCGGACGCCTGCCGTCGCAAAATGCGTACAACGCGTCGCTCGACAGGTACAACCAGGCGGCTCGGGAAGTGGCGCGACAGCGCAACTGCGGTTGGATTTCGCTGCAGGATCTCGTTGCCGGTGGCGCGTTCGATCCGAGCCGTGAGCCGCCCGACCAGCAGCTGACGCGCGATGGAGTTCATCTCACCGATCGCGGCTATTGGATCTCGGCGCCGCGGATCGCTCGGCACTTTTCCGTGCCGATCGATGAGGAACTGTTGACAATCGATGTCGATGAGCGAAAAAGCACTTTGACGGGGGAACGCGCAGCGACGGGGCGGTCGCGCGAGCGGGCCCTGCAGGTGGAACGTACGCCCCAAGGAATCGAATTCCAGTTTGCTGCGGCCTCGTTGCCGTATCCGTCGACCTGGAACGATGGCGGTGCGCGTGCGCCGGCTCCCGATGACAATCGCGGGATATTGCAGACCCGACTGCGGGTTGTCGGGCTTCCCCCAGGTGACTATCGACTGCGAATCGACCAGCAATGGGCTTCCGAACTGATTGCGGCCCGTGATTGGTCCGCGGAGCGAGGAATCGTCGTTGAGAATCAAACCGCGGCACTGCGATACGAACAGCTGCGCGCCGAAATTTTGGAAAAGAACGCCCTCTTTTTCCATCGATACCGTCCGCAAAACGAAACCTACCTGTTCCTGTTCCGTCGTCACGAACAGGGCAATAACGCGGTGGAAATTCCGCAATTCGATCCGCTGATTGCGGAACGCGAACAACGAATTGCCGCGCTGCGCCGACCCGCAATCCAGCAGTTTGAGTTGATCCGTGGCGAACGTAATCCGTAAGACCGAATTCCGCCTTTATCTTGTCGGCACTATCGCATTGCTGGCATTTTTGCTTGCCGATGCCCCGCTCGTATTTGGCCAGCGGGATTTGCGGGAGATTCCCGATCCGGATCCGGAACTGGAACGCGCCACATTTGTCGTGCCCGACGGATTTGAAGTGTCGCTCTGGTGTTCGGACCCTCGGATCGCCAAGCCAATTCAGATGAATTTTGACGCGCGCGGCCGGTTGTGGATCGCCTCCAGTGAAGTCTATCCGCAGATCAAACCGGGGCAGGCGGCCAGCGACAAGATCCTGGTCGTCGAGGACTCCGACTTCGACGGTGTCGCCGACACCACGACGGTTTTTGCGTCCGGACTGTTGATTCCCACGGGCGTGCTGCCGGGCGACGGAGGCGTGTACGTAGCGAACAGTACGGAGCTGTTGCACTTCCGTGATCGCGACGGCGACGGCAAGGCAGATCAACAGCAGGTCGTGCTCTCGGGATTTGGCACCGAAGATACCCACCATATGCTGCATTCGCTGCGTTGGGGGCCTGACGGTTGTATCTATATGAACCAGTCGATTTACATCCACAGCCACGTGGAAACTCCCTATGGCGTGAAGCGGCTGCTGGGAGGCGGCATCTGGCGCTTCCGTCCGGAAACGATGGAACTCGACGTCTACTGCCGGGGATTTGTCAACAGCTGGGGGTTTCAGTTTGACGCCTGGGGCCAATCGTTCGCCACGGATGGTGCTTATGGTGAGGGGATCAATTACGCATTTCCGGGTGCAGTGTTTTTTTCGGCGGTGGATGCCAAACGAATCCTGACCGGACTGAACCCCGGTAGCCCCAAACATTGTGGCCTGGAGATTGTGAGCGGCCGGCAGATGCCGTCCGACTGGTCCGGCAGCATAATCACCAACGATTTTCGCGCGCATCGCGTCTGCCGATTTGTGGTCACGGAGGACGGGGCCGGTTTCGCATCGCGGCAGGAAATCGAACTGATCAAATCGCGGCATCCGGCATTTCGACCCGTGGACGTCAAGATGGGGCCGGATGGCGCGATCTACGTGGCCGATTGGTATAACCCGATCATCCAGCATGGCGAAGTCGACTTTCGCGACCCGCGGCGGGATCACACGCACGGCCGGATCTGGCGGGTTTCGGTCAAGGGCGTACCGGGACTTCGGCCGCCGGAATTTCACCTGCAGTCGATCGATGAGCTGTTAGCCCAGTTGCGGGCGCCCGAAGATTGGACGCGATTGCATGCCAAGTTGACGCTCAAGCAACGCGAGCCCGATCAGGTCGAATCGGCCGTTCATCGTTGGCTGGCATCGATTGCCATCGACGACCCGCAGGGAGAGCAGTTGCGGCTCGAGGCACTCTGGGTTCTGCAGGCGACCGACCGGCCTGACTCCGGAATGCTGGTCGAGCGGCTGCGTTCCCCCTCGCATCAGGTTCGGGCCGCCGCGGTCCGCGTGTTGGCGGAATGGATGTCGCGCGGCGGAAAAGTGCCCCGTGCCCTGGAATTGCTGCGATCCGCGGTGGCCGACGGGCATCCCCGGGTTCGTCTGGAAGCGGTTCGCGCGTTGGCGGTCTATCCGCGGTATTTTCCCGCTTCCAGTCTGCAACTGGACGAGAATCCTGCCGCGTTGGCGTTAACGGTACTCGATCGTCCGATCGACCGTTTTCTCGATTTTGCGTTATGGCAGGCGATGCGCGACCTGGAATCGAACTGGTTGCCGGCGGTGCGCGAAGGCCGATTTGACTTCGGCGGCAATATCCATCATCTCACGTTTGCCTTGAAGGCTGTCGAATCGCCCGATATCGTCGAACCGCTGCTGGGGTTGATACGAGCCAATCGGGTCGCGGCAGACCGACTGGACGGGATTTTGTCGCTCGTGGCTTCGCTGGGCGGTCCCGAGCACTTGGGCGAGGTATTGGAAATTGTGGTCGCCACCGATTCGCGCCTGCCGGACATCGCAAAGGCGGCGTTATTGACCGGAGTTGTCGATGCGGCTCAGCAGCGGAAGATCGTGCCGTCGGGAGACCTGCGGCGGATCTCGGTACTTCTGCGTGGCAACGATGCCGCGTTGCAGGCGGCCGCGGTGCGTGCTGTGGGCCGGTTGAGAATTGATGCATTGCGGCCTGCGGTGGTAAGGCTCGCGCTACGTGAAGATCCGGGACCGGACGAGGCACGATTGGCGGCGGTCGAGGCGTTAGGCAGCCTGGGCGCCGAATCCGATCTGGAGATTCTCAGCGGCCTGGCGCTTCCCGGGATGCCTGACCGGGTCGCGGCGATTCGAGCCATCGGTGGCGCGAATGCGAAACGTGGCGCCGAGCTGGCCGTGGAGTTCTGGGCGAACACTGCTGATCCCGCAGCAA
Organism: Planctomycetota bacterium; assembly: GCA_016872775.1. Classification (GTDB taxonomy): domain Bacteria; phylum Planctomycetota; class Planctomycetia; order Pirellulales; family Pirellulaceae; genus VGZA01. Next base: position 90,135 of record VGZA01000018.1, on the reverse strand, counting down.
ATATCGCCGTCGCACTCCGCCTGCTCGATCCGCTGCTGGTCTCCAAGGACGGCGAGCAAGCACTCTTCGAGGCGCTCGCGGGCCGCGAAATTCCCGCCGACCTCGCCAGGTCCATTTACCGTGCCATACAGGCCTCCCCCGTCTCGACCCCGGAATTGCTCGAACGAATCCGGCAGGCTGGCCGTCTGGCCGCCGCCGCATGGACGTTGCAGCCAGAACTCGTCGATGCCCTGCGAAACGAAGTCGTCGAAGTAGGAGACGCGGGACGCGGCGAACTGGTGTATCGGCGAGCCGACTTGCAATGCCAAAAGTGCCATGCAATCGCCGGCGCGGGAGGTCGAGTCGGTCCCGACCTGGCGAGTATCGGCGGCAGCGCGCCGATCGACTACCTGATCGAATCGGTAATCGCGCCCAATCGAAAGATCAAGGAAAACTACCATTCGATAGTGATTGCGACCGACGATGGACAGATCCGCACGGGAATTCCGTTGCGCGAGAGTGCCTCGGAACTGGTGCTGCGCGATGCCGACGATCGTCAGCTGGTGGTGCCGACATCGTCGATTGAATCCCGCAAGGAAGGAAAGTCGCTGATGCCTGAGGGGGCCGTCGATGGACTGACGCGGCGGGAGCTGGTCGATCTGGTGCGATTCCTGTCGGAGTTAGGCAAGGTCGGACCCTACTCGGTCGGACCGGCTCGACTCGTTCGACGCTGGCAGGTATTGGCGTTTTCCGCGGAGACGCACCATGTTCTACGGCGGTCCAGTTACGATACCGCGGCGCTGGAGCGGAGCGAGTTTCAATGGCTTCCCTGGTACAGCCTCGTGAGCGGCCGGCTTCCTGTCGACGACCTGCCCGCATTCATCGTGCAGATGGGCCAGCCGCGGACGGCTTTTCTGCGTTGCCAGTTGGAAGTCACGACCGCGGGCGACGTACAGTTGCAATTCGATCCTGCGAGTGGAATTACCGCCTGGCTCGACGGGTCTCCGACCCCCCTCGATAGCGGAAAGTTGTCGTCACCGCTGTCTCTGGGGCTACATACGTTGACACTGGCGGTAGAGGTAGAGCGGTTGGACCGGGGATTGCGCGTCGAATTGGTGGATCAGGGCCAATTCCCCGCTCAGGTTCAAATTGTCGGTGGCCGTTGACCGATGAATCGCGAACAGGTGCTGTCGACGGTTTGAACTCGACGGCTTGAAACCGGATAAATATGCTACATCTGCCAAAATCTCAAAGGTGAGGCCGTCCTTGAAGCGCGCAATTCTCAGTGACATTCACGGCAACCTCGAAGCGCTGAATGCGGTCCTGGCTGACGTGGCTGACCAGAATATTTCCAGCATTTACTGCCTGGGTGACATCATCGGCTATGGTCCGAACCCGCGCGAGTGCATCGATCTGGCGATGAAATTCCAGATGTGTGTGCTCGGCAATCATGACCAGGGTGCCCTGTTTGATCCCGAGGGGTTCAGCAGCGGTGCCGAGCGTGCCATTTTCTGGACGCGCCAGCAATTGGAGTCGGCGACCGACGTGGAACAGAACCGACGGCGTTGGGATTTCCTGCTCGATACGCCTCGGTTCATCAACGAAGGCGAGATGATGTTCGTCCATGGTTCTGCCCGGAACCCGCTCAACGAATATGTCTTCCCCGAGGACATTTACCATATCAAGAAGCTGGAGAAGATCTTTTCGATCATTCCGCGGCACTGCTTTCAGGGGCATACGCACGTTCCGGGGGTTTTCCTGGAATCGGCCCGTTTTCTTTCGCCGGCGGAAATGGGCTACCGTTACCTGCTGAATGGCGAAAAATCGATGGTCAACGTGGGAAGCGTGGGACAGCCACGCGATGGCGACCCGCGTTCGTGTTACGTGGTTCTCGACGGTAATCAGATTGAATACCGTCGCGTGGAATACAACTTTGAAGAGACGATCGCCAAGATCTATGCCATCCCGGAACTGGAGAATTTCCTGGGCGATCGGCTCCGCGAGGGGCGATAGGTCGGCGGTTGGGTCCCCTATCCAAGAACGGCTTTCTGCAACAGAATAGTGTCCTGTAGCGGTCGACGGGGTTGCTCGGGCCGCGCATAGAAGGCCGGGCTGCGTAAAATCGGCTTCCTGGGCCGGCCGATGGCGCCGGGGGCGACGTTGGTCGATACCGAATCGAGTCGCGGGCCACGCCTCCCGGCGAATGGCGGGGGCTGGCGTACCAGGCCCTTACTGCCGGTCCAATTCCTTTGCGGGTTTCGGCTGGCCAGACCGTTCGGCGCAGACCGCCAATCTGAAAGGCACGATCGTCGTGGACAAACGTTTCTCACTGTTTCTCGTGCTCTCGTTTGCGATCATCCTGACCTGGTCGGTGCTGCGCATCAAGTTCGGACCGCCGCCCCGCCCGGCGGATGAAGCGGGGCAAGGCGGCGACAATGCTGACCCTGCGATGGCCAACCAGGAAAACGGCCAGGGCCCGGATAGTAAAACAGCGGATGCAAGCCTGCCTTCGGTCGCAGCTTCCGATTCCAGCAAGCCAGTCCAGGATTCCGGTACGAAGCAAGACGACGCTGCGGCGATCGGTGCGGCGCAGGATGACGTCAACGCAGTGAAGACCACGATCGCCCCAGTCAAATGGGTGACGTTGGGATCGATCGATCCGAAATCCGGCTATCGGATGCTCGTGACATTGTCGAGTCGAGGCGCGGCGGTCGATCGCGTGGAGTTGAACAGTGATCGCTACCACGACCTGGAGCGTCTGCATGGATACATCGGCCACCTGGCACTGGTCCCCGATCCTGCCGGGGAAGGTTGCCGGATCAGCGCGGTCGGCGCGGGTACGCCGGCGTCGCGGGCGACCTCGGCGGCGGTTTCCGGTGGACTGAACGTCGAGGACCTGCTGCTGACTTGCCAAGGCGAACCGATCAACTCCCCCCAGAGCCTGGATGCGATCCTGAAGGACATTCTTCCTGGCGATAAATTGGCATTGAAGATCCAGCGGGCGGACCAGGAGCTGTTATTCGAAGTGATCGCGGAACAGAAACCGATTGAGGTACTGCGACCTGAAGTTGAGACCGATCTCTCGGCGACGCCGTCAGGGTCGATGCTGTTTGCGCTCGACTCGCTTGGCACCGGGGCCAAAGCCGCGAAGGCGGCGCCAGGCGCCCGTGAAATCGCCGGACTGTCTTCCTTGCGCAACGGTCCGTGGGAAGTCACGAGGGCCGACGAACAGGTGGTCGAATTCCGATTTCGATACGGCGAGCGCGATTTGGCGAAGTTCGATAAGTCAGGTTCGTTGGAATTCATCAAGCGGTTTCGCCTGGTGCCCGTCGACGATAGTGCCGCCTCCTCGGGAGACGGCTATCACCTGGGGTTTGAACTGGAGGTGAATTGGACGGGTGACGAACCGCTGCAATTTGCCTATCGGCTGGAAGGACCGCGGGGCCTGCCCTTGGAAGGCTGGTGGTATGCGACGAAGATCAGCCCGGGGTGGTTTGAAAGCGCCGGGGCTCGCGACGTCGTCTGGCGTTCCGAGCAAAGTTCCTATTCGCTGTTTTCCGCGTCGAGCATCTTCAAGACCGCGCAGACGGCGCCTCCCAAGAACCGCACGCTCTTGTTTGCCGACGAATCGCAGAAAGAAGTCCGTTCGTTGCGGTTCCTTGGTGTCGACACCCAGTACTTTTCCGCGGTGCTACTGCCGGCCTCGGAGCAACCGTCCGCCCGGCTATTCCGTTGGGCCTATGCCGAGATGGTCGAAGACCCCGGCCGGCTCGACAAGTCCCTGGCGAAGACGGCGAATGTGTCGTTCCAGTTGGCCAGCGATACGATTACCGTTGCCAAGGACCAGCCTTTTGAACAAAAATTCAACTTGATGACGGGCCCCAAAGAGCCCGCCGTTCTGGCTCACTATGGCCTGACGGAGCTGGTGGAGTACGGTTGGTGGGCCTATGTCTCGTATTTGCTGGGCGGCGTCCTCTGGCTGTTTCACTTTCTGACCGGCAACTACGGGATTGCCATCATCATGCTGACGATCGTGGTCCGCAGTTGCATGCTTCCCGTCAGTTTCAAGATGACTAAGAATGCCCAACGCATGCAGGCATTAGCGCCGGAGATGAAGGCAATTTCCGAAAAGTACAAGAACGACCTGGAAAAAAAGAACCGCGCGATCCAGGAATTATGGAAGAAGCATAATGTCAATCCGTTGAGTGGTTGCGTTCCGATCTTTTTCCAATTGCCGGTGTTTGCCGGCCTTTACCGGTTGCTTGCCAATGACATTACGCTCCGCGAATCGCCGCTGATTCCAGGGATGCACTGGTGTTCGAACCTGGCGGGTCCCGATGAGCTTTGCCGGTGGCCAGGTTTTTTCCCCAATTTTCTGATCAGTGAAACGGGCTGGCTGGGACCGTACATCAATATCCTGCCTTTCATTACGATCGGCCTGTTCATCATGAACCAGCGTTTGCTGACGCCTCCGCCTACGGACGATCAACAGCGGATGCAGCAGCAGATGATGACGTTCATGATGGTTTTCTTCGCGGTGATGTTTTTCAAAGTTCCGAGTGGACTTTGCATCTACTTCATCGCGTCCAGCATCTGGACGCTGGCGGAGCACAAGATCCTGAAAAAGGGCAAAGTGACGGCGTCTGCCACGCCCAAAGCGATGGCGGGCAGCCGAGCGTAACGAGGGCGAATGCTGACGCGACTGGCGGATACAATTGTCGCACTCACGACTCCCGCTCGTCGCGCACCGCGGGCGGTCGTGCGGATGTCGGGCCCCGATTCGTTGGCCTGCGCGGCTCGCTGCTGCCGCTTCGATGCATGCGACATCCTTAGAATCAAGTCGAGTCGCGCCGTCGCCGGTCAATTTGTCTTGCGCGAGCTTGGTCGGCCCATTCCGTGCCAGGTGCTGGTCTGGCCGGGAGCCCAGAGCTACACCCGACAACCCTCGGTCGAATTCCACGTGCCGGGAAGCCCCGCCATCGCGAACGCCGTCGTCGCGGAATTATGCCAGGCGGGCTCGCGCCTGGCGGCGCCGGGGGAATTCACGTTCCGCGCTTTCCTGGCAGGGCGGCTCGATTTGACCCAGGTGGAGGCGGTGTTGGGGGTGATCGACGCGGCCAGCCAATCGCAGCTTGCCACCGCCTTGCGGCAAATGGCGGGAGGGCTCGCACAACCGCTGCATCTCCTGCGTGACGAACTGTTGGACCTGCTGTCCGAACTCGAGGCCGCCCTGGATTTTGCCGACGAAGATATCGCATTCATCTCCCGAACCGACGCCGCACAGCGCGTCGCTAGCGTCCAGTCGCGCGTCGAATCGCTCGCCCGACAACTCTCCGGCCGGGGCGACGCGTCCGCCGTGCCATCTGTCGCGCTGCGCGGACCGCCCAATGTCGGCAAGAGCAGCCTGATGAACGCGCTGGTCGGTGCGGCGGCCTCGATCGTCGCCAACCAGCCAGGCACAACCCGCGACTTCGTGAGTCGAACCGTCGTGCTGGCGGGCGTCGAATGCCGGTTGGTTGACACCGCGGGACTCGAACAATCCCTGCCAGGCGGCGACGGCATCGGGGGCGACGGCGGCGCGGAGAGCGCGGCAACGATCGATGCCCAAAGCCAGCAAATGGCACGTGACCAGCAGCAGCAGGCCGATCTGATCCTGGACTGCGTGGAGGCGCCCCAGGTGGCATCAACCTTGTTCGACGACCCCGAAGCGATGCTCGATTCCCGCACCCTGCGCGTCTGGACCAAGATTGATCTGGCGCGCACCGTTCCGACCTGGGGATTCCCGACGAGTGCGCACAGCGGATCGGGAGTGCCAGAACTCCAACGAGCGATTGCCGGGCGCCTGGCGGGGGCCGACCGATTGGCCGAAGACGCGGAGCTACCGGTTATGGCCGCTACCGCAGCTCGGTGCGGTGATGCACTGCGACGCATGACGGAAGGATTGACCCGCTGCCAGCAGCTCATCGAGGATCAGGGCGGCGACGAGCTGATTGCCGCGGAACTTCGCGCGGTGCTCGACGACCTGGGACAACTCACGGGGAGCGTCGTCACCGACGACATTCTCGACCGTATTTTCAGCAAATTCTGCATCGGCAAGTAGGTGCGGAAAAGGGAAGAGATGCGGCGGATTCACTTTTCACAAACCCCGTTCCCGTGAGATACTTGCGGCCATACATTCGAGTCAGTCGAATAGACGAAGCTTTTGCAGCTTGCACGGAACGCCCTCAAAAGATGTCCCGATCAGGACAAATGGCTGAAGACCCAAGAATCTGAACCGTCGAATACCTCGGCAAATCAGGTCGTTTGTCGAAGCATGGTCACGCAGGCGGCGATTCTGTATCGGAAAATGAGCCGTGGAGTCGGGAGTCTTTGGCGCGTGTCCCCGTTCACTCGGGAAATTTCCTCTGCGACTTCGGAATCCGCTGAGCCAGGTTCTTTTTGCCCAGATAGAGTTCCGGGATGCGTTGGTCGTCGCGCTGCTGTTCAACCTTCTCCAGCCGATCAAACTCGCGAAGAATCGCATCCCGCCGATCCTCGTTGTAGGGATGAGATCGAAGAAACGAAGAGAACGGTATCCGCAAGGCAGGATTCGCCTGGTGCATGCGGTCGAACAGATCGGCCAGGGCACGCGGATCGTAGCCTGCGTCGAACGCCCAGCGGGCGCCATCCGCGTCGGCGACCGCCTCGTCCTCCGGACGAAACGGCCGAGGCACAAATCGTCCAATCCACTGGGTCGCAACCGCGGGATCGGCGATTGCGCCGCGGCGGAATAGATCGGCTTCCCGGTCGAATAATCGAGACTTCTTCAGCGACACCAACTGATGCCCATGGTCGAGGTGCGACAGTTCGTGACCGATGATCCCGACCAGCGCTGCTTCCGACTCCGCGAATCGCAACAGACCTTTGCAGAAATAGAGACAGCCACCCGGGAACGAACGCGCGTCAACGCGCGGCGAATCGACAATCGTAACGGAAATTTCTGGATAACGGTCGGCGTGCTTCATGAACGGGCGAATCGTCTCCACCAGCCGCCGGACGTAGTCGTGGTCCTTGCCACGACGTAGAAGATCGAGTCCCTGCATGCGCAGGTCGTCTTCGTACACTGCGATCAGCTCGCGGCCAAAGGCACGCTCCTCCGCCGCCGAAATTTCCACCCCCTCGAGTAACTTCGCGTCTTCCGCATTGGGCGGCGCGAAAAACTGCTCCGCAAATCGTTCCAACTGCTGTTCGATCGGCGGCTGTCTGCGATCTTCCTGCAGGCGGCGACGAGGCGCCTGGGCGTCAAGTCCACGAGGGGGTGACGCGAACAGAAACATGCTGATGGCGACAGTTAACCGCCAGCTTTGCCGCGGTGGAATCATATTGGTCTATGATACAGGTTGTGCGGAACAACGCCAGGAATTGGGGAACGGGGGCAGAGGGTTACGGGTTGCGGTGGAAGAGGGGAACGGGGAACGGCTCAGAATTCGCGAGTACGTTTCTTGGAGGTTGCAGGGGCAGGAGCCTGTTCCGCGTCGGGTTTTGCCGCTTCGGGCTTGCGTCGGCCCAGAAAATCGAAGAGCGGGAGTTCCACTTTCGGCTCGTTGGGTTTGCGCTGAATCGCCAATTCCGCGTGGACGATCAGTCGGTCCGGTTCCTTGAGTAACCGAGCGTCGAGTCCGCGAAACCAGTCGAGCAGAGGTGCCCGATAGGCGGTCGGTTCCTGCGCCCAGGCACTGGATGACCAGACGGTCAATCGGTCCAGTTGGCGGTGGGAATACTGTCCACCCAGGGCACAGACAAGTCGACCATCGACCAGCGACTCGGCGACAGGCAGGCACTGGTCATCTGGAATCTGGAATTGCTGCGTCAGCGCGTGCAAGAGACGCACATTGCCAAGGGAACTTTGCCACGACCGATCGAAGCAGAGTACATTCACCCAGGTGGAGAGCCGGGCACGGGAAAGGTCAGCGAGTTCGACCCGCAATTGGGCAGCGTCGTCGGTCGGTTCCAGGTGCAATTGGGGTGGGATCCTTTCGAGCAATCGGTGGTCAAACGAGAGTAACGCCAGATCGCCGATCTGGCGGCGCCCGAGCCCAAACAGCAACGAGGAATAGCCTTGGGGATCGGGGCGTCCACCGCCCAGGCTGAGCGGCAGCATGTCGAGGAATCCGGGTTTCGGCCATGCGCCGAGGTATCCGGGCGTGGTTTGCAGAATCCGTAAGGTTCGCAGAAGGCCATTCGGCCGCGGATCGGCCAGGGGAACTGCGTCCTGAACACCAAGAAACAGGTAGTGTGGAGGTACGGTGTCGTTGAGCAGTCCGCCCATGACGTTGGCTTGCAGATGGATGACGTCACCCTCGGCGCGCGCCATGCGTTCGCGCGACGGGGGGCCGAGAATCGACAAGAGCGTTCCGTATTTTCCCTCTTCGAGCGGCGAGATGTGCGCGTCGATCACCAGACGTTCCTGGCCGTCGACGGGCGTCGAGAATCGTTTGACCGCGACCATCAGAGGGTCCATTTGCTGCCATTGACGGGAGTAGAAGGCGGATTGGCGCAGACAGTCGCGGGACTCGCGGGCGGTAATGCCGTCGATCGGAAGATCGGGGATCGGCAAGAATGCGCCGCGGGGGCCGCGGCGGGAATCGACCGCTCCCTGGGCGGTCCAGGTGACTTTCGATCCGTCCGAGCGAAGGCCGAATCCCGCCGGCAGCAGGCCGGCGGCGATCATGGCGTCCGCAGAATCGGGATCGATCGATTCACCGCGAGCTGCCCAGCGAGCCATTTCCAGGATCCGCATGTCGGCTTCGGCCGTCATGCGCCGGGAAAGTTCGACCTGATACCGAGGCTCGACCAACGCTCTCAGAAAAGGCCGCGAAAAATAGAGGAAGACCGTGTCGTCGCGGTCCAGCGGCAGTCGCGTTCGGGCATGCCGAAATTCGGCGATTTGCGCCAGGCTGCGTGTGCCTCGTCCCGCCTCGTAGAATCTCTCGACGATTGCTCGACTTGTTGTCACGAGATGGTAATCGCCATCGATCGCGTAATAGGAGTGAACGCGATGATCGGGCGTGGAAAGGAACGAAACATCGTGGTCACCGATTCGAACCGTCTCGAGCGTCGCGCCGTGATCGCGCTCTTCCTCCAGGATTCTGCGCCGCTCCTGTTGGAAATTCGCGCCGAGCAGGCTGTTGCGAGCCTGGAATAGCATGCCAATCGCCGCACCGCGGCGCAGATCAAGGTCGCGGCCCAGAATTGCGACATCGGAAATGAATGCATCGCCGAGCAAATCACCGAGCGCCGACTCCTTGAGCGCCAATTGACGCTGCACGCGCGCGTCGCCGTCGTCGCGAACCCCGCGCAGCGTAATCATGCTGGCGAGCCCGCCTGCGTATTCGTCCATGAACCGGCTGAGCCACACGTAATTGGAGAACCGGCCAAAACGAATGTAGAAGCATTCCTCTGGTACATGGGATGCGATCGATTCCAGGGAGACATCCGTGGCGATTTCGCCGTGGCGCTCGAGCCCCCATTCGATCGCGGGCGGCAGCGGCAGGTGCGCGGGTTCCAGGCTGCTGGAGTCGCCACCGTTGCCGGCCGGCGGAGTGCCATTCCGCATGGCCGATCGCAGCGCCGCGACGCGCGCGTCCTCCGCGCCGAAGACCAGCTCAAGACTACGCTGCAAATCACCGGCCGGTTGTTCCTTGGGCTCGACAGGCAAGGCAAGCTGCAGCCGGCGGGACAGCATGCTGGTCAGATAGGTTTGGGCGAACGGTTCATAGTCGCTGTTGTCAGCCTGTTCCTTGACCGCGGCCAAATAGTCGCGCCACCAGTGATTGAGCAGCCGTTCGTGAACCCGTCTTGTTTCACGGCGGGGCACGATTTCGAACTGATAGGGTTGTGGAGCATAAATCGTGACCGGAAACGGCGCGTCGCCGTCGAAAAGAAAACTGACGGTGATCGCGGCGGTTCCGTCCGCCTCGAGACCGAACGCCGCGCCCAGCAACTTTCGCAACCGGCCGCTCACAAACGCCGGGTAGTGAGCGCGCCCCCCGCCATCCACCGCGAAAGCACTCGATACCCCGGCGCGACCGGTCTCGTTCGACGCCGGTAACCGTACCACCGCCACGCCGAACGGCGCACCGGCGACCGCTTCCGCGTCAATATGCTCCCGGCCCGCGGCACTCCATGCCATGGAGCTCAAGAGCACCCACAGCGGCAAGAAAAAAAACGCATTGCTTCGCGGCGCGAGCGGAACTGCTAGCAGACGCATCGCCGGCCTCCTATGAAATTCTGTAAAAATCGATCGCCGTTTTCGGCGATGCTCTGGCATCGCCGCGGCCCCTCAGACTGCCTGCTGCGCCATCAGTTTGATTTCACGTTCGATCCGTCCCAACCAGAAGCCGCGCCGCCGAAACGGTAATAGCATGGCGACCAGATAGGCCGCCAGAAACACCGGTTCCTGTCCGTACCAGGGGCCCCACGCCTGTGAGTGCAAATCTCGAGCCGCTTCGACGGGTACGTATCGGAGAACGCCGCAGGCAAACAGATAGGCCAGGCTGGGCACGGCCAATCCGAACAGTGCGATTCGCGAGGGAAGTTCGACGCGCGAAAGGACGGCCCATACGGTCACGATGACGACCAGCGCTTCCAACGTGGCGATCACCGCCAGACTCCAGCCGGCAGTCAGCTGCATCGGAGCCTGAGCGGACACCCCGATCGTTTTCCACGGCGGATGCCGCAGCGTTGTCGCCAGCATGACCGCAATTGCGGTGGTAAGCATGAGGGCATCGCGGATCGTAAATCGCAGACGCGGCGCGGGGTGCTTTCGTTCCGAGCCATTCAGCCGCAACTCGACTCCAAAGAACCTCAGTGTCGCAATTCCCAACGTCAGCGCCAGCGCGAGCAGACAGTTGCGAAACCACAGCCCGGACGAATCGAATTCGGTGTCGACCAAGGAGAACTCGCGACGCAGCATGAACACAAAACCCCAATGCATGGCAAACACGAGCACTGCCGCCGAGCCAGCCATAACTACCGAGCGACTGGAATTCCACGCGACTACCGCCGCGACAATACCGATCCCGATCAGGCAATGGACCGTTTCCGCAACCATGAACCCCTGGACATGCGACCATCCGATTGCCAGGGGCCATGTGGCGATCATCGGATCGACAAACCACCAGAATCGCGATTGAAGCAACGTGCCTGCCCAGCACCAACTCAGCCCCCATGCCGCCAGTGCAACCAGGGTGAGCGGCATCTTCCATGCCTCGTTCCGCGGCGGCGGTGGAGCCCAGGAATACAGACGCTCGCCGGAGCGTGCATCCCAGACCGAGACCGTGTTGTCCGGCATCGCGGAAGCGACAACGAGATTATCGGGGCTCACCGACATCGCAGTCGGGATCGCGAAGTCCGAGTTCGGACCGCTCCACGGGACATTCAGGCGCGAAACGAACGCTCCGCTCTGGTAATCGTGGACTTCGATGCTGTGGGCAAAATCGCCAACGAACAGGCTGCCGTCCGGACTGGGGACCAGGAAACGCAGAAACGGCAAACGGCCCACGACTCGTCCTTCGAAATCCCGCAATTCGGACGGCCGGTTCCAGATATCCGAATACGCGATGTATCGTCGGGCATTCAAGGAGACCCAGTAGTTGGCCGCGCGCGGGAACGGGTCGAGTCGTTCGAAGCGTCCGTTTTCGAATCCGAAATACTCGAATCCTCCCTGGGCATTGCTAGGGCCAAAGACGATCAGGTTGTCACCTGGCTGGTAGGTGACCAGCCACTCGCGCTGGTCGCGGATGGTGCCCGTCTGCAGGTCGCCGACGCACGTGTAGCCTGGGTCGGCATCACCGCTGGGCATTGCGCCGAATACCAGAAAGCGGCCGTTTGCGCTGAACTTGCAAGGCAATGGCGCTCGGCGAACCAGTCGACGATCCTGTTTGGCCGCTCCCGATTCCGGATGCCCGCTCCACCGCGCACGGACTTCCATTGTCTTTAGATCGGTGACCGTTAACTGATGGCGATCCCGATCGACGACCGCGACATGGTAACCGTCCGACTTCAACTGACTGCCGTAGAAATAACACGGTTCGCCGACCTCCTGTCGGCTCCAGTTCCAGTCGCGAACTACGTGCCGCGTGCGCATCGGAAAATGGGACTGCGTGCCGATAATAAAAACCCGCGAATCAGGCAGCGCGATCGCCTGCGAAACGCGAAGGCTCCTCGCGCTTTCCAGTTGTCGAATCGAAATCAGGATCGGCACCGCGGCGACAAACAAGGCGATGCGAATCGCCAGGGGGTACCGGAAAATTCGGCGAAACACCTGCCGCATCCCTGTCGACTCCGGTGTCGGGTGCAACGGAAAGAACTTGACACAGGACGGAGGCCTCTAATCTAGCGAAGGTGCCACGGGAATAAAAGCCGTTGACAGGCGATTCCAGGCGAAGTTGACGTTGGCCGGCTGATCTCCCACAATGCAGCGATCTTTGACGAACACGACAGGGAGACCGCCATGACAATGCGAATTTCGCCCGTAGCTTGTGCCGTGTGGGTACGAGTAAGCGCCACGGTGCTTTTGAGTCTGCTCGCGTCTCCGGTAGCGGCGCAGGGCGCGGCGAAGATTGACTTTAATCGGACGATTCGGCCGATCCTCTCGAACAACTGCTTCAAGTGCCACGGTCCGGATGCCGCCGAACGTCAAGCGGTGTTGAGGCTGGACGTCGTCGAGGGCGCGACGCGCGCCGCGGAAAGCGGGCGGATACCCATTGTCGCCGGACAGCCGGATCAAAGTGAAATGGTACGGCGCATCACGGCGCCGGATCCTGACCACCGCATGCCCCCTCCGGATTCCGGCAAGACTCTGAGCGAAGAGGAACGGAGGATCCTGGTGGCCTGGATCGAACAGGGCGCGAATTACGACACGCACTGGGCCTTCGTCACACCCCGACGACCACAACTGCCCGAGATCGCCGACGACCGCTGGGGACGGAACGCAGTCGACCGATTCGTGTTGAACCGCATGCAAGCTGCCGGCCTTGCCCCGTCCCCACCCGCGGATCCGGTAACGCTCGTACGTCGCGTCTATCTCGACCTGCTCGGCCTGCCACCGACTCCCGCGCAGGTCGAGGAGTATCTCCTTGACGAGGGTCCGCATGCCTACGAGCGACTGGTCGATCGGTTACTCGAAAATCCGCATTTCGGCGAACGAATGGCACTCGACTGGCTTGATGCCGCGCGTTTTGCCGACACCCATGGCTACCACATCGACAGCGGTCGGGACATGACGCGATGGCGCGAGTGGGTCATCGATGCCTTCAACCGCAACTTGCCGTTCGATCAGTTTATCGTCGATCAACTTGCGGGCGATCTGCTCCCGAATCCGTCGCTCGCGCAGCGCGTGGCCAGCGGGTTTCATCGCAACCATATGATCAATTTCGAGGGCGGCGCGATTCCCCAGGAATATCACACGGCTTACATCGTCGACAGAGTCAATACGACCGGCACCGTTTTCCTGGGGCTGACGGTGGGCTGCAGCCAGTGCCACGATCACAAATACGACCCACTCACGCAAAAAGAGTACTATCAGCTGTTTGCCTTCTTCCATAATGTCCCGGAAAACGGACTGGATGGCAGCAAGGGCAACGCGGCGCCGCTGGTCAAGGTCCCGACGGCGTCACAGCAGGCGGAAATCGACGAAGTGACCGCCCGAATCTCCGCGGTGGATCGCGAACTCACCGAGGATCATCCCGATCGGGACCGGGAGCAGGCCGCCTGGGAAAAAGATGCCACGCGTACCCAGCCTGGTTGGACCGGAATTCCGGAGGCGGCCGTCAAGTCCGCCGCGGGAGCGACGATCCGCTTTGATGCACAAGATAGCTCCTGGGTCGTCGAGGGAGAGAATGCCGCCACCGATACCTACGAGATCCGTTCCCGCTTGCCGTTATCCCGAGTGACCGGTCTGCGCGTGGAATTTCTTCCCGACAAGAATCTGAAAAATCAGGGCCCCGGCCGCTCGGAAAACGGCAATCTGGTTTTGACGACGGTTGCCGTAAGCGCGTCGACCGGCGGCCAGGCTCCGCAGGGTCGTCGAATTGCCGCGGCCAGCGCCAGCTTCAACCAGCCGGGGTTCGGCGTCGAACAGGCGATTGATGACCAGCCAGCAAGCGGCTGGGGCATCTATCCGGAGACAGGCAAACCACACCATGCCGTGTTTGTCCTGGCCGATCCGATCGATTTCACTCCCGAGGATGTTCTCGAAGTAAGGCTGGAATTCCAATCCCAATATGCGCGGCATCAGGCCGGCCGATTTCGCGTGCTGGTGACGAATGCCACCGACCCGCGTGGCGATGGCCTGCCGGCCGCGATCGTGAACGCTTTGAGGAAGGAGAGAACCAGCCGGTCTCCCGACGAGTTGAACGAGTTGCGCCGATACTTTCGCGGCACTGTTTCCGATGCCGGCAAACGCTTGAAAGCGGAACGCGAGGCATTGGCGAAGCAGTTGCAACGGCTGGAGGCGGAAGTGCCCACAGCGATGGTGATGCAGGAGATGGAGAAACCACGAGAGACATTTCTTCTGGTACGCGGACAGTACGATCGACCCGCCGATCGAGTCCAAGCGGCGGTGCCGGCATTCCTGCCGCCGCTTCCCGATGGAGCGGCAGCCAACCGGCTGGGGCTGGCGCAGTGGCTGGTTCATTCCTCCCACCCGCTCACGACGCGCGTTCTCGTCAATCGTTATTGGCAGGCGTTCTTCGGAACCGGCTTGGTCAAGACGGCAGAGGACTTCGGGGCCCAGGGCGAACCGCCCTCGCACCCGCAACTGCTGGACTGGCTGGCGATCGAATTCCGCACAGGAGAATCGGTGGCAGGCACCCCCTGGAATCTCAAGGCACTGGTCCGGTTATTGGTCACCAGCGAAACCTATCGGCAGCAATCGATAGTGACACGAAACGGGTATGCTCGCGACCCTGAGAACCGGCTGCTCGCTCGCGGTGGCAGGATCCGCTTGCCGGCGGAATTTATACGCGATCAGGCACTTGCGGTCAGCGGATTGCTCGACCGACGCATTGGTGGTGCGAGCGTATCCCCGTATCAGCCGCCCGGAATCTGGGAGGAACTGGCTTCGCGCGCGGACGGCAAGAACTGGACGGCGCAGGAATATTCGCAGAGCCACGGCCGTGACCTGTATCGGCGAACGATGTACACATTCTGGAAACGAACGGCTCCACCGCCGACGCTGGTTGCGTTCGATGCTCCTGATCGGGAAACCTGCGTGGTTCGAAGGGCACGCACCAATACGCCGCTCCAGGCACTGATCCTGATGAACGATCCGACGTACGTGGAAGCGGCACGCAAGCTGGCGGAGCGCATCCTGCGGGAAAGCGGCCCCGAATTGCCGCAACGAGTCGGTCATGCATTTCAATTGGTATTGGCCCGCAAGCCGCGCCCCGCGGAAATCGAAGTGATTGCGGGGATCTACCAGCGGCAGCGGGAGACCGCCCAAACCGATCCGCGCGTCAGGGAAGTGCTCCGCGTCGGTGAGTCCCCCGCCGATGATACGCTCGACCCCAACGAACTTGCCGCCTGGGCCTTGGTCGCGAGCGTGCTGCTCAACCTCGACGAGACCGTGACGCGAAACTGAGTGGAACCGGCCGACCAGCCGCGTCCCGATTCGGCGTTAGTCGGCGGCCTCGAACTCCTGGCGCGTCGAATCGCGGTTAAGAAAACTGATCGCCCAGGCGTAAAAACCAAGCTTGCCCAGCACGATCACAACGCCAAATACCGCGCCCACCATCGCCATCATTCGCGCAAACCCCGACATGTCGGGGGCGTTGGCATTGCCTTGCGCCTGCATCATCTCCTGCATTCCTTTCGACATCACCTCCGACATTTGAAGCTGGATGTAAATCTGCAATGCGGCCGAACAAAGATCGCTCACAATCGCCCCCACAAACGCCCAGACAGCGAACGATCGTGAACGCCGCTTCAACACACAGATCGAGCCCACAATCAGGCCGATTTCGATGATGAATTTGAAGATATTGTTCGCCATTTGCGGAATCATCGAATCCGACATCGCCGCGACAATATCCTCCTGCATCTTGATCTGCGCCTCCCGCTGCGCCGGCGGCAGGGATTTCAGCATGCTCTTTTGAAACTCGAGCATCATCGGCTGAATCTCAAAAATGGCCATGCCCATTTCCGACGTCAAGAGACCAAGCCCGCCCATGACGATCCCGATCCAGCCGATCGCGGTGAAGCTGCTTCGGCTGCTGCGACCGGTCAGCGGTTGACCGGCGGTTGCATAGGGGCTGTCGGAGAACTTGTTCGGAACATCCGCGGGATTGGGCGTTTCCATGGGAACTCGATGTAGAACAGATTGGATCGAACAGGGGCGTTGCCAGTGACCGCTGCCGCATATCGTATGCGACGCGCGAGACTTCCGCAGCAACGACTTCATCTTGCCGCCACAACCGACCGATTGCAAGCCCAGCCGCGCCGCACGCCGATTGCATGCCGGTCGAACCTGGCGTATCGTAATCGCACATTGTCCCGCATCGACAAGGACCAGACGGAATGGCAGATCGCAATCCGACCGTGGTGGAAAAGGCAATCCAACGACGTGCATTTCTCAGGGACTCGACGACCAGTCTGGGGCTCGCCGCCCTGGCGACACTCACAAGTCGTCCGGAAGTGGCAGCCAACCAGCTTCAATCGACGGGACGCGATGGAATTCTCGCGCAAACCCATTTTCCCGCGCGAGCCAAACGGGTTATCTACCTCTGCATGTCTGGCGGCCCTTCGCACATCGATTTATTGGATTACAAAGCTCGCCTGCGCGAACTCAACGGAACCGAACTGCCTGCCAGCGTCCGCATGGGCCAACGTGTGACCGGGATGACCGCCGGCCAGAGTTCTTTTCCGTGCGCCGCGCCGATTTTTTCGTTCGCGCAACACGGAAATTGCGGCACTTGGGTCAGCGAATTGTTGCCCCATACCGCGCGAGTGGTCGACGAGATCGCCGTGATCAAGACGTTGAATACCGAGGCGATCAATCATGACCCGGCGATTACATTCCTGCAGACGGGTTCGCAGCAGCCGGGGCGGCCGAGCCTGGGTGCCTGGCTGAGCTATGGATTGGGATCGGAAACCGACAATCTGCCGGCGTTCATCGTGATGATCTCCCAGGGGAGCGGTAACAAAACCGACCAGCCGATTTTTTCGCGCCTTTGGGGTAGTGGCTTCATCCCCAGCGAGCACCAGGGAGTTCGCTTCCGCAGTTCCAGTGACCCCGTACTCTACCTGTCCAATCCCCCGGGAATCGACGAGCAGTCCCGTCGCAGCATGCTGGATGGCGTTAATCAACTCAACGGGATTGCCGTTCAAGCCGTGGGCGATCCTGAGATCTCGGCGCGGATCGCCCAGTACGAGATGGCGTTCCGAATGCAGGCGTCCGTTCCGGCATTGACCGATTTGTCCGACGAACCGCGGAATATCATTGATATGTACGGCGTCGACGAAAGTGGTGCCGACGGTGGATTCGCACGCAATTGCCTGCTTGCACGCAGGATGGTCGAGCGGGGCGTGCGGTTCGTGCAGTTGATGCACCGCGGGTGGGATCAACACGGCAGCCTCCCCGCGCAGATTCGCGGCCAGTGCCGCGACGTGGATCGCGCCAGTGCCGCCCTGGTCATGGATCTGAAGCAGCGCGGGTTGTTGAACGAGACGCTCGTCATCTGGGGCGGTGAATTCGGCCGCACCGTCTACAGCCAAGGCGCGCTCACGAAAGACAACTACGGCCGTGATCACCACGGTCGCTGTTTCACGCTTTGGGCCGCCGGCGGAGGCATTCGCCCGGGAATCAGCTACGGCGAAACCGACGACTACTGCTACAACATCGTCCGCGATCCGGTGCATGTACATGACTGGAACGCGACGATCCTGCATTGCCTTGGAATCGACCACACGCGGCTTACGTTCCGATTCCAGGGCCGCGATTTTCGCCTGACCGACGTGCACGGCAATGTCGTGAAAGGCCTGCTGGCGTAGCTCGAAACGTATGTAGCTCGAAACCGACGTAGCTCGAAACTTGTTTCTAGTTGTGCTCGACGGCTCGAAACAAGTTTCGAGTTACGTAAGATTCCCCCCGCCGATTTGACGGGCGAGCGGCCGCCCGTTATCGTTGGGGATCGCGACAATTACCCAGCGGGTTTTGCACCGGAGGTTTTCAAATGCAATTGCGTTTTGCCTGGCTTTGTCTCGGACTGCTGATCCCTTTTTCCAGTGTGGCGGATACGGCCGCCGACGCCGCTGACGACGACGGGTTCGAGTCGATCTTCGACGGCAAGTCGCTGGACGGTTGGGACGGCAATCCGAAGTTCTGGAAGGTCGAGGACGGCACGATCACCGGCCAGACGACGGCCGACAATCCAACCAGCGGCAATACCTTTCTTGTCTGGAGAAAGGGCGAGACCGCGAACTTTGAGCTGAAATGCGAGTACCGGATTGTGGGCGGGAATTCCGGGATTCAGTACCGTAGTTTTGAGGTACCGAACGAAAAGTGGGTCATCGGTGGCTATCAGGCCGACATCGACTCCGGAGATACGTATTCCGGAATCTGCTACGGCGAGCGGTTCCGCGGCATTCTGGCCAATCGCGGTGAAAAGACAATCGTCGGGGACGACAGCAAGCCCAAGGTTGTCGGCACGGTCGGCGACTCGAAAACGCTGCAATCGAAGATCAAGAAAGAGGACTGGAACAACTACCATATTGTCGTCAACGGGTTTCAGTTCCGGCACATGATCAACGGGAACGTGACCTGCGAACTGACGGACGAGGACCAGAAACAACGGCGTGACAAGGGGGTGTTGGCGCTGCAATTACACGCCGGCCCGCCGATGAAGGTGCAGTTCCGCAATATTCGCCTGAAACGGCTGCCGGCGGCCGCCGCGCCCTCGGGAAGCAGTTCCGGAAAGAAAAAGGTCGTACTCGTCTCCGGCAAGCCCAGCCACGGTTATGGCGCTCATGAACATTATGCGGGCTGCATGATCCTGGCCGATGCGCTGAACAAGAGCAACTGCAACATCGAGGCGCTGGTCGTGAAGCACGGCTGGCCGGAAGATAAAAAGGTTTTTGATGGTGCGGACTGTGTCGTGATGTACAGCGACGGCGGAGCCGGGCATATGGTCGTGCCCCATCTGGCGGAGGTTGACGCTCTGGCCCAGAAGGGAGTCGGCATCGTCTGCATCCACTACGCGGTGGAAATGACGAAAGGCGAGGCCGGGGACCGGTTCCTCGACTGGATTGGTGGCTATTTCGAAATGAACTGGTCGGTCAATCCGCACTGGACGGCGAAATTCAACAAATTTCCAGACCATCCGATCGCGCGTGGCGTCAAGCCATTCTCGATCAATGACGAATGGTATTACCACATGCGGTTCCGCCCGAAGATGGAGGGCGTGACGCCGATCTTGACCGATCTGCCTCCCGACGAGACGTTGCAACGCGGCGACGGACCGCACAGTGGTAATCCGCACGTACGTGCCGCGATCGCGCGCAAAGAGCCCCAGCATGTCGCGTGGGCGGCCGAGCGCAAGAATGGCGGGCGCGGATTCGGTTTCACCGGCGGTCACGACCATTGGAACTGGGGAGAGCCGAACTTCCGCAAGCTGATGTTGAACGCCATTGCCTGGTGCGCGAAACATGAAGTTCCCGCGGACGGCGTCGAGGCGGCCACCGTGTCACTGGAGGATCTGGAGAAGAACCAGGACTATCCACCGCCGGAAAAGTTCGACCGTGAATCGGTTCGCAAGCGCCTGCGACTCCCGGCCAGCGACAAAACCAGCGCCGTTAGCCGCGGAGCCGGACGGAAGGACGCGTCCCCGAAACCGGTCTTTCAAACGGAAATGGTTACGTCCGCCACCGCCGGCCATGCAGTCAACGTTGACGTCGATATCCGCGGCGCTCGAGAACTCTACCTCGTCGTGACCGACGGCGGCAATGATTTCTCCTGCGACTGGGCCGACTGGGCCGAGCCGCGTCTGGTCACGGCGCAGGGTGTGAAGAAGCTCACCGAAATACGCTGGAAGGCGGCCACAACCGATTGGGGACAGGTCCGCGTCGACAAGAATGCCGGTGGTGGCCCGCTCAAGATCGCCGGGTCGCCTGTGGAGTACGGAATCGGCACGCACGCAAATTCGCTGATTGCATTTGACCTGCCGCCGGATGTCCTTCGGTTTCAAGCGCGCGCCGGCCTCGATAACGGTGGCACCGACCAGGGCGATGGGGGGGCGAGTTCCGTACAGTTCCTGGTCTTCACGACTCGCCCCGATGCACTTGTGACGCAAAGTGGGAAAGCCAACAGCGCCAGTCGAGACGCCGCCGAGGCGGTTGCCGGTCTCGATGTTGCTGACGGTCTGGAAGCGACTCTGTTCAGTTCAGAGCCCGAGATCCGGAACGTCACCAACCTCGATATCGACCACCGAGGACGCGTCTGGGTTTGCGAAGTCATGAACTACCGTGCTCACAAAGGGAAACGACCCGAGGGCGACCGAATCCTGATTCTGGAGGATTCCGATCACGATGGGAAAGCCGACAAACAGACTGTTTTCTACCAGGGTACCGACGTCGACTCGGCCATGGGCATCTGCGTGCTCGGGCGCAAGATTATCGTGTCCGCCTCACCGAATATCCTCGTATTCACGGACGAGGACGGCGACGATCGACCCGACAAGAAGGAGATTCTGTTCTCTAATACGGGCCAGCCGCAGCACGACCATTCCGCACATTCATTCCTGTTTGGACCGGATGGCAAGCTGTACTGGAATTTCGGCAACACCGGTCAGAAAGTCTGTGACCGTGATGGAAAGCCGATCGTAGATCGCGCGGGGAATACGGTCGTCGACAATGGTAAGCCGTATTTCGGCGGTATGCCGTTCCGCTGCGACCTGGATGGGAGTCATTTTGAAGTCCTGGCGCACAACTTTCGCAATAACTACGAAATCGCGGTGGACTCGTATGGCGGCCTCTGGCAATCGGACAATGATGACGACGGCAACCGTGGAGTGCGGATCAATTTTGTGATGGAGTACGGTAATTACGGCTACCGCGACGAAATCACCGGCGCGGGCTGGAACACGCCGCGCACCAATTTGGAGCAGGAGATCCCCTATCGCCACTGGCACTTGAACGACCCGGGGGTCGTTCCGAACTTGCTACAAACGGGAGCCGGTTCGCCGACGGGAATTACAGTCTACGAAGGGCGGCTTTTGCCGAAGGCCTTTTGGAATCAGGTGATCCACTGCGATGCCGGACCGAATGTCGTGCGAGCGTATCCCGCACAGGTTCGCGGGGCGGGCTACTCGGCGGAAGTGGTTGACTTGGTCAAGGGTGCGCGGGACAACTGGTTCCGGCCCGCGGATGTTTGTGTGGCTCCGGATGGATCGGTGTTTGTGACCGACTGGTACGATCCAGGTGTAGGCGGTCACGCCGCGGGCGACCTGGAACGCGGCAGGGTATTTCGGATCGCGCCACCTGGTTCGCGCTACGTTGCTCCGTCGTTCGACTTCCAGTCCGACACGGGGGCAGCCAAGGCGCTGGAGAGTCCGAATTTGGCGGTGCGGTATCTTGCCTGGTCGGCTTTGCATGCGATGGGCGAGCGTGCGGAACCTGTGCTGGCGCGGATTTGGAAAAGCGAATTGGAGCCTCGCCTGCGGGCGCGAGCCCTCTGGCTGCTCGGCAAGATTCCGGGGCGGGGGCCCGAATATGTGCGTCAGGCGATCGGGGACGCAAACCCGGATCTGAGGTGTGTCGGGCTTCGCCTGGCTCGACAGCTCGATCTTGAAATCCCAGCGTTGGTCGAAGCGTTGGTTCGCGATCCCTCGGCCGCCGTGCGTCGGGAATGCGCGATTGCCCTGCGGTTCCAGTCGCATCCCAAAGCTGCGTCGCTCTGGGCCCAGTTGGCGGAACAGCACGACGGTCGTGATCGCTGGTATCTGGAGGCGCTGGGGATTGGCGCCGATCGGCAGTGGGATGCCTGCCTGCAGGCCTGGCTGGAGCGCGTCCGCGACTGGAATACACCGGCGGGCCGCGACATTGTCTGGCGATCGCGCGCCGTTGCGACTCCCGCGATGCTGGCGGAGATTATCCGATCGAGCGCCGTATCCGCAGGCGAGATTCCGCGTTATCTGCGGGCGTTTGATTTTCAGAACTCGCCGTCGCGAAACGATATCTTGAGCGAACTGGCATTCGGCCCGTTTCGGGGTGACGCGGAACTCCGAGCTACCGTCGTGCTGGAGGCGGCCCGCCGTATCCCTGCGTTCGACATCGAGAGCGATCCCAACAAGTTGCCGGCCTTGGAGCAAGTGCTGACCGCCGTCCAAGGTTCCGCCGCCTTCGTGGAACTGATCGCGAAATTCAATGTGACTCGACGCTTTCCCGAACTGCTGCAAATGGCGCAGAAGCACACCGATGAACAGATCGGCGTCGAAGCCATGCGGGCCCTGATGGGCCGCAACCAGCTCGAACTGATATCGCGAGGCCTTTCCCAGGAGGATCCTCGCATCGCGACAAGCACCGCGCGGGTACTCGGTACTGCGGCCGACGGCCGGATCGTACCATTGCTCTTGCCGATTGTAGTCAATGCACAGCGCGATCTGGAACTTCGGCGGCAGGCGACACGTTCCATCGCCACGACACGCAATGGAGCTCAGGAACTTTTGAACCTCGCCAAGGCCGGCCAACTGGACGAACGACTGACCTCCGCGGCGGCGTTCCTGTTGCACGCGGCGCCTTGGGGCGAAATCAAAGCGGAGGCCGTCCGATTGTTTCCCGTCCCCGCAGCGAAGGATCGCCCGTTGCCCGCCATCGACGAATTGATCAAGGCAAAGGGCGATGCGCAACGCGGCGGGCAGCTGTTTGCGAAGACCGCGGAGTGCTCCAAGTGCCATGTGGTTGACCAACAGGGCAAAGATGTCGGTCCCAACCTGTCCGAAATCGGTTCCAAGCTCAGCCGGCAGGCGTTGTTCGAATCGATCCTGTATCCCAGCGCGGGAATCAGCCACAGCTTTGAAACGTATGCAATCGAGTCGAAGGATGGAAATGTGGCCATGGGGTTGCTGGTGAGCCAGACCGACGCGGAAGTGACGATCAAGCTGGCGGACGCCCTGCAGCGGACCTACAAGAAAAGTGACGTCGAAACCATCAAGAAGCTCGAAACCTCCCTGATGCCGGCCGATCTCCAGAAAACGATGACCGCCCAGGATCTGCTGGATGTCGTGGAGTATCTGGCCACGCTGCGGAAGAAATGAACACGGCATCGATCGCGGTACGTTGGAAATCGTGCTTGCCGCTGCGGCGTGCGAATCGGCCGTGCATGCCGATGGGAACCACGTCGACCTTCCCACTTTTCGATATTCTCGGCGCCGTCGCCATTACATGGATGACGGCGGCATCGGTTGCCGCACACGATCGTGCGATCGGAGTCGACCACAACCTGAAGCCGATCCAGGTCTGGCTCGATACGAACTGGGACGCAGACGAACGCGATCCATTGCGCGTGGTCCTTGTTGCGAATGAAGCAGGCGATTCGCAGGCGCGTGTTGCCTCCTTGGTTCGCTGGTGGGAAAGCAAAGCGGGGATGGAATTGCGATCCGCCGTCCGTATCGCCGCCCTTGGTGTTCCACTCACGGTGGACGATGCGACGCTTGTGTTTCCACCGGAGGGACCGGCCTATTCCCGGAGTTCCCCCGCGAGTTCGCATTCCATCTGGCGCTGGATGGGGATCGCGGCGGTCGATCTGGTCATTGTTTGTGGCTCGGATGACGATCTGGCGTGGTCGATCACGCCGTGCGAGGCCACACGTGGGTTACACGCCGCCATGGAAAAGCAGTTTCCCGGCAAACAGCAGCCGGCCCGCGAAGGGTCGAGCCTGGCGATGGCCTTGCCGGCGAATCGCGTGGCAGGCGTCGGTTCGATTCCAGCGGTTCAATTGAATGAACGAGGGGTATCCGAGCGGTCGCTGCGGGAACTACTGGCCGCGATGGGCAGCATGACGCCGGTCGAGCATTCCTCTGCTGCGCGGGAGATCGATCGGCGACGCACGAGAACGGCGGCGGAAGTTGCGAGCCAGCTTGCCGAGCACTATGGTCACGAGTTGCCGGCGGTGGAGTACATCCCGGTCGTGGCGTTGTGGGCTCGCATGCGGCGTGACGAGTTTCTCGACCGAGGTGTCTCGCGCCTGGATGCGGAGCGACTTGCCGAGCCATTTCGCAGCGGCGCGAAGCTCGCTTCCAACGAAAGCGGCAGTGCGATGGCCGGACACCTGTTGTTTACGGAATTGGCGCGACGATCCCGTGGTGATGCCCGGCAGCGTTGGATCGAACTGGCGAAACGGGCGGCCGATCTGGCGTTCGATGAAAGCGGGGCTGCTCGCGACGTCGTTCCCCACCACCTGGAAATGAGTGACGCACTCTTCATGGCCGGACCGTTGCTGGCGGCGGTCGGCGGATTGACCGAGGAACAAAAATATTTCGATGCCTGCCGCAACCATTTGCGAACGATGCTGCGACTGCTGGAGCGCGAGGACGGTCTGCTGCGCCATTCGCCGCTATGCGACGCCGCCTGGGGGCGAGGAAACGGTTTTGCCGCATTGGGTCTGGCACTTTGCCTGGCGGAGTGGCCCGTCGGCGATCCCTGGCGGGACCAGCTCGCCGACAGGTCGCGACGCCACCTGGATGCGCTGCTGGCGCATCAAGATGCGAACGGCATGTGGCATCAGGTCGTTGACCGTCCCGAGTCCTATGCCGAACTCTCCTGTACTTGTATGATTGCCTGGACACTGATCGAGGGCATGCAGGCTGGCTGGATCGACCGATCCAAGTTCGACCCGGTACTGCGTCGCGCCTGGGACGGCATCCGGCGCCGGATTGGATCCGACGGAACGCTCGTCGATGTCTGCACCGGGACCGGCAAACAGCCTTCCCTGCAGGACTATTTGCAGCGCGAATCGATACTGGGTCGGGATGCACGTGGCGGCGCGATGGCTCTGATGCTTGCTACCCGATTGGCGGAATGGGAGTTGCCGGGTGAATGAAAAGGCCAGAATTCGGTTTTGGATTGTCATCAGTGGTGTTTCCCTGGGACTGGTCGCCAAGGCTTTGATCCATGTGGTCCATCTGTTCGTTCCAGGCGGCCACTGATCTGTCGCTATGATCGCCGTTACGCGCCGGCCCGATGCGGGCCTCTACCGCTGCCAGCTGACCCATATCGATCGGGCCCCGATCGATATCGATCGGGCGATTCAGCAACACACCGAATACGAGCGTCGGTTGTTCGAAGCGGGGTACGAACTGGATTCGTTGCCGGCGGATCCTCGCTTTCCCGACGGCCTTTTTGTCGAGGACACCGCGATCGTCTTGCCGGAACTCGCCGTCATTGCTCGTCCCGCACCGCTCCTCCGAAGGGGCGAAGTGGAACGAATCGCCGAACGTCTCGCCAATTACCGTCCCTGCTTCGGGCTTGACCCTGACGCGTTCCTGGAAGGCGGAGATGTACTGCGGGTTGGACGTACGCTGTATGCCGGTTGTTCGCAACGTTCGAATGCGGCTGGGATCGCGTCGTTGAGGCGCATTGTCGAACCAATCGGCTACTCCGTGGTGCCGGTTCGGGTAGACGGGTGCCTGCACTTGAAGACGGCATGCACGGCACTGGATGAACAGACTCTGCTGGCCAATTGCTCGTGGATTGACGCCGCTGCGTTCCACGGATTACAGATCGTACCTGTCCCAGAACAGGAGCCCTGGGGGGCGAACGTTTTGCGTTTGAAGCTCGCCATTCTTGCCAGCGACAGCTATCCGCGCACCCTGGATTTGATCGCCAGTCTGGGCTTCGCCCCGCTGCCGGTTGCCGCTTCAGAGTTCCACAAAGCGGAAGCGGGCCTCACCTGCCTGAGTCTGCTGCTGGACTCTTGATCTGAAATTCCACAGAACCGTGCCCAAATTTTTTTCCTTTGACGTCTTCGATCGTCAATTGCAGGGAATACGCGCCCGGGTCGAGGTTCTTGGGCAGGTAGATATGGTAGGCGATGAAATAGTCGCGTCGCGGGCTGCGGCACGATTGCTTGTCCAGGGGAAGTTCAGCGTCGGCGATGCGGCCGCCGGAAGCGTTCATGATCTGATAGCTGCCGCGCAATTCCGTCTCGTAACGCCGGCTGTTTCGCCGTCCGAGCTCATTGCCTCCCGAATCGGCTTCCGATCGGAAATGGTCAATCTCCACATAGAGAAGGATCTCCTGACCAGGCGCAAATTCGGTCTTGGCAAACTCCGTCAGCGTACCGAATCCATCGACGCGACTGCAAAAAGTCAGATTGTGCAGGTCCAGGGAACTTTGCGACGCGAGATGTTCTGTGGCGGCTTGAAGTTCTCGCAGGGCCAGCGCTGCGCGGCGAGCTTGCGATGGTGTCGCATGTTCATCCAGCAGCAGAAGCAGCGTTCGCATCTGGTGCTTCCAGTATTCGCGCTGCTCGATCGGCATCCGCGCGATCTCTTTCAGCGCTTGCTCGCGCTGTCCAATCGCGACCTGCAGCAGCCGGTGTTGCACTTCGAGTCGGTGGCGTTCGATTTCGGTCAAACCGCTTTCGCTCGAGGCAAGTTCGCGTTCAAGTCCGTCCATCGCCTGTTGTAGTCGTATGTGCCAAGGAGGGTCTTTGCGATCCTCGGGGTCGGTGCGTGCCGGGCTTCCATCGGAAAGTCGCGAGTCGGACCGGTTCAAGTCGGACCGGTTGGAGTCGGAACGGATCGTGTCGGGTGAATCTGCCTCGACCGGCTTTGTCACCAAGGATGCTGTGGCAATGGGGGGCGGGACGTTCGATTCAAGAGACTGCGATCGGTCCGCGGTCGTGGAAATTTGGCTTCGGGTGATGCGGTCGCTGTCGTGAAACGGAATCGCCGGCGGTATGGAAGGAGGCGATTGCTGCGGGCGGGTTTGCGAGGAGGTTGGCCGCAACATTACGATTTCGCTGGACGGGTTCGTTTCGGTGCCGCCGTCACTCGAAAGCCCGCTGCGCTGCAGGTCACGCAATGCGGCAAGTTGCTTGACAGCCAGGAGCGAGGAAGCGTCGCTCGAGAAAAGCAGTTCGCGCTGCAGCAACTCGATCTCGCGCAGCAACTCCTCACGGCTGCGGGCGCTGGACGCCTGCCCGGGTGCCGTTGCCATCGGATCGGTCGTCATGGGTCGCTGTGGTGCGGTTCGAGCGGGGGAGCCGCCCGCGTCGTTTTCGGCGGGGAATCCCGGCGCGCCAGCGCTATCCTGGCGGCCCGACGCTGTGGGACTACTTGGGCTGGCGACCGGACCTCCCGTCAAACTGGTCGCCGCGGTCTGGGATGGCGGATCGTTGTTGCCATGGATGAGCGAAGCTGTGTCGAGGCGCAACAAACCGGGCATGGGTGAAACTACGCATCCCGTGCAGATGCCATGCGCCAACCAGGCCAGCAGCCAGGAAGGGACCGTTCGGCCCCGACACCTCGATTTGCTCAGCAAAACACCCATGGCTTCGCTTTGTTAATCCCTCCCGTAACCTTCCGGCGGCCAGGATCCCCATGGACGGGAATCGCGGGCGGGATATTAGAAAATCAGGCCGCGAAGAGCAAGGCGGGAATAGGGGGAACGGGGAACAACGGCCGGATACGGCCGTTACAGGGTTAATACGAAGTCAAAAAAACTGGTTTGAAACTCTCGCCTACCCGCCACCCTCGTCCACCATTCTCTATTCACCTCTTCCACCGTTCCCCGTTCCCCTCTTCGACCGTAACCCGTAACTAGTTCGAGGGCGCGTCGGGAAGAGGATGTTCGATCGGGGCCGCGTCCGATGTGGTCAGGCAGATAGACGGGTAGAGTTCGACGACGCGCAGCAGCTGATCAGGTTCGACCGGTTTGGAAAGGTAGTTGTCCATGCCGGCTACCAGGCAACGTTCGCGGTCGTCCTTCAGCGCTTCGGCGGTAATCGCCACGATCGGCACGTGCCCGCCGCTGGCATGTTCGCCGGCTCGGATCTGCCGTGTCGCCTCGTAGCCATCCATCACCGGCATCTGCAGATCCATGAGAAGCAGGGCGAATTCCATCACGGCCAGGCGGTCCAGCGCCTCCGCACCATGCTGTGCCGTGTGCACTTCGCGCCCGGCTTTGCAGCACGCCGAGCGCGACTCGGCGGTTCACGATGTTATCCTCAACCAGCAGGATCCTCCGGGGTTGGCTCCGTCGCATTCGGCCGCATTCCGCCGCTATTGGTGCGATCGGCTGGCCGCCCGACACAGCGCCAGGGCAATCTCTTCCAGCAACTCCACGGCATCACGGGCTTGTTCATGACGCGTGCCACGCCGATCTCGCGGGCAAGCTCCAGGTCGTTGCTGGCGACGTTCGATGAGATCAGGAGATCGGGCAGGTTCTTCCGGCCGGCGTTTTCCGGAATCCGGCGGCGAAGTTGTTCCCCGATTGCCGTAGGGGCAAAATGACCGGCGCCATTTCGACGCCGCACGCCCACGAATAGGATCACGATGAATAGGACCAAGACCAATCGTGCTAATAGCCGAGTCCCGTGCCGGTAAGACACGACGTGCCGACGGTGCCGTCGGCGATGCGGAACATCGATGGGAACCGCTGATCCCAATCCCGATTCCCGGCCGGACAATATTGCCGTCCATTCCCCTCAATTGCGGCGATCCGTGGAATGCGCGCGGCTATGCTGGCCGAATGCAGAAACGAGGCTCCGATGCAGGTCAAATCCTGAACGCAGAGAAACAGGCCGTACTTCAGCGCGGCCGCTGCCATCAACAACGCTTCGGTTTGACCCTTGCAGACCTTCAATGCCACCCCGGAATAACCCTGTTCGCGTGCCAGCTGCAGCGACTCCAAATCGACCAGCGATTCATCGATCACGACCGGCTTGATGCTCGCGGCGGCGTGCATGCGATTACCTGGATTCGATCGCAGATCGCGATGGGTCGGCTGCTCAATGTACTGGATCCGCTCGAATGCGCGCGCCGAACTTTCCCGCACGCGATGCAGGAATTCCAGGACATAATCGACGCTGGAACACTTCTCGTTAAAATCAACCGAATAGAACCACTCGGCACACCCCCGCTGTGCCTGCGTCTGTTCGGAAACGCGATCGACCGCCAGCACCCGTTCGACGTCCCATTGCAGATCATCACCCGCCATTTTGATTTTCAAGTGCGTCAGTCCGTTGTGGACAATCCACTCGCCAAGCAGTTCGGGCAACGAGTCGTTGAGTCGCGTCGCCAGGTCCGCAGGTGTCAGAGGATCGAGGGCTCCGACCAGATGGTACAACGGCATCCGCGGCTTTGGCGACCGCAAGGTATATTGGTCGAGATATTCGCCGCGAAACTCGTCGGTCAGGTAATGGGATAAGTCGGCTCGGACATGCTCCCGTCCGAGAAGGTCAAACGAATTTCGCTGCAGCGCCTTGCCGTAGGCGTCGTGGATCGCCGCCTCCAGCGGGCTTGCGGCGACCAGCTGCGCCAGGACCGGCATCGGTTCGACCGAATCGAGTTCCCTGGCAATCTGATCGGCGATCGACCGATGTCCCGTGGCGAGGTTGCGTGTGAGATCCAAAGGGTGGGAATACTCGTCGAGATCCCGAGCAGTTCGAACCGCCAGCCGCGCGAATTGAAGCATCCCTTCCAAGGTCCGATCGCCGGTCAGCGACCTGGACGGCCAGGCCCAGGCGTTCCCCATCGGCATCGAGCCGAACCCCCGCCCGACCCAGCCACTGCGCGTTTCGACCTGCACCGTGATGTTGACAACTTCCGCGTCGGTCACCACGCGCCCGCCAAACTTGACCGGAGCGCGATAAACATACTTGTCCGTGGTAACGTCAACCTCGCGAATACGGACGTCTGTGGGTTTTGACATTGCTTCAGGTAAGCCCTTTGCGAACCGCCCAAACCGCGGCCTGGGTCCGATCGGAGACACCAATCTTGCGCAAGATGTGTTGGACGTGCTCCTTGACCGTTTCATAACTGATGTGCAGCGTCTTGGCAATTTCCTTGTTGGTAGCGCCTTGGGAAAGCTGCTTCAATACCTCGCTTTCCCGCTGCGTCAACGGTACCTCCACGTCGGAATTCAAACGGGGGGTCGCCAAAGCGCCCGTGACGCGCCTTAGACCTTCACGAGTGAAGACCACTTCGCCCGCCGCCGCCTTGTGAACGCTGTCGATCAAAGCGCTTCGCGATTCGCCTTTGAGAACATAGCCGGAAGCGCCCAACGCGACCGCGCGGGCAACGTAGGTTGGATTGTCATACCCGGACAAAATCACGACCGGCAGGTCCGGCCGTTCCAGCTTGATTCTCCCCAGGGCGTTCAACCCGTCGCCGTCCGTCATGCGCACATCCAAGAGCACGACGTCAATCCGGTCCTTCAGCGCTTTGGCAATGCCGTCGTCGGCGTTGGACGCCTCCCCGGTAATGTGAATATCCGTTCCCGAGAATAGGCTGCGGAGACCCAATCGCACCAGTTCATGATCATCGACTACCAGGATTCGAATTGTCATGGGCGGGCTCCGTTTACGGGTTTCATGTAGAAGTTTGTGTTGGAAGTGAGTATTGCAAGTTGCACAGGGGATGGCCATCCCCCAGTCGGGTGAGTTCGAAAAAACGCCGATTGCCGAACGCAAAAGGGCCGCCTGCGCAACGGTGGCACGGTCGGGATCTTCGACCGATCACGATCCGACGAACGGATCGGCCCGCAGATTGACAGCTCCAATCTGCCCGCCAAAACGGACGGCGAGGTACGGAAAAAGACGATCGACGTAGCCGAGCGCCGCCCGCTCCATCCAATCATGTCCGGGACAATTTTCCGACTTGAGTAACACCAGTTCCTTGGCCCGCAGTTGGATCGCCAGCCGGATCGCCAGGGAATCCGAGGTGACTTCCCAGCTCTCCGGCAGTGCCGGAATGCCTTCCCCCGCCCGATCGCCGATCTGGTTGAGCAATTCACCGGTCGCCGCGATGCCGATCCGCACGTCCGCATCGTCGTTCAGGAATTGCCGCAGTTTCGGCTCCGTGCCGACCCATACGCAGGGCACCGACGGTGCGAGAATCTCGTACAGCAGGCGCGCTGTAACGTTCAGCAGTTCCATGCAGAGAACGTGGCAAACGGCATCGGACAGGTGGAATCGAGGTTGGGCTTCCCGAACCGACTCAACGAACGGTCCCCCACCCGCCACCACAAGGTTGCGGGCGGGCGCTTTGCTCCCGATCCAGTCGCGGAACCGCACCGGCAACAACGGATAATCGAGCAGACTGCCGCCGATTTTGGCGATCCGGATCGGTTGATGTTCGCTCATGGCTCGATCGCTTCGCGGGCCAACACCGCCACCGCGTGCGCCGGAGAGCATTGCGACGGCAGTACTCCTATCTGTTCGCCCAGCGAGATCGACTTGGCGTCGGGGATGCACGTGGAAATCAGTTTTCGAGCCAGGAACTCGCCTTGCCCGCTGACAATTACTTTAGTGACCGAACGCCCAATACGATTCCGTACCTGGCCGAACGCCTCCGCAAGTAACCGCAGTTGGCTGCTGGCGACGAATTCCGCGACGTCGCGAGCGTCGTTGTCCCCGAACGCGTCGCCTTCGGCTCCAATCATGCGCCCGAGCCTTCGAAGCGAATGGTCTCGGGTCGCGGGGCGCTGATCCGCGGTATTCGTCTCCTGCGGTGCCGAAGCCAGCTTTCCCAGGATCCGGTAGACGTCGCCCGCCGTGGCGAACAGTTCCTGCGCGACGGGGCATTTCTTACCGCGATACGGGACGTGATCGACCAAAGCACAGACCGGACTGCGCTCCACGCCGGTGTAAACCAGTTCTCCGTTCAAAAATCGCTCCAGATCAGTGCGACCCGCAGGCATCGGTTGCCCGCGTTCGATCGGAATCAGGTCCGACGTGGTGGAGCCGATATCGAGCAGGATTGCGTCGCTGCCGGCGACAAATCGGCAGCAGAAATGGGCCAAGGCCAGCCAGTTGGCCGAGGCGACAAGTCGAGGTTGGTGGGCAGCAACTGTCGGCGCGACGAATCGTCCGTCGGTCTGATAGACGCGGACATGCCTGCGGTCGGCACCCTGCAGCACTGCATCCAGAATTCGTTGTACGCCCTGTTCGCGATTCTCGAAGCAATCGGCCAGTTCGCCGGTCATGGTGATCGCCAGATGGTCGGAGGGCGGCGCTTCGGCGATCGCCGTGCGCAGCACCTGGGCCAGGCGGTCGGGATGACGCCACAGCGCGAATTGGCGTGAGGCAGCGAAGCCTCGACCGTCCGCGAGCTTGATATTCGCGCCGCCGATATCGACGCCCAGCCAGTGCATCGTCAACCGATCCCGGGGTCCGTGATGCGTGAAGTTCAGATTCGACGAACGGTGCCGTCGGCATCGAATTCTACCGGATCATAGCGATCCGGCAACGGAGCCGGTTCACCTCGCACCAAACGGCAGAGAATCTCGGCGAGATTCCAGGGGGCCGCGCGGCGCAAGCCAACATACGACGTGGTGTAGCGGGGATTGACCTCCAGCACAAAATCCCGCTCGCCCGATTCCGCCGGACCCAGCACCAGATCAATGCCGAAATAACCGGTTGTCTTTGGCATTCGCCGCACGACCTGTTCGCCGAGTCGCCGGGCGCGTGCGGCCAGGACATCCGGCAGCGGCAGCCGTCCGCCAAGGTAGCCGATCGAACCGCGCCGGGACAATCGCTGCGCGCACGGCGGCAGGACGATCGTCCGGTCCGGGCCGGCAAGCACCGATACGCTTGCCGCCAGACCATCACAAAATGCCTCGACGCGCCATTCACGGCGACACCCGCGGACCGACTCCACGTCCGCCGGCGTGTCACAGCGAAAGGTATCGACGGCCCCCGCGCCGTCAGGCGGCTTGATCACCAGCGGAAATGGAACGGTATCGGGAAACGATTCCGAGACTCTCCATGCGGCCGCATTCGGCACGCGGATCCCGCCCGCAGCCAGCCAATCCGCCGTTCGCCGCTTGCATGCCGCAAGCTGACAGAATTCGGAACCGGGCGACAGCAAGCGAGCGCCGCCGTTTTCAATCCAGCCAATGCGTTGCAGCAGCAGGCCGTCCATCTCCGGAGCAATCAAAACCACGCCGTCGACCTGCGCCGAAATTCGGCGCAACTGATCCTCTTCCGCGTGCGCCGATTCGATGGGGACCGCGTTCGGTGGAAGTGTCGACGCGTCGAGTCGTGCGTCACGGAAAACCAGCACCTGACAATCATCGAGCGCCGCGAAGTCTTCCGCGACCGCGTGGACCATCGCCTGCCCTTCGCGCAACCAGCTCGTCGATTCCTCCATCGAACCGCGCAGGGCGAACAGGCCTCCACCGGTCGCGAATTCGTAGACTAGAATTCGCACGGGAAACGCTCAAAAAATTCCCAGATGATCGCGGGCCACTTCCGTCATCCGATCGGGAGTCCAGGGTGGATCCATCACGATCCTGACCTCCACCTCAGCGACGCCCTCGAGTTGACCCAGGACCGATTTCGCATTGGCGATCATCTGCGGTCCGGCGGGACACATCGGGCTGGTCATCGTCATCTGGATCTTGATGTTGGTCCGTCCATCGTCGACCGGCAGCAGGTCGACGACATAGACTAATCCCAGGTCGACAATGTTGACAAAGAGCTCCGGGTCGACGACCTTTTTGAGTTCCTCGCGAATCTGATCTTCCTGTAGCGCCATCGCAGCCTCCCTAGGAATCATCGTCGGCCCATTGGACAAGGATCTGATCCCCTTCGACCTTGACCCGATGGGTGCGAGTCGATTCGGTTGCCGGCATGGTACGAGCGCAGCCCGTGCGAATATCGAATCGGGCGCCGTGCCGCGGGCAGATCAAGTCGTAACCTTGTAACTCGCCGCTCCCGAGCGGTCCGCCGTCGTGGGTGCAAACATCGTCGAGGCAGAAAACTTCGGAGCCGATGCGACAAAGGACGACCAGCCGGCCGTCGACCTCGATCAACTTGCGGCCCGGGTCAGGAATCTCGCTTCGCCGTGCAACGACCTTGAACTCGCTCATGCCTGCCTGTTCCCGTTAAAAAAATCGACTTCAAGATCCCGCGTTCGGTTCAGGGCAGCAGTCCGGCATCCGACGATGATGAAATTCGTTCAACGGTACTCGCGCACCCGCTGCGCGATCGCATTCACCAGCGCGTCGCGGACCGAAGGTATCGTAATCCGATCCAAGACTTGCTGGAAGAAACCGGTCACAATCAATCGCACCGCCTCGCGCCGAGTCAAACCGCGCGAGCAGGCATAGAAGATCAGTTCTTCCTCGACGTTGCCGGACGTCGATCCGTGGGTGCACCGCACATCGTCGGCCTCAATTTCCAATCCAGGGATCGAATCGGCGCGGGATGTATCCGACAACAACAGGTTGTCATTTCGTTGATAACCGTCGGTCTTCTGCGCCGCGGGATCGACCTTGATCATGCCGCGCCAGACGGTGCGCGACTTGTCCTGCAGCGCCGACTTGTACAGGAAATCGCTTCTGGTTTCCGGGGCCTGATGGTGCTGCAGGGTGTGGTAGGAAAAATGCTGTCGACCTTCGGTGAACATCACTCCGTTCACCTGGCATTCCGACCGCTTTCCCGCAAGTTCCACCTGCTGATTGACCTTGGCGGTCTTACCGCCCAGCGCAGCCAGCGTCCATTGCAGGCCGGCGTCCCGTTCCAGTCGGGCCTTCTGATGGGCGAAATGCCAGACACCGGTTCCCCAGTTCTGCAGGTTGACGTAGCGCAAACGGGATCCGGCGCCCTGGACGATTTCGGTGATACCGGCGTGCAGGCCGCGGGATTCGGCCGGCGCGGAACCAACGACGTTCCCTGCTTCGACATCGACGGAAAGCGAGGCGGTTTCACTCAGCATTGTCGCCTCGGCCCCTTCCTCAAGAATAACCAGCGTCTTCTGCAGGTCGACGCCGTCAGCGGTCAGCGCGGCCAGCGAATGCAACGGAAGCTCGACGCGTACCCCGCGGGGTACAAAAAGCAGCTGACCGCCGATCCAGAAAGCCGACGTCAACGCGGCAAATTTGTCGTACCCCGGCAAAACAATCTGTCGTTCCAGATGGGGACGCAGCCGATCGGCATTGTCAGCGAGCAGTTCCGGCAGCGATCCGAACAACACGCCCTTGGATGCCAGTTGCGGGGCCAGCCAATGGGACGTGGAATGGCTGTTGATCGAAACGCAGGCCCCTGCCAATTCCACTTCCCGCGTCAACAGGCCCGGTGGCGCCACGGACGCAGGCGGTGCCTGGATCGGAGGCCGAAAGTTCTCGATGCGAAACGTGCGGATGTCCGTTCGGATCCATTCCTCATGGTCGCGAGTCGGCCACGCCAGCTTGCTATAGGTGTCCCACGACTGCCGCCGCATCGAAAGCAGCCAATCGGGCTCGGCGCGCTGCGCCAAAAATGCCTCGAAGGAATCGGTGTCAAAGCCAAAGGGTTGCAAGGCGGTCGTCATTGCGGATCGTCAGTCACGGACAAGCATGCGGAAAATGGTGGGGCGGGAAAAATTGGCCGCTATCAACCGACGGAACCTTCCATCTGCAGTTGAATCAACCGATTCATCTCGACGGCGTACTCCATCGGGAGTTCCTTGACCAGCGGTTCAATGAAGCCGTTCACGATCATGGTGCTCGCTTCCGGCTCCGTCAGCCCGCGGCTCATAAGATAGAACAGCTGCTCCTCGCCGATCTTGGAAACACTGGCCTCGTGCCCAACCGAGACATTCTGTTCGCAGATTTCGATGTAGGGGTAGGTATCGCTGCGGCTGCGCGGGTCAAGGATCAGCGCGTCGCAGACCACGTTGCACTTGGAATGCTCGGCACCTTTTTCCACGCGCACCAGTCCGCGGTAACTGCTCCGGCCGCCGTTCTTGGAAAGGGACTTCGACACGATCCGGCCGGTCGTGTGGGGGGCGCAGTGCACGAGTTTGGCGCCCGCATCCTGGTGCTGGCCCGCGCCCGCAAAGGCGATCGAAAGAATCTCGCCCCGCGCTCCCGGCTCCCGCAGATACACCGCTGGATATTTCATCGTCAAACGGCTTCCAAGATTGCCATCCACCCATTCCATCGTCGCATCGCGGAAAGCCACGGCGCGCTTCGTCACCAGATTGTAGATGTTGTTGGCCCAGTTCTGGATCGTCGTGTAGCGGCAGCGACCACCGCGCTTGACAACGATCTCGACGACCGCCGAGTGTAAACTCTCCGAACTGTACATCGGCGCCGTGCAACCTTCGACGTAGTGCACCTCCGCCCCTTCGTCGACGATGATCAAAGTGCGCTCGAACTGCCCCATATTCTCGGCGTTGATCCGAAAATAAGCCTGCAGCGGGAATTCGATCTTCACGCCCTTGGGGATGTAGATAAACGAACCACCCGACCAGACCGCCGAATTCAAAGCGGCGAACTTGTTGTCCTCGGGGGGAATGATCGTGGAAAAATACTCCCGGACCAGATCGGGATGATCCCGCACCGCGGAATCGGTGTCGAGGAAAATTACGCCCTTGCTTGCCAGTTCGTCCTTAAGCGATCCGTAAACGACCTCGCTTTCGAACTGGGCCTTCACGCCCGCCAGCATTTTGCGTTCGGCTTCGGGAATCCCCAATTTGTCGAACGTGTCCTTGATTTCCTGCGGTACATCGTCCCAGGTGCGGCTCTGCCCATCCGTCGGTTTCAAATAGTAGTAGATATCCTGGAAGTCGATCCCGATGTTGCCACCCCAGTGTGGCATCGGTTTCGATTCGAAAATCCGCAGACTTCGCAGCCGGAAATCGCGCATCCACTCCGGCTCGTTTTTCATCTCCGAAATCTGGCTTACGATGTTCGCATCGAGCCCCTTGCGGGCCCGAAACACTGGTGTCGTCTCGGTGCGAAAGTTGTACTTGTTAATTTCGCCAATCGGATCCGTCAGCAAGTCGGTTGTCATACGGTCGGGCTTTCTGAAGTTCGTGTTATCTCAATGCATTCGAAGTACAGCAGCCACGGTGAGCTGCCGCGCGGCCCTGCAACCACGGCCTATTCACGCTCGACCGCACTGAGCTGCGGTTCGTCGTGATCGAGCATCGCCCGGTTCTCCGCCTCGGCCTCCGGATAAGTCCGGCGGATGCGATCGTAACCTTGCGAGTAAAGTTCCGCGGCCAGTTCGACACCGCCCGTTTCGACGATGCGTCCGCCGAGCATCACGTGGGTGAAATCGGGCGGGTTGTGTTCCAGTAGTTTGTCGTGGTGGGTGATGATCAGCAGACCCATGTTATTGCGTCCGATCTCCGCGATGCTCTCGCTCGCCAGACGCACCGCATCCGCGTCCAGTCCGCTGTCGGTTTCGTCCAGAATCGCGAATTTGGGCTGCAGCATCGCCATCTGCAGGATCTCGGCCCGTTTCATCTCGCCGCCCGAAAAGCCGTCATTGACATAGCGACGGGCAAATTCAACGTCCATCCGCAAGTGGTCCATTTTCGCTCGCAGTTCCTTGCGAAAATCTTTCATCGGAATCAGCTGTTCTCCCTCTTTGCGATCCGGAAACCGAACGTTGGTCGTGGCGTGACGAAGGAAATCCGCCATCTTGACCCCGGGAATCGCCACCGGCCGCTGAAACGCCATGAAAATTCCTGCCCGCGCCCGCGCGTCGGCTTCCATGGCCAGCAGGTCGACGCCGTTGAGTTCGATTGCCCCCTGCG
Organism: Planctomycetota bacterium; assembly: GCA_016872775.1. Lineage (GTDB taxonomy): Bacteria > Planctomycetota > Planctomycetia > Pirellulales > Pirellulaceae > VGZA01. Next base: position 52,429 of record VGZA01000018.1, on the reverse strand, counting down.
TGACGACGTATTTCGGATGGCCCATCAAAGCCAGGCCAAGCGTGCTTTTTCCGGAACCGTTGGGCCCCATCAACGCATGCGTCTCGCCGCGCTGCATCCGCAGATTCACCCCGCGCAAGATCGGCTTGTCGTCGACGGAAACATGCAGGTCCGTTATTGTCAGCAGGTCAGTCGCCATGTTGATTCCAATCATCTCCCCAAAATTCTCGAACTCTTATCCCGTAATCTTCTGATGGTCGGTAAGCGGCCGGTACGTTTCGTCGACTTCCGGATGCCCACTGTGGTGGGGAACGGGAAGCTCGTCCTCGAGTTTGTCCCCCAGTTCCAGAAAACGGCTGCCGGCAGCTTTTCGCTTGGCGATACGATGGCCCTGAATCTTGTCTTGGATCCTCATTAATCCTTCCAACAGTGCTTCAGGACGTGGGGGGCAACCTGGAACATAAACGTCGACCGGTACCACCAGGTCGACTCCCTTCACGACGTGATACCCCCACTTGAAGTAAGGGCCTCCGCCGACCGTACAGGCGCCCATCGCAATCACGAACTTCGGATCAGGCATCATGTTGTAGAGTCGGCGTACGCGACTTGCCATCTTGTACGTCACCGTCCCGGCGACAATCATCAAGTCAGCCTGGCGAGGTGTGGCGCGAAAAGCGCCCGCGCCAAAACGATCGATGTCGTAGCGGCTGGCACCCGTCGCCATCATTTCAATCGCGCAACAGGCCAAACCAAACGTCATCGGCCAGACACTCGACTGCCGAGCCCAATTAATCGCCTGCTCCACCGACGTCACAAAGACGTTCTCTTCAAATCGACCTTCAATCCAGGGTTGTGTCATTGTTTACCTTCCATTCCTGCGAACCATGCCAAACCAGAAGAACTCGATAGCATAAACAGCTTGCATCGATTTCTCCAGACGCCGGCCCACAGCCGTTCCCTCCCGGTTTCCGTCCACCGCAAACATCACTTGCCAGGCCGGAAATCAGCCCCCGGCCGTTAATTCTCTCCACGATGAAATGTACAGCACCGCGCCCCGTCCAGCCGGCATTCGTCAAGCCGTATCCGGTCGCCCAATAACTCGGCAAACAACAATCTCTCCATGGCGCAAATCCCCGCATCCTGTTCCGCTAACTCGGGATAGGGACATGCGAGGACGTGCAATACGGGCAATTGGTCGCGTCGCTCAACCTCCAGGGGGATCTTCCGCGTCGCAAACAACGATGCCAGCGATTGCATCCGCTCCTCAAGCGTTACACCTTGAATCTGCGCGGCGTAGGTCGCCGCCAGCCGTTTCGAGACCCGTTCCAACAATCCCCGCCGAACCTCGGGATCCTTAATGGCGCGAATCTCCTGCCACAAGGCAATCGCCAGATCGGCGAAATTGGCGCCCGTTTGACGCTGACCCAACGGCGTCAGTTCGTAACGATGACTCGGTCGACCCCGCTTGGCTCGAATCGCCGACCGGCGTACACAACCTTGATCCATTAAGCGAACTAATCGCTGACGGACCGCTGTCGCCGTTACCTCCATCGCCTGCGCGAGTTCGGCAACCGATAGAGGGCCCGATTTCCGCAACAGGTCTAATAATCCAACGTCTGCGGGTAATGCGTCAGTCATTGCGTTGTCACCTGGTTCGGCCGTCGTAACCCTAAATCACGTAAATCCTTTGCCCCGAATGGCTTGGGTGGCACGGACCTGCGTTACACAGCGGCGTGACTTGCCCTGGCCACCTATGCTACTCACTCATTCGAAACAATATAGGGACTTTACACATATTTAACAACCATATATTTGAAAAATAGGTAAGGACGTTGTGTACCATGGGTGAGGGTAGCCCCTAGCCCGTCCTCCAGGTGACAGACTTGGCCACACCGTGGGATGCTGTCATCTACCTCGGGAAGTGGGATGCGACGACTTCCAGGAAGTGTCGACGGTCCGCGACCTGGGCGACCTGGGCTCGAAAACTCCGTGCGCCCGGCATTCCGACGGCGTAATTACAGGCAAATTTCCGCATCAGGACGGTGCCCTTCTGTTCCCCAAAACGCGCGCAGACCAATTCGTAGTGGCGCAACATGCAGTCGCGCTGTTCCGCCAAGGTCGGATCGGGTGGGATCGGCTTTCCGGCAAGCGCGGCCTGGACTTGTCGGAAGAGCCAGGGACGGCCCAAGGACGCCCGGGCGATCATCACCCCGTCGACATCGTAGCGCCGGAAAACGTCCAGGACGCGTGCTGGAGAATCGAGGTCTCCGTTGCCGATGAGTGGGATTTTCTTCAAGAACGGCTTGATGGCGGCGATCCGGTCCCAATCGGCTTGACCGGCGAAGTAGTCTTGAGCGGTCCGGCCGTGCACCGTTAATGCGGAAGCGCCCGCCGATTCGACGACCTGCGCTACCTCGTTGGCTACAATTCGGTCGCGGGTGCAGCCAAGTCGAATTTTGGCGGTGACCGGTGTGGGACGGCAAGCTTCGACGACACGTTCGATGATCCGCCCCATGCGATCGGGAAATCGGAGCAAGTACGAGCCGCTGTGGGCTTTTTGGGTGACCTGCTTTACTGGACAGCCGAAATTAATGTCGACGACGCTGACGCGATATTCGTGCGCTAATCGGGCCCCGACTTGTGCCAGTGTTTCCGGGTCGTTATCCCAGATTTGCACGGCCAATGGCCGCGCTTCATCCTGGACCCCCCATAGCCGGTCGGGGTGCTCAGCTTCGTGTTGATCCATCCAAACGAAGCCGCGCGCATTGACCATCTCGGTGGCCTGCAGGCCCGCGCCGCCAAATTCCCTGACAATTTGGCGGAACGCGAAATTCGTGAAGCCGGCCATCGGCGCCTGCAGCACGGGCGGGTCGACGAGTACCGAACCGATCCAAAGTGGCTTTAGCTGCGGAAGCGGTGTTTCGGATAAGAATTCGGACACGATCGGCAGGGGCAATGCGGACCTCTTTGCTCAGGGACGTACGGTCGCTGTTCCTTCATTGGAATATGATATCCGCTCAGCGCCCGCGAAAAAGCGGCCGTCTCCGCCGTTGCGGTCCAAGTGGGCAGCGTGGCGGAAGTTTGTAGTTTGGAGCGAACTTGCCGACGCGCACGTTCGTATCGAAACCGACTCCCAACCCGGTTACTGGCGCTCACAGAATCTCGCCTGCCGGGTATGTTGAATCGCCCATTTTCTTGGAACTGCGACCATGGAGAGGCATCGTATGCACGCCCCAACTGCCGGGTCACGATCGGTCCGAACGGGGAAAAGCCGGCTGGGATTGATTCTGGCGTTGCTGGCCACGGTGATCATCGTTGTGGGTTATCTGGTTTGGCGGTCCGATCATTCGCAGCAGGTTCCGATCGGCCGGGAGGGAGTTGCACGGGCGTTGCCGGCGGCGGATTTCGACGCCTTGGAAGCGCTGCATCTGACGGCCGTTGCGCAGCTCGAGAATGGTGAACTGGCGAAGGCGCGAGAATCGTTTCAGTCGTTGTTGGTTCAGCTCCCTGACGAGCCCGCGGCAATCCAGAATCTGGCGGTTTGCGCCATGTTGGGACTGGAAGCGGATACGCCGACGGAAGAATCACTCGCGGATGCCGAAACGGCCATCGGCGCGTTCCTGCGACTGCGAAGCGATTCGGCGATCGGTCATTACCTTCAAGCCAGGTATCTGCTGAAACTGAACGAGTTCGATCCGAGTTTGGATGTCGCATCGGAGGTCGCGGGGGCGTTCCAGCGCGCGGAAGCCTTTGATCCCCAGAATCCCGTTTACCCGTACGAACGTTTTCGTACGATCGATCCGCCCCTGGACGGGCCGATGACCCCGGAGGCAATGGATGCAATCGAACGCGCATTTACGCTCGCCCCCGACAATGTGTTTGCTCAACTCGATTTCATGGTAGCGCTGGCGCGGATGGGCGACGCGCGGGTCCGCGATGTCGTGCCAGCGATCGCTCGCACCCTCCAACCTCATCTGGAAGGTCCCACTCCCGCGGCCAATATCCGACGGCTTTTGACCGAAATCGAACAGCAACTCAGCGATTACCAATCGGAAGAGTTCCAAATCACCGCAACGCGTCTTGCAAACAACATTCGTCCCACCGAGATCTGCCGGGCGGACTCCCGACGAATTGCACCGAATCCGCTCGAGTTCGTTGTTCCCCATCTGGTTTCTGTCCAGCGAGCGGCGGAGCCGCGAAAGGCCGAAACCGCGAACGCACCCGATCTGCAATTCATACCCGAGATGAGCCAAATTTCCGTGGATGGAGATCCGCTGGTGGCGGTGCAGTCGATTGACATGAATCAGGACATGCGGTTGGATCTGGTCCTGCTGCAGCGGCATCGCGTGCTGGTCTGGACGCGTGGGACTGACGGCCATTGGGTGGAGCTTTGTACTGCCGATCTGGACTTCGAAGCTGCCGGAATGCTGCTGGCGGATCTTGACCGCGACGATCGAGCGATGTTGAGCAAGGTCGATGCGGCTGGCGGCCCGCCAAAACCCGATTCAGATGCGGCAGCCCAATTGCAAATCGCGGATCCGGATCTCCTTATCTATGGATCCACAGGATTTCGCGTCTTGCGCAACCAGTTCGACCCGGACTCGCAGACGCGCAAATTGGAGCTCGTAACGCCCGCTGCTGAGGTTGCCGAAATCGGCAGCACACACCAGGCAGTCTTGGCCGATCTCGATCATGATGGCGACCTGGACGTGGTCTTGGCTACCCAACGCGGACTGAGGCTTTGGTCCAATCGCGGCGAACTCCGATTCGAGGATATTTCGCATTGGTCCGAATTGCCGAATTACGAGGGGCGGGTCGGATCGCTCGTGGCGGTCGACTGGGATCGGGATGTGGATGTCGACATTCTCGTAGCGGGGAGCACGCCGGCCTGCCGAGGTGTATTGGAAAACTTGCGGCACGGCCATTTCCGCTGGCGTGCGACCGATTGGGAGGGCTGGAAAGAGGCCGAACGCATCGCGTTGTTGGAAAGCGATGGCAACGTCTCCTGGGACCTGATCGCCAGCAACTCAAACGGTTTTCAACTGCTGCGCACGGTGACTCGGGCCCCCGTGATCTCGCCGTTCAAGAGTTTGGACCGCGAGCCCACGGCGTTGCGTGGCGAGTCGATCCTTGATATCGACAACGACGGCACGCTGGATATCGTCGGCTGGCAGGGAAAGCAGGTGCTGGTATTCCGCGGCGCGGAGACCGCCACCGGATTCGGCGCCCCATTGCGTATCGATCTGGATTCGGAAATAGAATCGGAAATAGAAAATGTCGATTTCGGCGACCTCGACGACGACGGCGACCTTGATCTGGTGGTCGTGACCGGCAAGGGTGTCTCGCTGTTGGAAAACCGCGGGAGCAACCAGCGCGCCTGGATTGCGATTCGGTTGCAGGGGCGCGACGAAGAAAAAGTCGGGCGCGTTAACCACCTGGCAATCGGTTCCACGATCGAAATTCGGGAACCAAATCGCTACCTGGCCCAGGTTGTAACTCGGCCGTTGACCCATTTCGGACTTGGTACGGCCAGCCCGTCGGCCATCGCGCGTGTGATCTTCCCGAACGGCGTCCCGCAGTCGGTTGTGCATCCGAACGCAAATCAACTGGTGCAAGAGCAGCAGAAGCTGCTGACCTCCTGTCCTTTCCTGTACACCTGGGATGGAGACCGGTTTGTCTTCTGCACCGACCTGCTTTGGAACGCGCCGCTTGGTCTTCAGGCGGGCGGCGGCGCAATGATCCCGGATCGCCCCTGGGAGTACCTGAAAATCGAAGGTCGGCAATTGCGGCCTCAAGACGGGCAGTATCGACTGCGGATCACGGAAGAACTCTGGGAGGCCAGTTATTTCGACCAGGTCGAGTTGATCGCGGTCGATCACCCCGAAGGGACGGAAATCTACTCCAATGAAAAGGTCGGACCGCCGTCGATTTCCGAGTATCGAATCCACACCGTGGTTCAGCGTCGCACACCCGTCAACGCAACCGATTCCAAGGGGCGCGATATCCTGCCGCTGATTCGGGCAAAGGACGGGGTCTATTGTCGTCCATTCGATCGCACGTTCCGCCAAGGACTGGCGGAGGAGCACTACATTGAATTGGATTTCGGACCGTTGTCGTCGCCTTCGCGAATCACATTATTTCTTACCGGCTGGATCTACCCCACGGACTGCAACTTGAATGTTCAGATCGCTCAAGATCCCACGCTGCGAGCACCCGTGCCGCCGTCGGTCTGGGTTCCTGACGAGCAGGGTGATTGGGTGGAGTCGATACCGTTCATGGGGTTCCCCAGCGGCAAGACGAAAACGATCGCTGTCGATCTTTCCACGGCATTCCGTGCCGACGACTACCGGGTTCGAATTCGCACTTCGGCAGCTTTGCGATGGGATGAAATTTTCTTTACGGTGGACGATGAGCCGGTAGAGACGCGAGTCGCAACGGCGCGCATGTTGCGGGCCGATCTGCGGTTTCGCGGATTCTGCGAACCTTTGGAGCAGTCGCCCGACAGTCCAGAAGCGTTCAATTACCATCGAGTCCATCCCGGACCGCTTTGGCCGCCGATGCGAGGCCGATTTACACGCTACGGCGACGTCCGCGAACTGCTCGAGCGCACCGACGATCGACTGGCCGTTTTTGGAGCGGGAGACGAAATCGCGCTGGAGTTTGAAGCCCTGCCGGACCCGCCGCCGGGCTGGACCCGCGATTTTCTGCTGCACAACACCGGCTGGGAGAAAGACTGCCTATTGAACACTGTTACCGGACAGACCGTAGAACCGATGCCGTTTGCCGCGATGCGCGATTATCCCGATGGAGACAGCGATTTTTTGAAGAGCCCCGAATATCTCGATTACCTCAAGCGTTTTCAGACTCGACAACAGTCGCCAGCCCAATTCTGGCGTCGATTCGACGGCGCGGCGGGCGACAATGCGCGGGGTTTTCAGGATTCTGTTGACCCCTAGCCGCGGACGGTTATTATAGAAAAACTGATTCACGCAAAACCCTGTTAGCCTTTAAGTTATGTGGTCCATGCTTTCAGAACGATCTCTGCGGCGAACTGGACCGGTTCGCGCAGCGATGTCGTCGATAGCGACCGCGGTGTTCTTGGGATTCTTGCTGGCGTGCTTCTCACCGAAAGCGAACGCCGGTTGTGGCGATTTTCACACGTACATCCCGCCAAACGGGGAGAATTCCGAGGCCGCCGAACCGGGCGGTTCGTTGCTGCTGCGGACCCGAGCGGGACTACTCGGCATCGACGCATATAAGTCGAGTGTGCCGCGCCTGCCTTGCAATGGCCCGCAATGCCAGTCGAAGCCCTCCGCGCCTGACGGAACGACGCCGTGGGGCGCTGAAAAAATCACCGATCAGTTCGCCTTACTTGCATTGGACGTCGTTTCACAACGGGATCGGGCCTCGGCCCGCTGGGCGATTCCCGACTTTTCCGAAACGAGTGCCCATCTGCGACGCCTGGAACGGCCGCCAAAGTAGCGATCGCTCCGGCGAACCAACGTCTGTCCGCCGGACCGCTCCGCTACACTCCGGGACGCGCCACGAACGAGCGGACTTTTCAACGTTCGGCTCCATTCATGAGCGGCCCGGGTCGCGTTCCATTCTCAACGAACCGCCCGCTCACCAGGAAATCGCGTCATGAACTCTACGTCCCCGTCGACCGCGCGGATCGGACGAGCCCGAACGTATACACCGGCTGTCGGACCCCGCCTGCGGATTCTTCTTTACCTCGTCTTCGCGCTAGTCGCGATGCTGGTCGCCAACTCCGCGTACCTGGGCGGCATCACCGCCGCGGAATGGCTGTCCCGCCAATCGCTCCAGGACCAGTTTTATCAAGTTATGTTTCTGTTTCATCTGGGACTCGGCCTGTTGCTGATAACGCCGTTTGTCCTGTTCGGCACGATTCACCTGATCACGTCGCGCCAACGCAAGAACAAGCGAGCGATTCGGATCGGCTATGCGCTTTTCGTGATTTCGATCGTGGTGCTGCTGTCCGGCCTGGGGTTGGTCCAATTCGGAGGTTTCCAACTGCAGGTCGACTGGATGCGCAGCCTGGTCTATTGGGCGCATGTAATCAGCCCGTTTTTGGCGGTCTGGCTGTACTGGCTGCACCGGCTTGCCGGTCAGCGCATTCGGTGGCGATTGGGGGTGTCGTTCGCGGCCATCGTCGGGCTGGTCGTCGCCGGCATGATCGCGATGAAGATGCATGACCCGCGGCTCAGCAACGCCCGCCGCTCCGCCGAGGGCATGAAGTACTTCGAACCGTCGCTGGCGCGCACGTCCAACGGGAATTTCGTCCCTGCCGACGTACTGATGATGGATGACTACTGCAAGAAGTGCCACGAAGATGTCTATAGTGGCTGGTTCCACAGCGCCCACCGGTTCAGCTCGTTCAACAATCCGGCGTATCTCGCCAGCGTTCTGGAAACGCGGCAGGTCGCCCTGAAACGTGACGGGAACGTGAAGGCATCGCGGTGGTGCGCGGGTTGCCACGACCCGGTGCCATTCCTGACCGGCGGGTTTGACAACCCGGAGTACGACGTTGAAAACGACGTCACCGCAAAGGCCGGCATCACCTGCACGGTCTGTCACGCGATGACCTCCGTGAATTCGACGGTCGGCAATGGCGACTACACGCTCGAACACCCTGAACATTATCCTTTCGCGACCAGCACCAACCCGCTGCTGCAGTACATTAACAACCAGATGATCAAGGCCAAACCGGCTTTCCACAAAAGGACATTTCTGAAGGATTTTCACAAATCGGCCGAGTTCTGCTCCACTTGCCACAAGGTTTCCCTGCCGAAGGAATTGAATCATTACAAGGAGTTCCTCCGCGGCCAGAATCACTACGACTCGTATTTGTTGAGCGGTGTCTCAGGGCACGGCGCACGCAGCTTTTATTACCCGGAACAGGCGAAGACGAATTGCTCGCAGTGCCATATGCCCCTGGCTGAATCGAACGATTTCGGCGCCAAAGACTTTGATGGTACCGGAAAACTGACCGTCCACGACCATCTATTCCCCGCCGCCAACACCGGAATCCCTTACCTGTTGAATGACGAGGCCACGGTCCGACGCCATCAGGAATTTCTCAAGAACGTTGTGCGGCTCGATATCCTGGGGGTCAAAGAAGGCGGTACGATCGACGGCACATTGACCGCGCCGTTGCGGCCCCACGTTCCGGCGCTGCGACCCGGGGCACGCTATCTGATCGAGGCGGTCATCCGGACGTTGAAAGTCGGCCATCCCCTGACGCAAGGCACCGTCGATTCCAACGAACTCTGGCTGGACGTCACCGTCAAGGCGGGCGAGCGGGTCATTGGCCGATTGGGTGGAATGGACGAGCGAGGAGCGGTCGATCCCTGGACGCACTTTGTCAATGTGTTCATGCTCGACCGCGACGGTAACCGCATCAACCGCCGCAACCCGCAAGATATTTTCGTGCCGCTGTATAACCATCAGATACCACCGGGAGCGGCCCAGGTCGCCCATCTCGATCTGCGCGTTCCCGAGGATCTCTCCGAACCGCTCACGGTGGAGGTCAAACTTCAGTACCGGAAGTTCGACCAGGAGTACATGCAGTTCGTGAACAAGTCGGCAGCCGAGCGCAAGCAGCCGATTCGCGACGCGGAACCCGACCGGGAGTATGTCAATCGCCTGCCGATCACTACCCTGGCTGCGGACCGCGTTCTGTTCCCGATCGAAGGGTTGAATCATTCGGTCGATAACCCGACGCCGGAAATACCCGAGTGGCAACGCTGGAATGACTACGGAATCGGGTTGTTCCTCGAGGGCCAGGGTGGACCGAAGGGTGAAATCCGCCAGGCGGCCGCGGCGTTTGAACGGGTCGAGCAATTGGGACGGTACGACGGTCCCTTGAATCTCGCGCGGATTTTGAACATTGAGGGTGAGGTCGACAAGGCCGCAGACGCCATCCGCCGCGCCGCTTCGTTTCGGGACCCGGCCGCGCCGCCCTGGACCATCTCCTGGCTCAGCGGACTGCTGAATCGTCAGACCGGAGACTTGGAAGCGGCCGAAGCGAATTTCCGCGCTGTGCTCGAAGATCACACCGCCGAAATGGGCAAACGCAAATTCGACTTCAGCCTGGACTACGAAGTGATCAATGAACTCGGAATCACTCTGTTCGAGCGGGCCAAACAGTTTTCAGGGGACGACGAACGTGGACAGCGGGAAGTCTTGTTGCGGCAGGCGGCGGAACAGTTTCAGCGCACGCTGAAAATCGATTCGGAAAATGTCACGGCACATTACAATCTACACCTGCTCTATCGTGAATTGGACGATTCGCAGCAGAGCGCCCGGCACCGTGAGTTACACGAACGGTACAAACCGGACGATAATGCGCGGGATCGCGCGATCGCCTTGGCGCGACAGAAGTACCCGGCCGCGAACGTGGCCGCGGAGCCGTTAGTGATTTATCCGCTGCACCGTCCGGGAGCGCCGGGACTGCCGCAGAATCCGGAAGATGACCGTAAACCAGCACCTGTCGGAGGTGGAGATTGAGCCGCAAAACGGAAACGCAACGTACCCGCCATTCCGCGGCGGCTCAGGAATTCGAACCTGATTCGGAGCAGAATCGAGACGCCGAAGAGGAACGCCAGGACGATGCGGTGATCGGCATCGCGTTCTGGAGTTCCCTGGGCGCGATCCTGACGTTGGTCGCGGTCGTCGCGGTCGCGATCTGGTATTTCAAGCGACCCGCCCCCCCGGTGATCACCCAGCAATCGGAGCTCAAGGCGCCGGTCAGTCGCGACACCAGCCGGATTGAGATCCCTAGAATGAAATTCACCGATATCACCGAGGAAAGCGGGCTGCGGTTCACTCACTTTACCGGCGCGCGTGGTGAAAAGCTGATGCCGGAAACGATGGGAGGCGGCTGCGCGTTTCTGGATTACGACAATGATGGTGATACGGATATCCTGTTGATTAACGGATGCGATTGGCCCTGGACCAACGTGCCGGTCGATCCACAGCCGACCCTGGCATTGTTCGCGAACGATGGACTAGGCAATTTCAGCGAGGTCACGGCGCAGGCCGGACTTAATCTCACGATGTATGGGATGGGCATGGCGGTGGGAGACTACGACAACGACGGTTTCGTCGATTTGTTCGTGTCGGCCGTCGGAAAAGACTATCTGTTCCATAATGAACGCGGCCGTTTTCGCGACGTGACCGAGGAAATGGGAGTCGCCGGTGCGGACGACCAGTGGGGAACAAGTTGCTGCTGGTTTGATTTCGATAACGACGGCGATCTGGATCTATTCGTGGGCAACTACATTCAATGGTCCCGTGAAATCGATCTCTCGATCCATACGACGCTGGACGGCAAGACCCGATCGTACGGTCCGCCGCTGATGTTCCGAGGTACTTTTCCTTACCTGTATCGCAACGACGGTCCCCGATTCACTGACGTTAGCGAGCAGAGCGGTTTGCAGGTCCGACATCCCGATACCGGCGTCCCCGTGGCCAAGACGATGGGTGTCGTACCGGCCGATCTGGACAACGACGGATTTATCGACCTGGTCGTCGCCAACGACACGGTCCAGAATTTTCTGTTTCACAACCTGGGCAATGGCAAGTTCCGGGAGATCGCCAGCGACGCCGGCATCGCCTATGACGGTCGCGGCGATGCGCGGGGAGCGATGGGAATCGACGTGGCCCGCCCACGTAACGACGGCTGTTGGACGATTGCGATCGGCAATTTCGCTAACGAAATGACGGCGTTCTACATGTCGCCGAAGTCACCCCTGCATTTCTTCGATGCCGCCACCGCCACCGGCCTGGGGCCCGCGACCCGATTGTACCTGACGTTCGGCGTTCTCTTCGTCGATGTGGACCTCGACGGTCGACTCGACCTGCTGGCGGCCAACGGGCACCTGAACGACAACATCAATACTGTGCAGGAGACGCAGCACTACGAACAGCCGCCGCGCTTGTACTGGAATTGTGGACCACGCAGCAAGCCGGAGTTTCTAAACGTTCCCCCATCCAATTGCGGCGCCGACCTTGCCGCGCCCATGGTCGGACGCGGTTCGGCGTTTGCCGATATCGACAACGACGGTGACCTCGACCTGTTGATTGCGGGAAGTGGATCCGTACCTCGCTTGCTGCGCAACGAAACCGCACTGAATCGTCATTGGCTGCGGATCAAGCTGATCGGCACTACCAGTAACCGCGACGCGATCGGAGCGTCCGTCGATGTCCACGTCGGCGACCAGATATTGCCTCGGTATGTCAATCCCTGCCGCAGCTATCTCTCCCACTCCGAACTGCCTTTGACGTTCGGACTTGGCGAATCGATGTCGGTCGACAAAGTCATTGTCCGCTGGCCTGGAGGACAGCAGCAGGAATTGGGTGGTCTGGAAGTGGACAAGCTGCACGTGATCGAGCAACCGCGCGAGGCGAATTGACATGCCGGATCCGTCCAGGCCGTTCCTGCAATGGTATTCGGAATCGGAGGCCGAAGGCGAACTGGCGGCGGTCTATGACGAATGGCGTCAACGCAACCCGGGCCGCCGGCTGATCCCCGACATACTCAAATGTTTTGGCCAGCGGCCCGATTTCCTGCGTTGCGTCATCGACTTCAGCGATCGCGTTCATTTTCGTGATGGCCATTTGACGCGACGTATCAAGGAAATGCTGGCAACGTTTGTTTCGGGTCTCAACCGCTGCCCCTACTGAACCGGTTCGCATGCCTATTTCCTGCAGTTGCAGGAACCCGACACCCAGCTGGTCGACGCCATAGCCCGAGCGGACCTCGATCACGCCCAACTCGCCTCGGCCGAACACGCACTGCTCGAGTTCGCTCGCAAGCTGACACTTCAACCGCATCAAATTGCGGCCGAAGACCTTCAGCGCCTGCGGGACTGCGGGTGGACCGACGCGCAGTTGGCGGAAGCGGTCTATGTCGTGGCGATGTTTGCATTTTTCAACCGCGTCGCCGACGCTTTTGGCCTGGCCGATCCCCAGTACCGCGAACTGGGTACGAACCCGGCTTCGCGCGACCAGTGAAGGTCATCCCGAAACTCGACGCAATCTTCCCGATAGCCGCTTGTGAGCCAGATCGCGCAGGCGCGCGTCGCGCAGTCGCGGCGGACGCCGCATCAAATCGGGCTCGGGGGTCGTACGGGCAAAGACCGCGGTGCCGCGGCGCAAGTTGATTTCGGCCCGTAAGTCACCGACGCTCGTCCGCTTCCGCGTCGGTCAGCCCACTCGGACGGCTGGCGGCGAGTTGGGCGTACAATTCCTCGACGGAGACGGCTTGGAACGAATAACAATCTTCTGGCATTGCCAACCTAAATCGCAGGACGCGCCTCGCACCAACTTCTCGACACTTCCCAATGACGGTGCGGATCCAGGAGCGGTGGCACGCGGCCTCCGGTATGATCGCATGACCGCTCCCATTTTGCGCCATCCCGACCGGTGATACGATACTAGGTGCCTTGACGATCGTTGAATCTACCGACGCTTGGGGTGCAACAGGACGGATGCGCTGAGGATGGCGAACGGCAGACGTCGAGCATCCACTACGCGCCGAAGGAGGACCTGCAGATGACAGCGGACTTGTCGCAACGGCAAGGATTTGTCGGGACCACGTTTTCACTGCCGCGCGATCGGGGCGAGTGGGATTCGATGAGGCTCACCGACGCACAGGTGGCGTTTTACCACGAGCATGGTTATGTCACCGGCATCCGGATTCTCGACGACCTCCAGATCGGTCAGCTGCGCGAGGAACTAGCACCGCTCTTCAACCCCGACCACGCCGGTCGCGAACTCTGGTATGAATATCACTCCAACGAATCGAACAATCCGGATCATGTGCTGTTTCACGCTCTGGGCGCCTGGCGGATCACGCCAGGCTTCCACGACATCCTCTGGGCGCCGCGGCTGACGATGCCGGCTTCGCAACTGCTGGGGGGCCGAGTGCGTTTCTGGCACGATCAACTGTTCTGCAAACCGGCCCGGCATGGCGGAGTGGTCGCCTGGCACCAGGACTATTCTTACTGGACGCGGACGAAACCTTTGGGACATCTCACCTGCTGGATCGGGCTCGACGATAGCAAACGCGACAACGGCTGCCTGCAGTATATCCCGGGCAGCCATCGCTGGGATCTGCTGCCGATCACCGGCCTCGCCGGCAACATGGAGGCGATCCGCGAGGTGCTGTCCGACGAGCAGTGGGACCGTTTTCGCCAGCCGGTTCCGATCGAACTGCGGGCGGGCGAGTGTGCTTTCCACCACCCCTTGCTGATCCATGGTTCGTACGAGAACAAGACCGATCGCCCCCGTCGAGCGGTCGTCGTTAACATGTTCCGCGACGGCACACTCTCGGACTCCAACGAGTCGCTCTTGCAAGGAGTTCCTCCCGTCCCGTCCGGAACTCCGATGGGCGGCGCGTTTTTTCCCCTGCTGCTCGATCCGGATAACCCGCCGTGCGCGACCAACGGTTAGTTCCTGGAGATTACCACGGAGTTCACGGAGAAACGCGGAGTGACAGAGCCGATTGCGGAACAGATGGTTATTAGCGCGAGCGTGCAAGAAAGCAAGTTCAGGGAGCCCAGCGGAGTTCCGATAGCCGCTGGAGTTCGCTTTCGATGTCATCACCGCGGTAAAAGGAGAGCCAGCCAGAAACGCTGCGCGACTCGCCAGGTGGGCAGTCGGGAATCTGGGGATCGGAATGGATGCAGGGACAAGGTGGGTTGGCCCAGGTGCGGACCGTCGGTCGCCAGCCAGTGATCACCCAGCGATTGCCATCGGCATTGCCGCAAGCGATCAGTGACTTTTCGATGCGGATCCGTTTGGGCTCTACTGACGCGAAGTCCCGGGCTGCCGCGAGCATCACGCAATTCTGCACGACCAAACCCGTAAGCATCTGGGACGTTGCGTTATGGAGTTCCAGTTCCATGCGCAGTGACTGACGGTCATAGCTCACGACCGTGTTGATCCGAACCCGGTTGGGCAAGGTGCGCGTCATCGTCAGCCGGTTCGGTTCTCCTCGCTGCCATTCCAGCGGTTCCATCGCCTGCCCGTTCTTGCTCCAGAGCGTCGGGATATGAGTGTGAGCCAGGTACAAGAGTTGCCGCTTCGGTACGGCATCGATCCAGATCGCCTCGGGAACATCAACGACGACATATCCGCCATCGTCCCAGGGTGGAAAGACGCTGACCTTGGTCTCCCGCTGCGGGCGAATCGCCCCGTCCAGAAAGGCCGCGCGCGGATGGCGACCGCCTGGGTACGGCAGGACATGAATCGAATCGGCGCGATTGGCGGTCGTTCCGGTCAACACAACGTCGGCACTGCGAAGTTCTCGCTCGATTCGCTCCATCGACCAGCCGGTTGCAGCCTGAATATCCACCCTGGAAAAGCCGTGATCGGCCATGACCCGCAGCCAGTAACTCGTTTCTGCCTCACCTTGAGGCTCCCGTATCTCTTCCAACGGCAGACTGTTAGCGAGCCGCTCGCGCCGGTCTTCAATCGGGCCCCAGGGATCGGACGGGTGGATGTCGGGATCCACATACCTGGCAAGATCGCGCATTGCGATAACACGAAATCCAGAACGTTGGAGATACCGCATGTACTGCTCGAACAATCCCAACGGTGTCGTCACCCAGTCATGCGCCGTATCCGGAACGCCGTGAAATTGAAGCACCGCCACACGTCCGCCACGTGCCAACGACACCGCGCGTTCCAGGTCCTGTAATGTCCAGTCCGGTCGCGCATCTCCCGCCGACGGTATCAGCAGTGGGTCGTCGAGCCTCGGTTCGTAGGCGACTCCCCTTCCCGACTTGTAGTCGAATTCCGGCGCTCCGCCGCGTCGCGCAAACCGAATGCCATGCCGGCGCAGCACCGCCAGAGCGTTGCGGTCGATTGCATTGCCTGGATAAGCAAAACTGACGGGCCGAGGAATCCCATGACGCTGGCATGCGTCGTCGATCGCCGCGAGTTGTACGTCATAGTCTGCCAGGTTTTGCGCGGTCATCGCCAGATGGTCGCGTGAATGGTTGCCGATCTCAAAACCGTCACGGTGCAGTTGAGCGATCTCCTCCCAGGTCATGTAATCGCCTTTGTTTTCGCGAAAATCGAACCCTTCGGTGACAAAGAATGTAGCACCGAACCCCAGTTCCAATAGCAACGATCGGACGTTCGTAAAATGGGTCTTGGCCGAATCATCGAAGGTAAGTACGACCAGTCGCTCCGGAATCGGCTCCAACGCTGACGCCCCAGTCAACATCTGCCAGCAGAACAGCCAGCAGACCCAGAGACCGGACAGCCCCTTTGCCCCGCGACGCGATCGAGTTCCTTGCATCGATATGATCCTCCAGCATTTGCAAATTCACGGCCGATCGGGAATGGGTAAAAGACTAACAGCCCCAGCGGCGACCGAATAGTCAATGGCCGGCCCGTGTTAAGCCTGGGAAGCGGCGGCACCTGGGAAAGTAATGCTGACTTGTCCGAGGATTCCAATTCATCTCGATTTGCCGAACAAAAGGGTCGATTTGTAATTGGGGGTAATAGCGTACAGGGGGACTTCCCATGAAGAAACGCTTTGTTCTTATTGTCGCATTTGTGGCCGGACTGTTCGGAATCGCACCTGACGCTCAGGCGCAGAATATTCCGTACCCAGCCCAATCCGCGCCACAGATGGGATCGATGATCGGGCCGACACCCTATGGAGTCTCTCCGGTGGGATATAGCGCTGCCGCCGCGCATCAACAGGACGGATGCAACGACTGCGCCGTCGAAGGATGGACCGCTTGCAATTATGCTTACGGCGGATTTATGTACTTGCGTCCTCGCGACGCGGAAATCGCCTACGCCGTCCCGGCGAATGGGCCGATCGCACCGGGCGCTGTCGCGGTTCAAGCCGGGCCAGTGCGCGTGCTCGATCTCGACTTCCAGCCAGGGTTCTTCGTCGGCTTCGGCAAGTTCCTGGATGAATGCTCGTCGTTCGGCGTGCAGTACACGAACTTTGAAGGGAACACGCGCGATGCAGTCACAGTGAATGCTCCCCTTGTCGTGCGATCACTGGTCGCCCACCCCAGCACGTTTAGCGGTGCTCTGGATGGACTGACAGCCTCAGGCTCCCAGACCATCCAGTATGAAATGATCGACTTCGATTATCGCAACCTGATTGCCTACGACTTCGACTACAAAATCAACTACCTTGTCGGTTTGCGGTTGGCGCAGATGGAACAGGCATTCAATTCCACCTTCCAGTTCAACGGCACCCACAATGTTACCACCGATCTCGACTTCTACGGTGCTGGTATCCGTTTGGGATTAGAAGGAGAACGATACACCAGCAACGGATTCATGGTCTATGGAAAGACCTACGCGAGCTTCATACCGGGGGAATTCCGTGCCGACTATGATCAAACTCACTCGAATAACGTCATTCGAGTCGATACCGCCTGGACTGCGGGAAGACTGGTCACGATGCTCGACCTGGAAGTCGGTGGGGGATGGGTCAGCTGCTGCGGTAATTGGCGAGCAACCGTCGGTTACACGTTTAATTCCTGGTTGAACGTGGTGCAGACGGACGAATGGATCAAAGGGGTGCAAACAAACAATTTCGTCGATATAACGGACAAGATGACCTTTGATGGGTTCGTCGCCCGCATCGAGTGCCGCTGGTAAGTGCCTGTCTGAAATCAAAACTGCAGGACGGACAGCTTGTCCGTCTGAACCTTCTCGGACGGACAAGACGTCCGTCCCAAAAAATCCAAGACTGCTCTTCCACGGACTCGTCATTGTGACGGGTCCGTGGTCGTTTCTCGACTCGAATTCTCCATCGAATCGATCTCACATACGCCGCGGGCGCGTCAATTCGACGCAATCAACCCGACAAGCGAATCTGGACATCTCGGGAATTATCTACGGTCCTAACGCCGAAGTAAAATTCAAACACACCGAAGCCGACATTGGTGACGACGAAGACTGGGAAGCGGACGAGCAACGCGACGAAGGGGATGCGGATGATGGATCTCCCTAAGGCACTAGTTCGATCAACGCCGGTATCATCAGTCGCAAGTTGTCGATCGGATCGAAATCCCACGTTCGGATCAACGCACAGAATATTCCCAGCCAGCGCACGCTTCGCGGAATTGTCGAGTAGGCATGCGTCGCGAAAGTCGGCGGGCGTCCGTTGCTTGCATCCCCACCTCTCGGCCACGCCGCGCAAGAGAGGCTTGTCCGTTCAATCCGAAATCCCGATAATACTCTTTTCGCGACTTTGCGAACCGATCGCCTGGCTGGAGTCGGGCTGGAGTCCAGTTGGAGTCGCGATCCAGAATTGGTGAATCCGGAGTGGCCATCGCATGGCGGCGTCGAGTATTTCCTGGAATTTCGATAACAGTTACGTGCGCCTGCCGGCCCCCTTTTACCACCGGCATAATCCGACGACGGTACGCGCACCGCAACTCGTCGTTCTGAATCAGGGATTGGCCCATCAACTGGGCCTCGATCCGCAAGCCGTCGGCGGATCGCAGTGGGCCGCGTTTTTCTGCGGGAACGAGTTGCCGCCGGGCTGTGATCCGATCGCCCAGGCCTATTCCGGCTGCCAGTTCGGTTCTTTCACCACGCTCGGTGACGGCCGCGCAATCCTGCTGGGCGAAATCGTGGCTCCCGACGGCGGTCGCTTCGATCTTCAATACAAGGGATCCGGCCGCACCGTCTATTCGCGGGGCGGCGATGGACGCGCCGCACTGGGACCAATGCTGCGCGAATATCTGATCAGCGAAGCGATGCACGCCCTGGGAATCCCCACCACGCGAAGCCTCGCCGTCGTCGCTACGGGCGAAGCAGTTTACCGCGACCGACCGTTGCCGGGAGCGGTCCTGACTCGCGTCGCCGCCAGCCACATCCGCGTGGGGACCTTCGAACATTTCGCCGCCAAATCCGATCTGGAAAACCTGCGCATTCTGGTCGATTACACCATCCGGCGGCACTATCCGGATGCCCTGGAAGCGAATAATCCCTGCATGCGTCTTCTCGAAGCGGTACTGGATCGGCAAGCCGAACTCGTCGCGCGCTGGCTCGGCGTCGGTTTCGTCCATGGCGTCATGAACACCGACAACATGGCGATCTCCGGCGAGACGATCGACTACGGCCCCTGCGCTTTCCTCGACAGTTACGATCCGCATACCGTCTTCAGTTCGATCGATCATCGAGGACGTTACGCTTTTGACAACCAGCCGCGCATCGCCCAATGGAACCTGGCCCGCTTTGCCGAGACTCTGCTGCCACTGATCGATCCGCAGCCGGCGCTCGCCCTGGAAATGGCCAGTGCGATGATCGGGTCGTTTCAGGATCAATTCCAACGCCGCTGGCTGGAGGAGCTGCGAGCGAAACTTGGCCTGTTCAATGCGGAACCGGAGGATGCGGCGCTGGCGCAGGAACTGCTCGATTGGATGCATCGCCACTCGGCGGACTACACGAATACCTGGCGCCGAATCGCTGACGATCCGCCACGCGCCGACGACATCGCGGCTCGCGAATACGCGCCGTGGCACCAGCGCTGGCGCGAGCGGCTTGGGCGACAGGAAATCTCCGTTCCGGCGGCGATCGAGCGGATGCACCGCAGGAACCCGGTAATTGTTCCCCGCAATCTCCACGTGGAACAGGCGCTTGCGGCGGCGGAGGAAGGCGATCTCACGTTCTTCGAAAATCTGATCCAGGTGCTCGCCGATCCGTACAACGAGCGACCTGGAATCGAAGCCTATCGCCAACCGTTTGACGCCGGCGGCAAATGCTATCGGACGTTTTGCGGTACCTGACGACGTGCGGCATTAAGTCCTTTGCGACATGAGAGTGGTGGGGGCTTCCAGCCCCCAGCCATTGCGATTGCGGGGCTGAAAGCCCCCGCAACTTCGCACACCCCCTCGTGTGGAAAACATTGTTTGACTATTGTGGTGGCCATGCGAATAATGGCCTCGTGCGGGGCATCGCGCAAGCACGGGGAGGCGCTTCTTGCTGGCCAAACTTCAGACTTTTTCGCTTTTGGGCATCGAGGCATTGCCGGTCGAAGTCGAGGTTGACGTATCGCCCGGAGCAATCCCCAAGACGGTGCTGGTCGGATTGCCGGAGGCGGCGGTACGGGAGAGCACGCATCGTGTCGAGCGGGCGATGGTGAATTCGGGATTCGTGCGGCCGCAGGATCGCGTGGTGATCAACCTGGCCCCGGCCGAATTGCCCAAGAATGCCGCTTCGTTTGATCTGCCGATTACGCTGGGCATCCTGGCGGCCAGTTCCCAGTTGAGTTCGGATCGATTCGAGCAGTACGCGGTCGTGGGCGAGCTCTCGCTGGAGGGCGCAACGCGGCCGGTCAAGGGGGCGTTGTCGATGGCAATGGCGGCGGCGAAACGACTCGGATTGCGCGGAGTGGTGGTGCCGACCGACAGCGCTTCCGAGGCGGCGGTCGTGGAGGAGGTGGAGATCGTCGCGGTCTCCAGCCTGTCGCAGGCAGTCGCGTTTTTCGCCGGTGAAATGGACCTGGAGCCGACGCCGTCGCAGCTGGCGGAGTTGTTTCAGGAGCACAGCAGTTACGAGGACGATTTCAGCGATGTTCGAGGTCAGGAGATGGCCAAGCGCGCGATTACCGTCGCGGCGGCGGGGGCCCACAATCTGTTGATGCTTGGTCCACCGGGATCGGGCAAAACGATGCTGGCGAAGCGCGTTCCATCGATCCTGCCGCCGTTGACTCCTGCGGAGTCGATCGAGACGACGCGAATCTACAGCGCGATGGGCCGGCTGCTGCCGGGCCAGCCGTTGATGGCGAAACGACCGTTTCGTTCGCCACACCATACGATCAGCGACGCCGGACTGGTGGGCGGTGGCAGTGCGCCTTCTCCGGGCGAAATCAGCCTGTCCCACAACGGCATCCTGTTCCTCGACGAATTGCCCGAGTTCAACCGTCGGACGCTGGAGGTGCTGCGGCAGCCGCTGGAGGACGGGGTCGTCACGATTTCCCGCGCTCTGAACAGCACGACATTTCCGGCGACGTTCATGATGATCGCGGCGCTGAATCCTTGTCCGTGCGGCTATCGGGGCGATACGCGTCGCAGTTGCGACTGTAGCGTGCCGCAGATCGAACGCTACATGTCGAAAATCAGCGGCCCATTGCTCGATCGCATCGACATCCACATTGAAGTGCCGGCGGTACCGTTCAAGGAGTTGAGCGTCGAGGTAACGGGAACGAGCAGCGCCGACATGCGTGCACAGGTATTGGCCGCGCGCGAAGCGCAGAAACTTCGTTTGGCGCACTCACGCACGCGCCACAACGCGCAAATGACGACTCGCCAGATACGCCAGTATTGCCGGTTGAGCGACGAGTGCCAGAAACTGTTGATGGTCAGCGTCAACGAATTGGGACTCTCCGCGCGCGCCCACGACAAAGTGTTGCGCGTCGCCCGTACCATCGCCGACCTGGACGCGACCGCGGAGATTCGCGTGGAGCACATTCAAGAGGCGGTCAACTACCGCATGCTCGATCGGCAGTTCTGGAAATGATCGAGGGTAGGGGAATCGAGCGGGATTTGCGAGGCCGGCTGGCGATCGTTCGGCGGTGCCTTCGGCCGGCACGGGGTCGGGAGTCTTTGGTGTTGGCGATGATTCTGATGGTAAGGTTGTTGGCGCCAAAAACTCCCGACCCCGCGCCTGGGCCTCGCCTTGCGGCCTGCGCCACAGCGTGGGATACTCACTTGCCTGAGCAGATGATTTCGGGTGAGGAGACGCGATGTTGGCTGCACATTCCGCGCTAGTCACCGGTTCGACCAAGGGGGTAGGCCGGTCGATCGTCGAGGCGTTGGCGGCGGCCGGCGCCGACGTGCTGGTGCACGGCCGGCAGCGCAATCCTGAAGCGGAGCAGGTGCTTTCGAATTGCCGTCGGCACGGCGTGCGAGCGGAGTTTGTCGAAGGCGATCTGGCGGGACCGACGACGACGGCGGTCGATGCGTTGTTCCAGGCGGCTACCGGCATCTACCCTCGCCTGGACCTGCTCGTTAATAACGCCGGCACGTACATCGACCGGCCGTTCCTGGAAATGGACTTCGCGACCTATGAGCACACGATGCGGCTGAATGTCGCGGCGCCCTATTTCCTTACGCAGCGATTCGCCCGACGTTGGGTCGACGAAGGGATCCGGGGCAGGGTCTTGCTGATCGGATCGATAAACGGACGACTCGCCGAGCCGACGCACACCTGTTACGACAGTTCCAAAGGCGCCATCGAGATGATGGTCAAGTCGCTTTGTGTCGCCCTGGCACCTCAGGGGATCCGCGTCAACGGCCTGGCACCGGGCCTGGTCCGCACGCCGCTGACGGCGATCATCGACCGCGACAAGAGGTTCGCGCGCTGGATGGAACTGCACACCCCGAACGGCGTCGTCCCTCATGCGGATGTCTGCGGCGGCAGCGCCGTGTTTCTGCTGAGCGATCAGGCGGAGCATGTGCAGGGGCAGATGCTGTTGGTCGATGGAGGCATGAGTGCCTGGCAGCAGCCGGATATGCCCCCGGAGTGGCCCTGAGAATGCTTACCTCGGAAATGGGGATTCAGGAGTACGATTTCGCCAGGGGATTACTGATCCCGGATCGGCTGATGCAATCGACGCACGCCGGTTACCTGGGTTACGCCGAGCGGATGTTAGGTGTGTACCGGCAGGGGATCGGGAAGGTTCGTCGCGATCTTCATTTCGCGGTGCAGGACATTTTTGCGGACGTGGAGGATTGCCCGACGCGACGGATCACCGCATTCTGCAAGCTGTTGGACGACGCCAGCGATTATGCCAGCGACAAAGCGGGGGAAGCGGTGAAGCTGCGCCAGCGGGTCTTCCAGTTGGCGGCGCGATACCATCCGTTGGTTTCGAGTGTCGACCGGTTGTACGAACATTCCGAGCCGGTCGTCAAGCAGAAAATCGCCACCGCGCTCGAACGTCCCTGGGACTGGATTTCAACGCATCTGTTTGCGGACGTGATCGAGTTTCACGTCTTGAACCAGTTTCGGGGATACGATTCTGCCTCGGCGCTGCTCGCCCGCTACAACGTCGCGCAGGTGCAGGTAGCGCTGTTTCGCGCGCTCGAAATGGTTGTCTGGGCGCAGCGCGATTTGAAGTCGATCGTGCGCTACGCCAAGCTGGCCCGCCTGATGCATTCGATCCAGCGTCTCCCGGACGGAGAGTATGAGTTGCGTTTTGACGGTCCGGCCTCCGTGCTCCGCGAGACACGACGCTACGGCGTGGCGATGGCCCGATTTCTGTCCGGGTTGATTGCTTGCGAAGACTGGCGCATGCAGGCGACCATTCGAATTCCGAGGATTGCTCAGGCATTGCAGCTGCGGCTCGCCGCCGCCGATCGGCTGCGCAGTCCGGCGCCGGCTCCCGAGGAATTCGATTCCGATCTGGAGGCCGAGTTTGCGCGACGCTGGGGAACGGAACCGCGCGACGGCTGGCGGCTGGAACGGGAGGCGGAAATTCTCTCCCGCGGCCAGCGCGTTTTCATTCCCGATTTCGTGCTCCGTCACGACTCGGGCACGCAGGTTCTGCTGGAGGTCGTCGGTTTCTGGACGCCGGAGTACCTGCAATCGAAGGCGGAGACGCTGCAGTTATTTCGTGACACGCCAATCCTGCTGGCGGTGGCCGAGTCGACGGTCCATCGCCTGCCGCCGCTGCCCGCGGCGCCGATGCTATTCAAGAGCGCCATTCGGCCTGAAGAGGTACTGGAGCGGCTGAGCGGGCTAACGGGATCGTCGTGACGATTCGGAGGGAATCGTTCGTTGCGACCGCGGTCGTCAGGCCTCCGCCGCGTACCGGAAGTTCCCCACGGAATCGCAGGAGATATTTCGCCCCTTTTTCTGTGAAAGCCGCCGCAGAATATCTCGAACCTGACACGGCGTCGCCGATTCCGCCTTGGCAAGTTCCTGTGCGGAATGGGCGCTTCCTGGAGTCGCTTTCAGCCGTGCCACGAGCCTGCGTTGCAGAGCGATCAGCGAGTCGGCCGCTTTCTTGCCCGCCTCGACTCCCGGCTGGTGGTAAGCATTGATACCGATCAATGCCGCGAAATACCCGACGCTGCGTTCGAACAGTGCGATCAGCGCTCCCAGAGCGTAGGCGTCAAATCGTGGGAGTGTGATCCGAAGCGACGGACGACCGGCGTCCGCCAACGCCTGTTCCGTTCCCTCCAGAAATGCGGCCAGATAGTCATTGACCGTAATTCCGTCTTCCACTTCCCAGTCCGCTCCCAGGTCTTCAACCTTGATCAACGCGGCGAAGAAGTCACGGCGGCCATCCCGCAACTGCTGAACGAACGAATGTTGATCGGTCGAGCCTTTATTACCGAATACGGACAGACCGTGCTCGTCTTTGCCGATCGATTCCATGATCAGCTGCTGCAGATACTTTCCGAAAAGTCCCAGGGCATCGCAATACGGCAGCACCACCATATTGTATTGGTTTCGCGACTGCGTCTGATGCAGCCAGGCCAGAGCCATGGCCATCGCCGGGTTGCGAAGCGGCTGGCGGATCCGGGTCGCGCGGTCCATTTCCCGCGCCCCTTGCAGAAACGATTCCACGTCGAATCCCAGCAATTCGGCCGGCAGGACGCCGACTGCGGACGTGATCGACGTACGCCCTCCAACCCAATCCCACATCGGGAATCGCCCCAGCCAATGTTGCGCCGTCGCCGCGCGATCCAGTTCGCTGCCGGGCTTGGTAATTGCCACCGCGTGTTGTGCAAACGGCAGTCCCACGCTTTCGAACGCCTGCTGGGCGACAAGCATCCCGTTGCGTGTTTCGCGGGTGCCCCCCGACTTGGAAACCACGACGACAAGCGATTCCCGCAGTCCCCCCGCGGCCTCGATCTCTTGCATGGCCCGGGCCATTCCTCGCGGATCGGTATTGTCGAAGAAGGTCATTCGCGGCGTCTTGCCGGGAATTCGCAAGGCGTCGTAGAGCATCTGCGGCCCAAGTCCCGATCCGCCAATTCCAATCCAAAGTATTTGACGAAATCGGGGCGCGAACGTGCTTAAGGAAAATTCGCGTATCCGTTCGCGCGTGCCGACGATCTCGGGCTGATAATCGCTGGGTGCGAGCTCGGGATCGCGAAGCCAGTAATGTCCGGTCTGCCAGCCCTCGTCGACATTGATCACCGAACCCGCCTCGATCGCGGCCATCTGTTGAAAGGCTCCCTCGATCGACTCGGTGTGCAGGCGTGTGAGGTTAGCGGGGAGGCGCAGCCGCCTCAGGTCGAGGCAGATACCGGCTGCCAAGAGCGGCTCTTGAAAACTTCCATGGTGCATGACGATTACTTTTTGGGGGCTGGGGAGTATGGTGCCGGGAACGTCTTCCCGATCCGTAAGGCCTCGCGGCGAAGGCGCATCGCGCCCGATCAAGAATCGATCGAAGTCGAAAGATGCCGATCGTGCCGGCCGCGGTCCGCTTTCCCAGCAGGATAGCAGCGCTGCGTCGAATTCGGAACCGGGTTTCGCAGCAAGTAGAGCAGGATCACGATCAAAAGCCCGGGAAGCAGCTGCAGTCCCACCATCGGTGCGAACGCCTGCGACAAGTGCGGCCCGAAGTACGCCGCAGCCAACACGAACGGAGCGGCGCCCGGGAGATGGTCGAACTTCAGGCCGGCCGCGGTCCCGGCGAGCAGACAGGGAATCGCGGCCAGCAGGGCGAGGTCATAGATCGGGAGATAAGGATTGCAAATCGCATTGATCAGAAGCAGGCAGCTGACGGCAGGAGCAAATGTCGGAGCTGCCGGACGGCGACGCCAGAACCAGGCCACGGCAATGCTGCCGGCCGCGCCCGTCAAGAGCAGCAGAGGCCTTTCGTAACCCGGCAGCAACTTCTGCACCCATCCCGCAAGTCCATGGACTTTCCAGTAGGGCGTTTCCAGGCTCCATGTCTGCAGCGCCAGCCGCGCGCCAAGTTGCCCGTAGGCGGTCAGGCTGGACCAGCCCGCAAGCGCCGCCTGCAGGGCGACAAGGGAAGCGCTGCCCAGGGCGATTCCGATTGCGGCACGGGGATATCGGACGACGATTCCGAGTATCAAAAGGGCCATCAGATTCGGCTTGTAAGCCGCCAGCGCCAGGATCAGTCCGGCTCGGATCGGATTGCCTTGCTTCAGCTGCAGCAGGCCTAGGGCCAGAATCGCCAGACCAAACAGAGTGAGTTGGCCACCCGCCAAGGTCTCCAGCACCACAGGCCAGGAACCGATCCAATAAAGTGCCGGGCGCAGCCATCGCGACCGCGGTTCCGATCCCGCCGCATCCGTGTCAAACGCCACCTTCACCAGCGTGCGTACCGCGCAAATGCCCGCGGCCGAGGACGCCAGAGTGAAGACCAGAAAAGACCCGCCGAACGGCAACATCGCCAGCGGCGCCATCAGCAACCCCGTAAGCGGTGGATAACGATACGGCAGGCGACAGGTGTCGGGATCGATGCCAGGAATGACCGTCAGCATCCGTACCACTTGTGCCGCGTCGTCATACAAATGGGACGACTGGCCATCGCGGACAGTCTGTCCGGCAATGTAAAGCATCAGGTAGTCGCCGCCGAGCGGCGTCCCTGAACGATCGAGCAGATCGTCAAACGGCATGAACCAGGCGATCATGCCGACGACAAATAGCGGGCCGACCAACGCGGCGACAAAGCGGATTCGGGCGGCGTTTTCCGCAAGCGATGTCCTGTTTGCAAATTGGCCTGGTTTTTGCAATCGCGCGTTTGCGCAAACTTGCGCTGCCTCCGTTTCGGATGGTGGGACGGCGATGGGGCGCGAGGAAGGCGAAATCATAGGGGTGTTGGACCGCGTTCGAGCTGCTGCAAACGGTTGGGAATTGGTCGACGCCCGCTGTGCAATCAGGCAAGCTTACGATACGCTCCAAGCGTAAACCTACTGGGGAAACCTTCTGGGGAATTCTGCCAGAGAATCTCTTCGAGAGCCGGTGACGCATAGCGGGACGATCTTGATCATGGAAACGACTTACCTGATTACGCTGGTTTTGCGATGGTGCCATATTCTGAGCGCGATCGGACTGATGGGGGGCGCCATCTTCATGCGTTTCGCGCTGCTCCCCGCGGCGGCCGCCGCGGAACTCGATGAGGCCTCCCATGCCCGGTTGCGCGCGGGCTTGCGCGCGCGCTGGTCGGGATGGGTGATCGCCGCGGCAGCGCTATTACTGTTCAGCGGCCTCACGAACTTCGCCATGAACGAGAGCCAGCTGAGTTTCGAGCAGCCGACGGCGTATCGGATTCTGCTGGCGATCAAGATCCTACTGGCTTTGCCGGTTCTTCACATCGCAATGTCGCTGGTGGGCCGCAGTTCCCTGGCGGAACGGATGCGCGCCAATGCCAGGTTCTGGCTGACGGTGAATCTGCTGCTGGCGACCACGATCGTGGGGCTGGGTGGCGCAATGAGGTTTTTCGACCGCAAGCCCAAGCCGCCTCGATCTGCCGAGGCCGCGGCCCGCCTGTCGGACAATTCGGCCCCGACAACTCCCTGAGCAAGCCACTGCCACGGCACAGCAGCGGCTGGAAGCCTCTGCCACGGTCGTGTCGCGCCGATTATTCGGGTGATACCGCCTGGCTCGTCGATGTTTGGACAATGCGACGAACCTGACCTATTGTTGCTTGCCGAATCAGGTTCCGTATTACCCTCCATTCCTCAACTACAGCCGGCATGGTAACTCCAGCGACATTACGGTTGATCGCTACGCCTTTCCTTCTTGCCACGAGTTTGTCGTTGGGGCTGGGCTGGATCGCGGAACGCAGACTGGGCCTGGGAGCCTGGCCCTCGTCGCTCACCGTCACGGCAGTGAATGTGTTCGCAATGGCGATTGTCGTAATGCGATTGTCGAATCAAGCCACCCGGGATCGCCGCGTCATCAAACGGTGTCTCGACCAATTGTGCGATCGCGAGTTGATCACGTCTGCGGAGGGAATTGACTGCGAAGCGATCAGCGACGCGGAAGTCACCCAGGTATTCCGGCAGGCGCACGAAGTCCTGATGGGGATGGAGCGTCATCGGCTGGAATTGGAACAGGCCCGTGGACTGGCGGAAGTGCGGGGCCACCGCGCGCAATCCGAACTGGAACAATTGCAGGCGATCCTTGCCGGCCTGAACGAACCGGTGCTGGCCATCAACCATTTTGACGAGATCGTGCTTTGCAACCCCTGCGCGGAACGTGTCCTTGGCTTCGACTTGGGACAGGCCGAGACGCGCGCGTTGGAGAGCCTAGTGCGTTGTGAAACGCTGGTTGCGATGCTGATGGAGACCCGTCGTCGCAAGGGCGGCAATCAACGGATGGCGGAGGTCGTGCTTGGCGAATCGTCGGGCTCGACGAAAACCTATCGCGTCGCTTGCCGTGGCTTGAGAAACGAAGATGCGTCGGGCCAGTCGAACCTCCAGGGCGCCGTGGCAGTGCTCACCGACATTTCGGCCGAGAAAGTGATTCAAAAGCGCAACGCCGAGTTTGTCTCAGCGGTCAGCCACGAAATGAAGGCGCCGCTGTCCGGCATCAAGGCCTACGTCGAACTGCTGGCGGACGGCGATGCGGAGAACGCGGCCCAGCGCGAGGAGTTTCTCGACGTCATCAACGCGCAGGCGGAACGACTGCAGCGGCTGGTCGAGAACCTGCTGAATCTGGCCCGGATCGAGGCGGGCGTTGTGGACGTGCAGAAGAAAGCCCGGTCGCTGAACGAATTGCTGAACGAAGCGATCGGTGTGGTCGCTCCCAGCGCGCAGCAGAAGCAGATCAGCCTCGTGTCGGACCTGAGCCAGTTGTATGTCGGCGTGCATGCGGACCGGGACATGTTGCTGCAAGCTGCGATCAATCTGCTGTCGAACGCGATCAAGTACACCAACCAGGGTGGCAAAGTCACGTTGCGCAGCCGCGTCGATGACTCAGAAGTCTATTTCGAAGTCGAGGACAAGGGCGTCGGGCTGAGCGAGGACGATTGCGAGAAGGTCTTTGAGAAGTTCTACCGTGTAAAAAAAGACAAGAACATGGCCCAAGGAACCGGACTGGGATTGCCGCTCGCCAAGCACATCGTCGAGGACGTCCACGGCGGGCGACTGACCTTGCGCAGCGAACTGGGCAAAGGGAGTATCTTCCGTGTCTCGCTGCCGAATGCCGGACGGGGAACCAGCGAGTTTCGCGAAGCCCAGGCACAAGTTGTTTGTGAGGCAGGTGAACGGTGAAGGATCTGATCGTATGTGACGATGAACCGCATATCCTGCGAGCCGCGGAGCTCAAGTTCCAACGCGCGGGTTTCACTGTCCGCTGTGCCCAGGATGGGCAGGAGGCCTGGGAGCTGATCCAGACGAGTCATCCCGATCTGGTGATTACCGACTGCCAGATGCCTCTCATGACGGGGATCCAGCTCGCCCAGCGGATCCACGAGACGCCGGAAACCTCGCGGATCCCGGTGATCATGCTGACGGGCAAATGGTTCGAGTTGCCCCACGAGGAACTGCGGCAGCGCTTCAACATTCTGGCGGTGCTCAACAAACCGTTCAGCCCGCGAGACCTGCTGCGCAGGGTGGAATTGTTACTAGGAAATGAATCCGTGTCGGCGGATAGCACCGCCGGTATCCGCACAACCTGAACCGAGCCAGGGCTCAACCATGAAACTACCCACGGAGATTTTCGGCGAAGTCGTCGTAGTACATACTCCGGAGGAATTGACCGACGACAACGCGACGCAATTCGAGCAGTTCGTTACATCCCAGGATTGCTGCAAGGTGATCGTGGAACTGGACTCGACCGAATCGATCGACAGTTCGGGACTCACCGCGCTCGTCTCCGCTCAGGAGGCGCTGCGGGAGCTGCATGGAGACTTGAAGATCTCCACAACCAACAAGACCAACCGCAAGATTCTGGAACTTACGCGCATCGATCAACAACTGGAGGTATTTGAAAGCGTCATCGACGCGGTCAAGAGCTTTGTCTGAACCGTCGTTGGACGCCCCTCGTTGACTTCCCCTTCCCCGCCTTGGCTCGCCTCGTCGGATGTTCACGATCGGACGAGCGAGCATCTCCATCCCCACCACGTCGCCTATGATCGCCACGCAAAAGTCCAGCAAACGGCTCGGCAACCTGCTCGTGGAACGCGGCCATCTTTCGCTGGAGCAGCTGCAGTCCGCGCTCGAATTCCAGCGGGAACGCGGACGCGGCAAGCTGTTAGGCGAGATTCTCGTCGACCTGGAGTTTTGCTCGGAAGACCAAGTGATCGAAGCGCTGGCCGAAGAGTACCACGTGCCCTACGCCAAGCTCGAAGCACGGCTGCAGGACACCAAGGTCCTGGAGGCGATACCACGCGACTATATCGAACGTAACCTGGTGCTGCCGCTGTTCTGTGTCCGCGACACGCTGACCGTGGCGGTGACGGAACCGGCCAACCTGTTTCTGATCGAGGAGCTGAAATGCCTGACCGGCAAACAGGTTCAGATCGTGGCGACCTCGCCGAAGGATATCCGGCGGATGTTCACGACCCTGCCGGACTCCAAGGTGTTTGTCATCGACGACATCATCGACGATTCGCAGCAGGCTGACGTCACGCTGATCGAAACGGAAATCGAGGATATCGGCGACATCGAGGAAGTGGCGGGACAGTCGCCGGTGATCCGGCTTGTGAATTACGTAATCTATCAGGCGGTCAAGGAAGGCGCGAGCGATATTCATGTGGAGCCGGCCGATCGCTGCCTGAGAATCCGCTTTCGGATTGACGGCCGGTTGTACAAGGCGTTGGAGATTCCTAGCCGCCTCCTGGGAGCGATGACCAGCCGCATCAAGATCATGGCCGGCATGGACATCAGCGAGCGACGTCTGCCGCAGGACGGGCGCGTGCACGTGATGCTGGACGGCCGCAAAGTCGACCTGCGCGTCAGCACGTTTCCCGGCAGTCGCGGCGAGAAAACCGTGATCCGCGTGCTGGACACCCGCAACGTCTCCCTCAATCTGCGCGACCTGGGATTCAGCGAGGATGTTCTCAATCTGTTCCAGCAGTCGATTACCGCCCCCAATGGGATCGTGCTGGTTACTGGTCCGACCGGCAGCGGCAAATCGACGACGCTGTACGCCGCGATCAATGAGATCGTCTCGATGGAAAACAACGTTTGCACCGTCGAGGATCCGATTGAATATCATCTGCCGATGATCAACCAGTTCCAGGTTCAGGAAAAGGTGGGGCTGACATTCTCCAAGGCGTTGCGGACGCTGTTGCGACAGGATCCCGACGTGATCATGGTCGGCGAGGTGCGCGACGAAGAGACCGCTCGCACCGCGATTCAAGCGGCATTGACCGGCCATCTGGTCTTCAGCACTCTGCATACCAACGACGCGCCATCGGCCATCACCCGGCTGATCAATATGGGAGTCGAACCGTATCTGATCGGCGCGGCGATGAACATGATTCTGGCGCAACGGCTGATCCGCCGCGTCTGCCCGAAATGCAAACAGGAGTACCAGCCCCCGCGACCGCTCCGCAAGGCGATCGAAAACATGGGATTCGAAATGGATGGCTTTTATAAGGGTGCCGGCTGTCGCCGTTGCCGAAACACCGGCTACTCCGGGCGACTTGGCGTCCACGAAATCGTGGTGGTCACCGATGAGTTGCGCGACGCCATTGTGGCCGGCAAGTCGGTGGTCGAGTTGCGCTGCATCGGGCTGAGCCAGGGCATGATCACCCTGCGCCAGGATGGATTCCGTAAAGTGCGCGAGGGACTGACAACTATCGAGGAGGTCGTGCAGATCGCCGGCGAAATGGTTGGGTATGGGGGAGAAAAACGCGAATGAGTTTCGATTATCGCGCCCGGGACAACATGGGTAAGAACCACCACGGTACCATCGCCGCGGAGGACCGCGAACAAGCAACCGCGATGCTCGCTCGAGACGAACGGCATGTCGTCGAGCTGTGCGAGTCGGACAACGACTCGGCCTTGTCGCTGTTTTCGCGCCGCGTCAAAAAGTCGGATATCGTCTACGTGGCCAACCAGTTGGCCGTGATGGTCGACACGGGGATCTCCCTGTCCGGAGCACTCCAGGGCATTTATGAGCAGACCGATAACCCTCGATTGCGGTCGATGCTGATCGACTTGCGCAATCGCGTGGAGGGTGGAGAAGATCTCTCGGTCGCGCTGGGTCGTTACCCGGCCTGCTTTGACCGAACGTTTGTCTCGCTGATCAAGGCCAGTGAACGGACCGGTACTCTGGGCGCGATGCTCGAACGGGTTGCGAATCACCTGCGCGGACAACTCGATACGCAGAGCCGGGTGCGCGCCGCGATGGCCTATCCCCTGATCATGGTCGTGCTGGCCGTTGGAACCACGGTGTTCTTGTTGGCCTATATCCTGCCGAAGTTCCTGCCGTTGTTCAAAACGAAGGGGTTGCGTCTTCCCCGACCCACCATGATCATGATGGCACTTTCCGATGCGCTGACCAGCTACTGGCCAGCCTGGCTGGCGGCGCTGATGATGCTCGTCGCGACCTGCTACTTCGGCCGCCGTACGCTGACGGGTCGCAAATTTTTAGACGGACTCTGGATCCACTTGCCGATACTCGGACCCGCCTACCGCAAGGTCGTGATCAGCCGCTGCATCAGCACCCTGGGTGCCATGCTGCATGCGGGCGTCTCCCTGCTCGAGAGCATCGAGCTGTGTGCCGAAATCGCGAACAATTACCACTTCGAACAGGCCTGGCTCCAGGTCCGGGATCAGGTGATCCAGGGAAATCGCGTCGCGGAATCGCTTCGTGCATCGAAGCTGTTTCCCCGCACCCTGGTGCAGATGATCAACGCCGGCGAGGAGACCGCCAAGTTGGATCTCGTTCTGAACAAAGTCGCCCAGTACTACGACCGGGAGGTCGAAACGTCGTTGAAGGCCGCCACCAGCGTGATCGAGCCGATCATGATTTCCGTCATGGGATTGATCGTCGGTGCCATCGGATTGGGGATCATGCTGCCGATTTTCTCGCTCAGTCGCGCCGCCGGACACTGACAGTCGATCGCTGCGACGGCCCGATGGGGCCCGAGGGTACGATTCGATCGCCACGATTGCTCACCGTTTCGGTTTCGGTCGGGTGGCTCGACGGACTGGACCCTGGGCAGGTTTGTCGTGCCCCTTCGGGGCAGACACTTCAGCGCATGCCGATCGCGTAGAGTCGCTGAAACGTACGCAGATAGATGCGGCCGTTGGAGATCGCCGGCGACGCCGAAATCTCCTCCTGCATCTCGTTCTGTGCCAGCTGCTCGTATTCCTTGCCGGCCCTGATCACTGTGACGACGCCTTTGCGGCCCATGACATAAATCTTGCCGTCGGCAAATACCGGGGATGCGCGATAACGGTCGGGAAACGTCCGTTTCTCATAGTATTCCTTGCCGCTTTCCGCGTCGATACAAACCAGGTTGCCGTTTTCGCGGCATAGATACACCAGTCCGTCGTGAATCAGCGGCGACGGCACGTCCGGAGTCCCCGCAGAGCGCTTCCAGAGGTAGGCCGATTCCTGGTCGGTAACGTCCCCAGCCAGTTGCGGCTTCAGGCAGAATACAGGTCCATTCTTGGCCGAAGGCACAACGATTTTTCCCTCCCCGACTACCGGCGAAGCGACAAACCTCAGCGTGGGATTGTACGATCCCGCCGGATTCAGATTGCCACAGCGCCAGATTTCCTTCCCGTCCCGCAGACCGTAGGCGACAAGATAGTCGGCGCCATGGGTGAGCAACGCGGAGAACGTGCCGTCGCGATAGATCGTCGGCGAAGCATACGAATGTTCGCACTCCGAATGCGCGGGACTCGGCCGCTCCGACTGCCAGAGTTCCTTTCCGGTCGCCTTATCCAGCGCGACAATGCGTGCTTCGCGCGTCGACGGATTGCCATCGCCATGGATCAATTGCAGGTACAGGGTATCGCCGTCGAGCACCGGCGTGGAGGTCATGCCGAATTGAATTTGCAGCGGACCATACCGGTCCTGGACGTCGAGTTTCCAGACTTCCCGACCATCCTGAGCCGCGTAGCAACCCAGAACTCCGTTCGCGAAAAATGCCCAGACATATTTTCCGTCCGTGCAGGGAGAAGCGGACGCCGAATTTCCTTCGTCGCTGCGCACGTCCTTGTTGCCCTTGGACACCACTTGCTTCCAGAGTCGTTTTGCTGCCGTCGACACGGCCATCAGCAACAGATCGTCGCCCTCGATCGAAGTCAGAAAAATGCGGTCGTCCCAGATTACCGGTGTCGATCCGGCCGGCCCTGGCAGGTCCAGCTTCCAGACCACGTTCTTTGCGTTGGCCCATTCCGCCGGCAATCCCGTTTCCTGACTGATGCCGTTGCCGCCAAGTCCCCGCCATTGCGGCCAGTTCTCCGCCCATGCCAGCTCGCAAGTCAAGCCAATCACCATCCAGCTTGAAAACCAGAGGAATCGATTCATGAGTGCACCTTTTGCCTTCTTCCTTTTTCCTTCGATCGTGTTCGCGCGAAGGCTAATCTGGTCGATTTGGAGGCCTCGGTCAAGCCACGGGGGCGCCGACAGCCGCTTCGTTTGAATAGCCAAGCCGATTCCGGGCGACTAGAATCGAAAATGCGATGAAAATCTCCTCCATCCCGCATATTTTTCGCAACGTCAAACGCGGCACCGAAATTGTCGCGGTGCTGAGCCGCTACGGACTGGCGGACTGGCTGAGCCACACCAACATCGATTTCGCCAAAGATCAATTGAAGAATCGGGACGGCGAAATCCTTGCTCGCCACACCCGCGAGGCACGCATTCGGTTGGCGCTGACCGACTTGGGACCGACGTTTATCAAATTGGGGCAACTTCTTTCGACGCGCCCCGACTTGATCGGCAAAGAACTCGCGGCGGAGTTGCAGCAATTGCAATCGAACGTACCCGCCGACCCAGCGGATGTGGTCGTTCGCATGGTGGAGGAGGAGTTAGGCCAGCCGATCGAGGAGCTCTTCCAGGAATTCGATCCGGTGCCTCTGGCCTCGGCGTCCGTTGGCCAAGTGCACCGCGCCCGACTTCGATCCCGCGAGGAAGTGGTCGTCAAGGTGCAGCACCATGGCATCGAACGCATCGTGCAGGAGGACCTGGATGTTATTTCGACTTTGGCCCAATTGGCGGAACGGATCCCGGAGCTTGCCCGCTACCGGCCGGTACAGACCGCCGCGGAAATGGCGCGAACCTTGCGTCGCGAACTGGATTTTGGCCGCGAAGAACGCAGTCTGCAGCAATTCAATGCCAGTTTCGCGGACAATCCGTCCGTGCGGGTTCCGAAGCCGCATACCGATTTCTGTACGGCGCGGATCCTGACGATGGAGCGGCTCTCGGGCATCTCGCTGAGGGACAACACCGCGCTGCTTGAACAAGGCTACGATCCGGCGCAAATCGCTCGACTTGGCGCCGAATTGTACCTTCAGATGATCTTCACGCAGGGCTTTTACCACGCGGATCCCCACCCCGGCAACATCCTGGTGCTGCCGGGCAACGTGATCGGGCTACTGGACTTCGGCATGGTCGGCCGGATCGAAGAACGGTTGCGCGAGGATATCGAGGAGATGCTGCTGGCAATCGTGCAACGTGACGTGGTCATGCTGACCACCTTGATCAAGCGGGTTGGCACCGTGCCACCGGATCTCGACGAAGCCGCGATGCGCGTCGATGTGGCCGACTTCGTTGAACAATACGCCACGCTGTCCCTGCGGCAGTTCGATGTCGCCGGCGCGCTGAACGACATGGTGGAGATCATCCGCAAATACCATATCACACTGCCTTCGCAGGTCAGCCTGTTGATCAAGACGCTGGTGACCTTGGAAGGCACGACCAAGGCGCTGCATCCCGATTTCAGCCTGCTGGAGGTAATGGAACCGTTCCATCGCAAGCTGATGCTGCGGCGCCTGTCCCCCGCGCGGCAGTGGCGCAAGCTGCGCCGCATCTACATGGAGGTGGAACATCTGGCCGAAATCCTGCCCGGCCGGATGCTGGAAATCCTCGACCAGGTGCAAACCGGCAAGTTTGACGTACATCTCGACCACCGTGGGCTGGGCCCCTCCGTGAATCGACTGGTCCTGGGGATGCTCGCCAGCGCGCTCTTCCTTGGTTCCTCGTTGCTGCTCAGTCAGAAAGTACCACCCCTGCTCTTTCCCGACAGTGAGAACCCCTTTGGCTTGCGCGATCTTTCGTTCCTGGGACTGATGGGCTGCACCGTGGCAATCCTCGTGGGACTGCGGCTGTTGCGGGCAATTGGCAAGTCCGGGCACCTCGATCGCAAGGACTGAACCGCGAAGCCAATGGCGCTTCGATCCGAAGCCACTGCCGCGGCACAGCAGCAGCTGGAAGCCACTGTCACGGCGGCAGCGTTCAGTTCATCGGCCTTGCGGACCGCCTAATTGGTGATCATGAAGGAGCCGTTATTGGCGACCGGCAGCAGCGGGGAGTCCGCATTGCCGGAAACATTCGAACTCCAGGCTTTGCCGCCGAACGAGTAACTCAGGCCCAGGCTGAAATTCCATTGCAGCTCGTTGGCACCCAGCACGCCCGGCCCTGACCCGGGTAAGGCAAAAGTCACGTTGCTGTAGAGCGCCACGCGGTCGCTCAGCGGCGCCTGCCCCAGAACGCCCACGATCCAATCTTGAACATCCGCACTGTCGGCGAGCCCGACATAGGCCATCGTCGAACCGCCAAATTCCCAGTTATGGCGCCAATAGGTATTGAACTGGTTGGCCGCACGAACAGTCGTCGTCTGCAACAGCAACGGCACCACGCCGGCGAGCGCTGAAGATTGAATCGAATCCCGGCCGGCGCTCGCAGTACCCCAGAACCCGATTTCATTACACTCGTTCACGGCATAGCCGACGATTCCGCGGACCTGGCCAAGATAGACTTGATCGGCGGCCATTCCGTACTGATGCCCCCAGAAATGATCGTAAACCAAGCCCCACGATAGGTGCTCATGGCACTCGACGTCGCCCCGCCGATAAATGCCCAGCGTGGCGTAAACCTGCTGTTCGGATGACGATCGACTGACGGTGTCTCTGCCGGCCACGTCGTACACGCCGTAGCTTGCGCCAAATTGACCGCGCACCGGCCGTTCGCCCAGCCCGAAGCTGGTATTTCCGCCGCTGACAATTCCCGCGTTGTTAGTGTATCCCGCGACCAGAGCTGGAGGCTGCTTCGTGTCTCCCAGCCCCTTGTACGCTTCCCCACCCAGCCAGACCTGGAGATTGTCGCGCCAGCAATCCGAGACCGAATCGGCGCAGCAGTCGCTGTCACATCGATCAACGACGACCAGTTCGCTGCGTGGCAGGTCCGACGGGGAACGGGCCTCCGGTTGCCAGAAATCAACGGCTCCGATCGCCGGCGCGTACCATCCAAGAATGCCCGCCGCCAGACTCCGTTGCGCCCATCGCTTCCATCGAGATTGCATCGTCGGCCCACTCCATTGGGTTTTGTCGGGATGGATCCGCCGCCCTGGGATAATACGTTCGATCGGCACGAACCGAACGGAATGTTCATGCGTCCTCGATTCCGTGATACGACCGTCAGGACCGGGATTTCTGGTAACTTCCGAATGGCTGGTACAGCCAAAATAATCGTCACAGGCGGGTTCGTAGCTCGAAACACGTTTCGAGCTACTACCTCAACGAATACGAAACGACGCCCGAAGACGGGTCGTAGCCATACTTGAAGAATTCCGGCTCCGCCGGTACGGTCGGCAAATAGCCATCGGCCACCAACTGGTCGATCGCCGCCGGAAAGACATTCTTTTCGTAGCGGTAGCGCTCCACGGCGCTCTGCAACAGATTTACATTCTGCTTGATCACCGTTTCACAGGCGGCTTTACGGTCAATCGCATTCAGCCGGAACATCGTCACCGCGGCGACCACGCCAATCATCGTAATCACGGCCATCAATTCCAACAGGGAGAATGCACAGCGTCGCGAACGAACTTTCATGATCAATCTCGGAATTCTACAAGGATTCGGCCCGCCAAGACCCGCGTCGATCATGGGTCCGGCAACTCCCAAATCTAG
The DNA here is from genome assembly GCA_016872775.1 of Planctomycetota bacterium. Classification (GTDB taxonomy): domain Bacteria; phylum Planctomycetota; class Planctomycetia; order Pirellulales; family Pirellulaceae; genus VGZA01. The sequence continues at coordinate 14,411 of VGZA01000018.1, read as the reverse complement.
GTTACCGGTATCGGCAGGCAAACATTTCCAGCTGCCACCGCGGCAGATGCCGTAAGGTCGACGTAACCGTCAAACTTGACGCGCCGGGACATGCCAACGGCTCGCGCATCGATCGGACATCGTCCAACCCCGGGTAGAATCGCAGGGATCAACGGCTGGAGCTGGCGATCAGTTCGTAGATCCAGAGCGCGGATTGAGCGAGGAGGATCGCTATGATGCCCCATTCCAGGAGGTGGCCGCGACGCGTCAGCACGTACTCGTTCACGCGGTGGCTGCACATCTCGTAGACCTGTTCCTGGGCCACCAGTTTGTTGCTGGCCAGTTCCAGGCGATCGACCATCCGGGTTCGTTCGCGCAGCCGCTCGGCGATCTGGCTGGCCAGCGTTGGCGGAAACACGTGCGGCACATGCACGTGGGGTGCCAGCCGCGCGAGTCGCATCCGCAGCATGAACACGGACTGAAATCGCTCCGCAAGTTCCCCGCGGCGGGATAATTGCCGTCGACCGAATTCAAATGCCGCGGCGGCGTCCGCCTGAACATTGTTCCACAAGCCGTCGATGGATGACTCGATGCAACATAACTCGGATTCGAAGTACGCCGCTTCGAGAATCGCGCGCGTCACCGTCGGCAACCGATCGGCGTCCGCGACGACGGCAATCCAGCCCGGGCGGTAGAGAATGCTGGCGCCCTGCATGGTCAGGAGGATACTCCGCACCGGCCCTCCGGGTTCATGGCAGACGAACGTGTCGGACCAGGCCTGCAATTGCAGAATCAGATCCTGATTGTCGTGGGACTCGTGAGGAACCTTAATCACCGCCCAATTTCTGTCATCCATGACCGGCGCGGGCAGCGGCACGTTTTCCGCCAGCGCGCAATCGCGAAATTGTTCCATGACGACCGCTTTTCGACCGGCGACTTCGAATCGGTCAAGGCAGTCGGCGGAAGCCGGCGGGTCGGTGACCAGAGCGATGCGGAGGAATTCGGTGCCTTGGGGCCAGACGCCAGGAGCTGGCGCCTCGTCAAGCCGATCGGACGAAACACGCGCGACGACTTCGAGATCGGAAGTTACTTGTGGGGCCGAGGTAGGGTCCGGTCTTTGGTTTGAGTAAATCCGCATGCTGAACCGATTAATGCACTTTCGATTAATGAAGTTCCGCAACCACCCAGTCGCTGACGTAGTCCGCCGAATCGAGCACGCCGTTCAGCGTTGCGTCGAACAGGTAATCCCCGACGACAAACAATCGTGAATGGACCTCCGGATCGACCTGGTGGCGCCGATCCAAGCTCCGTGGCGCGACCCCGCCGGGAATCGCATTGACCGCCCCGATCCAACGGTGAACGCGCCCCTCCAGAAACCACTTCCTCGCATTGCCCAGTCGTCGAGGCAAACTGTCGAGCGCCTGGCCGATCAATACGTCGTCAGGCACCACCGCACTTTGACGAGCCTGTTCCCCGGCCAAGAGCCATCCGAGCACACCCCAGCCGGGTTCAATCGACCGGGACGACTCGTCGTAAAGACAACAGCCGCCGAACCGATCAAGCATGCAATACGAATCGACCATTATGCCACGCCAGAACGGTCGTCGGAAGAGGATAGTAATGCGCAAATAGTGAGCCGGGTGGTCATACCGGTCGCGATGGGCGGCCATGGCCACGGACAAACGTGCTCCGCCGAACCTAATTCCGCCAAGGGCGTCATGCGGAACGGCGACAATCACAAAATCGTACTCGCTTTCCCGCGGTTCTCCATCGGGCCTAGAGCGGACTCGAAATCGACCGTGGGCGCCGGGCAGAATTTCCTGCACCGGTTCGTTAAGCCGAAACGTAGCCGCCACGCGGTCCCGCAGGCGGTCAATAAGTTGCTCGTTGCCGCCGTCGATGGCATACAGGCGCATGTAGGCTGGATCGTTCATCAAATAGTTCTGCAGCCCGTATTCGACACTGGTCGCCGAGGGCTCGGTCGCCAGGTCGCTGTGGATCAAATTCTCGACGATCTTCCTCTGCGGGCCGTGGATCGACTGCCGCAGGTAAGACTCGAAGCTCCGGCCCGGCCGGTCAACGGGGGTTGCCTCCATTCCGCCCGAACAATAGAACTCCCAGGGCGATAAGCGGTCGCGTGCCTGGCCATGAAACGTTTCCAGCGACTGCCGAACTCGCAACCCGAAATGGGACTCGATATCGTCCAGGTTCGCCAGCCAACGCTCGCCCATAACGACCGACTGACCACCCATGGGCGAAACCGAGAGCCCCAATTCGGCGATCAATTCCTTGAGCGCATCGTCAGCGCATCCCGCGCCGGAACCCGCGCCGCAGTTCGAGTAGTCATAGAATTCGGCCGCTCCCGCCTCGTATCGCACCGGCGCGGAGTCAAACTGGGGAGTCATGACTTTGCCTCCGCAACGGCCGCTCGATTCGTATAGCGCTATGCGCAACGGTACGGCCGACTTCTTCTGAAGAAGATAGGCGGTCATCAGCCCACCCGGCCCCCCCCCGACGATCGCGACCGACGCGGGACGATCTGGTCGAACAATCATGGGCGATCCGTTTCAAGGCTCTGGCGATAAGCGAATGTCATGGCTCAATCAGTTCACCTCGGAAGGCGGTCGTCCCGTGTCCAGGGCGCGGGCCTGCATTTCCAACGTATTAGAATAATCTCGAACGCGGATGCGTGGAACCCGCTGCCACGACGCGATTGACGGGAAACCGTTGTTCGCACGGCGCATCGCCACGCCCAAGACTTGGAAAACCGGCCCTCAATGCTCGCGATGATCCGGCCGGTACTTGACGTGAACCTCGACTTTTTCGAGCGAGACGGCCGGCGCGCGCATTGCCGCCGCGGCGCCATCCACGGTAAGCAAATTGCGCCCCACGGCGGTCTGTTGCGGAGCGAGCTTCGCGAGCCAGACGTTGCCCTCCTGCTTTTGAGGCTGTAACGGGATTCCGTTGAACTTGACCGCAATTCCTTCGGGTCGGGCATTCGCGGAGAATTCCAGGCGAAGTTCGAGCCGTTCGACCCGCTGCGCCTGGGCTGCAATGTCGTCGGCCAGCGATACCTCGACCCAGGTCGGATCGGCGCCGAGCTCCAAAGGCAGTGGCGCCTGATGGTTCAGATTGGTGTAGTCGTTCCAGCGGTTCCCCAGCCGATCATAGAATCCGCCTCCATAGCGGCGAGAAACGACGAACCACTTATCAAGCGGCGATAGTTGTTTCGGGTCGCCGATCTCCTTGTAGACGAGCGCATGCACGGACTGGCCGTCGAATATCGGTCCGGACGAACCGATCCGCTTTCCCGCTTCGGGCAGCTCATTCCAGAAGTTGAACGTGGCGATTCCATCCGCGCCTTGCTGCCACCAGTTGGCGGCCACACCGCGCAGAAACTCCGGGTTTGCGACAGCATGATAACCGTCCGGTGAATGATGCTGATCGATGCAGGGATACAACTTGACATGACTACCCGCGGCAACACGCCGGAAACCGGCGAGATCGACCTGAATCGATCGCGTGCCGAGAATGACGATGTCGACAAGGTTCTGGCGTACCCACGATTCGATGTCCATCCCGTCGAAATGACAGCCGGGAACCGTATCGGCGACGCGCACGGAGAGCAGGAACGGCCGCCCCCTCCGCTCAGCCACACCTTGCAACATCCGCCGCACCTGCCGTACGAAGTCGGTGAGTGCCTCGCGATGTTCCCATTGCTGCCCGATCGGCAGCACCGGCGGATGGCGACCAAAGTCCAGGTTGATCCCATCCAGGTCATACCGTTCGGCGACTTCCCGCAAAACGGCGACCTTATGCTGTCGCACTTCTGGAATCGCGAAATTCCACAAGCCCGGCTTCCACCAACCACCCGCAATCAGCCACTCGGGATGCTCATCCTTCAGCGCAATGCGGGCGGGAGTCATCACATCCACTTCGCGGTCGGCGCCATTAATCCGATGCTCCCAGAACAGTTCCAGTTTGCGGCGATGGCCCTCCTCGACGATTCGTTGTGCAATGTCGACTCCGTCGCCGCGCCAGCGAAGCAGTGTCGGGTACTGCAGTTCCGGAATGATCTTGCTGGGATAGGCCGCGATGTTGCCTTCATCCAGGCAAAAACCCACGCAGTCGACCTGGCTGCCCGGCTGGTCGAAGACACTGAATCGCGCGGCGATCCACTCCTCAGGCGTGATTGCCGTCAACTTCGGCCCCATCGCCACCGCATCGTAGCCGACATCATCGTTGACGTAGATGCGCCGCCGCCGGTTTACCGCGGCCAAATGGGAGCTCGATAACTCGATGATTTCGGCCTTCCTGGCGATGGCGGCGAACAAGGTATCGGCGATCAGTTTCATGCCCGTGTCGCTGGGATGTCCCACGGGACCATTCGTGGCAATATCCGCCTGGTAGGCGCTGATGTCGACGAAAGTCCGATGCGTTGGGTCTTCGGCGCAGACCCTCCGTTTGATCTCATCCATCCCTGGGTTTGCCCATAATATGTGGCTGGTCACGAAGATCTGCGGATTACCCGATGCTTTCAGGTCGTTCAGCAGGGCGCGCAGGCCGTTGTAGAATGCCTCCGCATCGAAGCCCTGCGACAGTACGTTTTCACCGCACTGCAGAACGACGATATCCGCCTTCGATTCGAGCTGTTTACGGATTCTGGCGGTCTCGTAGGTCGCGTACCCGCGTTCCAGAATATCCGCGATGTTGAGCACATTTGCGGCAGACTCGATGTTCTCGTGGCTTGCCGGTTCGAGAACCAGTCGGCCGCCAGACCGGCTCGCGATCGCTGCGGTGAGCCGGTGAACGAAATCTCGATCCTCCGATGTCGCCGCCATGCCCCAATTCCCCGTCCAGCCGATCTCCGCCTTCGGGCCGTGCAAGGTGAGACTGTTCCCCAGAAACAAAATGCGGTCCGCCCGAAGCGAACCGAACTTCTGCTGGCCGGACACTTTGGCCGGACCCTGGAGAATCAGCAGCGCAATGCCCAGACAAAGGTATGCCGTTCGACAACTCATCGGTAATCAACTCACGCGAATGGGACCTGGAGACCCGACATCAACTTCCGCCGATGACGACCGAATTGCTCCGCGGTTGATTGTAGCCCGGCGACGGTTAGACTCAAGGGACCTCGACCCGCGAAGACTCGGGAAAATGCTTCCCAGCGCCGGGCACGCAGCCGCGTCCCACCAGCAACCTCCTCGAGATACCATCCGATGAAATCGAATCGCCGTCAGTTCCTTCAGGCAGCTGGAATCGCGAGTGCGGCCCTGGGAAATTTTCGAGCGGCTTCCGCGGATGACCCCGCCGCGCCGGGGAACGACCACAGCCAATCGGCCGACCGGCCGACGTTCATGACGGAGTTGTTTCTCGATAACCAGCTGCTGGAGGCGACGCCGGGTGTGTCGAGGAAATTGCACCCGGCCAGGAAACATCTGTTGAATCCCGTGATCCGACCGGAGCGATGGTGCGAGGGAACATATATCGAGCCGTACACAACGATGTACGATTCCGAGGCGAAGCTGTTCAAGATGTGGGCTCGCGCTGGCAGCGATGCGAAGGCCGGTTTCGTGGGTGGGAACGCCGGCTGGATGCTCTATTACAGTTCCCGAGACGGCATCGCATGGGAACGGCCCGACTTGGGCGCGTGCGAAGTGGCGGGGAGACGCGACCATAACGTCGTCTTCGCCAGCGACATGATCCCCCAATCCACGACGCGTTTTTCGTACGGGCCTGAAAAGTACGTTGTCCCGACCACGGCAATCGCACCCCAGGGAAAGAAAGCATTTTTCTGGGGCGTCAACAAACACCCAGATCCGCGCGACAAGTCGGAAACTTACGTCGCGCTGGCGATCGTTCAGGATCACCGACGCGGGGCACATATTGCGACGTCACCCGATGGCGTGCACTGGTCCTGTGCGGCATCGCCGTTCTGGCAGACGCCGCACGATGTCGCCGGCAATGGAGACGACTGCCTGATGCACCTGATGTTCGACGCGTCGAAACACAAATGGGTCATTTACCGGCGGATCATTCCCGAGTTCAGCGAGCGGATGATCGCCAATGAAAGCGATCGCAACCGATCGCCCATTGACCGTTACAACCGCGCCTACGCCTATGCGGAAAGCGACGATTTACAAGCATGGCGTAACCATCGTTTCATCCTTGCCATGAACGCAGATGATCCGGCCGACACGGAACTCTACCAGTTTGGCTGCCACAAGTTCGGCGCGACCTACGTCGGTTACGCAAGCATTTTTCACCTGCGGCGGCCCCAGCCAATCGACATTCATCTGACGACGAGCCGCGATGGCGTCCATTTCACGCGCGTTTGCCGCGGCACGCCGTTCATCGCCTCGGGGCCGTTGGGTTATTACGACTTCATGGCGATGGCCTGCTCGCAGCCGCAGCCGATCGTCGTCGACAACACGATCTATGTCTATTACGCGGCTCTGAACTTTCCCCACGACGCCGACGAATCGGCGTCGCCTCATTACAGCGGCGGAGTGGCGCTGGCGACGCTCAAGCGCGACCGGTTCGCTTCGCTGGAAACCGGAATCCCCGATGCCGAGCCCTGCCGCGTGCTCACCCGACCGTTCGTCGTCGCCCATCCGCATCTGTTCCTGAATGCGGCCACCTGGAATCAAGGTTCGATCCGAGTCGAAGCGCTGACACGCGAATGGGGACCGATCCCCGGCTTCACGCTCGCCGAGTCGCGGGAAATCCAAGGGGACGCTCTCGACCATCCTGTGCGCTGGTCGAATCACGCCGACCTTGGCCAATTGCTCGGCCGGGAGATTCGGCTTAAGTTTCACATGAACCGCGCCCGCTTACATGCGATGACGATGAGTGATCAAGTGCGGCCCCTGTCTCCTGTCGAGGTCGCTTATCGCTCCGATCCGTCAAACGATTCCTCACCCCAACAGAACTGATATGAAACCAACAGTCGCTTCGAACCCGCGGAAATATTTCGCGAGAGGATTTGTTTCTCTCGGGGCAGTTGCCCTGATGATGCTGGCACCGCAGTTGGCAGCAGTTGCTCAACACCGCCAGGCGCCGCCTGGCATGTTTAAGGATCTGGATGACGAGATCGTCGGCAAGGCGATCGTGCTGCAAGGCAAGCAGCTGTTCATCGATAACTATGTGATCGAATCGCTGCTCAACACGAGAAAAGTTCTTAACCAGCCCGTCAAGCATCCGCAGAATCCGCTCGTCCGCCGCGACAAGCCCTGGGAGGAAAAACTCTCTTCACCGTTTGGTTACGGAGCGGTGGTCCGCGACGAGCGGGACGGACTTTACAAGATCTGGTACCAGATCTGGCTTGACGACAAAGATGCTGCCGGATCGTTGGGCTATGTCACTTCGCCGGATGGAATCCGCTGGGAGAAGCCAATCACCGATCCGCGGGCCGGCAATAACTGGGCGATCTTTGATCCCAGGGAGCCATGGGTGGGCGGGGCTGGCGTGATGATCGACTCGGCGGAAAAAAACCCCGATCGCCGATTTAAGATGATGTATCTCGGCAAACCGACGGGCCAGTCGAGTTCACTGCAAAGTTGCGTCGCCTCTTCGGCCGATGGGATTCAATGGCGTCCGGAACCAAAGAACCCGTTGATCCCGTACAGCGACACTCAGATCGCACCCTATTGGGACGGGCGGCTGAATCGTTTCGTCGCCTACCTCCGTTTCGGCCCGCCGAACGTCAGGATCATCAGTCGCATCGAAAGCGAGGACTTCCTCCACTGGTCGCCCAAGGTCACGGTACTTAGAAAGAGCAAATTGGACGCGCCTTTCGCCACGGAACTCTACACAATGGGCGCGATGCCGTATCACGGCGTCTACATCGGCGTGCTCAACACCTATCACGGCGAAACGATCAAGCCGATTCCCGAGGACCAGCCCTGGATGGATCGCGTCAATAATCAACTGACCTTCAGCCGGGATGGAGTCACGTGGCAGCGGGTGCTTCACGATGGAGCGATCTCCGCGGCCGAGCTGCGGGGCGAGCGCGATTGGAAGCAGAGCGCCACGCAGGCCACTTTTCTCCCCTACGGTGAATTTCGCAAAGACTGGGATTGGGGCCAGATCTACCCGCATCACCCGCCGTTGATTGTCGGCGACGAAATCCGTTTCTATTACACTGGCATTACGGGACGCCATTGGCACACTTACCACAAGGACGCGCGCGACAGCGGTATCGGGCTGGCGACCTTACGGCTCGACGGCTTTATTTCGGTCAACGCCGGCGAAGAACCAGGCACGCTGACCACAAAGCCACTGGTATTCCTCGGTGACACGCTGGTGGTGAACGCGGACGCGTCGGGCGGCTCGCTCACCGTCGAAGCGATCGACGCCGAGGGAAATGCCATCGACGGATTTGGCGTTGCCGACTGCACGCCGATCACCACCGACAGCGTTCGGCACGTATTAAAATGGAACGACAACCCGGATTGTCAGCTGCTACAGGCGCGGCCGATCCGATTGCGTTTTCACTTGAGAAACGCGAAGCTGTACGCGTTCGAGCCCCAGATTCGCCACAACCATTATCTGCAGTCTTACGATTAGTACTTAACCATCTCCTTGCTTGAGATAATCATGTTGACCATGCTTGGCAGCCGGCGACGGTTTTGTGACGGCATTTCCCGCCGGGAAACGCTCCGGGTGGGCACCCTTTCGGTACTGGGCGGGTTCGGCTTGCCCCAATTACTGCAGGCCGAACAGCAACGAGTACATCCTTGGAATGGTAAGGCCAAGAGTGTCATCTGCCTGTACTTGCTCGGCGGCGCTCCTTGGCAGGATATGTATGACCTGAAACCGAATGCGCCGTCCGAAGTCCGAGGCGAATTCAATCCGATCGCCACAAATGCCCCGGGAATCGAGATCAGCGAACACCTCCCGTTGCACGCCAAATGGATGAACCGTTCGGCCATTGTCCGCTCGATCAATCACCGGGCTGGCTGCCACAACTGCATCCCGAGCTATACCGGTTGGGAGGTTCCGGAAACCGATCTCGGCAATCTCAAACGAACCCATCCCCCGAGCATGGGTTCTGTCTGCGAGTACCTCAACGGCGCGAGAGCCGATTCACCGGCCTACGTCTACATGCCTTGTTATCTGGGATGGGGGCAGTCGATCCGTCGCCCCGGCCCCACGGCTGGATTTCTTGGTTCGCAATATGATCCGCTCTACACGGCGTGTGCCCCGTACGTCGACAAGCCGCCGGAACAGGAATACAGCCCGCAACCGCTGCGTGGCATACCGCAAATCCCGCACACGCACCTCGATCAGGAGATGACGCTCGACCGGTTGAACGGCCGTCAGAGTCTGTTGCAGCAATTGGACGCCGAGCGAAAACGTGTGGACCGGTCGGCCCATGAGGGATCGTGGACGCGGCAACGAGAACGGGCCTGGAACCTGATCTCATCGTCGAAAGTCCGTGACGCGTTCGATCTGGACCGAGTCGATCCGCAGATTCGCGAGCGTTACACGCCCACGCTCTTTGGCCAAAGCGCGCTGATTGCACGCAGGCTTGTCGAAGCGGGCGTACGTTTCATCAATGTCACCTGGGATTGTTACTGGGAGCGTTTGAAGCTGCAGCTTCACTGCTGGGACACACACTCGCAGAACTTCAAGCTGCTGAAGGACTATAACCTCCCCTACCTGGATGCCGTCTACAACGCGCTCATGCAGGACCTGTCGGACAGCGGATTACTCGATGAAACCCTGGTGGTCGTCATGAGCGACTTTGGGCGAACGCCGAAAATCAACAAGAATGCCGGGAGGGATCATTGGACTTTTTGTTATTCGATGCTGTTCTCCGGCGCGGGAATCCAGGGAGGAGCGGTTCACGGCGCCAGCGACGCGCAGGCCGCTTACCCGGCTTCCAATCCGGTCAGTACCTCGGACATCTGTTGCACGATCTACAAGCTGCTGGGGATCGACCATGAGACCCCGGTTTATGACGCGGTCGGCCGCCCGATGTCGATCAGTCATGGCGGCGCCCCGATTCGGGAAATCCTGTCGTAGTGCCCGTTGGCTGATTCTCAAACCTTCAGAAGTTTTCTGGCTTCCTCGTAACCGGCCGAACGGTGTCCGTATTCGCTGGCGGACACCCGTGCCAATGCGACGAGTTGTCCCCAGCGTATCGACGACCGCATGGAATCAAATTCGGAACGAACCGTCAGATAATATTTCTCGGCGTGTAACGCTCCATCTTCGCTGGTCGCAAATTTCAGCAGCAGGTCGCATACGGGCCGAGCCGGAAGTCCGAGAGCGCCGTAGCGGGCGATCAAGGCCGCGGCCCGGAACTGCTCCTTCGCGCGGATCGCCGTCTCGGTTTCCGCCAGTAAAGTCCGGGCATCTTCCGATTTGACCTCGGCCAGGTGCTCCGTGAACGGGTACGGCTGCGGATTGGAACGACCGCTTTGACCGCCCGTATGGTACGCGCCGACAATCAGGCTGGCGATGACATTGCGCGGCGTACTTACCCGGATGATATTTCGCCAGGCATTCGCGGCGTCCGATGCGTGCACGCCGACCGAATCGCCGTGGCAGCTCCCGACTGGCTTGTCCGCGTTTGCCCCTTGTTCCGGTCGGCCAGGATCATGGAGCACAAGCAGGTTGGCCGCCAGCGAGATCGCTTCACCGATTTCCTCCTGGTTGTACCCCTCCGCGATCGCCTGCGCCACGGCATCGGCGGCCTGTTCGCGCGTGCCGCGGAAGATGGTTTGCGCCAGTTGCCGCAGCCAGGCGTCGTCGCCCACTTTGGTTCCCATCTCCCGGCCCAGCAATTTGTATTGGTCGAGCAACATGGGGAGCACGGTTCGCACCGGCGAGCGAGCGTGACCTCGTTCGATCATCGATTTTTCCGTATTGGCACAATAACGGATTGACTGCCGCAGCAGGCAATGGGCCCACTCGCGCCCCGCCAGGTCCAGCGTATCCCAGGCGCGCCATGCCAGCACCACGCGATGCACGTCGATTTCATCCTGAACTTCGAATTGCAGGTGATTGAATGCCTCGCCAATCGGCGCTTTCATCGCCGCGGCGAATGTGCGGTCCGCTTTTTCGACATCACCAGTGCGTGCCACCTCCCGCAAATGAACACCGACTTCCTTGTCGGCCGGCGGGGCTTCCTCGGCCACCTCGTGCAGAATCTCGTTCTTGCGACCCCCGAATTCCTGGATCCGATTCGCATTGCGATACAAGACCTTCAGGACCGGAAGCGGCTGCTGCGCGGCAGGCAATTCCTGCGCCATGCGGTAGGCCGGCGCCAGCGCCATGAACGTGTGAAAGCCGACATAATCCTGACCGCCAAACGTGCGCGCATTCGCAAGCGCGCCTGCCGCGACCAGCGTCCGCAGGTTCGTGCCGTTGTTCAAGTGACTTACCAGTTCGGCCGTCAACTTCGCCGGCTCGGTCTCCTGTATCATCGCCACCAGCGGCTCGAGTTTGCCGAAACTCAGCGCGCGATCCTCGCCTGCCGCCGCAACGTTCGCCAGGCCAAGCTCCGATGCCAAAGAGGTTCCCAGTCCCGCCAGCAACATTCCACGCCCGATTTCACCCAAAAATTCACGACGAGAATTCTGATTCATGGAACTACCCTCCCCTTTGAAGGTCTCAATAATCCGTCTGGAAACTCGATAGGTAAACTGGTTCGCACAACCGCTAGATGAACTGTTATCGGTTCCAATGTCTATCAAAGTTCTGTTCGAGCCGGCCGGCTCGGTCCAATTCCATTTTCCAGCGCGGGCGTAACCTGGATTGTCGGGGGCAAAGTCTTGGCGTAGTCCCGCCGCATTCTGGACGATTGACGGATCGCCGCGCCGCACCATCCCTATGGAAGACGCTATCCTCCCGGTTTCAAGTGCCGTTCGAAAAACTCATGCATCCGTCGGACGCCATAGGCACCGCCCATGCCGTGCCCCGCATTGGGGACGACGAGCATTTCGAAATCCTTGTTGTGTCGAATCAAGGCGTCGGCGAACCGTAACGTCGATTCCGGCGGAACGTTGGTATCTAGTTCTCCGACAATCAACAGCAGTTTGCCGTCGAGTCGATGCGCATTGTCGATATTCGAGTTCAGCGCGTATTCGGGTCCCACCGGATACCCCATCCATTGTTCGTTCCAGGATGCTTTATCGAGCCGATTGTCGTGGCAGCCGCATCCCGCGACAGCCACTCGATAGAAGTCGGGGTGAAACAGTACGGCTGCCGCGGCGTTTTGCCCGCCTGCCGACCCGCCGTAGATCCCCACGCGTTCCAGGTCAAAATAGGCATAGGCCTCCGCCGCAGCACGAATCCAGCAGATCCGATCCTCGAAGCCGGCATCCTTGAGATTCTTCCAGCAGCGGTCATGAAACGCTTTGGAACGATTGGCGGTCCCCATGCCATCGATCTTCACCACGATGAAGCCTCGCTCGATCAATGACTCGTAGCGGGTCTGCGGCGAAAATGCCTTGGGTACGTGGGAATCGTGAGGCCCCGCATAAATCTCTTCAATCACTGGGTATTTGCGATTGGGGTCGAGGTTACGTGGCCGGCAGATGATTCCCCAGATATCGGTAACGCCATCGCGACCTTTTGCCCGAAAGACCTCCGGAGGTTCCCAGCCAATGGCCTTTAACGGCCGCAGATCGGCGGTCTCCAGCGGCACAAGCAGCCTGCCGTCCTCGATCCGCCGAAGTTCCGTCGTCGGGCCAGCGTCGACGCGCGAATAGGTATCGATCAGGAAGCGGCCGTCCGGGGAATACTGCACGGTGTGCGTTCCATCCCCGGCAGTCAGCCAGACCAGACCGGTGCCGTCCAATCCGACTCGACCGTAGTGGATCAGGTATGGGTCCTGGCCCGGAACACAGCCGCTGGCCCGAAACCAGACCTGTCCGGTCTCCTCGTCGACACGGTCCAAGCCACGTACAACCCACTCGCCGCTCGTGATCGGATTTTTGACCTCGCCGGTTGCCGCGTTGATCAAGTAGAGATGGCGCCATCCACTGCGTTCTGAGACGTGAATCAAACCGTCGGATTTCTGCAACCACTGGACAATCGGGAGGTTGTTGCCCTCGGTGTGTGCCGTCCATAGGAAGGTCTCGGTACGCTCGTCCACCAGCGCACGAACGCTACCGGTCGCCGCCTCCAGATCGAGAACGCGAAAACGCTGATGGCCGCGATCGACTTGCGAGTACCGCAACCGGCTGGAGTCCGGGCTCCAGCGAGGCTGTGGCTTCTGCCACTCGTGCTCGAAACGGTCGACGGCCGGTTTGTATTGCCGGCAGCTTTCCACGTCGAAGATGTTGAGCTCATACGTTGGAAACCGGTCGCCGGGCTGGGCGTAAGGGCGGGATTGCAGGCGAGCGCGTCCACCTCCGTCCGGCGATGATTGAACGAGATACACTTCCTTGCGCTCGCCCGGCTCGCGTCGGAAGCTCGCCAGCGTGCGAGAATCGGGCGACCAACTCCACTCGTCGTACGGGTTGTCGACGGAGCCGTCCCGACTGAGCACGCGCTCTTCCCCGTTCGAACTTGCCACCAGCACCAGGTTATGATCGCGCAACAGTACGGACCACTTACCGTCGGGGGACTGCCGGCCGCGATCGGTGCCTTCCTGCCCATTGCCAGTGCGGGAGTCTCCATTACGCCGACCCGAGCGGCGTGGAGGCGTGCCGTCGAGGATCGCCGTGCCACCGAACTCGATCGCTTCGAAGACTCCTTGAGATTCACCGTCTTCTTTGAGCACCAGCCATCGGTGCCCCGTAAAGGTATGCTGCTGACGTCGCGCACCTGGCGGGAGCTTGCCATAAGAAGTGCGGGCGCCGCCCGGCTCCAGCCAGAAGATCTCCACGGCTGCTTCCAGCCGATTGTCAAAGGTGATCGCCGTCTCCTCGCCCGTTCGCGACGAGGGCCGCATATTCAGCTCGGCGACCAGCCGTTCCTCATCGATCGCGGGGTCTGCATTTTCGTCCATCTTGCTCAACCGCTTTTCGACCGGATCCCATTCCCAGCTCGCTCCACGACCGATCAGGCGCACACTCTGACCATTGGCGGAGTAGCGAAGGTGGAAGACCGGCAGTTGGTCGGGGCGAGTCTCTCCGCCAATCTGACGGGCCACCTCCGCATGATCAAAAGCGGGCTCGCGCGTCCCGAGCAGGCAGTCCACGACGACAAATTCACGTCGTTCTTCCGGCAGCTGATTGCGGTACCAGAACCGGTTGTTGTCCGCGAACCAATGCGGGTCAACGCGGTGCCGAAAAACGCGCGCGTCGCGCGCGCGGCGGTCGGCAGTGGCGATCTGCGGGTTCGCGCCGTCGGGCTCGGGTGAGACGTTGCCAGCGGGGGTCTCGGACAGTTGTTCGCCATCGATGGGCGCTGTCTCTGTGGCTTCCAGCCTTGCGGCACCGATGGCAAGCACTGCAACAAGCACTGCAACAAGC
>VGZA01000017.1 GCA_016872775.1 Planctomycetota bacterium | reverse complement strand
TGGGGGGGGGGGGGCAAACTCCGGCTTTGCCGTCGGCCGAGCCGGCCGGCCTGGAGGTGTACCGACGGTTAAGTCCCTGCCATAATGGGCGAAAATACAACGGGAGTTCCAGGCTTTTCCAATGAATGGTCAGTGGCATGCCGAATTCCAACATCCAAAAATGGCGGCGGTTGTCGACTTCCATTGTCCTGATTTTGCAAGTCGTCGCGCTGGCCGTCCACCGGCCGCTGGCAGCCGGAACGGAAAAAAAGGGGGCTCCGGACCGAGCGGTGTACCAGGTTAAGCCGGAGGACTATCGGGCGGCTGTTCCACCGCAACCGCCGCCAAGAATTCTGTCGCAGACCGAAACGGAAATTCGCTGGCGAGCCGAGTGGCAAACGGAAAAAACGGCTCGAGATGTGCGGCTAAAGCTGGTGACGATCCACGCGTATGCCACGGTTCAGGCGGAAAAATCGTGGAATTCGGCCCCCAAAGACGCACGATTGCTGATGCATGGCCAGGGGCATCTCGATCTCAGCGAGATTTTCGCCCGCGAATGGGAACTCCGTCTTCGCGAGGAGATCCGTATGGGATCCCCCGTTTCCGCAACCGGTGCCAATCTGCCGGAAGCCGAAAAGGCGATAGAGCGCCGGCTGTTGGAGCGGCTCCACGAGGATCGGTATATGCTCGAAGAACGCCATCGTGAATACGATAAGGCGACCGATCATGGCCGTTCCCGATCGGTCATGGAGCAACGGCAGGCCCTCCATGCCGCACGCCTGAAAGAATCCGCCGAAAAGCTCGATCCACCCGCCAAGGCCCCATGACTTTTGGAATTCTGCTGACACGCTGGTCGATTCGGCTGGCCCTGTTGATGTTTGCCGCCGTGCTGATCGCTCGCTGCGCCGGGCAAATACGGCATCATCGTTCGCCCGCCTGGCGTAGCGTCTGGACGCTCGGCTGGCTGGCCTTTCTGGTCCATGTTCTGTCGGCATTTCAGTACTTCCACCACTGGAGTCATCGTCACGCCATCGACGTCACGGCGGAAAGAACCGAGCAACTGATCGGGTGGCGGTTTGGCGAGGGCTTGTACTTCAGCTACGCCTTTCTTGCGCTTTGGGGAATCGATGTTCTCTGGTGGTGGCTGGGTGGCGACGCACGTTACTGGGGTTTCCCTCGCATCGCTTTGACAATACAGTCCTACCTGGCCTTTATTGCCTTTAATGGTGCCGTCGTCTTCGAAGCCGGACCGGTACGGTGGGGCGGCGTCGCCGCCACGGCTGTCCTTATTGCCGTGATGGTCCGTTCCGTACTGCGACGCCGGGCCGGAACCGAAGTAGGCGACGTCGAAATGACGGCGTGAAGCTGCGATGAGTTCCAATTCCCTCCAAGTGGTTTACATGACATCCGGTGCGGCGGGCATGTACTGCGGCAGTTGCCTGAACGACAACACGCTCGCCCGAGCCTTGATGCAGGCGGGGGTCGATATTCAATTGATTCCGACGTATACGCCGATTCGCACCGACGAACCGGACGTTTCGGCGCCGCGCATTTTCTTCGGCGGCATCAACGTTTACCTGGAACAGAAATCGCGACTATACCGTGCGTTGCCGACAAAAATGACGCGTTGGCTGGACAACCGGGGTCTGCTGAAGTGGGTGACTTCGTACGCCCTTTCGCGCAGCTATTCGGGCCTCGGTCCGTTGACCGTCTCGATGCTCGACGGTGCCCTCGGGCACCAGAAACGGGAGGTCGAGCAACTGGTCGATTGGCTGGCGAACCATGCGCGGCCGAACGTGATTCATTTCAGCAATCTGCTGATCGCTGGCTGCATTCCCGAAATTCGCCGCCGTTGCCCAGCCCGCATCGTGGTCACGCTGCAGGGAGACGACATCTTTCTTGATTCCCTTCCCGAACCGTATCGGTCGCAGGCCACGGATCGGATGCGGAAACTTGTGCCGCTGGTCGATCTCTTCACTGTCCATAGCCGATTTTATCAGTCGCTGATGATGGAACGGTTATCGATTCCGGAATCCAAGTTTGCTCGCCTGCCGTTGACGATTGACGTCACCGATTATTCCGTGGCTCCGGCTGCACCCCAGGAAAGCGGCAAGCTTGTCCTGGGCTACCTCGCCCGCCTCGCTCCGGAAAAAGGGCTCGGGCAGCTCGTCGAAGCTTTCCTGCGTCTGAAGCGGCAGCCCGGAATGGGCGATGTCGAATTGCGGATCGCCGGATGGCTGGGGGAACAGCACCGTGGTTACGCGGAGACGCAATTCGAAAAACTGAACGAGGGCGGACTGCGCGATCAATGGCGCTACGTCGGTGAACTCGACCGCAGGTCGAAGGTGGAATTCCTGCGAGGGCTCGACCTGTTCTGTGTTCCCGCGACGTTCCTCGAACCGAAGGGAATCTACCTGCTCGAAGCCTTGGCGGCGGGGGTCGCCGTCGTTGCTCCCGCACATGGCGCGTTTCCCGAACTGCTTGCGGCGACCCGAGGAGGTCGGCTCTGCATGCCGAACAACGTCGACGATCTGGCGGCAACACTGGCGAGATTACTGGCAAATGCGCACGATCGGCGACAGCTCGCGGCGACGGGTCAGGCGATTGTGCACGCGGAGTGCAACGCGCGGGTCGGTGCGGAACGGCTGGCAAAGCTCTACGACGTGCTGCGCGGATCGAGCAAGGTCGGATGAAATGACCATCGTTGCACTCGTCGCACCCAGCCGGCAGCACCGGCCGACTTGGCGATCCTTCCCATTCTCCAGGCGAAACGCATGAACGGCACTTCCGGAAATTTGCAGCGACATACGAACTACGAACGGCTTGTCGAGCTGGCCTGCGACAGCCATGAACGGGGACGCGCGCCGGACCGAATCGCCGAACGCGACGTGACCTTGGCAAGGCTCTACAGCCACGCCTTCCGCGGCCATGTCATCGGCGCTTTCCACGCGACGCGACTCGCCTTGACGGCTTGTCCCTCGTCCGTACCGCTCGCCGGCGCCCATCTGCTACGCGCGAGCGAGCACCTTACGGACCTGGCCAACCGTGCGATGGATCTCGTGGGCGACGACATGCGGGCACTGATCTCCACGTTCCATCATTACGCGACCCATGTCGCGCGCGCCCTCGACGCATTGAACGTGGCGGTGCAATGGGATCCACGTCCCGAGCTGAGGGTCATCCGCGACCGCTTTCTGGACCAAATGCAGCGGATTACCGTGGGCAACGGCATCCACTTGACCCAGGACACGCACGCACCGGAACAGGCAAGCTTCGTCGTGCCCAATCTGGGAATTACGATCGTGCCGCTGGTCTACGGCGATTATCATTCCTGGAACCTCGCCTGGCTGAACGGAGCCCGTTCGGACGTCCCGTACCATCAGCACTACGACGGCGTGGAAATCCATCTGGGGTACGGCCCGCTTCGAGGCTTTACGGTATTGGGCAACTATCGCGCCGCCGTCGAAGAGGGTTATGCGATGCCGATTCCGCCCAGGACCCGTCATGGTTACACCAACGACAGCGACCTGCCACATCACGTTCCTTTTGTTTTTGGCTCGCTGACCCGGGGCGGATGGGGAGTATTTCTCGACGTCGAACCGCAGCCGATGCCGCTCGACAAGCTGGAACTCGTGCCCGTCCCCAACCAGAAAATGAACGGTACGATCTACCTCGAGCGTGAGATTGCGGCCGCCGGCCGCCGTGTTGCCAGCGTGCGTTATCCGATTTTACCGGCGCGGGCCACCGATCGTGGCGGCACGGGCGGATTGGAACTCTCGGTGGCGCGTGTGACGCCGCGCGGGCTTGCCTACCGCTGCCCGCGATTCTGCGCCGTCTCGGTCGTTACCGGCCGCGGGATCGTATCGATCGCCGGCGAGGAAAAAGAAATCGCACCCCATGACCATTTCGGGATCCCGTCGGGTGTGACCGCGAACGTTCGCCAGCTTGGCGACGCACCGCTCGTGACACTCGATACGGTCCTCAAATAAGGCACTCAAGCGACGAACTGCCCGTCCTCTCCAAGGAGTCACCCTGCCATGAATCATCCGCAATTCCGCGCCCTGGACCATTTGGCGATCGTCGTCCCCGACACGGAGGCCGCGCTGGCGATCTGGCGGGATCGTGTGGGACTGCCGCTGCTGTTCAGCGAAGTCGTGAACAACGGCACCGTGCGGCTGACGCATCTCGATCTGGGCAACACGCACCTGCAGCTGGTTCAGCCGCTGACGGAAGATCATCCGCTAAAGAAGTGGCTCGATACGCACGGTGCCGGCCTGCACCATTTTTGTTTTCGAGTCGACGATGTGGGACAAGCGTTTGCCGAATTGCCGGCATCTGGCTTGCCGACCGCACCCGCCATTCATCAAGGAACGCAGGGCAAGCGTGCGTTATTCCTCGACCGTCAAGGCACGGGTGGGGTGCAAGTCGAGGTAACCGGGCACTGAACGATCGGCTGACGCGCAGGTCCGCGAACCGATCGTCAAGCCGTTACCAGGCATTCTGCAGGCGGCGCGACAAGGCATCCCAGACTCGGTGCATCTGCACCATCAGCCGCTGGGCCACGGAGTTGCGCGCGGCGTTGTCGAATGCGATATATTCCGACCAGGTATACTCGCCGTCGATGCGATAAATGAACTTGGATCCAAATGGCGTTTCGATAAGGGACTTCGTAACCATTTCGCCCTCCGGCAAAATGTTAGAGTACACCTCCTGAGTGATTCCAGCGCTTCCTACTTCGACATCGTTGTCGCGTTGATAGGTATCGGAGGCCCGGTTGCAACGGCATCAGCTTTCCGGGCAGTTGCGGTTTGACTCGATCAGCGAGACTTCCCCTGTTGTTCGGGTTTGTTGCTGCGCAACGGCGGCGCGGATTGTGCCGTCACCGCGGTCCCGTACGGTTTCCGCCGGCTCTAACGACCGATCGATTCGCGCACGATTAACACCTGCCATGTGCCCGGACCGTGGACGCCAGTCGTCAACTGCAATTCGATATCTCCAGTCTTGCTGGGGCCGGTGACCAGATTGACGGCGCTGGGAAGTTTGGATTCACGAATGCGCTGCATCGCGTCGAACAGGTCGGGAACGATCTGCGACTCCGCGACGAGCGCCAGGTGGATCGGCGGGAGCAGGCTGACGACGCGTTCCTGGCCGGGCCGGGCAGACAACAGCAGCGAACCTGTTTCGGCGATGGCCAGTGTGGTGCTGGTGATGCCGATATCGGCGTCCAGGATTACCGCCCGCTGCTCGTCCGGCGCGAGCTGAATCAAGGAATCGAAGTCGTGCACGCCGACGCCCATCTGCTTGAGTATCGCATCGAGCCCGACACGATCGAGCAGTTCGTGCCGCCAGCGGACGGCGGCGCGCGGTTCAAACGATCGCAGCATTTGCGCCAATATTGTTGGGGCCTGTGTCCAGTCGTCGACGACAATCGCGCGTCCGCCGACCTCGTTGATTTCTTGCGACAAGGCCTGGCACAGGTCGGCCCCGGCGCCGACGTGGCCGATGGCGTCCGCGACATCCTGGGTGGGAACGCGGTATTGTCGGCCGGTTTCCGAGGCCTGCTGGACTCGCGCCAGAAACTGCTCGCGGTTGGAGCCAGTCGGTCTCATGGCTGCTCCCTGGAGTTTCGTCGCCACCAGTCGCGGAAACGCAACGGGGCGGGTGCGGGGAAGTCGCGATGTTCCGTCCAGCCCGCCAGTCCCGCCGGGAGCCGGCGGATCCAGGGCTGGCGCCGAAACCATCGCCCGACCGTGCGCGTGGCCCACCAACTGCTCCAGCGATAAAGCCAGGGGCGGCGCAGGACGGCGGCCCACAGTCGGTACGCGCGGGATTCGCCACGGGAGTCGTTCGGCGTTTCCTCGTGGAGTTGTTCGCGAAGCTGGATCAACATCTGGGGAATCTGGATCTTGACCGGGCATGCCGCCTGGCAGGCCCCGCAGAGGCTCGACGCGTGAGGCAAATGATGATGCTCCGCCAACCCGTCGTACAAGGGCGTCAGTACCGCGCCGATCGGCCCGCTGTAAACCCCTCCGTAGGCATGTCCACCGACGTTGCGATAGATCGGACAGGCGTTGAGACACGCGCCACAGCGAATGCAGAACAGGCTCTCCCGCAGCGGGCTTCCGAGGATTTTGGATCGGCCGTTATCGAGAATCACCAGGTGGAACTCGTCGGGTCCGTCGAGTTCGCCGGCCGCGCGTGGGCCGGTAATGATCGAAGTGTAGACCGACAGTTTCTGTCCTGTCGCCGCTCGCGCCAAAACCTTCAGGAACCAGGCGAGGTCCTGGAAACGGGGGATCACCTTTTCGATGCCCATCACGGCAATATGAATTCGAGGCAGCGCGGTGGTCAATCGCGCATTCCCTTCATTGGAAACCAGGACGATGGATCCGGTTTCGGCGATGGCGAAATTGACGCCGGTGATTCCTACCTCGGCGGCCGCGAATTTAGAGCGCAGCTGCCGGCGGGCGAATGCCGCGAGCGCTTCGCGCTCCACCGGAAGCGTTTCCCCGGCGACGGGGCTGAGAATGCGCGCGACGTCACGGGCCGATAGGTGGAGTGCGGGCCCGACAATGTGGGACGGCCGATGCCCGGCCACTTGGATAATGTACTCGCCGAAATCGGTCTCCACCGTTTCGATACCGGCCTGTTCCAGCGCGGCATTCAAGTGAATTTCCTCGCTGGTCATCGACTTGGATTTCACCACGCGTTGGAAACCGCGCTCCTTCACCAGCTGGCAGATGATCTGGCAGGCCGCAGCGCCGTCGTCGGCGTAGTAAACCTGGCCTCCCCGCGCAACGACACTGTTTTCCAGGGTCGCCAGGTGGGTTGCCAGATCGGCCAGCGTGGCGTCCTTGATCGAGCGTGCACGCTCGCGAATCGCATCGGAATTCGGCAGCGCCTGCCAGGCCTCTCGGTTTTTCCGCCCGAGCGTGTCTCCGAGCCGTCCGAGAATTTGTTGCAGCCCGCGATCCGCGACCGCGGCCCGCGATGCCTTGAGGAACTCGCGGTGCGTCTCGCGCACGTAATCCGTCATGCAATCCCTTCCTGCGACTGCGGCGTTTCCACCATCTCGCGGGCATGGTAGCTGCTGCGGACGAACGGCCCGCTCGCGACCTGGGAGAAGCCGAGCGATCGCGCCAGATCGCCCAGTTCGGCGAACTCCTGCGGAGTGACATAGCGAACCACCGGCAAATGGTCGAACGTCGGCTGAAGGTACTGACCCAGCGTCAGAAAGTCGCAGCCGACCTCCCGCAAATCGGCCAGGACATCGAGCACCTCCGCGGTCGATTCGCCAAGCCCCAGCATCAGTCCGCTCTTGGTCTTGATGCGGGGATCGCTTTGACGGGCGTGACGCAGCAATTTCATGGTCCAGCGATAGTCCGATTTTGGCCCGCGCACGGAGCGGTACAGCCTGGGTACCGTCTCCGTATTGTGATTGAAGACTTCCGGAGCGGAAGCAAGCACCGTGTCGAGTGCCGGCAGGTTGTCGCGGAAATCGGGAGTCAGAACCTCCACGGTCGCGCCGGTCGTTCGACGAATGGCGCCGACGCATCGCGCGAACTGTTCCGCGCCGCCATCCTCCAGGTCATCGCGGGTTACCGACGTTACGACGACGTGCCGCAGGCCGAGCCGTTGTGCGGCTTCCGCGAGCCGTTCCGGTTCATCCAGGGACGGCGGCGCCGGCTTGCCCCGCTCCACGGAACAGAACCCGCAAGGCCGGGTGCAGATTTTTCCCAGAATCATGAATGTCGCGGTCCGATGCGACCAGCATTCCATCCGGTTTGGGCAACGGGCCTCCTGGCAAACGGTCTCCAAACCAAATTCCGCCAGCAGATTCGCCGTGAACTGATTGCCATTGCCCGTCGGAAATTCCCGTCGCAGCCAATCGGGCAGCCGGCGCTCGCGATGCGGAACCGGCGTTGCCAGGCCGAGAATCGGAAGTTCAACCGTCATGCACGCGAACCCGGGACAGCAAAGGGTGGCCAGTAAAGATATGGTAACGCTCGCAGCCAAGTGCCTGGGCGATTGCGGGCATTAACTCCGCGCGAACCTGCGCCATTCTAACAGGTTGGCGCTGCTCGGCCAGAAGGGAGCTCATTCGCGCCGTCTGGCCCATCGGGACGTCGCTCGGCGGCAGAAATTGCACTTGATTAAGCGATCCGCGCGGCGGGTACACATTCAGGTAGAGGCCGTGATAGGTGAGCTCCTCCGAGTCGCGGTTTCCGTAAACCGCCACCGCACCCAGTCGGCTCCAGATCCCCAGCTGCGGGTCGGCCCTGCGTATCGAAATGCCAATTTCTCCTAAGAACGACGCCAGCCCCCGATGAAGGGCCGCACAGAAGATCCGGGCAGCGGGCGACGCCGGGTGATGGGGCGCAATCGAATACACTGCCAGCTGCCCAGGACCATGCACGATGCAACCGCCGCTCCGTGGAACCCACTTCACGAACCTTCGATCGACCGCCGATTCCTGGCCGGGCGTCAACAACTGCCGCCACGAGCCACGCCGGCCGACGGTAACAATCGGAGGATGTTCGCAGACCAGGATCACCGTCTGGTCGAGCCCATTCCGCAACAGTCTCTCTCCGATCAGCTCCTGCAGCCGGGCGACGAGCGAAAACGGGGCACAGTCGAGCAGGTGAAAAGCCACGGAAGGGGAGCCGTCCCACGGGTCGCGCAACCCGCATTCAGGGCGATCGAATTCTGTTGATTCATCATCCATGAGCGATCCAGATCCGCGGGAACCGCACCTTCATCGGTCGTGCCGACCGGCTGTCGGGCGGCGAACGACTATTTACCAAGCGGGCGTCATTTCGGCCAGACCGATTGCCGGCCTGCCAAAAAACAGAATGTTCGCTAGAGTGGTATTCAGCCATGGCGAAAAAAAGCAAGAGTGAAAAGCCGGTTCCCAAGCCGAACGATCGTCCGATTTGCGAGAATCGCCGCGCCCGATTCGAATACGAACTGCTGGATACCTTGGAATGCGGCATTGTCCTGCTGGGCAGCGAGGTCAAGAGTCTGCGGAACGGCAAAATGTCGCTGGAGGAGGCTTACGGTCGGATTCGCGACGATGAAATGTGGCTGATCGGCTGCGAGATTCCGGAGTACCGCCAGGCGACGATCTGGAACCACGAGCCGAAACGCCCGCGGAAACTGCTATTGCACCGTCGCGAGCTTCGCAAATTCGGTGCGCGAGCCCAGGAAAAAGGGCTGACGTTGGTGCCACTGAAGGTCTATTTCAGCCCCCGCGGCGTCGTGAAAGTCCTGATGGCCCTTTGCCGGGGCCGCAAGTTGCACGATAAGCGGGAAGTCCTGAAGAAACGCGACACGCAGCGCGATATCGATCGGGCCATGCGGCGGCGTTGAGTCCGCATCGTATCCCGATTCGTCGTCCGTTCATTCAAGATCCGAAGCGGCCAAGGCAGAATCGGAAATCAACCCCCGGCTCCGCGAGTGCCCGCCCGCCCTTAGCCGGCTTCCGGTTCCAGACGTTCCGCGCCGAGTAGAAAACAGCCGGTCGCAAGCCGGCGGCAGGCCTTGATCTCCAGTTCGCATGCACGGTCACCAACCATCAGTCGCACGCGCTCACACGGAAACAGCGAGGCCGAATGCAGAAACCCGACGCCCGATCGCGACATATTGATCACCAAGATCGCGTGCGATTCGGCCGGTCGCGCGATCGCGGTCGCGATTGGGACAAGCGAATTGGGATCGAGTCCGGTCATGGGTGATCGCAACGATCGTCAGGGATGGTCGCGCAACGGCTGCCCGGCTTGAAACCTCTCCATCCGTCTAAAAAATAATTCGCGCTCTGCCGGTTGGCTGACCAATCCCAACGCTTTGTTCTGCCATTTCACGGCTGCGGCATAATCGTTCGATTCGGCATAAGCGGCCGCCAGTACCGAGACCCACTCCGCCTCTTGCCAGTTTGACAATGCGCAGGCTCTCGTTGCCAGTTCCACGGCGCGGCGACCGTCGCGATGATCGGCAACAGGACAGGCGGCCCGGATCCAGGCGGCCTGACCATGAGCAGCTTGCGATTTTGGCGCCAAGCGGATCGCTTGATCGAGATCGTTGAGCGCCTGGCCATAGTTCTTTTTTGCTTTCAAGGCTGTCGCCCGTCCGATCCAGGCCTGCGCGTCGTCGGGAGCGATTTTCACTGCGCGATCATAGTCGGCCAGCGCCCGGTCGAAATCCCGGGTCATGAACCAGGTCGTGCCGCGGCTGATGAGCGCCGGGACATTGTCGGGTGCCAGACGCAGTGCGAACGTAAAATCGGCCACAGCTTGCTGCCATTTCTCCATCGCCTGATAGACATTTCCCCGACACACACGCGGCTCGACATCCCGCGGCCTCAAAACCACCACTTCACCATAGTCGTCTACCGCAGCCTGAAAATCCCCATTGGCGAAGTGCGACTCCCCACGCCCCATCCAGGCCTCAGCGTCGCTGGGATCGAGAGCGACCACCGCGTCGAAATCTGCGCGTGCCTTTTCAAAATCGCGTTTGGCCTGCCAGCAGACTGCCCGCGCGCGCAGCGCCGCGGGATCGTTCGGCGCTAGACGGATCGCCTGGTCGTGGTTCGCGATCGCCTTGTCCAAGTCGCGTCGCGCACGCCAGATTTCCCCGCGCAACGTCCAGGCGCGCGCCCAATAGGGGTTGATGCGCACCAGTTCGTTGAGGTCATTCATCGCTTTCCCCGGCGAGTCGCTATGCAGATAGGCGCTGCCGCGGCCGTACAACGCCTGTGCATCGGTGGAATCGATGCGAAGTGCCGCCGAGAAATCGTCGATCGCGGAGTCCGGCTTGCCCGTCAGCAACCAAAGCTCCCCGCGCGCGACCCGTGCACCCCGCTGCTCCGGAGCGACTCGCAATGCCTCGTTCAACAGCACGAGGCTCTCCTCGGTTGTCGCAAGGACGTGACGTTCCACCCAGCCATCGATTTCACTGCGCTGGGGAGGAACCCAGGAAACCCGGCAACGATCGGCGCCCACGCGCACCACGGTCACAAATGCGCCCCAGGGAATCCTCTCGGACTCGTCCTCGGCGCGTCGCAGTTCCGTGGCTTCGCGAATCATCATCCGATCGCCGACAGTCTGCGCGGCCAATACCGCGGGCAACAGATTCAGCAGCATCGGCAGCGCCATTGACCACCGCCGTCCCGGCAAATATTCGGTCAGCTTGAACGAACGGACCACGCGCAGGAAAACCGAATCGATCGTTTTCAATCTCGACATCAGACGCTCCCAATGAATTCGGCAGACAGGACTCCATTCTACACGCCGCACGGCCCGGTTGCCCGTTCCGACAATCCAGATTCCAACCGATCACGGCCGCCGCTCGCCTGCGGGTCAGCAGCACGGTGGCTCCAGGAATCGGAGGTCTCGCAGAGTCGTGAAGACGCAAAGTTGCAGAGGAATTCTTTCTACTTACGCAGAGCGGCCCGCCGCGCGGCGAACGCGTCGCGCTGATTAGGGCGTTCTCCGTTCGCGACCGATCAGCGCCTGTTTCCGCTCGACGCCTCAGGGATATCCGGCGGGCGAGCCGTCGGAGCGAACGATCCGATGGCATGGGATCGCGACCGCGATCCGGTTCGCGGCGCAAGCGGCTGCCACCGCGCGAACCGCTCGCGGGCGGCCGACTGCGAATCGTATCGGGACCTTCGAGTCCCCCGCCCGAAACACCGTGGGTTTCATCCCCAGAATCGATGCCGACGTGGCGTAGAAACGGCTATTCGAATGGAACCCGGCAGCGAAAATCGCGCGGGTGACACGCTCGCCGCCTGCGAGTTGGTCGCGAATACGACCGGTTCTGGCGGCATCCGCGTACTGCTTGGGAGGGCACACCCAATGTCCGCTTGAACAGTCGCTGCAGATGGAATTTACTCCTTCCCACCGCGGAGGCCAATTCATCTAGTTGCGGTGGCGATTCGGCCCGGTCGATCAACCGACAAACCTTAGCCACCAGCTCGGTCCTCCGCGCCGCCAACGCCAATCCATCGGGGCGGCAACGGCGGCAGGGCCGAAACCTGGCCGCTTTCGCCGCCTGAGGCGAGTCGTGGAACTGCACATGTTCTCGCAATGCGAGCCGCGAGGGGCATGCCGGCCGACAATAAACGCCCGTCGTCCGCACCGAGTAAATAAAGACGCCGTCCGTCGTCGAGTCGCGTTGCATCACGGCGCGCCACCGCGCCCCGTCGGTCGAAAATCGGCGTCGTACAGGATGGGCCCGTTGTTGATCGTTGTTCATGGTAAGTAGTTTCCTTTCCGATCGCCGAAAGACCCGATCGACGAACGGCTCTCTCGGACTCTCCAACTCCATGTCCGGATAAGCTATCAGCGCCGACGAATGGAAACATTCTGTTTCTTGCGGCCAAATCCAGAATCGTGGGAAAACAGCGGCGTCGCGGACCCTTCGGGCTCGATGGCGGCGCAACCCTCCGCCGTGTCGGTTCGACTCAGTTTCCAGACGAGGTGATTCTGCGAGGAGCGTGGTTGCGTTATGTTGGTGGCCGGCGTTGCCTTGGCATCCATCGATATCGATCCAGGTGGCTGGAATTGCCAAAACCGTTTTGTCGTCGTTTGTTTTCCGGAGTTCGCAGATGCGGTATTTCGTGATGATGTTGTTGGTCCTGGCAAGCAATTTCCTGACCCGCTCCGCGTCGACGAATTCCATGAGGGCATGTGTCGTCATGGCGACCGATCGCCTGGAGATCGCGCCCGACGAGAACAGCGGCAGCAGCGGAGCGGTGCGAGTGCAAGGCGTGGGGTTGATCCATACGGAGCAGGTCTTGTCGATCGATTCCGCAGGGCGGGTGCGGGGCAACACCACGATCGAACAGTTGGGTGCCATTCTGGACCGGTTGGAATTGGCGGACGAAGGCACGACCAAGGCTTTGGATCGTTGCGTGAAGCTGAATCTGTACGTTCGCAACGACGTGGATGCGGCCGAGGTACGATCGGCGATCGCGGCCCGCTTCCGGGGTCGCAACAAGCCGGCGACATGTTACGTGACCACAGAACTTCCTGCGCCAGAAGCTCGTGTGGCGGCCGACGCGGTCATCGCTGCCCACGATCCCACTCGGAAAGGAGTTGGGATACGGAACTCGGACGGAACTCGCCCTGCAACGGCCCTGCTACCGACAGGCGGCCGCGCCTATGTCTCAGGACAAGCCGAATCTGGCGATTTGGCGACGGCGACTCGAAAGACTCTCGAAAGCCTGCAGGCGACATTGCGATTTGTCGACTCGGATTGGAGCCAAGTTGTGCAACTCAAAGCGTTTCTTACGCCGATGCAAGAGGTGGAACCCGTGCGGCGGGAAATACAACGGTTTTTCGGTGAGCGTACGATCCCGCCCCTGGTCTACGTGCAGTGGTTTTCCAGTCCCACGACGCCGATCGAAATCGAATTGGTCACCGCCGTTCGGAACCGGTCCCTTCCCCAAGACGCGCCGCGCATCGAATACCTCACTCCTCCGGGGATGACCGCTTCGCCGATCTTTTCGCGCGTGGCACGGCTGGTATCCGACGACGTCGTCTACGTCAGCGGTCTCGTCGGAACAAGCGACAGCGCGGAACAACAAGTCCGCGACGTATTTCTTCGCCTGGAAGAGTTGCTCAAGCCGGTGGGCGGAAACCTGCAGCAACTGGTCAAGGCAACCTACTATGTCACCGACGACGAGGTCAGCCGTCAACTGAACTTGCTGCGGCCATCCTTTTATGATCCGCGGCGCCCTCCGGCGGCCTCCAAGGCAGTGGTCTCGGGCGTGGGAGTACCCGGTCGAACGCTGGCGATCGACATGATTGCGATCCCGGGTGATACGCACAAGCGTCCATGAACTGCGAGGAAACGGCTGGTTTCCGTTCCCCTGTATTTTTCCTTCCAAGTAGGATCCGTTTCACCCGGCGGGGCCGACAATTCGCGCTCAGGTGGACCATTCCGGCAGGCCAAATGGCTCACGGTACGATTTGCCCAGCAATTGATCGGCCTGAGGGCAGTCGATGAACCGTTCATTTTCGGGGTCGAATTCGAGCCGACCGCGGGTACGGAAAGCGATTTCGCCGAGATGAACCAGCGCGCAACTCCAATGGGCGACCTGGGCGGATGCCCGCGTCGGCGTTCGCTGGCGTACTGCGGTCAGGAATTCCGCCATATGTTCCTTGTAGCCGCGCTCGCCGCGAAGCTCCCGCCCTTCGGTCGGACCGGGAGTTCCTTTGGGGCCCACGAATACGCTGAACGCGCCTCGCCGTGAAAAAACCATATATCCGTCCGTGCCATAGAAGACGTTGCCGTTGTCGAATCCATGTATTCCATAGGCGGTAAACGGATAGTTCTCGTAGATCAACAACCGCCCGTCCGGGTATTCGTAGGCGACGTTCATGTTGTCGGGATACTCGCTGGCATGGCCATCGAGCATCATGCGACTTCCGCGAGCGGTAATCTGTTTCGGGAGGCCCTGAATCCCCAGGCCCCAGGCCGCCATATCGAGATCGTGGATACCATCGTCTCCGATTTCGCCATTGCCGTAGTCCTGGAACATGCGCCACTTGGCATGGAAACGGTGCGGATTGAACGGTCGTTTTGGCGCCGGGCCGAGCCACCGGTCGTAATCGACGCCCGCAGGTGGTACGCCATCCGGCAAGGGCTCTTCGACCGTCCGTATCTCCGCGGTCCAAGCACGGGCTACTTTTACCTGGCCGATGATTCCATCCTTGAGCAGCTTCCCTGCTTTCTCCGTGACAGGGCTGCTGCGCATCTGGCTGCCCTGCTGCACAACCCTGCCATACTTCTTTGCGGCCGCGATGATCATCGGTCCTTCGTTGTAGGCATGCGAAATCGGCTTCTCAATGTACGTGTCCTTGCCAGCCTGCATCGCGCGTAACGCGATCGGCGCGTGCCAGTGGTGCGGCGTTGCGATGATCACCGCATCCACGTTCCGGTCGGCCAGCAGATCTTCGTAGCGCGAGGTGCGCTTGGGCGCTGCCGGCTGAAACTCACGAGTGACAATCTTGTCCATACGATCGATTTGCGCCGGATCCACATCGCAAAGCCAGGCGATCGACACGGACTCCTTGCGACTCACCAGTCCCGTGACATGTTGCTTCATGATGCCACCACAACCGATAATCCCCAACGTCACGCTTGCCGGCCGTTCCTCCGCAAATGCGTGCACACCGCGCAGCGCGGCTGCGGCTCCCAGGATCGTTGCCGTACGGGAAACATCGGCGACGAAGTCTCGACGATCGAATCTGGACATGGATCAATGTTCCTTTCACGAGTTTTTAGGAATCGAGTGGGCGGACCCTGCGGTCAACGTTCCGCATGCATCCACCTGGCGACCTGAGGGCGCCGGTGCGACCGCGGCAGGAATAGAATAACGCGAAGACGGGGCGGTATGCCAGATTGCTAGGCGGATGGCTGACGCCGGCGCCAAAACTTGCCTTGGTCCCAAAATCGGCCCTGTCGGCGTTACCAGGTGCCATACCGGGTCCCCCGGGCCGTCACAACAAGGATGCGCCGGTGGACAGGCCGTTTTCACGCTGGCGTTCGTTCACTTTTTCCACGGCTCGTTCGATCCTGTCCCAAAGTGCGCTGCCGGTATACTTGATTTCAACCACGGAATAGCTCCTTCGCGCATCAACAGTATCACATTTTGTCGTTGCCAGCGAATTTCGGCGAGGTAGTCGCTCTAAGTTTTCTCGCGGAGAACGCCGAATCTTGCCCCCGTAGGGGACGCAACAGACTTTCTCGGCGAACGTTCAGGCGTCACCCGGCGGCGACCAAGTGACTCTCATTCTGATTCCGGCCCGATCCGCCGCTCGGTTTCACCGCTTTGTTCTGCTCAGTCGTACCAGTGGTAGATCGCGTCGAAATATGTGTCAGTGCCGAAGTTTGTTTCCCATTCAAGCCGAATCGGCCCATAGGCCAGTCGCAAGTGAGATGGGCTGACTTCCAGCCGCGGCCCATACACGGCACAACTCCCGCGCGTTTGGGTCCATCGTAGCTGCGTGAGGAATCGGCAGAAGCCGACCAACAAAATGTTGTGCAATGCAATGGCGTCCAACCTTGCTGCCCTCGAATATTCGGATCAGCGCCAGCCGCCAGTAACAAACGCACACTTTCAGTTTTAAAATGACGTGCAGCCACCCAGAGAGCCGAATTTCCGTTGGTATCCAGTACTTCGATTTCGACACCGTTTGCAATCAACGTCGGAATCTGATCGGGATAGAAGATTGCCGATTGATGCAGCGTCTTTGCTGTCGGCGTTGGCGTCGACGGCTTGCCACAACCGACCGCCGAAAGCACCAAGATGCAGATGGCTCGCGCTGTCAGATTGTGAAGAGTCACGAAGCTCTCTCCCGTTGCCTTGCTGACGAACAAATAGTCGTCCCAGCTACCGATGCCGAACAAGAACCGGCTCGGCCAACCTAGAGCAGATCATCTTCTGTCGCGTACTGACGTTTCAAGGGAGTCCGGTTGCGTTGGCCGGGAATAGTGCAATAGCCGCCCTCTGGTTCGGCTGGCAATATTTTACGATTCGCTTCCCATCGGTGATCTGAATGCCCCCGGCTTGCCGGCAAGCCGGGGGCATTCGAGAAAAGATGTAACGTTCCCCTGGGCAAGCGCAAGCCGGTGGCATTCGGGAAAGCGTATCCGGTGCGGACAAGGATCGAAACAAGAAACCGAGCCTAACGACTGTTGATGAAAAAGTCCCAGTCAAAGGCGGCGCCGCTGATCGAAAACAGTCCAGCGGTAACGAGGATCAGGCAACGAGATTCAAACGCCTCCAGAAACCGGTGCTCCAGCGCGACGCAACAAATTCACCCTCCCATCGATTGGACGTTGCCAGGCAGCGATGGTTCACGGGCGGTCGGAGACCGGCTGCCAGTGGCCCCACATCGCGCCGGTTCCGTGAGGATGCGAAGTGAGTCGGGACTCCACCTGGTCCGCCAGGTGCCGCAGATACAGCTGCCGCACCCCGTCCCGCTTCGAACCATATAACAACCAGCGCCCATCCTGGCTCGGTTGAGGATGATAATGGGTCGTACCCTCCCTGGACGACGTCAACCGGACGGGATTGCCATTCAGGGCGACGCGGAATAGCTCCACGGGACTTCCCTCGTCGGCGCCGACTTTGGCGGTATAGAAGATTGTCTGCCCGTCCACCGACCAGACAGGAACGTCGCTGCTGCCCCCATGAAAATCAAAGACGTCGAGAAACTCCGTAACCCCACGGTACGTACCGCGATCCGCCAGCTTGCGTAGCCCCATGCCATCCGATCGCACCAGGTGCGGATGACAATGGTAATGCTCGCCGGAAACAAACAGCAGCCAATTTCCATCCGGCGACCAGCTTGGTGCGAAGTTAAATGGGTTTCCGGTTTCAATCTGTATGGCATTCGATCCGTCGGCATCGGCCAGATAGACCTGGTAACTTTTGTGGTAGGCGATCCGCCGGCCGTCGGGCGATCCGCTGAATCCGTAAGCGAACTCCTTGGATTCCCTGGTGAGATCGACTTTGTTCTTTCCGTCGATATCCATTCGAAACGGGTGGGAATTGCCATCGATCAACGCAGTGAAACCAAGTTTCGTCGGGTCGCGCGGCCAGAAAAAAAGTCCACCGTTGTAGAAACTCACGCGGTCGACTGCGGTCACGTTCGTCGCCGACCTTGCAACGAGATCGACCAGGTGCGAATCGAGCGACCAGCCTTCCGCCGAAAAGCGAAATGTCTTATGCATTTCCTCCCAGGCGGCATTTTCCGGGTTCTGCCAGCCTCGGGCAACGATCGCCAGCCGGCCATCCGGAGACCAGCCGGCGAATTGCGTCCAGGAATCCGGATCGTCGATCAGACGCGGGATGACCTCGCTGCGCTGCGACCCGTCGCGGCGGACCAACATGGCCCGCATCGTGCGCACATTGGCGTGCCGACCTCCCGGCAGGTTCGTGCGGAACTCGGTATATCCGATCCAGGGCGACGGATCCGCGGCATCGACTGCGGGTGGGAACAGCAACGCGAGGCCGGAAATCGTCGCGGCCAACAACCGCAGCGCCCGCGCGATACGGCGAACCGGATGACGGTTTCCCCAATTTTCTCGCGGGTACTGCATCGGCTTTGGCTCCCGAACCAAACTGCGATTGCGCGCTTAGACCGGCGTGTAATCGGTGACCGTCAGTCGCGGCAGTTGGGCCTTCAGTTGATCCACCGCGGCGGGTTGAAGCTTGATGTCGGTGACCAGTAACAGACGAAGCGATTGAAGTTCCGACAGGTACTTCAACCCGGCGCTTGTCAGTTTCGTGCCGTATAGATTCAGTACGCGCAGCTGGCGCATTCCGGCAAGCTCTTTGACGCCCTCGTCTCCCACGGCGCATTTTGCCAGAAAGAGCATTTCGAGCTGCGTATGGCTGGCCAGATATTTCATGCCCGCGTCCGTAACCTGCGTTCCGGCCAGATGCAATTCCGTGAGCGGGCCTCGGTTGTCGAGATGCCGTAATTCCTGGTCGCCGAATGACGTGCCCGCCACATCGATCGCGACGACTTCCTGGCGGTCGTTGCAGCGCGTCAGACGCAGTGCGGTCAGTGCATCCAGCAGCGAGCGTCCTTGACGTTCCACAAAGAGCCGTACGACACCCCCAAGCGTGATTGCGGTTCCTTGGATTTCGAGTCGCCGCAAACGAGACATTCCTGTCAGTGCTTCGAGCCCCGCATCGCTGGTTCGCGTGCCCGTCAACGACAGCGTTTCCAGCGATTCCAGATTCTTCAACTGGACGAGGCCTTTGTCGCCGATCGAGGCATGATTGAGTTCCAGCGTGCGCAGCCTGCGAAACTCCGTGATCAGGCGCATTTCATCATCGTCAATTGCAGCATCACGAAGATTAAGTTCCGTGGTTTCGTGGCGATCGAGCGACTCGAGCTGCTGCACCGTCATCGGTGGAGCGGTCGGCAGCGGGAGGGTTAAAGATATCGGTTGCGAAGGTGAGACGGTGGTGACCTTCGCGTCGGACCGAATACCATTCGCGGCGGCCGGCGTGGGCTTTCCGACAAGTTCGCGGATCGGTTCGCCGTGCGGCAGGATCGGCACCGGGCGTCCCACGGCGTTAATCAGGGTGTAAGCGGGATTGATTCCGAGCGCATGGTAAATGGTGGCCAGCAGCGATTGGTAAGTGAGCGGTCGCTCCTCGGGATGCTCGCCCTTTGCGTTCGTCGACCCGACAATTTGTCCCGCTTGCAAGCCGCCGCCGTAGACCATTGCGCAGCCGGCAGCGCCCCAGTGTTCGCGACCGGGACAGCCCTTATGGATATGAATGCGGGGTGTGCGTCCGAATTCCCCCACCACGACGACCAGCACTTCGTCGCTCATCGACCGCTGATCGAGATCCTCGATCAAGGCGCTCAACGCCTGATCGAACTGGGGTCCCCGCATCCGCATGACTTCGAAAATATTGCCGTGGACCGCGTGGTCGTCCCAGCCGATCATGGTCCGATCGTAGTCACCGCGTCCGTCGGGCGAAAAGCGGATCGCCACGACACCGACCCCTGCTTCCACAAGTCGCCTGGCAAGCAGGCACTGATGGCCAGCCAGATGCCGCCCGTACCGTTCGCGGATTGCCATAGGTTCTCGCGACAGATCGAACGCCCGTGCCGCCCCGCCTCCCAGGAGCAGGTCGATCGCCTGCTGGCGGAACCCCTGGAGCGCTTGTTCCGCTTCGACGACTCCGAATTCGCGCGGCGTCTCGGTTTCCAGATTCAACAGCATTTCCCTTCGCTCGATCAACCGGCGCGGTTCGCTGACCGCACTCAAGTTCTGCACGGAGAAACCCGGCTTGGACGGGTCGCCGACGACCTGAAATGGTCCGTCCATCGGCCCCAGAAATGCCGGACCTCCACGATGCAACCCGCTGCTGACATCCATGTAGCGCGGCAGCGCAACCGCTTCACTGGCGGCCGGCGCTGCGCTGGTTCGCCGCATTCCCCTCGCAATTCGCGGGTCGGTGCTGGCGCCGATCAGCAGTTCGGCGTCCGCCAGCCCGCTCCGCATGTGGCTGATGACGGCCGCCAGATCGGGATAGCGGGATCGGCCGCCATCGGATTCGCCGTCCCAGCCGGTGAGCACATTATGGGAACCGACGACATGGTCCGACGACGGTTGATGCAACGAACGGATAATGCTGGTGCGGTGGGCGAGTTTCGCCAGTCGCGGCAGAATCTCGCTGTATGCCACGCCCGGAATGGTGGTGTCAATCGACATTAAATCGCCGCGATACTCGGCCGGCGCTTCCGGCTTCGGATCAAATGTCTCGAATGGACTAGGCCCGCCATCCTGCCAGAGCATGATGAGCGATCGCTTCCTGGACCCCGGTTGAGGGCTGGCCTGCGCCTGCCATTGCAGCAGTTGCGGCCAACTCAGCACGCCGCCGGCAAGCAACGACGATCGCAACAGTTGGCGCCGAGTCAAACGGCTGCCCAGTAATGCGCGACGGAATTCGAGCATCTCATTTCTCCGCAGGCGATTCTTCGCCGACCTGAGTATACTCGAATCAAATTCCCGCGCCCAACCGATGTGGTCTGGCCCATGTCTCGCGGTCGGCTCGCATCTGGCCACCGACCTGGAATCCGGCGGCCGATGCGGTATTATGGCGAAAAGTCCCACGCAAAACATACGGAAAACAGCATGTCCCCCCCACCTCAACCCTCCATTTCTGCCGACCAGGAAATTGTGGAGATTTACCGGGCCGCTTCGTTTGCCGAAGCCCATGCGATCCGTCTGGCGGTCGAGCAAGCCGGCATTGCCTGCGTGGTGGATGGCGAGGATTTGCAGGGTGCGTTGGGCGAACTGCCGATGGGATGGGCGACGTCGCCGCGGCTGCTCGTCAAATCGTCGGATGCCATCGCCGCGCGTAAGCTCATCGATGCCGCAGAAGTCGGCCCGCACGAATCGGGGAAGCAGTCGGGCGCGGCGACGAGCGATTCATCGGAAGCTGCGGAAGGAACTTTGGCCTGTCTTGCCTGCGGTAAACCGATGAGTGCGACGACCGACCGTTGCAGTTGTGGCTGGACTTATCGGGACGACGCAGCGGCGCGCTGAATCGTCGGCGGAGCGGCCATGGAGCCCCGGATGGACAGCCTGACTGCCTTGCCGAAACTGCGGATCGGAAACGTCGATATCGGTTTTCCGGTCGTGCAGGCCGCTCTGTCCGGTTACAGCGACTGGCCGATGCGCTTGCTGGCTCGCCGACACGGCGCCTCGTACTCACTTTGCGAAGTGATGCTGGACCAGTTTTTGATCACGCTCCGCCATCGCGAGCGCACGCGGCACTTTCTTCACTTGACGGACGAGGAGCATCCCGTCGGAGGCCAGTTGATGGGCGCCGATCCAGCGGAATTCGCGCAAGGCGCCATTCGGCTGGCGCAGGCGGGCTTCGATGTCATCGACATCAATTTTGGTTGCCCCGTGAAGAAGGTACTTGGACGCTGCCGAGGCGGATACCATCTGAGCCAACCGGCGATCGCATTGGAAATCGTGCGACGCACCCGTGAAGCGGTGCCGCCTTCGATCCCGGTCACCGTCAAGATGCGACGCGGCATCGATGATTCCTCGCAAAGCCGCGAACATTTTTTCGAGATCCTGGAAGGTGCATTCGCCGCCGGGATCGCCGCCGCCACCATTCATGGTCGTACCGTGGAGCAGAAGTATGTCGGGCCGAGCCGTTGGGAGTTCCTTCACGAAGCCAAACGCAGATTTCCCAACAAGACGATCCTGGGAAGCGGGGATCTCTTCACCGCCGCCGATTGCATGCGGATGTTAAGGGAGACCGGAGTCGATGGCGTGACGGTCGCACGGGGCGCGATCGGCAATCCCTGGATCTTCCAGCAATGCCGGGCGCTGGCGGATGGACTGCCGCTTCCGGCACCACCCAGCCTGCACCAGCAACGCCAGGTCATCGAAGAGCATTTCGGGTTGGCCGAGCAGCTTTACGGTCCTCAAAGGTGCGGAACTCTAATGCGCAAGTTCGGGATCAAGTACTCCGCCAGCCACCCCCAGCATACGCAGGTGCGCACTGCCTTCGCCACGGTCAAGAATCGCCAGGAATGGACCGAGGTGCTGCAAACCTGGTATGGGGACGATCTGCCGGGGGTCTACCCCGACACGCATTCGCAACGATCGATCGTCAACTGCGGACCGGCCGACGCGTGAGTCGCCGATTCCAACAGGCTGCCGGCCTCCGTTGGCATCGGCATCGCCCTAATCGTGTTTGCCACGCATGTGCCGTATCGCCCGATAGACCATCAGAAAAATGCCGCTGGCGAAAAAACCAAAGACCAGTCCGCTGAATGCGCCGACCAGAACGCCGGCGATCCACGGCATATCGCGGCCGCCCAAGGTTGCCGCCAGGATTCCGCCGACCAGCGCGAGGCCGATGACGCACGCCCCGATAAATGTCGCCTGAAACAGGTTGTCTCGCTTGCGGACGTTGACGCCCGCGACCATGTCGGTGACAACATTGTACGTTGACCAGTCGGCGGCCGTTTCGTCCCCGGTCACTTTGCCGGGGTCGATTCGCGCGGTGTCCGCAGGCTGAGGGTCGTCTGCGTACGGATTCCGACTCTCCATCCGACAACTCCTGACTCGCTCGGAATAGAACGCTGCCGATCGACCTTCCGCGCTAGCGGCGGATATCCACGCAAACGATATACTGATCATCGCGCAGGAACAAGTGTCCGCGCGACAGAGAGGGCGCCTGCCGTGTGGGCCGCAGGAGCGTGATCCGTCCCAATTCATCGTATTTGTCGGGAACGGCTCGCGCGACGATCAGTTCACCCTTCATCGACGTCATGAACAGCTTGCCTTCGGCCGCGATCAGGTTGCCTTTGCCGAATCGCGGCACTTGCCAGAGCCGCTTGCCGGTGTCGGCTTCGATGCAAGTCAGGTGGGTGACCGGGCCTGCCCCGCCGACATTGTCCATGCCGTACAGGCAGCCGTCCAGCAGCAGCGAGGTCTGCCACTCGTTCCGGAGCACACTCTGCGGTCCTGAGGATTCCCATATCGGTTCGAGCTGAAATTGACGGGCGTCCTTGGCGGTCCCATTCACAGGCGACAGTTGCAGCATCGCGCTACCGTGGTTTTCGCCGGCGGAAAGGAACAACTGTCCCTTGTGCGAGATCGGCGTGGCGATATTGCATTCGAAATTCGTCGGATACGGATACCGCCAGAGCAACGCGCCGGATGACGGCTCGAGCCCCATCGCGGAATTGCCGGTCATCGCCACCAGTTGCTCGCGGCCGGCAAGCTGCAGGATGGCTGGCGAGGAATATCCAGCAGGGTCATCGCCGACCTTCCAGGCGATCTTGCCTGTTGCCTTCTCTACCGCCACGATCGTCGCTGTCGGAGCGCCCGTAGCGATCACGACGTGTGTTCCATGGATCAAAGGCGAGCACGCCATGCCGTACTCCGCTACTTTGCCGTTTCCTTCACTGATCAGATTCTTGGACCAGGTTATCTTGCCGGAATCGAGCTGCAGGCAGGCCAGAATCCCTTCGCCGGTATAAACGAACACGCGATCACCATCGATCGCCGGTGTCGCACGCGGGCCGTCTCCCATCGGATTGCGATATTCCGTGCCGACAGCCGTTTGCCAGAGGGAATCGCCCGTTTCGCGATTCAGAGCAATCACCCATTGCTTGCTCTGGCGCTGCACCAAGGTCACGGCACGCTCGCCAGCAATGGCGATCCCCGACATTCCAATGCCGCCCGGAGCGCGCCACACCACTTTGGGGCCGCCTTCAACCCAGCGGTCGATCAGGCCGGTCTCTGGCGAGATGCCATTACGGTTGGGTCCGAGAAACTGCGGCCAATCGGAACCGCCGGGTGTCTGCTTGCCATCTTGCGCCTGGCCCACCGGAAGGATGGAGACGATTGTCATGAGCAGGACCACTGCGCAGCGCACCTGGTTCGAGCACTTCCCTGCAAGGGTGGTACGTGGAACGGCGTGGCAAGGGGTCGACATCATGGTATCGCCTTTCAAAATCTGCCGCTCGCAGCGTGGTCAAATCGCTGGCGAATCTTCGCGTCCCATGCGCCGCAGCCAGCGGTAATGCGAAGCGATGCCGGCACGCAACGACCGGTGCGCGAAATAGGGAACGCCATGCTCTGCGCAGGTCTGCTCTACGACTTTCGAAAGACCAGGATAGTGCACGTGGCAGACCTGGGGAAACAGGTGGTGCTCAATCTGAAAATTCAGGCCGCCGATATACCAGGACAGAAGTCGGTTGTCGCGGGCAAAGTCAACGGTGGTCACCAATTGATGCACGGCCCAGTCGGTCGTCATCTTTTTCGTTCCCGGATCCGGCATGGGGAATTGGGTCTCCTCCACACAATGGGCAAGCTGGAAGACGACCCCCAGAACGACACCCTGCACGAACGAAGCAACGGCGTAGGCGAACAGCACGGACGTCCACGCGTGCAGAGACAACGGCAGGATGAATGCCAGGCCAACGAAACCCAACTTGCCCGCGAGGAATACGATCCAGTCGGACGTGCGCATCGCCGGCAAATGTGACGAAGCGATTCGACCACGGATCAGGTCGCGAAAATCGTCGTAGAACTGCCACTTCGAGGGCACGAATCCGTAAAGCGCCCAGAGGTACCAATGCTGCAAACGGTGGAAGCGAAAGCGACGCTGGTGCGGTGAGAGCCGTCCGATCGGCCCCAGATCGATATCGTCGTCATGTCCGGTAATGTTCGCGTACGTGTGGTGGACGGAATTGTGTTTTCTTGCCCATACAAAGGAGCTGCCTCCCAGAAGATCCAGGCTCATTGCCGCCAGCCGATTGACCCAGGGGTGACGGGAATATGCTCGGTGACCGCCGTCATGCTGAATGTTAAAGCCGATCGCCGCCATCGCCAGGCCCAGCAAAATCGCACCCAACAACACTTGCCAGCCTGTCGACGCCACCAAAAGCAGGAAAAAATACGCGCCAAAAAACCAGCCCATGATCACGGCCGACTTGAAATACATCGACAAGCAGTCACGCCGCTTTCCGGCCGTTTCAAAATAGCTGTCGACGCGACGACGAAGTTCCACAAAAAATGGTTCCGTCGTAGAAAATTTCAAATCGGCAGGTGGGCGCTCGTCCGAACCGCCCTCTGGAGATTGATGTTCCACCTGGTCCGGAACAGGATGGGCGTTGGCGGACCGCGAGGGGCCGTCGGCCGATGGCGAAAAGACCGGTGGGTTTGGCACAGGCAGGACTCGGGGGGACGGAAATCCGCAATCGCGGCGGTTCGACAACTCGCCGATTATACCCGACATGCCACAGGCGAAAATACCACCTGCAAGTGGCGATTCGATAGAACGGCCGTTTTTCTGGTCGGCCGGCGCGGGGGCGGGGCTGACCTTGCATGAGGCCGGGGTTGAAGGGGTTGGCGGCCACGACAAAGCGACGCAATCGCTCGGGATCTAATGCTCGCTGCCGGAGTATTGCGGCCGGTCCAGCCCCAACCGCTTCATTTTCTTGTAGAGCGTCGTTCGGTTGATTCCGAGCAGATCGGCGGTGGCGTTGCGATTCCAGTTGTTCGACTTGAGGACTTCCATGATGATCTGCCGCTCGGGGCCTTCCAGGGCCTCTTTGAGTGTTCGCCCGGTCTTGGGGCCTGGCAAAACGACATCCGCCGTTGCCGACATCTGGGAAGGAAGATCTTCCAATCCAATACGATCCGACTTGCCCAACAGCACGGCCCGTTCGACAACGTTCTGCAGTTCCCGCACATTTCCCGGCCAGCGATGGCGCTGGAGAACGGCCAGTGCTTCCTCGGTAAATCCGGCGACCTTCTTCCCGGTTTCCTGGCACACCGAGTCCAGGAAATGTTGGGCGAGCAGCGGGATGTCGGAGATGCGCTCGCGGAGCGAAGGCAGCTCGACGTTGATCACGTTGATCCGATAGAAGAGATCCTGTCGAAAGCGGCCTTCGGCGACCGCTTTGGAGAGGTTCTCGTTGGTTGCGAGTATGACGCGCGTGTCCACACGAAAAGTCTTCGTTCCACCGACCTGTTCAAACTCCAGGTCCTGCAGTACCCGCAGCAATTTGACCTGCAGGCTGGGGGAAGCGGTACCGATTTCGTCGAGGAAGATTGTGCCCCGGTCGGCCTGCTGGAATTTCCCAATCTTCTCGCCGACAGCGCCGGTGAACGCCCCGGCGGCATGTCCGAACAGCTCGCTTTCCAGCAACGATTCCGGCAAGGCGCCGCAAGCGATTTCCACGAACGGCTGATCGCGCCGGCCGCTTCGGCGGTGAATGGCCCGCGCCACCATCGATTTCCCGGTGCCGCTTTCGCCCGTGATTAATACGGTTGCCCGGGTATCGGCGACGCTGTCGATCATGTCGAACATCTTCTGCATCCGCCGATCATGGCCGACGATGTTCTCCATGCCGAAGCGCAGGTCGAGCTGCGCCTTCAGATTCTTGTTTTCCTCAAGAACCTCCCGCTGGGAAAGGGCTCGATCGATGGCGATTTCCAGTTCGGCGTCGATCAGCGGTTTGGTGAGCAAGTCAAAGGCGCCGGCGCGGATTGCATCGATTCCGGTTTCGACGGTGCCGTAGCCGGTGAGCAGAATCACGGTGGCGTTGGGGCGTACCGCGCGGCAGTGCGCCAGGATCTCAAAGCCGTCCCCATCGGGCAGGCGGATATCCGCCAATACCAGGTCGTAGGCCTTACGATCGATACAACTCTTCGCTTCCTGGCAGGTTGCCGCTTCCGTGACGGAGAATCCCTTTTCCCGCAACCACCCCTTCATCGATTCGCGAATGTGGCGATCGTCGTCAATCAGCAGCAATGTCGTCGATTTCATGTGGTTTTTGACTCGGAAATTCGCAAATTGAAGCCGGCGGACGTCAAAGGAATCTAGGTTGCCGTTGACGGAAGTCAACACGGTTGCGGAACGCACGCGCTACACCCCCTGGTTGTGGTCAACTCCCGAACGGCTGGGGAGATGCCAGGGGCTGGCGTTTTCCGCAATAGTGGCTAGGATTACACCTAAGGAGTGGGGTGTAATTGTCGCGCGAGTTCTTCGCGAGGTACTGAACATGCCAATCAAAGTACTGATTGTTGACGACCACGAAGTTGTCCGCCGTGGACTTCAGTCGTTGCTCAAAGATACCGACGTGAAAATTGTCGGTGAGGCATCCCACAGCAAAGAAGCGATCGACCTGGCCGTGAAGTCGAAACCCGATGTGATTCTTATGGATGTGCGTCTTCCGGGAGTCGACGGATTGGAGACGATGGATATCCTTCGCAAGAAGGCGCCGAACGCGCGGGTCATCGTACTTTCAACCTACGACAATCCGACCTATGTTGCCCGCGCATCATCGTTGGGCGCCGTCGATTACCTTTTGAAAGGATCGCCCCGCCGGGAAGTCCTGCAGGCGATCACTCGTGCCGCCCGCGGTGACCAGCCGAACGAGACGAGCGTCCTGCGCCGAATCCAATCCACGATGGCCAAGAAGCGCGAGGAAGGGGACGACCATATTCCTTTGACCCCGCGCGAACTGCAAGTGCTCCGCCATGTGGCGCTGGGGCTAAGCAATCGCGAGATTGGCAGTGCCTTAGGGATCAGTGTCGAGACGGTGAAAGAGCACGTGCAGAACCTGTTGCGCAAGATCGAATGCACCGATCGAACTCAGGCGGCGGTTTGGGCGGTACGAAACGAACTGGTTTAGCGCCCCCCGCGGGTCCGACGGTTCGATGGTTCGCGAGCAAATAGAACGAGAGCACATCGAATTCGTTACCGGCAAATTGGCGGAGCCGGCTTTGCGAGCGATTATCGAGCCGTTGTCGGCGCGGCTGGCGTGGGACTATTCGATTACGGTGCTGCCGATCTCGGTTGCGGCACTGATGACCCCGACCTGGATCGCCAGGCGATGGACGCCCGACCCTCGCGCGCGGCGGGCGATTCTTCCCGGCTACTGCGAAGGCGATCTTACGGAACTGGAGCGAAGGGCGGGGATTCCGGTTCATCGCGGCCCGCGCGACTTGCGCGCTTTGCCTGACTATTTCGGCCAGCGCCGGGAACGAGAAAACTACGGCGATCACTCGATTCAGATCTTGGCTGAAATCAACCATGCGCCGCGCTTGGCAACGGCGGAACTTCGAGCAATTGCGGCACAGCTGCGGGCCGACGGAGCCGATGTCATCGATGTCGGTTGCGAACCCGGTGGCGGTTGGTCCGGCGCCGCGGACGCTGTCCGCTCGCTGCGCGACGAGGGTCACCGGGTGTCGATCGACAGTCTGGACATCGACGAGATTTCCGCCGCGGTGCGCGCGGGGGCGGAGCTGGTGCTTTCCGTGAATTCGAGCAACCGGCACGCCGCGCCCGACTGGGGCGTGGAAGTCGTGCTGATTCCCGACTCGGTCGGCAGCATCGACACCTTGCCCGATTCGATGGAATGGCTGGAGAACCGCGGCGTTCCTTTCCGAGTCGACCCCGTACTCGAACCGATCGGCTGCGGGTTTGCGGCAAGCCTTGCCCGGTACACGCAGATTCGTCGGCAGTTCCCCGACGTCGGTCAATTGATGGGGATCGGCAATTTGACCGAATTGACGGAGGCCGATTCCGCCGCGATCAACCTGCTTTTGCTGGCAATTTGCGAGGAGCTGCGCATCGACCGGGTGTTGACGACGCAGGTCATTCCCTGGGCCAGGTCGAGTGTTCGCGAGTGTGCGATTGCGCGGAAGCTGACGCATTACGCCGTGCGCGAAAAAGTCCCGCCCAAACATGTTGATTCGTCACTCGTCCTGCTGCGCGATCCGCGCGTCGAGAGCTTCGGATTGGAACAACTGGCAGCGTTTGCCGATTCGATCCGCGATCATAACTACCGGCTTTTCGCGGAAGAGGGGCAGGTCCACTTGATCTCGGCGGGACTGCACCTGCACAGCGCCGATCCCTTCCTGATTTTTGACCAGCTGCGGGCCACCGCCCCCAGGAATCTCGATCCCGGTCACGCATTTTATCTCGGTTTCGAAATGGCCAAGGCTGCCCTTGCATTGCAACTGGGCAAGAACTATCGCCAGGACGAGTCGCTCGATTGGGGATTCCTCACGGTTAAGGAACCCAACCACCATCTCGCCTCGCACCGACTCCGACGCACGCACGAGCCGATCGACGACGCGGCATCCGAGCCAGACGCCGCGGCATCATGCGAGCCATCCGACTCCGCCAAGATCGATCCGTCGCCCCGCGCGCCGCAGGAGGATAGCGGACAGCCAGGCGACGGCGCGTCGCCGGGCCTCGGTGGATCGGGAGCCGGCGGATGAACGATCTCGTGGCCTGTGTTGAGCCGCTGCCCGATTGGTTGACGCCTGGCGAAACCTTCCAGCGACTTTCGTGTCGCCCCCATTGCCTGTTTCTGGACAGCGCCCTGCGCGATGCCGAATTGGGCCGGTA
The DNA here is from genome assembly GCA_016872775.1 of Planctomycetota bacterium. Classification (GTDB taxonomy): domain Bacteria; phylum Planctomycetota; class Planctomycetia; order Pirellulales; family Pirellulaceae; genus VGZA01. The sequence goes on along the minus strand of VGZA01000017.1, from coordinate 75,853 downwards.
CTCGTTTGTGGCCGCGGATCCGTTTGCGTGGGTACGCTGCGGTCGCGGTCAGAGTGCCGCGCTCGAACAGCTTCGGTCCGTGCTCCGCGAATACTGTTCGGAATCGCTGGCCAACTTGCCGCCGTTTCAGGGAGGGGCCGCCGGATTGTTCGCCTACTCGCTTGGCGAGCAGCTGGAACAACTACCGCGGCCGCGGATCGACGAATTTCAGATTCCGGACCTTGCGGTCGGTATCTATGACGTCGTCGCGGCATTTGACCATCGGCTGGGGAAAGGCTGGCTGATCTCCCAAGGCTTTCCCGAGTCGACGATGCAGGGTCGCAGGCAGCGGGCGGCGGCACGGCTGCGGGAATTCGGCCATTGGTTGCGCGAGCCGGATTCGAGTGCGGCAACACGGCGCGTGCCGCGGATGCCGACGATCGATCCGGCGCCTGGGGTTCCGCTGGAGCAACTCCCCGGTCTGCGAAGCAACTTCACCGCCGAGGGCTATCGCCAGATGGTGGCGAGGGCTGTGGAGTACATTCGCGCGGGGGATATTTTCCAGGTGAACTTGTCGCAGCGACTGCTGTTTCCCGCACAGGCGTCCGCTCGCGATCTTTATCTGCGGCTGCGCGATCGCAATCCGGCGACTTTCGCCGGGTATTTCGACGCCGGCGAGTTCCAGATCATCAGCGCGTCTCCCGAACGGTTCCTCAAGTTGCAGGCCGGCGTTGTCGAAACGCGCCCGATCAAAGGCACGCGGCGTCGCCTGCCACAAACGGAAACCGATCTGTTCCTGGGCGACGAACTTCAGGAGAGCGTCAAGGATCGCGCGGAAAACGTGATGATCGTCGACCTGATGCGCAACGATCTATCGCGGGTCTGTATCGCCGACAGCGTGCGCGTGAACAAGCTCTGTGGCCTCGAAGTCTACGAAACCGTGCAGCATCTGGTTTCCGTGGTCCAGGCGCAGCTTGAGCCGGACCAATCCGCTTTTGACCTGTTGAAGGCGACATTCCCCGGCGGTTCCGTGACCGGAGCGCCCAAGGTCAGGGCGATGCAGATCATTGCAGAACTGGAGCCAACGGCGCGAGGCGCCTACTGCGGCAGCTTGGGATACGTCGGTTTTGACGGTACGATGGACTTGAGTATTCTGATCCGCACGGTCACGGCCGCGGGAGGCTGGTGGCAATTTCCGGTGGGAGGCGGAATTGTCGCGCAGTCGAAACCGCGCCTGGAGTACGAGGAAACGTGGCACAAAGCGGCCGGCATCCTGCGAGCCTTACGACCATGATTCTCTTGATCGATAACTACGATAGCTTTGCGCATAATCTCGGGCGCTACTTGGTGCAGTTGGGTGCGGCGGTGCGCGTGGTGCGCAACGACGCGATTACGGTCGAGGAGGTCGCCGCGGCGCCGCCTCGAGCGATCGTGCTGTCGCCCGGACCATGCACGCCCACGGAGGCGGGTGTGTCGCTGCGGCTCGTGCGTGAACTTCACGCATCGGTGCCAATGCTGGGGGTCTGCCTGGGACACCAGACGATCGCCGCGGCGTTCGGCGGCCGGATCGTGCGCGCTGCGGAGCCGGTTCACGGCAGGGCCAGCGCCGTCGTGCATCATGGTCAGGATGTTTTTGCCGGACTGGACAACCCGCTGCTGGCGTGCCGGTACCATTCGCTGGTGGTCGACCCCGGGACCGTCCCGGATCCGCTGGAAGTAACGGCGGAAACGGAAGAGGGGATCATCATGGCGATCCGCCACCGCAACCTGCCGGTTTTTGGCGTGCAGTTTCATCCCGAGTCGGTTCTTACGCGCCAAGGATATGAGTTACTTGCGAATTTCCTGCGCATCGCGGGGCTTCGTGTCGAGCGGCATTTTTCCGCAAGGGACGAGCCGCGTTTGTTTGTCGAGCCCGATTCGCCCTGGCCGGACTTACCGATCACGTTCTGAACTTGATGCTGCCTGCAATCGCCCCCGGAAAAAATGCCTGATGCCAATGATCCTCGAAGGAATCGTGACAACCGCAAATGCCGGGGGAACGCCCCACGCGGCGCCGATGGGGCCGGAGACTGACGAAGAGATCTCGTATCTGGTCCTGAAGCCGTTTCAGGACTCGACGACGTTCCGCAACCTTCGCCGAACCGGCTCCGGTATTTTTCATGTCACGGATGACGTGGAATTGCTGGCCCAGGCGGCGGTAGGGCATCTGCGCCTCCAAGTCCACCGCCAGCCGGCAACACCGCAGGACGCCGCGATGTCCCAATCCTCCGCGTGGTATGTCCAGCCGGCGCCCGAGCAAACCGGCTATCTTCTGGAAAACTGCTGCCGCTGGTTCCGTTTTCATGTGGTTGCCGTTGATGACAGCCAGCCGCGGGCCAGGCTGGAGTGCGCGATCGATGCGCGGGGCAGCCGGCGGGAGTTTTTTGGTTTCAATCGCGCCAAGCATGCCGTCGTCGAAGCGGCGATCCTGGCGACCCGTGCGCACTTGATTCCGGCCGAAGAACTGCAACGCGAGTTCGAACGACTCCGCATCCTCGTTGAAAAAACGGGGGGCGGCAGCGAGAAGCGGGCGTTCGAGTTTTTGGAATGGCATCTGCGCCAGGCGGAAACGAATGTTGCGGCCGAAGCATCGTCAAACCCACTTTGCGAACCGCGTGATCCCGCTTTCCCGTCTTCCGCATCGGGGACCGAATGATGCGGAGCCTGCGGGTGACCGCCCCCAGCCGTTTGCATTGCGGCCTGTTATCGCTGCGAGGAGATCGCCGCCGCTTCGGCGGAGCCGGTCTGATGATCCGTGAACCGGCGGTGCAGATCTCACTGACCGACAGCCTTCGGTTCGAGATCCAGGAACCGGAAATGCAGCGTGTCGCGCCGTTCGTCGAATGCTGGCAGGCCTACGTTGGGATGAAGCGGCTGAAACCGTGCTCGATTTCCGTCGATCAGATCCCACCGCCGCACGTCGGCTTGGGCACCGGCACACAGCTGGCTCTAGCCACCGCCACCGCGCTGACACTCTGGCACGACTTGCCGGCGTTTTCGCCGACGGAATTGGCGCAGAGCGTCGGTCGAGGCGGCCGTTCCGCGATCGGTACCTACGGATTCTGCGGTGGTGGATTTATTGTCGATCGCGGCAAGGAACATCATGAAGCGATCGCAGCGCTTGACTGCCGGATGGAGATTCCCGAGCCGTGGCGATTTGTCTTGATCCGTCCTTCGTGCGGGGAAGGGCTTTCCGGACCGCGCGAACAGGCGGCATTCGATCGCGTACGGTCCGACGACGAATCGATCACCACGCGCCTGCGGGAGTTGCTTCGGTTGAGCATGGTCCCCGCGGTCGCCCGAGGCGACTTTGCCGCCTTCAGCGAGTCGCTCTACGAATACGGCCACGCGTCCGGACTGCTGTTTGCCGAGGAACAAGGAGGACCGTACAACGGACGCGTCCTGCACGATCTCGTGCGACGGGCCCAGGGGCTTGGAATCGTGGGCGTGGCGCAGAGTTCCTGGGGGCCCACGTTGTTCGCGGTACTGCCCGATCAGGAAGCTGCCATCGAATTCGCGAGTAAACTGACCGCGTCCCAGCCCGTACCGCTCGTCGTGCGGATCGCCGCTCCGAGCAACCAGGGAGCCCGCATCGAGATTAACCCATAGCCGCGCGCGAACATTTTCGATAGAACACACGTCGACATCCGGGCACCATCGGAAGTGCTGTTTCCGTCGATGGGCGGCCGTAGCGCGAAACTTGTTTCGCGTGTGGCTGCCGGCCAGAGCAGAGTGGACCAAAGCAGAGTGGACCAAAGCAGAGTGGACCAAAGCAGAGTGGACCAAAGCAGAGTGGACCAAAGCAGAGTGGACCAAAGCAGAGTGGACCAAAGCAGAGTGGAATTGGGCGTGAATGTGGACCATGTCGCCACGTTGCGACAGGCTCGCCGTACCTATGAACCGGACCCCGTATCGGCCGCCGCATTGGCGGTGCTGGGCGGCGCGGACGGGATTACGGTCCATTTGCGCGAAGATCGACGCCATATTCAGGACCGTGACCTGGAGATCCTGAAGCAGACGGTGTTCGTGAAATTGAACCTGGAACTGGCCTGCAATCAGGATGTACTGGCGATCGCCTGTCGGCTCCGACCGGATCAAGCGACACTCGTTCCCGAACGCCGCGAGGAAGTGACGACCGAAGGAGGACTCGACGTTGTCCGATTTCGTGAACAAGTGTCGCGGGCGGTGACGTTGTTGCGGGACGCATCGATTCCGGTCAGCCTCTTTCTCGACCCCGACATGGAAGCGGTGGAGGTGGCGGCCGAGATCGGCGCGGCGGCCGTCGAATTGCATACCGGCCAATACGCGCATGCCCGCGGAGCCGCTCGGGAAATCGAACTGCGCAAGTTACAGACCGCTGCACGCCGCATTCTTGATCTGGGGATGGCACTGCACGCCGGCCACGGACTTAACTACCAGAATGTCTTTTCGATCGCCTCGATCCCAGGCATGCGGGAACTGAACATCGGACACGCGATCATTTCCCGCGCGGTCCTGGTCGGACTGGAACGGGCCGTACGTGAAATGAAGTCGGCGATCCAGGGCTAAGATCTAAGATCCTCAGGGTGGGTCAAGGTACTCCGAGACCCGTCGTCCGCACGGAAAGCGATCCGTCGCGACTCATTCGTCGACAAATTCAGGGCGTACCAGTTGCGGGATCACTCCGGCCTCATACCCGCGTCGCAGCAGCTCGGCGACCGCCTGACGCCCGACGGGACCGAAATCGAGTGTCCAGTCGTTGACGTACATGCCGACGAACTGATCGGCTTTGCCCGTATCGAGCCCGCGACCATACTGCAGCGCATGTTCCAGAGCCGGCCGCCGGTGCTGCAACCCGTAACGAATGCTCTCGTGCAGCAGTCGGTTCACGTCGCGAGCCACCTGGGGGCCCAGATCGCGTCGAATTCCATTGGCGCCTAGCGGTAACGGTAACCCTGTCGTTGCGTGCCACCAGACGCCAAGGTCGACGATCAGTTGCAGCCCCTGAGTCATATAGGTCAGTTGTCCTTCGTGGATAATCAGTCCCGCATCCACCGGCTTCCCTTCCCAGGAACCTGCCTCCACCACATCCAGGATCTGATCGAATGGCACGACCAGGTGGTTAAAGTCGTTACCCAAACAGAGTCGCAGAGCCAGGAACGCGGTCGTCAGGGTGCCTGGTACGGCGATCGTCTTGCCTCGCAGCGCGTCGACGGCGCAAGCCTGCCGAGCGACCACCATCGGGCCGTATTTGTCGCCCATACTCGCGCCGCAAGTGCAGAGCACGTATTTGTCCGCCAGGTAGGCATACGCGTGCAGGCTGAGTGCGGTTAATTCCAATTCCGCCTGGAAAGCTCGACGGTTGAGCGTTTCAATGTCGACCAGTTCATGCACGAAGCGATAGCGGCCGGTGTCGAGAACATCCTTGGCCAGTGCATAAAACATGAACGCGTCGTCGGGATCGGGACTGTGACCGACCCGGATGAGTAATTCCGCTCTGTCCACAACGCTCACCTTGACCGTTACCTTTCCGCCCAATTCCGGGCGCCAAATGGCTGATGGTAAACACGATTCTCGACGAGGGGATTAACCGTTCGACCGGTCAGGAGTTAACTCGTCAGTCCGGAAGGGTCGACCTGCCGACCAATCAACAATCAACGTCTCACTATTTGCCGATGGCCTTGAGCGCGGCCGCCGCCGACTCGCGCACATCTTTCTCTTCGTGATTCAGCAAGCCTTTCAGCTCCGCGCGGGCTGCTTTGGCATCGGGACCGATCGCTCCCAGGACATCGGCCGCCAGCATCTGGACTTCCGCGTCGGCGTTGCGCAACAGCGGCACCAGGCGCGGCACAGCGCCTTTGGCGGCGGGGCCGATATCCGCCAGCGCTCGCAGCGCGTCGAGCTGGTGGTTGGTCGCCGCGACTTCCTCGAGCAATACCGGCAGAACAAAATCGATCTCCTTGGAAATGTTCCAGATGGCGAGGGCGGCCGCCACGCGCGTCGACAACGCATGATTCCGCGCCAATTCACTCAGTTCGGGCAACGAGGCGCTGGCAAATTCACCCAGCCTGCCCAAGGCCATGGCCGCCTGTTCGCGCACCGTGAACACCTTGTCGCGCAACGCAGTGACCAGCGCTTGGACTCCGTCCTCACCGATCACCGGCCCCAAGTCGCCGAGCGCTGTCGCCGCATTTTTGCGAGTCGCTGCGACGCCCGATTGCAGCAGCTTTATGATGTCGGGCAACGCAACTTTTGATTCCGGACCGATCTTGGCCAACGCTCGCAGCGAAAAATACTGGGTATGAAAATCCTCGTGCCCCAGAACCTTGGTGAGAATCGGTATCGCTTCGACGGCGTCACGGCCGATATGTCCGATCACCTCGATCGCGGCCAGCCGCGCCGGGTCCCCATCCCGTTGAATCACTTTGATCAGTTCCGGGACCGCCGTTTTCGCGTTCGGACCAAGTGATTCCAAAGCGTCGACGGCGGCGATCATCACTGCACGATCTGGATTCTCCAAATCGGCCACCAGGTCCTTCAACGGTTTGCTGTTTGCGGCCGGCTTTTTCACCTGAACTTCACCGGCTACCGCCAGAAGCAATATGCACGACAGATGCGCCGCGAACATCGATTACCTCACATCGTGCCCGTAGGGGCGAACAGAGTTCTACGGCGGAACGGCGTCCACCATTGTTTTTGACTTTACCGCGTTGTCGATTCTACGCGAATCGGGGCTCGGATGGTATCAGTTGAGCTGCGAGTCGGGTAAATCGAGGTGCGTTCGGTGCAGTAAAAGCCAGGCACTGGGAACAACAATCAGCCCCATTCCCAACAGCGTCAGGCCATGAAAACTCCGATCGAAAAAGATCATTTCCAGCAGCGCTCCAAAACCGACCTGACTCAGTCCGACCACGGAAACGCGCGATGGATCACCCGCTGCAAAAGCTTTGGTCAGAAAAATCTGACCGATGGTCCCGGTAATCCCTACCCCTAACAACATCAAGACGGTTGGGCCACTGAATTGCAACGGCTTGGTGGCCGGGAAGACGAAGAATGACCCGATGGAAAACAGCAGTGACACAAACGAGAAATGGGCGACGACCGCCCGAGCGTCGACCCGGTGCAGGCGGTTGAGGCCAAGCAGTGCCACGGCACTGCATACCGAGCTTAGTGCGGCAACCAACCACGTATTGCCCCGCAAAAGTCCGTCTCCTTCTCCGGTCGGAATCGACAGCCGGTTGCCCTGCTGGATCAAGACCACGCCACCAACCCCGGCCAGGACAGCCAGCCATGTGGGCCGGCGTGGTTTGACCCCCAGGATAGGCCACGACAGGACCGCCACCCAGATCGGAAACATGTTGGTCAGCGTCAGTACATCCGCTACAGGAAGTCGGGTAAACGAGTAAAAACCGGTCATCAGGGCCAGGCTGCCGGCAATACTTCGAATCCAGATGACCCGAGGCCGGAAGAACACCAGGCTCGCCCCCGAGGCAGTCGCCAGTCCGGCGGCGAACGTCAAAGCCAGAAAGGTCCGCGCAATCGCGATCACTTGCCAGTCACACGTGGTGCTGAGACCATGAATCAAGGTGCTCATCAACGCAAACGCCAACGCGCCAAACAGCATCCAGGCATAGGGCAGGATCGTGTGGCGAATCACATCGTGGCCAGGGGAAAAGTGGTGGGGTGGTCGGGCGGTGAGCGGGTTGAGGACGAAGGGAGGGATCGATTTTGTGACGGAATTGATTGGAACGGCAACGAAGATGCGTCAGAATAGCCCAGACCGCCGCACGACAACAAGGAGTCCTGGATGAACGTTTTTCTTGCTGTAACCGTCTTGGCGCTGCTGCATCCCATTCCGGTCGATGGTTCGCTGCTGTTCCTGGAACATGGTAACCCCGTTGTGGAAATGGTGACCAGGAAGCAGATCACTCACGTTGGAATTGTCTTTGTCGATTCGGATACGGCCTGGCTGTACGAGGCCGTTCCGGGCAAAGTTCGACGGGTTCCGTTGTCGGCCTATTACCGCGAACTCAGCGAGTATAACCGTGGACGGAAGCAGCCTGCGAAAATCGTCTTGCGGCAGCCGCTTCTGGCCTATTCCAGCGATCAGTCGCGCGCAATGAGATCGTTCCTTGACCAGCAAGTTGATCGGCGATATTCGGTGAAGAACTACGTGGTCGGAACGGAGGGGGATGGGATTCATTGTGCCGAACTGACGGCAAGCACACTCAATCGAACCGGCGTCTTTGAGTTCAAGAACTGTCACTCGATTTCGCCAGGCGAACTGGAGGAACAGGTCGGCGGCTGGTACCGTGCAGGCATCTCCGTGGCGTTGTCGCCGCCTCCGACCAGGAGTTGGTGCGAACGTTCAAGACAGTGGTGGAGCGGTTGGTTCCAGTGGTGCGGCTGGTCGTGCGGCGAGGCTTGGTCATTCTGCCGTCCGTGACGGGATCTCTGTGTCTCCCACCGCCCGCTCCGGCGTCTCTTCGAGTAACCGGTCGATCAATTGATCGACCGTGATCCCGTTCCGAATCGCGTGGGCGTTCAAACTCAGGCGATGTCGCAGGACTGCATGCGCGAGAGCCCGCACGTCATCGACCTCGGGATCGTCGCGCCCATAGAGCACGGCGCGGATACGCGCGGCTCCGATCAGTGACGCCACACCGCGCGGGCCGGCCCCCTGACTCACGTACTCCAGAATGAAATCGTGGTCCTCTCCTTCGTAAACCCGGGTCGCTCGCACCAGACGCAATACATAATGCACCAGCGGCACCGGAGGATCGCAGTTTGCCAAATGCCGCCGAATGGCCGCCCGATCGATTTTCCACCGTGCCGAAGTCGGGTCCGGTTCAGCGGGGCCGTCGTCGCGGGGTTGGGCGGACGCGCGTCGTGGCGAGTGGAAAGCCATAAACTCATCGTGGTACGCCGGGTAACGGAACGGGATCTGGAACAAGAACTGGTCCGCGAAGCGCGCGTCGAACAGCCCGGTCGCCGGGTCGCTCGCCGCAGGGTTCGAACGGGGCTGGTAAGGCGGGTGCGCGGCCAACAACAGGAACGGGCTCGCGATCGACCCTGCAACGCGTTGATCACGTATCAAGCCGGATTGCGTTGCATCGACAATCGCGCCGCGGAGCTTCGCGCTGCATTGCTCAATCCCGTCCAGCAGCAGCAAATCCGGCGGAGGGGATTCCTTGCCCGTTTCGCCGTTCAGCCGCGCGAAGAATTCGCCGGGTGCCAGGTCCGGCGCCAGCGTTATCTGCCGCGCCCGCAGCCCCATCGATTCACCGAAATAGCCGGCGAGCGCCGATTTCGCCGTCCCAGCGACTCCTTCCAGCAGGCAATGGCCTCCCAGGATCAATGCAATCAGCAACTGCTCGAGTTCCCGCCCCTTGCCGACCACGCGGGATCGCAGGTCTTGCTGCAGTTGCTGATACGATTCGGCAAGCGATGTCAGCGCGCTGCGGGAAAATTGCGGGAAGTCGTCCATTGGCGTTGAGCGATCGTTGTTGGCATCCGGGAGAGGAACACAATCGAACCGGGCCGCGTCCCGCGGCAGCCGGTACTCGTAATCTTAATCTTAATCTTAATCTTAATTGTACTCGTGCTCGAATGGCGAATCATGAGCGAGTTGGTTGTCGATCACGAGACCGTCGATGATTGTGGGCTGTGGACCGCATGCCTTCCGGTGACTCGGCCGATCGAACGGACCGGTCGCGACTGGCAGAATCCTATCGAGTCCGAGTAGGAGTAGGAGTTGCGCGCGAAGCCCGAGACGCCGTGAACTGTCGCGGCCGGAAATGCCGGTTTTTAAATCATACGTCTCTTGGCGGCCGCCCGGTTGCGGCTGCCGCTGGCCCGATCGCGCTCGACGGTCGGCCTGTTTTGCCGCAAGGCCAGCAGCTTGCGTGAGAACCGCGAGTTGACGCCGCGTTCATCTTTGATCTCTGTGCCCTCGGTGGCCTCTGTGGTTCCCCCTACTTTCCGTCGCGCGGCAATTCAACCCCGGCCCCGATGCGAGGCAAGAGATGATCACCACAGACGACACCGAGCGGTACCCTGTTTTTACAAGCGTTCCTGTCGATTAGACTGTCGGCTGAATTTCTTAACCATGACAACCCCGCAGCATATTCACCGATGTGCACTCCGCCGCTTCGCACCGCCGTCTGGATGGTACTTGCCACCTGTTTCCTCTTCGGGAGCCCGGTTCAGGCCGACCATCGGCTTGTACTGCAAGGCAATAACCGGTTAGTGATTCTTGGCCGCAACGGTCAGGTCGAATGGGAGCGTGCATGGGGTCCGATCCACGATGTCTGGGTGCTCAGGAATGGCAACCTGATGGTACAGCAGGGCGCCAGCAAGGTCGTCGAGATCGACATCCGAACAAAAGAGGTCGTCTGGTCCTACGACTCGGGACAGCAGAACGGCAACGCGGGAAAACCGATCGAAGTCCATGCGTTTCAGCCGCTGGACCAAGGCCGGCTGATGATCGCCGAGTCCGGTGCGGGCCGGATTATTGAAGTCGATCGAGCCGGCAAATTGCTGAAGGAGATTCGGTTGCGCGTCGAGCATCCTCACCCGCACACCGACACTCGTCTGGCGCGAAAGCTGGCCAACGGCAACTACCTGGTTTGCCACGAGGGTGACGGTGCCGTACGTGAATACAGCCCAGACAAGGCCGATCCGATCTGGGAATTCCGAGTTCCCCTGTTCGGCAAGCAGCCCAAGGACGGGCATGGTCCCGAATCGTTCGGCAATAAGTGTTTTGCGGCAGTTCGGCTCACGGGCGGCAATACGCTGATCGCGACGGGGAACGGACATTCGGTGATCGAGGTCACGCCAGGGAAGGAGATCGTCTGGAAGCTGGATCAGCACGAACTGCCCGGCATTACCCTGGCGTGGGTGACGACGCTGGAAGTACTGAACAATGGAAATTACGTCGTAGGGAACTGCCATGCCGGACCAGGGCAACCACTGCTGATCGAGGTCGACCCCAAAACCAAAACCGTGGTCTGGAAGCTGGACGCCTTCGATGCCTTTGGAAACTCGGTCTCGAACTCGCAACTGATCGATCTGGATCCGCCTTCCCGGCGTTAGAACCGTGCTTTGGAGGACGGACATCTTGTCCGTCCGAGAAGTTCCCGGGAGATTGTCGTTCGCGTGGCGATCTACGATACTTGAAAGGTGTGAATAGTCCCCAAGAGAAACCGTGCCACCGTTCCAGCTTGATTGCGACTTTGCTTTCCTTTTTGCTGCATGGCGCGGCGTTCCTGTTTCTGGTGGTTTTTGTGGGTGAGCCGCAGGCGGTTCCGCCGGAAGTCGATCGGCCGATCGGCATTGTGATTGCCGAACGTCGGGAGGCGCAGCCGACCCGATACTTGGACGGCGAATCGGCGAATCCCGCGTCGAGCGATCGGGAAGGAATATCGAAGAAGGCTGCCGGAGCCGACGGCGACGGATTCGATGCGGCCGCACTGGCGTCGATCGACGCCAGTGCGCCGTCCAAAGTGCCGGCCGCGCCGAAAGCCGCGTTCGGCGTCGAAATCGATTCGGCCACGAACCTACTGCGGTCTGGATCGACTGGAGGGCGAGCCGCGGGCCGCGGGCGTATCAGCAGCGAAGGGCCGGATCAGGAGGCACTGGAGGCCGAACGAGCACGATTGCGCGGTGATTCGCCGTCGTTTCCGCCCGCTCGCGTCGCTCTGTTTGGCGGCCCGGTCACCGTGGGCCGTTCGTTTGTATTCCTGATCGATCGCTCCAAGAGCATGACCGCCAACGGAATGAACGCGATCGACGTTGCACGGCAGGAACTTCGTTCTGCCCTCGCCCCGTTGACGCCGGAACATCGATTTCAGGTCATCGCCTACAATTTCAAGACCTTGTTTGTCGACGAACGAAGGATGCTGCCGGCGACCGAGGAACATAAACAGAAGGCCGATCGGTTCCTGGCAGAATTGGGAGGATTCGGCGCGACGCACCATGAAATGGCGCTGCAGACCGCAATCCAGCTCCAGCCGGACGTCATCTACCTGCTTACCGACGGAGGCGATCCCTACTTGAACGACGCACAACTGGCCCGCATTCGCCAGCGCACCGCGGGCCGAATCGTGATCCATTGCGTGCAGTTCGCGACCGATGCGCCCAAGGCATCGAGTCACTTCCTGGAGCAGCTAGCGGCACAGAACCAGGGAACGTACCAAGTCCAATCCGGATCCAACCCTTAACGCCCCGTTCCCGGTTCCCCCGTTCCCTACTTCCGCGTCGTATCGGGGCGGGTGGCGACCTGGGGTGTCGCTGTGGGGCGAGTTCTCGCGAGCTGCGAGGGGACGTTCAACGGCAGTTTCTTGAGATCCCGTCGGCGATCTTTTGCCAGAAACTCCCGTTCCACAAGTTCCGGATCGTATTGCGTCCAGGTCTCCCGCATCTGTCGTGCGTGGACGCGCCGCAATAAGTCATTCGCCTGCCCATCATGCCAGATCGAATCGAATCCGCCATCGACCCAGTTCCTGCGCGGAATCTGCTGCGGCGATTTCAGCATCCGAAAAGCTCGAACTTGATAGCGGCTTTCCCGAGGCGACCAGTCGTAGAAGATCAGCTGGTCAAAAACCGGCCGTCCCAACTCGTCGTGAAAATGGTTGATCTCGACCAGATCGACCTCTTCGACGGCGAGGTCCTCGATCGGGGAACTCCCACAGGTGCTCAGTAGTAACGCCCAGGTGCAGGCCGTATTACCCATTCGACTTCTCCCTGAACCGACAGCGCAGTTCGCAGCGAGCGCAAAAGGGCGATTCGCGTTATTCATTAATATCGATCGTTCCGCTGTTCGTCCCTCAGTTTTTCTGCGGCCGACAGGTTTTCGCAGCGGCGACAAGTTCGAGCGGCTCGCCGAACGCCGCAAGAAGTCCAGCGGTGCGGCCGCAGGTAAACGGGGGGTAAATAGCGAGTTCGCTCGAATGCGTCAAGGGATTTTGGGCCTGGGCGAAACGACGGGGCGCGTGGCATCCTGCGGGATCGAACGGCGCTTTCGCGCGGAGAATTCCCGCATTATGATGCACTTGCCATGCAATCCACTCCTCGCTATGCTCCTCCACCCTTGCCCCCAACGGTGGTTGATCGGTCGGAACCGGTGCGGATGCCTCGCATTCAGCGCTGGATGCTGGCGTTTGCCGGCAGCGGACTGATCCTCCTGCTGGTAACGGCCGCGGCGCTGCAACCTGATCCCGCCGGTTACGGTACACACCGGCGATTGGGACTTCCGCCGTGTACCATGGTGGCTTTGTACGGGATTCGTTGTCCGGCATGCGGCATGACGACTTCCTGGAGTTGCCTTATGCGGGGCGAATGGATGCGCGGTGTGCACGCCAATGCCGGTGGCTTCCTGATGGGATTACTGGCCGCGGCGGCGAGCCCCTGGCTGTTGGCCTCCGCGTTACGAGGGCGATGGTGGATCGGTTGTCCCAACGAATGGCTGGTCCTGGGAACAGGATTGCTGCTCATTGTGGTCACCTTGGGAGATTGGGTCGTACGCATTTACCGTTAGGTTCAAACGCTGGCTACAAGGAAGTACCATGCGACCTCACCGACTTGAGATGCTGTTTTTTCTGCTTCCGTTCATGGTGGCCAGCGCCGGCTGCGTCGGTGTCACCGCGCAACTGCTTTACGTCATCAAGGGCGATCCGCAGATTCCCGCCAACTATACCGGGCTGGAAGGCAAGAAGGTCGCCGTGGTCTGCGTCGCCAACAATGCTTCCAATTACGATCCCTACTCTGCGTCGACCCAGCTTGCCTACAACGTCACCAGCCTGCTGTCGAAGAAGGTAAAGAACATCAAGATTGTGCAGCCGCACAAAGTCAACAAATGGATTGACACCAACAACTGGAACCAGATCGACTTTCGCGACATTGGAAAAGGAGTCGAGGCCGACATGGTGATCGGCATCGATTTGATCGGGTTCCGACTGCACGAAGGTTCCACGCTTTACCAGGGAAAAGCAACCGCACAAGTGCGCGTGTTTGATATGAAAAAACAGGGAGACGTGGTCTACAAGTGCGAGATTGTCGACTTCACATTTCCCGCGAACGGTGGGAAACATATCACCGACACCAACGATCGGCAGTTCCAGGCGCGGTTTGTGCTGGAACTGGCCAATAACATCGGCCGGCACTTCTATCCGCACGCGGTGAAAGAGGACTTTGCGTACGACGCGACGATCCTCGAATAACGCGAAGTCCTGGATGCCAGCACGCCGACCGGTCGCTCATCGCACCGCGGATCGCTCGAACGGCGCTACGTCGACCGGAGTCATTCCGCCATGATAGATGGCCGTGGCGACGAGCGCATAATCACAACCACTGCGCTGCAATTGACGCAAGTCGGCCGCATCGCGCACGCCACCGCCGCTGGTAATCTGAGCGTCCGGAAACTGCTGACGCAGGGAAGCACAGATCTCCAGGGTTGGCGTGCCGGCGTTGCCCCCGACGCTGGCCAGATCGAGCACGATCCAGCGGCGAATACCAGCGCTGGCGATCGTCCTTACCAGCCCCCGCGGGTCCTGTGCCTCCCAATCGTCGGCGCCCAGGATCGGCTGGCCGTCTCGAAGATCAAGGCTGAACACAACCCGTTCCGGACTCAACCGCAACACAAGCTCTCGCAGTTCGCGTGCCGAACGGAGTGATTCCAGGCCGACGATGATCGATCGCAGGCGATGGCCGGACACCTCGAGCTCGCTCCATTGGACCGCGACGTCGAGCGAGGTCAGGCCGGCATCGAGCCAGACGTCGTATTGGGCCGCCAGCAGCTGGTCAATCTGTGGGCGATTCGCCGAGCGGCCCTGGATCGCATCCAGATCGGCGACATAAATCGATTGCCAGCCAAACTGCGACCGCAAGGCGGCCGCCAGATCGGCAGGGTCGCTGCCGTTGATCAGATGCGTCCGCAACGGCCGATAGCCGGCTCGTTCACCGCGGACCGCATGGACGACCTGACCGCCCAACAGGTCGATGACCGGTAAAATCCTCATGCTCGGTGCCTTCCCGTCGATGACAGTCTCGCGACCGTGCTCAAGATTGAGTTGGAACCGAGCGGGCGGGCGGTTCGTAGTCCCGGATCCGCTCGGAATGGCCAACCGGCATTCCGCGCAAGCTCGACAGAATTCTCAGAGCGGAAAATCGTCTTCCGAGGCCGACTGGCCGTAGATCGGCATATGCCGGTAGTAGACTTCCAGCACCATTGTGGCCATCGACGTGCAGTAGATCCGGCCTCCTCGATCCGCCCCGTGATCGCCGGCGTCCAGATACCAGCTTCCTTCGCGATGTCCCTGCTGGTTCTGCTCCGCGACCAGCCAGTCGCGCAATTCCTTATTCCATTTTTCCCATTCTTCGCCACCCCAATGCCGCATGACCTGCGTGGCGTAGTAGTTGTAATACATGTTTCCTTTGGAAGGTCCTGTCCGACTGAGATATTCGACGCCGCGCTGCAACGCCGGGCTGTCCTTTTTCCAGCCCAGGTACATGCGCGATAACAGGCCGACCGCCGTCGTCGCCTGACCGGCACCGGGTCCGGTATACCCGTACATCGCGCCGCTTTCCGCCTGCACGGAATCCAGGAATTTCGCGGCCCCGATGACGGTGGCCTGAGGGACGCGCAAATAGGCCATATGGCCGCTCTTGAGGGCCATCAGTTGCCAGCCTACCGCCGAGGTATCTCCGGGCTGCCGCGGTGCATAGCGCCAGCCGCCCCCCACGGGATCTTGCGCGTAGACAATATGATTGATTGCCATTTGCGCCGGTGCCATCAACTCCTTGTCGTGCGTCATCGCATAGGCCTCGGTCAGCACGATGGCGCAGATACCATGCGAATACATCGATCCGCCGTCCGCGAGATCCCCTCCGCCCTGGCGGTTGTTTTTCATGCTGGCCATCAGAAAATAGAGCCCGCGGCGCACCACTTCCTTGTAGTCGCCCTCCCGGTGCGTCTGCCCGGCGCCAAGAAAGGGAAGCAAGGCCAAACCGGTGGCCCCATTCCGCGCTGATTCCAGCTTTCCGTGATGGTCGCACTGACCCTGGCACTGACCGATGCGGTGATCAAAATTCCATCCACCATCCGGAAGCTGATGACGGGCCAGCCAACGTAGCGCCTTGGCCACCGCGTCCTGACTCTCTTTGGTTCCCCCGTTGGCCAACGCTAACGCGTTCCTCGCTTTGGCGGAACCCCGGCCGTCCAACCCCGTTCCCATCGTCACCCCAATTTGCTGGGTCAAAACATTGCGTGGGGCGAGCTGGTCTCCCAGGTCAGTAAATTCCACCGCCGCAGGCGCCGCGTCGGCGTCCACGGATGTGGAAACTTCCGGGGCGTCCAGAGGCACGTCGGAAGACAACGTCGAATTTGTATCGGGCACGATGTCCGAAACATCCATCGTTTTCAAAACGTCCTCGGTAAACGTCTCGATCTCCGCAGCCTCGTCGTAGGCCTTGGCGACGATTTCCGACTTCTTCATCACAACGGGTTCCAAGGTGCACAAGGCCAGAACGACCAGCGCTACTCCGTGGACGATGCCGCTGATCACCCAGCTGGGGACCGCATTAAACATCAGAAACTTGTAATTCGTCGAACCCTCTTCCACGCCGTCCTCACCGTCCGCATCATCGGCTGCGGCGGCTGCAGTGGCCGCGGCTGCTCCGCCTTTGGCATTGCCGGACGGCAGGTTCGAGGTAGCGGTGCCGCCCGCGCGGGGCGAACCAACGTTGTCCGAAGCGACGGCGTTCGCGGCACGGGGCGCAGCGGCGACAGGTTGCGTCAGGGGCTTCGCCGTGACGAATCGCTCGGACGCTGCTTTCTTCGGCCCAGACTCTTCGGGACCGGACTCGTTCGGTTCTTTGGCCATCGAAACGCTCCACTTGCTTACCGCTGCGGCCCAGAAAGATCCTAACCTGAACTTTAGCGGACTCCCAGCCGATGTACAAGCTTTTGTTCAAGCCAACCTGCAGCTATTTCGTCCCCCGACGCGATGAATATTCCCGGGGAGGCTGGTGCGAGGCCTCCGCAGGCAGCGTCGGATCTGCTAGAATCGTCCCGTGGAAAAAGACCCGTCAGGATCACTTTCCGGTTCCGGGTCCCCCCCGGGTATAGGGTAGACGGCGTCGGGTCCAGGTTCCCTTGGTATTGCGCGCTTGGTATTGCGCGCTTGGTATTGCGCGTTTGAAGGGAGAAGGTCGGGCATGGCAAAGAGCAAGAAAAAAGCCGAAGTCGTGTTTCTGGTTTGTGAAGAAACGGGCGATTACAACTACACCCTCAAACGCAAGCCGGGCGGCGAGAAGCTGAAGCTGAAGAAGTACTCGCAACGGTTGCGCAAACACACGCTGCACGTCGAGAAAAAGAAGTAGTTTCTCCTGGTCTTCCAGTCCGCACGCAAGGTCAGGATGGCATGGCGAAGCGCTGGCGATTTCGTGCCCACGATTCCGAGCTGATTGACCGCTTGCAGCGGGTTGCCCGTTTACCGCCCGTCGTCGCCCAGTTGCTTGTCGGTCGAGGCGTTGCGGCTGCTGCGGACGCCGAACGGTTCATGAATGTCAAGCTGACCGGATTGCGCGATCCCGAAGAGCTGCCAGGGCTGCCGGCCGCCGCGGATCGAATCCATCAGGCCATTCAGGATCGACGTCGGATTGTCATCTACGGCGACTATGACGCCGATGGCATGACGGGGACGGCGATCCTCCTGCGCTGCCTGCAATTACTGCATGCCAACGTCGGCTACCATATCCCCAATCGCATCGAGGACGGGTACGGGCTTAACGAGGACGCTCTGCGACAGATCGCGCAGCGTGGTCCGTCCGTCGTGGTGACCGTCGACTGCGGTGTCGCCAGTGTCGCGCTGGCCGATTTCGCTCGGGAAGCAGGCCTGGAACTGATCATCACCGATCACCATGAATTTGCCGATCGATTGCCGAATGCCGCCGCGATCGTCCATCCTCGGCTGCCGGGATCGAATTACCCGTTTGGAGGTCTCTGTGGAGCGGGCGTGGCGTTCAAACTGGCTTGGGCGCTTTGCCAGCGAGCGTGTCAGGCCAAACGGGTCTCCGAAGCGATGCGGGAATTCCTGATGATGGCCGTCGGCATCGTCGCCATCGGCACGGTCGCGGATGTTGTTCCGCTGGTCGATGAAAACAGAATCCTGGTGCGGCACGGACTGGAAAGCTTGCGTCTGCGACCGACGCTCGGATTGAAAGCGCTGATCGAATTGACCGGTCTCAGCGAGAAACCGCGGTTTGCCAGCGAGGATATCGGCTTTACGATCGGGCCGCATCTCAACGCGGCCGGCCGCCTGGGGCAGGCGCAACTTGGCGTGGAGTTGCTGACGACCGAATCCCCGGCTCGAGCCCAGGCCTTGGCGGAGTATATCCACGAACTGAATTCGAGCCGCGAAAGCCTGGAACGCAGCATCCAGCTGGCGGCCAACAAGCAGATCAAAGAGGACTTCGATGCGGATAACGATCCGGCGTTCGTGCTTGCCGGACGAGGCTGGCATCCCGGAGTCATCGGTATCGTCGCCGGCCGACTTGCCGAAAAACACCAACGGCCGGTCATCGTCCTGGCACTCGATCAACTTGGGATCAAACCGGCGACCGGATCGGGGCGCAGCGGCGGGGTCATAGACCTACACGCCGCACTCGGAGCTTGCTCCGAACACCTGCTCTCGCATGGTGGGCATGCCGCCGCCGCGGGGCTGAAGCTCGAAGAGTCGAAATTGCCTGCCTTCCGGGCGGCGTTCTGCGAACAGGTCTCCTGCATGATTTCGAGGGAGTCGCTCACACCGGAACTGGAGATCGACGCGGAAACCCCGCTGGCTCAGCTCTCCCTCCGGACCGTCGAACAGATCGAGCAATTGTCGCCATTCGGCGCGGGCAACCCGCGTCCGTTACTCTGCGCCACCGGACTGCAACTGGCGGAGCCTCCCAAGCGGATGGGAAACGGAGAACGTCATCTGACGTTGCGCGTCGTGCAAGAGCAGACGTCGCTTCGTGCCGTTGGTTTCGGACTTGCCGATTGGGTCGATGAACTGGTGCAACATGATGGACCGCTCGACCTCGCCTTCCGGCCGGTGATTAACACATTCCGCGGCCAGAGCCGCGTTGAATTGCACCTGGTCGATTGGCGTCCATCCAATAGAGCCACCTCAACGTGTGCCACGGGCAGTCCGCCGGGACCGGCCTCCCTTCGAGAATGACTTCGACCGGCGGACCGTCCCATCGACCACGACCACCTGCGACATGGAGTGGCATGGCTGTTGGCCTTCGGCCAAAAGAAACAGTCAGATCCCTTGCTGGCGAACTCCTGCCGCGACCATACAATCAGACTTTCAGCTGGAGATACGCCATGCGCAATTCGTTCAGAATCGCCGCCAGATAACGGCTCTCTTCCGTCGTGAGATTGCCTTTGGTTTTTTCCTCGAGCACTTCCAACGTATCGATGTAGTGCCGAGCGGCCGATTTGCGGACGATTCGCTTCTGCTGCAACGGATCGGGGATCTGGCCCATCTCCACCATTGCTTGACTGGCCAGCATCATGAAGAGCGAACCGATCGAGGCGGGTGGAAGTTGTGGTTCGGGTGGGGACGCGGAACCGGTGGAACCGCCCGTCGGGGCAGTGGTCTTGCGGTCCTCCGCTGCCGCAGGGTTCGATTGCCCAGAACCTGGGGCGGCCGGCTCGGCAGCAGCGTCGCGAGCGGCTTCGTCAGCCGGAGTGGCCTCGCCCGCCTCGCCCATCCGGACTTGGGGGCCACGGCGTTTTTCCAATTCCGCCTTTTCGCTCTCAACGCGGGTCTTCCAATCCTCGTCAATCACCAGTTTTGATTTGGCAGCTTTGCCTTCGGCGTTCATGTCCAACCTCACTGCAACCCGGCTGGGGTCACGATGCGGAAACTTCACTGTTCCTTTCCGAGCGAAACGAACGCCGCTCGATCGCCGCCTGAATCAGTCCGGAGAACAAGGGGTGGGCGGCCGTCGGCTTCGACTTGAACTCGGGGTGGTATTGCACCGCCAGGAACCAGGGATGGTCGGGCAGTTCGATGATCTCCGCGAGCGAACCGTCCGGACTGGTACCGGTCACCACCATGTTGTGCGCGGCGAACTGCTGGCGATAGACATTATTGAACTCGTAGCGATGCCGATGCCGCTCTTCAATAATCGGCTTCTGGTAGCATTCGCGAGCCACGCCGTCCGGGGCAAGGTGTGCGGTTTGGGCCCCCAATCGCATCGTCCCGCCTTTGTCGGTGATGTTCTTTTGCTCGTCCAACAAGCAGATTACCGGGCGCAGGGTGTCTTTGTTGAATTCCGTCGAATGGGCTCCTTCCAGGCCGATCACGTGGCGCGCGAATTCAATCACGGCGCACTGCATTCCCAGGCAGATACCGAAAAAAGGGATCCGCCGCTCCCGGGCATATCGGATCGCTTCGATCTTGCCTTCAATTCCTCGTTCACCGAATCCGCCGGGAACCAGGATCCCATCGTACCCGCTCAACAGCCGTTCCGGCCCTTCCCGTTCAATACTCTCGCTTTGGATGCGCCCGATCCGCACCTGCGCATTGTGGTGAATCCCCGCGTGATCAAGGGCCTCGTAGATGGACTTATAGGCATCTTTGTGTTCGGCATATTTTCCGACGACGGCGATGCTGATTTCGTGCTTGGGATTGCGCAGGCAGTGAAGCAGATTGCGCCAATCGTCCAACTCAAGCAAGTCCGAGTTCAGTCCGAGCCGTTTGATGATCAGCGCGTCCAGCCCATTATCGACCAGACTCAACGGCACTTCGTAGATCGAAAACTCTTTGTCTTTTTCCTCGATCACCGCCTCGATCGGAATATTGCAGAACAACCCGATTTTCTGCCGGTCCTCGTGGCTGATCGATCGTTCCGTGCGACAGATCAGGATGTCGGGCTGAATACCAATTTCGCGCAGCTGCCCGACGGAGTGCTGGGTCGGTTTGGTTTTCAATTCCCCGGCGGCTTTCAAGTACGGTACGAGCGTCAAGTGAATGTAAAGGCAGTTTTCCTTGCCCACATCGAGTGCGAACTGACGGATCGCTTCGAGAAACGGTTGACTCTCGATGTCGCCGACGGTTCCACCAATCTCGGTGATAACGACATCGGTTTCCTGGTCCGCCAGTTTACTGATCACCCCTTTGATCTCGTTGGTGATATGAGGAATCACCTGGACGGTCTTGCCGAGGAATTCGCCGCGGCGCTCTTTCTCGATTACCGACAGATATATTTGCCCCGTCGTGTAATTGGAATGGCGCGAGAGCGGGCTGTGGGTAAACCGTTCGTAATGGCCGAGGTCCAGGTCGGTTTCACTGCCGTCGTCCAGCACGTACACTTCACCGTGCTGATAGGGACTCATCGTCCCCGGATCGACGTTGATGTAGGGGTCGAGTTTCTGGAGTTTGACCCGCAGTCCACGCCGTTCCAGCAGCATGCCGATCGATGCGCTGGTCAGGCCTTTTCCGAGGGAACTGACAACGCCGCCGGTGACAAAAATGTGCTTGGTCATCGATTCCTTTCATGCGTCCGCTTCATACGGAGTTCTGGATTCCCACGGCAAGAACCTGGCCTCGATTTTACTCGCCACGCATCCGCCTGACAAAGGCCCCATAGTCGTTTGGCGTATCGATGCCGCGCATCGCTTTGGCGACAATTCCGACGTCAATCGCGTATCCGGCCGAGAGAACGCGGAGTTGCTCCAGGGATTCGAGCTGCTCCAGGTCGGAACGGGGCAGCGAAGCGATGCGCAACAGGAAATCGCGGCGATAGGCGTAGAGGCCTATATGCTGCAGGAAATGAGGCGGATCGTCCAGGAGCAGTTCTTCGTTCCAGGCTCGCGGGTGCGGGATCGGACTGCGACTGAAATAAAGAGCCCGCCCGCTGCTGTTCAAGACCACTTTGACGCAGGCCGGATCGTGCCATCGTTCCAACTCGCGGATCGGAGTCGCCAGGGTCGCCATCACAGCGTCCGGGGAATCGATCAGTCGGCGGACGACCAGATCGATGGCATCCGCCTCGATTTCCGGCTCGTCCCCCTGAACATTGACGAAAATTTCGAAATCGGGCCGCGCCGCCGCGACCTCGGCGACGCGATCGGTCCCGCTGGCACATTCGGGACTGGTCATCACCACCTGCCCGCGAAAGCTCTGCACTTCCCTGGCGATTTCCTCGTGATCGGCCGCGACCACCACGCCCGCCGGCAATCGGGCCCGGGAGGCCGACTCGTACGTGTGCTGAATGACGGTTTTTCCGGTTTCGCGGAGCAAGAGTTTGCGCGGCAATCGGGTCGATGCCAGCCGGGCGGGAATGACGATAAGAATTCGAGAAAGTGCCATGGCGAATTTGTATCAGAAATGTCGAGTTTCTGGTACGATCAGTCGATCCGGTCCGGAGGCAAATCTGCGAGCATTCAGGCAGCAATACGACCATGTGTGGAATCGTTGGCTACGTCGGTTTTCGCTCGGCCGTGGAATTCCTTGTTCCCGGACTCAAACGCATGGAATATCGCGGCTACGACAGCGCCGGGGTTGCGACGCTGACCGGCTGGGGGGATTTCAGTCTTGCGAAGACGGTGGGACGCATCGACCGGCTTCAGGAACGCGTGATCCAGGAATCGGTCACCGGAACGATCGGGATCGGCCATACCCGCTGGGCGACCCATGGACCGCCCACGGAGTCGAACGCCCATCCCCATATCGGCGGAAACAACCTTGTGCTGCTGGCCCACAACGGCGTGATTGAGAATTACCAGTTCTGGAAGGAAAGGTTGGCGAGCGAAGGTTTCGATTTCCAATCGGCGACCGATACCGAGGTGATCGCCCACTTGATCGCCCGCCAATGGCACCGACGCGCGGACATCGATACCAGCGTCGACCCCCACGCGCGCGCCTTGGCGGCCGTGCAAAGCGCGATCGCGAAACTGCGTGGCACCTACGGGCTGGTGGTGATGTTCACTGAACTCCCCGATCTGATCATCGTCGCCCGATTGGGCAGCCCGATCGTGATCGGCGTCGGCGACGGCGAACACTTTGTCGCCAGCGATCCGTCGCCGCTGGTCGGACATGCCAGCAAGATCGTCTACCTTTCCGACCACCAGATCGCGTTGGTCACCGCGGAAAATCTCCGCATCTTGCACCGCGACTACGGTGCGATCGAGCCCAGCGTCTCCGCGCTGGAAATCGATTCGAACGACGTCGAACTGAGCGGCTATCCGCACTACATGCTCAAAGAGATCTTCGAGCAGCCGGAATCGCTGGAAAACGCCATGCGCGGCCGGTTGTGCGAGGACAACGCCACCGCGGTATTCGGCGGACTGAATCTCTCGCCGCAGCAACTGCGACACATCAATCGGATCATCCTCACCGCCTGCGGAACAAGTTTTCACGCCGGGCTGGTCGCCGAGTATTTGATCGAGGAATTCGCACGGATCCCGGTCGAAGTCGAATACGCCAGCGAGCTGCGCTATCGCAATCCGCCGGTGAACCAGGGCACCTTGTTGTTCGCGATCTCCCAAAGCGGCGAAACGGCCGATACGCTGGCCGCCTTGCGGGAGATGAAACGCAAGGGGCACCCGACACTGGGAATCTGTAACGTGGTCGGAAGTACGCTGGCCCAGGAGGCCGACGGCGGCGTGTTCCTGCACGCGGGACCGGAAATTGGTGTTGCCTCCACCAAGGCGTATACCTCCCAGTGCATCACGCTTTCGATGCTGGCACTCTACTTCGGACGCCTGCACCATATCGGTTACGACTCCGGACGCCGAATCATCGACGCGATGCACCAGTTGCCGGACGCAGTGCGAACCGCTTTGAAAACCAACGACGAAGCGCGGCGAATCGCCGGAAAATACTGCCACGCGGAGAACCTCCTGTACCTGGGCCGCCAATACAATTACCCGACCGCCCTGGAAGGCGCTCTGAAGCTGAAGGAAATCAGCTATATTCACGCCGAGGGCTATCCTGCGGCGGAAATGAAACATGGACCGATTGCACTGGTCGATGCATCCACGCCAAGCGTCTTCATCATGCCCCAGGGATCGGTGTACGACAAAGTGATGTCGAACCTTGAGGAAATCAAGGCGCGCGGCGGACCGGTCATCGCGGTCGTCGCGGAGGGTGACAAGCGGGTTCGTAACCTGGCCGACGACGTCATCTACATTCCCCACGTCGACGATTTCCTGCAACCGATTGTCAGCATCGTGCCGTTGCAGTTACTGGCCTACCATATCGCCGTGCTTCGCGGCTGCGATGTCGACAAGCCGCGCAATCTCGCCAAGAGTGTGACGGTGGAATAGCCAGCGGCGGCTTCTATCGTTCCCGATAGTAGCTGGCCCCCAGAGATTCGCGCGGGACTTTGATCAGCGTCGGGGTCATGTCGAAGAGAATACCGCTTTCCCGGTGGGGCTCGTAGGAAATCGCTCCCTGTCCGGGACTTCCTTTCGGGACCCCTTTGTAGCGATCGATCACCTTCTGGATCGCGGGTTGATACACGAACGATCCGTTCGGCTGCTGCGTGCCGTCACTGTCAAATGAACCGATGGTCACAAAGCTCTCGTACCGATCGTGGAACTCGTAGGCTTCCACCCCTTTGGCCCGCAACGACGCCGCCAGTTTGTGCGCGTCCGTGGCGGCCTTTTCGAGCATCGAAAGGCCTTTTTTCTTGTCGAGTTCCTCGTTGTCGCGGAAGAACATCGTGGAATTGCCGCTGAAGGTCGCGACGCGCACGGTGTAGTGCCCCTTGTTCTTCAACAAGCTGAACTCGGCATCGCGGTTCATCTGTTTCACCAGGGGATCGATACCGGTCGTGCGAAAATACTCCGGCGGCAGCAGCGGGTTACTCGTGGCGAAAGCCGCACCCATCGGCCCGCGGGTTTTCGATTCCTCCCTGGCGCTGTAGATCTTCCAGAGATTGCGGTAGCCGCTGAATCGCTGCGTGGTCGCCTGATTCTTCTCCAGGTCGAGGCATTTGGGCTTGGCATGCTTGACCGTCTGAAGCGCCTTTTCCAGTCCGGGATCGTCCACCGACGTGAAATTCCCGACCATCACCGCGATTTCGTCGAATTTCACCGCGCTGGCGTACTTCATTTTGACTTTCTGACGATGCTTGTTGATCCCATCCACCGTGTCGGTGAAGTCGAAGTGGTGCTTGTGCATGTACGCCGGAAGCTTGAAATCCCGCCGCAATTCGATCACCAGTTCATGCGCCTGCGACTCGGCGTCCTCGCCCGCAAACGTCGAGGCGATAATCAGCCACGGTCCATGCTTCTCCGTCAATACAAACGATTTATTGGGATCGGCGTCGACCCTCTTGAATGGAACAAGATTCGACAGCGGAGACTGGGCCGGCAACTGCCGCGAAATCATGGCGACAGCGCAAACCGTCACGCTGCAACAGACCCAACGGCGAATTTGGATGATCGACATGCAAGAGTCCCTCCAAGCGCGAAGCGCAGAGACCGGCCCGTCGACGACGGCCCGCCTGCTCGAATCCGGCAAAAGCGGCCGGACAGTAGCAAATCCTGCCGAACGAATCCAGAGCGATTGGCACACGAAAGTCTGCGTGTCAGGGCGACGGTTTCGCCGGCGGTACGGCCGTTGACCCTGCCTGCTCTTCAAACACGACCTTGCGCGCGACTCGCACCACTGCCGACATGTCCTGCGGACGCTGGTTGGGACGCGGATCGATGCACCGCATGATCAGCTCCCCCAGCTTCTTTTCGAGGTTCGGAAAAACTTCAAAGATATTCACTGGCGGATGCGTATCGTGAGCCAGTGCCACCTTTCCGGTCGTCTCGGAACTCGGCCATGGCAGTTCAAACGCGCAGATCTGGTACGCGGATACGCCAAACGAAAAGATATCCAAGCGCTGGTCGGTCGGCCTGCGACGCACCACCTCGGGAGACATGTACTGCGGCGTACCGGTACGGTTTCCTGCCTGCATGAACTCCTTGATCGCCGGGACGGTCAACCCGAAGTCGATCATCTTCAGCAGATCCGTTTCCGGATCGAAGATAAAATTGCGAGGGCAGACGTCGCGATGGATAAACCCGGCTTTATGCACCGCCTCGATGGCCTCGGCCATCTGGCAAACCAGCTTTGTCCGTCGGGCCTTGATAATCGGATCCCGATTCAAAATCAACAGGTGGAGGTTGGTGCCTTTCAAGAATTCCATCACCAGGTACGGCTGACCAGTTGTCGTCGTGCCATACTCGAAGGTGTCGACCACCAGCGGGTGCTTGATGGAGCTCGCGATTTCACCTTCCGACGGTTTCTTCAGGCCTTTGAAGCGAGCCTCGAACTGGAGGGTCTTTTCGCGGTCGAGCAGCTTCAGGCCGACGACCTTGCCCGACTCAATGTCCCGCGCGACGAAGAACTGTGACATCGTTCCGGTGATCGCCTCGCGCAACAGCTCGAAACGCTTGGAAACATCCAGTTCCTTGGTCTGAAAGATCGCTTGCAGTCGATTGAGGAGACCCATGACGAGTGATCTGTCGGCGGCTGGACCGGTTTAGGCCGGAAATGGGTTGTTGCCAGTCAGAGGCTCATTTTCCGCAGTAATCGATGGCCCTGGCAATTTCGCTCTTCAGTTTATCTCGAGTCACAATGCGATCGATGTAACCATGTTCGAGCAGGAATTCACTGGTCTGAAATCCCTTTGGCAGCTCCAACCGGATGGTTGCCATGATCGTGCGCGGTCCAGCAAAACCGATCAAAGCCCGCGGTTCCGCGAAGATCAAGTCGCCCAGGGAAGCAAAGCTGGCGGCGACGCCTCCCATCGTGGGATTGGTAAGCACCGAGATAAACAGACCGCCCGCCTGGTCGTAACGGGCGAGTGCCGCGGAGACCTTGGCCATCTGCATCAGCGAGAGAATTCCTTCGTGCATCCGGGCGCCTCCGCCCGAACCGCTTACGATAATCAACGGCAGCCTCTGCTCCGTCGCACGCTCCACCAACCGGGCCAGCCTTTCGCCGACAACCGATCCCATACTGCCCATGATGAAGGCCGAATCGGTAACGCCGAACGCGACCCGTCGTGCCCGGATCATACCCGTGCCGGTGACCGCCGCTTCGGAAAGTCCCGTCCGCTTCTGCTCGGCCGTCAACCGTTCCGAGTAAGGTTTGTTGTCGTGAAAGTTCAACGGGTCGGTTGGAAGTACATCCTTGTCCCACTCCTCGAATGTGCCCGTGTCGAGGACCTGATTGATCCGTTCTTTCGCGGTGACGTAAAAATGGTAGCCGCACTTGGGGCAGAGATTGAAGAACTTCTCCGCTTCGCTGCGGAAAATCGTCTCTTTGCAACCGGTACAGCGCAGCCAAAGGCCGTGGGGAACGCCGCGTTTCGGCTGCCGCGCCGTGCCTCGTTTTTCGTCGATCGATGCCATGGTGCTCCCAACTATACTCGAATCCCCTCGAGACGTAAACGTTTTTTGGCGTCGGCACCGGACCGGCAGCGGGCGCTTCACCCGCCCGTAGCTAACGGATCGATGCCACCTGCTCGGGTTCGAGTTCCACCAGATCCCAACAGCCGCAACGGCACTCCGCCTTCCAGATATCGCCCACAGGCACATTTCGCAACCAGGCGATCGCGACACTCGCCAGCGGTTCCGGACATACGACGGCAATCGCTTCCCGAGTGTGCCGTTTTACCAGTTTGCGAAACACCAATTCCACCCGGCTTTGCACTTGAGCCAGTGTCTCACCTTCGGGCGGACAGATGCTCGCGGGATTCTCCTGCCATTGACGGTAGACCTTGGGTTGACGCTGCCGTACCTCCTCCACCTGTCGACCATGCCATAACCCATGGTCCAGGTTGGCCAGCTTCGACAACTCCTTCACCTTGATCTGCAGTTCTTTGGCGATAATCTGGGCCGTCTGTTTGGCCGACTGGCACGGCGATGCGTAAACCGATTCCAAGGGAAGCGAGGCCAGTTCCTGCGCAGCGCGGCCAGCTTGCCCCATACCCGTGTCATTCAGCGGCAGGTCCAAAGTCCCAGTGATGCGTCCCTGGTCGTCGAAATCGGTCGCGCCGGGGCGAATCATCGCTATTCGAATCATAGTTCAGTTGAACTCCGAAATACCGCGAAAGCCCGCGGAGGCTGTCGCCTCGAGATCCCGGATCGACGTCCGGTAGTCCGCACTGTGAAAAATAGCGGACCCGACCACATGCAGTCGGGCACCTGCACGAGCACAATCGGCGATTGTCCGCATGTTTACGCCCCCGTCGACCTCCAGGATGGTCGAAGCGGGAACACGGCCGCGCAGGATCCGCAATTTGTCCAACGCCACCGATTGAAACGGTTGGCCGCCAAAACCGGCCGGTACGCTCATGACCAGCACCAGATCAAACTCCCCAAGATCGCTCCCCAATCGGTCCAGCGAGGTGGCGGGGTTCAACGCCAATCCCGCCGCCAAACCGGCCGCGTGAATCCGCTGCGCCGCCGCTCTCGGATCCTCGATTGCCTCACAATGCACAGTCAAACTGTCGGCGCCTGCCGCGGCAAACTGAGAGATGTACGATTCAGGATTTACCATCATCAGGTGGACATCGAGCGGCAGTCTCGTGAGCCGGCGAATCGCTTCGACAATCGTCAGGCCATAAGTGAAATTCGGGACGAAAACCCCGTCCATCACGTCCAAGTGCAAACCGACAACCCCCGCCTCTTCCAGCCTGCGGACTTCCCGTTCCAGATTCCCGAAGTCGCAAAGCAGCAGCGACGGCAGAACCCGAGGTTCGGGATTCAATAATGTTGCAAACAACTCGCGACCCATGCAGCAAGCGCTCGTTCCCGCGCCCAATGTAAACTCGACAACGTCGCGATGGGTTGGGGATCAATTTCTGCCACCAGAATCGAAGGGATACTCTTCCCTTCATCGCCTGACCTGGAAGGGTCAACCAGCATCGGTCGAATTCGATGCCCATTGTATCAGCCCGCCCCGTCGACGTCAGCACCGTCCAGAATTGGCGGATATGTTTGCGTAACCTGCTGGTATGGAACAGCTTGTGCTGTGTTGTCGCGTGACGTAACGCGCCGATCAGGAGCGTTCCAGATCCTGGCTCCGCGGTAAATCGTCCAGCGAACACAGCCCAAATAGATCCAGAAATCGCTCTGTGGTCCGGTAAAGTAGGATCTGCCGATCGATTTCCGAGCGCTCGACGCGCAGCAGATCTCGACGGACCAACTGAGCCAGCACCGCTCCCGACGGCTGCCCGCGCAGCCGATCGACCTCTTGCCGGCTGACCGGCTGACCATACGCCACGATCGCCAGTACGTCGATCGCCGATTGCGCGAGTCTGGCTTCGCGAACTCGGCCAAGGAAAACATCCGCGAACGAAGAGTACTCCGAACGCAATGCCATGCGAAATCCGGCAACGGTCGATTCGACCCGGTACGGCGCCTGGTTGCGATCGTATTGCTCGTTGAGCTGCCCGATCCACTCCTCCACATCATTTGCCGATACACCGCGCATCAAGGATGCAATCTGGGCGCTCGACATGGCCCGGTCTTCCGGATGCCCGACGAAGAGCATTGCCTCCAGAATCGCAATCGGCTCGAGGTCGTCGGGCGCCTGCCCGTGGTACGCCGGCAAACTCACGGCGGGCTCCGCCGCTAACTCGCCGACCGAACGCCCTAAGACATCGGTCGGC
The DNA here is from genome assembly GCA_016872775.1 of Planctomycetota bacterium. GTDB lineage: Bacteria > Planctomycetota > Planctomycetia > Pirellulales > Pirellulaceae > VGZA01. The sequence goes on along the minus strand of VGZA01000017.1, from coordinate 46,183 downwards.
TCCGGGACGGGCCGGTACGGGTCGTTGCCTTCTCCCAACAGCGCGGCATAGGTTTCACTGAGTTCCGTCAGGGACAGCCCCAGTTCCGAGACCGGTTCATCCATCCTCAACTCCTCGTCAGTCGCAACACTCCCAATCAGGATGCATTTGCCGGTGTCGTCGAAAGGAGGCGTTTTCCGCTTCGCGACAAGCCGGCTGCCTGAAAGGCAGCATCCAACGCCTTGGCAATATGCTGAACCATCGCATCGCGCGCCGGACCCTTGCTGAGTCCCTGAAATGCCGAGGTTCCCACGTGCACGGCGATCGGGCCCGAATACTCCATGTCGACCAAGTGATTCAAAATCGCAGCTGTGTCGACGACCCCTCCATCGCCTGGCACGAGCCGCTGGGATTCGTCGATCGTCGCCGGGTCGAATTCAGCCGGCAAATCGGCCAGCCGCACCCCGGTGATTTCGTTGGTCCGCAGCTGCTGGATGAAATCGAGAGTTCCACCTCCGACATACCAGTTCCAGGTATCAAGGACGATCCCGATGTTCGGAGCGCCCGTGGTTTTGATCAACATCATCAGCTGATCGGCTTGGTAGATAAACTGGAAGGCCCGTTCGGCCCGATGGCAGGCTGCCGCCAGGAACCCGACCCCCAACTGCATACCGTGCCCGGCCGCCAATTCAGCGAGTTCCCGGAGCTTCTTGCGATGAAATTCGAAGTTCTGGTGGTAAGGAAGTTCGTCGCTGGCCGGCAATATTGTGGTGTAACACCGCGAAGCACCCATGGCCGCACCGATGCGAAAACGCTCCTCCAGTTCTTGTCGATCGTGCGGAGAATCCGCGTCGTGGGGATCGTTTTGGCATGGGACTTCGAAACTCGATACGGTAAGTTTGGCACTTTCCAGAAACCGCCGAGCTTGCTCGAACCCCTGCGACTGGACCCGTTTTCGCAGGTCATCGATCTCGATATCAAGTCCCTTGAAACCGTGGGTCAGAGCCAGTTCGATCAACTCGCTCTGTCGACCAGAGATCCCTAGAATCGATGCATTCAAAATCCGCTGCATAATCCCCCACCCCGCTCCTTGTGTCAGGTTTTAAAACAATCCCGGTCCGAGCAACGTTGGAAACAGGCCGTACCGTTGAACGTGCCCAGGTCAGAACCTCAATCAACTGCCCAGCGTTTGGGCTCGGCCCGCGACGTATTATTGTCAGACCTCGCGTGATTTCCTAGGGGTAAAATCGGGACAACCTCGCTATGCAACTGGAACTTTGGAAGATCGTAATTCTCGCAGTCGTGCAAGGGGTTACGGAGTTTCTACCGGTGAGTTCCAGCGGACACTTGGTGATCCTGGCGGCGCTGCTCAGCGGCGGTGACCCCGAGCAACTGGATGTCGCCGATGTGAATATCGTCCTGCATCTGGGCACGCTCGGTTCGGTGCTGATTTTCTACCGCGGTCGTCTCCGCGAGCTGCTCGCTGGTGACTGGCGGACGACCGGAATGGTCCTGCTGGCGAGTTTACCCGCTGCATGCGTTGGGATTCCGATCGTGATGTTTGCAAAAGAATGGTTGTCCAGCCCCTTGTTGGCGGGGTGTATGTTGACGGTGACCGCCACCGTGTTGGCGCTGGCGTCGCGGACTCGGCCTGGCGATCAGGACTACCGGCAGATTACCTGGGGCAAGTCCCTGCTGATCGGAGTGGCCCAGGCATGTGCCGTCCTGCCCGGCCTTTCACGGAGCGGCACGACGATCTCGACCGGAATTTACCTCGGCCTGCGTCCCCAGGCCGCGGCGACGTTTTCGTTTATGATGGCAATCGTCGCCATCGGCGGAGCTGGGCTGATCGAAGGGATCTCCTTGTTTCGACACGGTTTTCACACGCCCTGGCAAAACCTGCTCTATGGGGCGCTGATCTCGTTCGCGGTAGGACTGGGCGCGTTGTCGGTCCTGATGCGACTTCTTGAGAAGGGCCGATTCCTGATCTTCGCCGCCTGGTGCCTGTGCTCGGGGTTAACGATCGTTTTCTGGCAGTTGCGGTAGGCGGCGCGGCAGTCGCCACGTGTCGGCCAGGGGATCGACGCGGATTCCAGGCCATCCCGGGCCAATCCCAGGCCGGATCAGCTGGCCGAGCGAGCCCGAATTGCGTAGAATACGGACGTCGGCGTTTTCCTGGTCTCGACGGGTTCCTGGACGCGTTCCTGAACGTGTTCCCAGAATACTTGTCGCGGGAGGATTCGCCGGGGGAGAAAACCGGGGGCGAATAATGGTTTCGACCGGACAGCTTGAAGTGTGAGTGGCGAGTCGTGGTTGGTCAGACGGCCACGCAAAAATCTGACCACAATTTGAATGCTGAGGGTAACCTCGCTCTTGCTGCCTAATTAAACGGTAGCATCCGGCTGCGGGACTTCACCGGAGAGTCCCAAAAGTCGGTCGCCAATTCCGGTTCGCGGGCAATCACGTCGGGAACGTTGCACGCTAAAAAAAGTACCTGACTAGTCGGACCGGTATCCTGTCGGTGGGGGCCCGGTGCGGCGAAATACAAAGTACCGACTACACCCGTAGAAGCTCACACGGAAATGCCTCGGGACGCGGGTTCGATCCCCGCCGCCTCCATAAACTTGGTCACCGCAAGGTGGCTCGAAGCAAACTGACCCGCTGGCTCATCCCAGCGGGTCTTTGCGTTTCTACCCGGAAATTCGGGGCTTTTGCGAGACGCCAAACTTTGCTCGTGTCCAAACCACGGGACGCGCCTGCCCCCCATCGCCACCCCAAAAGGCTCAAATCGGGGGCAAAGGCTCAAAACCACGGGACGACCCCCAAACACGTCCCGTGCTCAAAAACCCTGTAAAACGCGGCACTTCCGTGATTCGTAACGTCGCGAGGTTTTTGCGAACAACGCCAGTGGCAGTGACATAAAAAACCTGCCCATCACGTCCCGAGGTCCAGCTTGCCGGATGCGATGGTTCGTTTGCAGCCAACTTCAAAATTCTCCGGCTGCGGTCAAAAGATCGGCTTGATAGAATCTGCCGACAAGCCCAAACACAGTCGCATCATGGAGACGGCACCAAAGTTCAAAACAGCACGATAGAGAGACGCCTATGCCAGTCCCGGATTTCCAGACAATCTGCCGTTAAAAAAAAGAGCCCGTGTCTAATGCATTTAGAAGTGCGTTGTTGGGGACCGCGGGTTCCATGGAGCTGGAGTCGGATTCTGTTTCAACGCCATCAGCCAAGACCTGACCTGACCTAACAATGGACTTCGGCTCTCTATTCCCGGTTCACAAATTGGCAAACGTCGCATTAGGGAAAGGTCCGCTTTCCGATAAGCATCCAGCCGATCGGTGTGTACCGCACAAACACGACGTATGTCGCCATGCAAAAAAGCCACGTAACGAGGATTACCAAAACCAACTTTCCCAAAACCGGTATCGCAATCGGAATCAAAAGAGTCTGCAAAAAGAGAATGATCGGCAAGTGAATCAAATACACCCAATAGGATGAATCGGCGCAGAACTTGAGCCAAGCATTCGATCGAGCCAGAAACCGCTGACCAATCAACAACGCCGAAAGCGTCAACAGAGCAGAAAGGTACGAGGCCAGCACCGCTTCAAACAAAGTTGGCGTCACATTCCGTGATTCGGCGGCCTCTTTAATCAACTCGACGTCTAGCACGGGCAGCAAGTAGTAATGGGGCACGAACAAGAAGACGCTTGCCGAGACCAGAAGCCAACGCCACGGTTGCAGACGATCCAACAACTCCTCACGGCCGAACAACTGCCAACCAGCCCAATAGAACAAGCCGTAAAAAGCAAATGGCCACCAAGTTGGAATAAAAGACTCGGGTGCCGCAATGGGAAGTCCGCCGCCCAACACCCCAGGAACCAAAGCCAGCGGTAAAAGAGCGAGCAACCAATTCCGTTCAAACAGCCAATCGAATTTCAACAGTTGGCAACGGCTGCAAACCGCTGCGATCAAGGAAAACATCAGCAGATAGTACAAAAACCACAAATGCATCGTGGTGTAGGGTGTTGATGATTTTGCAGCTTCAGGATCCTTGCCCGCTGCGACAATGAACCCCAACAATCCTTGAGGTTCCTTTACGTAAGCAAAAGCAAAAACGAAAACGATCGCCATCGCCACCACCAACAACGGCCAGAATAAGACGAATGGTAAAGCGATTCGAATCACGCGATTCCACAGAAACGGCTTGAGCCCTTTGCGCTGGATCATCAGCTTAGCAAAATAGCCCGACAGCAAAAAAAACAGTCCCATTCGAAACAGGTGGATGTACCATATCGAAGCATCAACTGCCACGCTTCCCCCAGGATTGGTAGCGATCCAGACCGACCGAGCTGGTTCGGCGTAGGCCAACGCACTATGCAGGTACAGTCCCAGCATCATCGCCAACGCCCGAAGGTTATCGAGATAGTGAATCCGCGACGAAGCGCCGGACGCAGCGGCCATCAAACGAGATCCTTTCGACGAATCTGAAACATAAACGTAAGTCCCAGCGCGGCCAGAATTACGATGGCTTCGATGGCAATGATCTGCAAGACAACAGGCGGCCACGAAAGAACTTCGCTTTTGTTCAGTTTCGAAATTACCGGATGCTCGTACAGCATCTTGAGGAACAAATTCAAGGTTACGTTGCCCAATACAAGCACGACAATCGTCCAACCTACCGATTCCGTTACCACCGCAGTGAACAACTGCAAACAGAATCCCCCCAGCATAAAAAGGAACAACAGAACGAGAAATGGTAATATGCCTGGTTTGGCTTCCGGCGCGACGAAAGTGATGATCGTCAAACTCGCCAGCATTCCGAACCACGGAATCAAGAATGCGACAAGCACGACTGAGATCTTGGCGAGCGAGTAATCAAGTAAGCTGATCGGCAGACTCATGATGAATGTCCGCGTCATATCAATCGACTCGCCCAGCAGTAACGCGCCGATCAAGTGAATTCCGGCGGCAATCGTCACCGTAATCATCAAAATGAAACCGATGAAACCCGCCGACTCACCTGGCAGGCAAGTGACCATCACGCTCAACAGCCCACCCACCAAGTAGCCAAACATCGGCCAACGGCTAAGGAACAAGTCCTTTAAAAACAGTATCTGGATAGCCTGTGTGTTCATTGTTGCTTTTCCTCTCGACCGCGTGAAACGGCGGCTATAAAAATCTCTTCAAGTGTCATAGCCTCGGACGACTCCAAGGTCGCGCCCGACGATTGCAGTTGATCTTCAACCCCGGTCTCGTACCGATCCAATGTCATCACTCGCAAATTGCCGAAGGTTGACTCAGGGCGCAATCCATCAATCGCAGGAGCTTGCCAATTCTGTGGAGCTTGCAATTTGAATCGACGCCAGCGATCGAGAAACTCATCGCGGTTGTTGCTGGCAATCACTCTTCCGCGATCAATAAACGTGATTGTGTCGCTGATCTGTTCGACATCCTGCGTATTGTGCGACGAATACAAAATTGTTCGCGTTTCGTCATTGACGATTTGCATCAGCTCCGCGAGAACTTCTTGCTTTGCCACTGGATCGAGTCCGTTGGTAGGCTCATCGAGTATCAGCAACTTGGGACGCCGCGCGAGAATCAGCAGCAGAAGGGCTTTGACCCGTTGGCCGTGCGAAAACCCTTTAACTTTTTGCTGCGCGATCAGCCCGAACCGGTCGAGCAGTTGCTGAGCGTAGCCTTCGTCCCAGCTTGGGAAAAGCGAACGCACGAATTGCATGTGAAAGGCAATCGATTCCGACTTGTAGAGACGCATGTCGTCGGAAAAAAAGCCAATATCCTGTTTGGCACTCGCTTCACGCGACGAAATAGATTTGCCCAGTACCGAAACCGTTCCCGATTTTGGCGTCACCAGTCCCATCATGATACGCATGATCGTGGATTTGCCTGCGCCGTTGGGGCCGATCAGACCGTTGACGGTTCCTGGTTCGATTTCCAGGTCAATTTTGTCGAGCCGGAAGTGCTTGTAGGACTTTGTGACACCACGCAGCGAAGCCGCGGAGGCATTCTGCTGGGGTCGGTCGAGCTTGCTATTCATTTCTTTTTCCCCAGTGATGTTTCGTACGCTTCGGCCATCCGCCGTTGCATTTCTCTTTTCGACAGTCCCAGCAGCGATCCCAATTGGGCGGCTTCGTTCAGGTGCGATTCCAGTTCCCGCTCGGCGATCGATGTCGACAGACCGGGATCATCAGACACAATGGACCCTTTGCCCTGACGCGTTGTGATTGTTCCGTAGCGTTCCAGTTCCAGGTAAGCCCGTTTGATGGTGATCACACTGACGGAGAGATCCGCAGCAAGTTGCCGAATGGAGGGGAGTTCGGTCCCCGGCGGCAAATCGCCCACCGCCACGCGCCGCTGGATTTGCTCGATGACCTGCAAATACAGAGCCCGCGGGTCACTCTGCGAGAGCGTGATCCAACCGTGCGTGTTCATATACACAGTATATACACAGTAGGATTCGGTGGTCAAGCGCGAATCCTGGCCGGTCTATTGTCTTTTCTCCAGAACTGGTGGAAGTGCCTAATTGTCAATCAATCGTTGTGAAGAAACGGAAGAATGCGGCTTGTAGCGATGGGGACTCGCATTCATTCCGCCGCGATCAAGGATCGACGTTGATCAGCCCAGAGAGCGGGAATGCCTTTGCGGCATTTCTGCAAGCTAATGTCGGCAAAGGCCTGTCCTGCCAGGATCGACTCCACAATATCCGGCGCAAGCGAGGTCAGCTGCAGCATTCACCCGACGTAGCTGCGGTCGACGCCTTGCTCTTTGGCGATGTCCTCGAGGTCTTCGAATTGCCCCGATTCCAGTTGCTCCTGCCAGGCGCACGCTTTGGCTAGGGCAGTCAGCAGCGCATTGTTCGGGACCGCAGCTTCAGTGGATTTCGATTCCGGTTCATGGCTGTCAGCCAGGATCATCTGCCGGCCATTTCGGCGATAGAACCTGACGGGAACGGAAACCACCACCTTGCCACCACTAACACGGCCACCGCAAGGTGGCTCGAAGCAAACAGACCCGCTGGCTCATCCCAGCGGGTCTTTGCGTTTCTACGCGGAAATTCGGGCTGCTGATTGCCACAACCTTTGGGACTTTTGTCCGCGAGTGCTTGCCGTTTGAGTCGCGACTCGACTTCCGTATCCCGGCACTGAAGTTGGCAGGAAGATGATCGTGGGTGGATTGCTGCGACGACGCCGACCCGTTGGCAATGAGAGTTAGCACACTGCGAAGTAGTCGGTGATCGTGCTGCTTTCGAATAGAGATGTTTCGTGCCACGCGTTCATGATCATGCCAGCTGTGGATCAGGGAAACCCAAGTTAGCCCGCGGGCTCTAGAATGACGAGTACTCGCGCGTTAAAGCCCAGATTGTTGTGGTGAATAGCAGTGAATGCCTCCGCTACTGCCAACACTGCGGCTACGCTACAGGTGCGCGAGAAAGGGACTAATCGATGCGCTTGTAAAAGATCGTCACTGCCTGCCGAGGCTGCTCGAGCGTGACCAGAAGCCCGCTCTCAATCAGTTCGCGACCCAACATCTGCCGATCAACCTCGACATCGGGATTCGTCAGTGAGTAACGGCCATCCGCGGCGAGTCCACGCAGCTTGAAGTTCATCGACACCACGGGACTCTGCGGACGTCGGAAGGCCTGGACCACGCCTGCGTCGTCTTCGGGTTTGTCGAACTGCCAGGCCATCCAGACATCGTTCGTAGTACGGTAAGTCGTCAGCGGATAGAAGTCACCGTAGTAATACCGCGAAACCTCGCGCCACTCGGCCAGCATGCGACGCGTTAAGTCGTAGTCCGCATCCTTACGTCGCAGATCCCAGACAGAAACAATGGCCGGAGCCATCTGACTGCGAAAGGTGTATTTGTCGACCGCATTGTTACCGGTACCAAAATAAGGAATCCAGTACGACATGCCGAACGTCAGCGATTGCATGCCCGTCGTTTCGTACGCGTAATCGCTGCGCCAGAGCGGCACGGCCCGCCGTAGCGTCTCCAACTCGTTTCGACTGCCGCCGCCCGAGCAAATGTCGAAGCGCATGTTCGGATGGCGGCGACGCAATTCGTCCCAATACTTCAGATAGCCCTGGACGTGGCGGATTTCAGTGATCCCCTGACGATCCGCGGTGTCATTGGCGCGCCAGTAGGACAACGTTGGGATTCCGTCGTGCCGGTAGAGATCAACGCCCTGCTCGTTGATCTGCCCCTCGACGTGCGCGGTGATCCATGCTGCCGCGTCGGGATTCCCAAAGTCGAGGAGCTTGAAGTCGGCGCCGGAGTAGGGAGGCGGTTGCGGTTTGTCCATGCGGACCCAGCACGACAGGGTGAAGTTGTTCGGCGCGGTATTCTTGACCTTGACGCCATAGTCGTTGTTGAAACGCAACGCGCCGTCGCCGGCCTTGCCGGTCGCACCCAGCACGTATGCGGGATCGCCGGTGCCGATGCGATCCCCGTTGAGGCGGCCTACAGTGTCTTTCAGACTGCCATCGAACGTGTAACGACTGACGGGAGCCTTCGTGTCAGTCCCCTTGAATAACGCCTGAATGTCTTCGGCGTTCAGGGCTGAGTCATACACGCGCGCATCATCGATGTCACCGGTCAGCCCGCGCGTTTGATACTGCCGACCGACACCCCAGGAGTCATTGGCGTCGAGCGGACGTGTGTTCGGAGACGTGACTTGTCCTTCAAGCTTACCGTCCACAAAAAGACGAAGATCACTGACGCCTCTGATCGTGTCGACCGACCGCGTCGCGGTCACGAGATGCCACTTTCCATCGGCGAGTAACGTCTTGCCAGTGACAGTCGCCTCTTCAGGGCCGATGCCAAAGGCTGCGACGTCCTCCAGGATCGTCAAACCGGAATCGTTGACGTGACCGTTGATCTCGCCCTGGAACAAGTCGTGCCCAGCCCACCACGGGGTGCCACCACGCTCGAGCAGCCACTTGCGATGATCCCGGTGAATCGCGGATCCCTGCGTTACAAGTTCTGGTGCGAACCACAGGATCATCTTCATGTCATTGGCGTGCAGGAAGTCTGAAATTGGCCTCAGTCCGCGCGGGAATCGCTTCGAATCTGGAATCCACGTGCCAGTGTCCAGCCAGTAGTCGTTGAATTCGTGCCAGCCCGCGTCGATCCACCAGTAGTCGGGTTTGATGCCTTCTTTGAGATAGCGTTTGATGAAGGCCAACTGGTTTTCCTCGTTGCCCGTCGACGCTTCGATGTACTGCGCCGAGGCTCCCGCCGCGTGCTGGGGCGGATGCACGGTGCCGCCAGCCCTGGGGATGTTGTGCGCTATCATCCAGCGTCGCCAGATGTTCTGGGCGCGAATCCAGTCGCCGCCCTGCCAGAAGAGCAACGCGATCAAGGGAGTGCGGACCTCTTCGCCGGGATTCAAATAGAAGTGCGTGAGCTCCTGTCCTGCCTGAATGTGCAGCCCTCGTTCTTTGTCTCGCTTCAAACCGGCTGTCCATTGGCCGGGCCAGCCTACCGCCATGATCACACCGCCACCGGGCGACTCAAGATTCCAGAACGGCAGGTCGTGGCTCGCTGGCAGCCCGATCTTCGAGCCGAGTTTCTTCTCCGCAGTCGGAGCGAGTCGCGTCTCGAGCGGTTCGTAATCCGTCCCCTCGATTGAGACCAGCGAGTGGGTCGCACCGCGGGCGTGATGTAAAACGAACTCACCCTCGTTGCGGCGTTCAAAACGCGTGTCGATGGGGAGGAGATCTTCGAGAATCGGTATCGGCTTGTCGCTGGTGTTCTTGAACAGTAGCTTCCATTCCACCACCGGATAGTCATGGTAAGCAATCCCGATGCAGCCCACCTCGAGTCCTGGTTTCGGCTCTCGATAGGTCACGGTGTGCTCGGTGCGATGGTCGTCGAGCTTCCTGGAAGAGCGCGTGACGTTCCAGTTGTGCAGAAACTCGCTCGAGTGTTGGCTGCCATAACGAAAGGAAAATTGCGGCTGAGGCGAGTACGCGGAACGCAACGGACCAACAGGAAGCTCATCCAGCCACACAGTTTCGCCGTTGGCCATCGTGATACGCGCGTCAGCCCAGTCGGCCTGATTGAAGTCGACGCGCTGGACGATTCCATCGGGTTGCCCTTCCAGACTCAGCGTGAATTCCGTCGCACCTCCCAGATCGACCTTGACCGGCACGCCTTCCATGCCCTCCCGCATGACTTCCGACTTGAACGCCACTTGATCGCCAATTTTTACAGAACCGACGACACGCCCACGTCCCGCGTTCGAATAAAAGCTGGTCACCCGGTTGCTGTCGACGCCGAAGATCGCCTCGAAGCTCTTCGCAGGACTCGGCAAGTGTACGACAACGCTCCCCGTCGAAGGGCAAAAGAGGCCGCGCTGGTAAATCTTGTCGACGATCTTCAGCGGCAGCGCCCCAGACTCGACGTAGTACACTTTCGTTGTGACCATGTTCTTCATCACCCTGTCTCCCCGCGAGTGATCCACGAAGTAGGCTTCGACGGGCATCGTCTCGACTTTGCCGCCGAACTTGGCCTCGATCCATCGCCTAGCCAGGCTCTGTTCTGTATCGTTGACGCTAGTGGCGATCGCGATCTCTGAAGTGGAGGGCAACAAGAGCAGCGCCAGGATCAGCAGCGTCGAACGCATGGCGGGTGATTCCTCGATGCGAGTGTTGGTAGAAGTCTTGGTGGCGATTCCGATTCAGTAAGAGTAGGCCCGAATAGCATACACTACCGGAAATCAGTGCGCGTCGATTGAACAAAAGTGTGCTGGCGGCTTGTCAAGGCGATGAAGGGCTCCCCGAAATCTGATCCAGTCGTTATGAGAGTCCAGATCGCCGCGAAGCGGCGAAGGAGGGCTCTGTATTGCTCAGTCAGTGAAAGGCCTGGCTGAGGATGGGAAAGTGACCTGTGTTCGCCTGGCCCTGTTTGCCGACATGATGAAGGGGCGACCATGGACTCCAGCGTCCCTGGAGGAAGTTGGTGGCACTGCTGGCATCGGCCTGACATTTCTAGAAGCAACGTTCTCGGCAACCACAGCGCATCCGAAACACCGGCTGCACCAAAAAGCTGCTCGCGCCGTGCTCAAGTCCCTGCTTCCCGAATCGGGCACGGACATCAAGGGCCAGATGAAGTCTCAGGCTGAATTGCTGGAAGCTTCCGGCTACGGGCATCGTCAACGCGACTTCGACGACCTGATCCGGATCCTCGACAGCGAAATCCGGCTGGCCCTGAGTCCGTCCGGAGTCTCCAGTCCTGCGGAGCAGGGTCGGGGCAAGGGAGCGGAGCCATCGGGCGTAGGCACGGAGGGAGCAAAGGCGGAGCCGCGACCGGAGATGCCGTAGCCGGATGGCGGAGCGGTTGTTCGTCGAGCTAAAACACCTGGGGTTGCAAGGGGGTATGTCCCCTTGCTCGCGCAAAATCTTGCGAGCCGTTTTTGAGGTGCGAAGCGAATGGCCTTACGGTTCTTTGTCGTCCCAGTCCACGATTCAAGCGTTTTTGAGCAAGAGCTGAACGGGTTTCTGGCCGGGCACAAGGTCGTGTCGATCCAGCGACAACGGATCGACCAGGGAGGGTATGTGCTCGGGCATATTTCTCGGCGATTTGACTTCTGGCCTCAATGGCCGTAATAAGTTGTCATCGTTCAAGAACAGGCATTTTGCCTGCACCCATGCGAGGGGTGGCGAGAACTCGCGCACGAAAGTGCAGAATGTCGTGACAATCAGCGCGGCGATTTGTTCCTTTTCAGGAAAGAGAATTGACTTGTTCCACAGACCCAGAATTGAAGACCAACTGAACCCGCTGAGGGAAGCTCTGCTCAGCCACCGCATCTACGGCGAAATGAATCGCCTTGATGTATTGCGATTGTTCATGGAACACCACGTCTTCGCCGTGTGGGATTTCATGTCTTTGCTCAAGGTGCTGCAACGACAACTCTGCTGCGTCGAAGTGCCGTGGGTGGTCCCCGCTGATCCGCTGGCGTGCCGTTTCATCAACGAAATTGTGCTTGCCGAGGAATCCGACGATGATGGCCGAGGCGGCTTCGCCAGTCATTTCGAGCTTTATCATCGCTCGATGAAACAATGCGGGGCGAACACCGCTGGCATTGATGGATTCCTCTGTGAGCTTCGCCGGGGCGTTCCAGTGCTGACAGCCCTTGCATCCCCCGAAGTCCCCAAAGCTGCTCGTAGGTTTGTTGAGCAAACCTTCAGAATTATCGAGACTGGCAACCTGTGTGCAGTTGCTTCAGCATTCACGTTTGGTCGGGAAGATTTGCTGCCAAGTGTTTTTCAACGGATCGTGGATGAGTTGAATACGCAAGCTGGTGGGCAACTAGATGAATTTAAGTATTATCTTGAACGCCACATTGGCTTGGATGGCGACGAGCATGGCCCGATGGCGACTCGGCTCGTACAGTCGTTTTGCGCATCGGACGAGTCGTTGTGGAGAGTTGCTGAAGAGACGGCCGTGAGTTGCCTGATGGCCCGACAGCAATTGTGGGATGGAATCTACGAGGCCGTAAATGGAAAGGGCGTCCCTTCAGGGGCAGCCGAGGCATAACGGCACTTCTTAACGATCGTCAAGCAACTCTTCCTTCAGCTTCAGTACGGCCACTTCTTTCGCTTTGGCTTCGACTTCGACGGTGATTTTCTTTCGCCGCCAGCAGGCAGGGAAGTCGGCCACGTCGATGAAGTCATGGTGTCGTTCAGGCTTCGGCCCTTCCCACCTTCAATCGGGCTGGAAAGGTGAAACACCGGCTCCAATCCACCCTGCGACTTCCGCTTGGTATTCAAGTTCCTGCACGGACTTCTCAACCACGTCAAGTCGGGGAGAGTTCATTACCACAAATTGATCGGGATGAAAGCAAGTCCGCAGAGGGCGAATGCACGGAATCCGTTGAGTCGTCGCGAACCGGCCGTGCCGCGCCAGGCAGGGAACGCCGCGAAATCAGACGCTGTGGGGCGCCAACTGCTTAACCAAGTCGCCGATAACCGCCTTTGCGTCGCCAAACAGCATGTAGGAATGTTCGCTGTAGTAAAGTTCATTCTCGATACCGGCGAACCCCGGATTCATGCTGCGTTTTACGGTCAGGCAGACGCGGGCTTTGTCTGCGTCGATGATCGGCATCCCAAAGATGGGACTTGACTTGTCGTGCCGGGCGGCCGGATTAACCACGTCGTTCGCGCCGATCACCAGCGCCACGTCGACCTGCGGCATTTCAGGGTTAATGTCGTCCAGTTCGATCAGGCGGTCGTAAGGGATTTCGGCTTCGGCCAGCAGGACATTCATATGTCCGGGCATGCGACCGGCCACGGGATGGATGGCGAAGCGCACATTGACACCGCGCTTGTTCAATTGCTCATACAGTTCCTTGACGCGATGTTGCGCCTGGGCGACGGCCATTCCGTAGCCGGGCACGATCACGACTTCCCTCGCCATTTCCAGCACCTGGGCCGCGCCTTCGGGAGTTTCACTCAACACATTTCGCTTTTCGCCGGTGGCGGCCGCCGATTGGACCTGGCCGAATGCGCCGAACAAGACATTCGTGAACGACCGGTTCATCGCCCGGCACATGATGATCGAGAGGATCAATCCCGACGATCCGTCCAGCGCTCCGGCGGTAATTAGCAGCTTGTTGTCGAGGACGAAACCCATCGCGACCGCGGAAAGGCCGGCATACGAGTTGAGCAACGAAATGACGGTCGGCATGTCCGCGCCACCGATCGGGATAATCAGCAGGACGCCAAACGCCAGCGCCAGAACCAGTATCACGGGAAACAAGAAGGAAAGTTGCACCGGCTTGACGATCAGCGCGACGCCGCACAGCAGCGCGATCGCAAACAACGCCAGGTTGCTGAAGTTCTGAAATCGGTAGGTGACGGGGCGCTGCGGGATCCAGCGAATTTCCTGGAGCTTGCCGGCCGCCATCAAGCTGCCAGTAAAGGTCAGGAATCCAAGGATGACCTCGATGATGATCGCGGCGGTGCGGAAAGCCGTGAGATTCGCCGGAGCTTCATAAAGCCAGACGTAGTATTTCGCCGTCCCGACCAGGCCTGCCGCCAGCCCGCCAAACGCGTGGGATAATGCCGTTCGCTGTGGCACGGCGGTCAAAGCCACTCGCGAAAGTGGAATACCCACGGCGAAGCCCAACGCGATCGCGCCGGCGATCCAGGCCCAATTGCCGATATCGGGGGTCGCCAGCGTGCCGAGAATCGCCGCCGTCATCGCGGCGACTCCAGCCAGGATGCCGCGACGCGCCGTCTTGGGGTCCTTCATCCAGTGCAGCGAAAAGACAAACAGTCCGGTCGCAAGCAGGTAGGCCAGTTGAATCAGCATCACGGTTTCGGTGACTCCGGCTGTTTGAACATCTTCAACATCCGGTCGGTAATCAAGAAACCGCTCACGATATTGGTAATCGACGCAAATAACGCCACGGCGCCCAACAACGTGATCAGCCAGTGATGGGATTCGGTTCCAACGACCACGATCGCTCCGACGACGGCGATTGCGGAAATCGCGTTGGTCAGCGACATCAGTGGCGTATGCAGCAGCCTGGAAACACGCGTGATGACGCCCAGACCAATAAAAGTGGAGAGCATCAATACAAACAACAGGGACGAAAAATCGGTGCCGGCGGCCGCTTCGACGCCGTGGCCGGCGGCCCCCAGTCCGTCCGTAGACTCGGCGGAAGGTGCGTCCGCACCGGCGGCCACCGCGGAAAACACTGCGGCCGACTGGACGAACGCTGACAACAAGGTAATTCCCACGCGCATTCCCGCCCTAGACCCGATTCGAAATCGCTTGACCATACTGCACTCCCACTCGCCAAAATCGCGGCGCTATTGTGGCATGGAACGTCCACTGCGGGGAGGCCCCATCGGCCAAACAACGACGACCGATCGCGTGCTATTCCGCACGGTTCGCCGAGGAGCATCGTTGCGCGCCGGGCATGGATTGCGCGTCAGGAACCGGCATGAGGATTCAGACGCATTCGGGAGCGGATTTCTCCCTTCAATTTCTCCAGGACCGACTGCTTGTCGGTCTGTTCCAGGATCTGATGCACGACGGCTTTCGGTCCTTCCGGGCCCCATGACGAACCATGTTCGAAATAGTATTTCGCGGCCTGTCCGACGATATACGATCCGTAACCGGCGGCAGCGCCCTGGGGAATCGCCGTGACTGCCATTCCCAGATTGGCGGTCAGTGCCTTGAATGATGACAGTAACCAGCGTGTGGCCGCCTCGCCGATCAACACCCATCCGGTGGCTTTCAGGATCGAGGTGACGAGCGCCTGCGCATGGGTCCAGGAGAGATTCAATCCGTAGGCATGGGCCAGTGTTCCGACCATCAGAATGTCGAGCGCGCTGCCGGCGAAAATATCGACGACCGCCGGGGACAGCGCCACGGTCACCGCCTTCAGCGAGGCGTAGCTGATGACGATTTGCGAGGCGCGGCGATCGCGCAGCTGCACGCGCAGCGCCGCGATGCGATCCGAGGTGTCGGCGGCAAAGATCGCGGCGTTCAAACTCACCAGGGCCAGTCCGTCACGGTCGAGCACCTCGAGAATTCTACCTTTGAGTGCCGCGACATCCGGTTCGGGCTTGCGCCATTCGTGCCGCGTCGTCCCATCCGCCGACTGGATGACGTATTCTATCTTGCGCGGGTCGGCCGCCGTGGTCACGACATCGACTGCGGCGATAACTCCCTGCAGTCGCTCGTCGCGCAGGACCTGCAGCAGTTTCCCCCGCTGGTCCGGCGAGTACAGATCGATCTTGTTCAGGACAACCAGGATCGGCTTCTGCACCTGGGCCAGCTCGCAGATCGCCGTATGCTCGGACTCGGTCAGGTCGGAATCGGTTACGAACAGAATCAGATCGGAACGCTGGGCCGCTTCGCGCGCCATCTCGCCCCGAGCCTGGCCACCGACTTCGTTGAGCCCCGGGGTGTCGATCAATACGACTTCGGAATTACCCAGTCCCGGCACGCAGTAACCGCAGCCGTCCCAGGCGACATGCCAGAGTTCCCGCGTCCAGCCGCCTCGCACGTCGACCGACGCCACCGTCTTGCCAATCAGAGCATTAATTAACGCCGATTTGCCGGTGCTGATTTCCCCGAAGACCACAATCTCGACACGGCCGCTGGTAAGCTTGCCAAGCATATCCCGCATGCCGTCCAGTTCGTCGCGCAGCCGCGATTTCTCCTCGACCGAACAGCGCTGCAGGTTGGCGAGTGTCTGTGCCAACGAGTTCATGGCCTGCTGGTATTGAGCGTCGGCTGGCGCGGATTCCCCGGTCATGGCGGTTCCTTATGCCTCGGTATGCAATCCGAGCAGTCCCAGCAACGCCGGCAGGTCACGATAGTCGCCCACGATCGCGTCGGCGCCGGCTTCGATCAGTCTCCGCCGCTTCCATTCGTTGACTCCCTCCCGAGTCTCTTCGTTGCTGGCAACCCCCAAAGCGAAGCCTCCCACCTTCTTGATCTCTTCGATCTCCACGAACCCGTCGCCAATGCCGAGAATCTGCTCGCCCGGCAGGCCCGTATCGCGCAGGACTTGCGCGACGATCATCGCCTTGGAGAATTTCCTGTAGTCGTCCAGCGCGGCGTAAATGTGCGGACCAAAAAATCGATCGAGCTGCAATAACGCCGCCTCATCCCGCACGTACTTCAGGTCCGTTCCCGACGCCAGATACAGAAGTACCGATTGACTCTGCAACTCCCGCAGCAACTCCCGCGACCCCGGAACCGTCAGCGCATCGGGAGCCACGCTGCCGTCGCGAACCGCGGCCACGCGCCATTTCACCTGTTCCCATAACCGGTCGTGGTAGAGATGTTTGTACTCCAGCGGATCCAACGGCACCCCACCCCGCGCGGAAATCTCCTCCGCCAAACGCATCATCTGATAGATGGTCTGTTTGCCCGTCAGCCGCGCAACGAAATCCTCCACGATCTGTCGCAATTGTTCACGCGACTCTGCGGTGCCGGTCGCCGCCAGCAGATCGACCATCATCGGCACCATGATCTCCTGCCAGTTGCGACGCAGCAACGACAGCGTACCGTCAAAGTCGAACACCGCAGCGCCGAATGGACCGCGCGGATACCGCGGATTGAGGATCTCAATCGCCGAAGAGATCATGGGTCGGGTTGACTCGTCCGCACCGGTAACATCCGCTAGGGGACTTTGCGGTCGGATTTCAAGTCGATGCGATCGGGGTAGCTGAACTTTTTCAATTCCGGAACCTGCTGATTCAACGCCGCCTCGGAAAGCGGGTTTCCGAACAGCTGCACGTTCCAGAATGGCGCAAAGTTCTTCTGCCCTTCGCTGTCCTTCTTCGCCATCGTTACCAGTGGGCTGATGTCCTGGATCTGGTTTTTCTGCAGGAACAGCCAGCGGTACGGCTGGAGTTCGACCAGCGGCGAAAGATCCGCGATTTGGTTATATGCCAGATCGATCGTATCCAGGTCCTTCAGGCCGGCCATCGGCTTGACGTCGGCGATCTGGTTTCCGCCCAGGTAGAGCGACCAGAGCTTCTTCATGCCGACGATCGGGCCGATGTCCTTGATCTGATTGCGCGAGAGATACAGGGAGCGCATGTTCACCAGTCCGGCGAGCGGCGTGAGATCGACCACCTCGTTGCCTTCCAGGTTCAAGTACTGGAGGTTCACCAAACCGGCGAGCGGGGTCAGGTCCTTGATTTTGTTGCCTTTCAACGAAAGCGACTGGATGTTTTTCAGGTCTTTCAGCGGCGCGAGGTCGGTAATTTCGTTCATGTCGAGCGCGACTTCGGCGACACTGCGACATTTTTCCATCCCGGACAAGTTGGCGATTCTCTGCCCGTCCTTTCCTTTATGCTTGACTTGCGAGATATTCGGGACGTCCGCCTCGACGATCGGGTCTTCTTTCATTCTTTTTTCGAAGACTTCCTTGCGGACCGCCGATTCCATCACCTTGTCGGAAAAAATACTCTGGGCCCGAGCGATGTTGCTGGTGAGCAGGCAGGCAACAAGGCTGAGAGCGGACAGTGCGCTTGATATTCTCATTCCTGAATCCCCTTAGGACGGTCGAATTTGAGTGGTGGGAGCGGTTCTCGGCGAGCTGGTACAGCGCTATATAGCCTACCCAGGCCCCGCGCGAGAATCCAGAGGGTCAACGGCGCCGCCAGCGATGCCAGAGCGCAAATAGTTTCTTGACTCCTGGCGTGAGCCGTTCCCGCTGGAAGGCGTCGGCGGCGCGGCGCAAGAGTTCGCTTTGCGTCGGATAGGGCAGGATCGTCTTGCCCAGCTTTTTCAGGCCCCAGCCAAGCGTCATCGCGCTGATCCAGGGAGCGATCAGATCCCCGGCATGCCGCGCGACCAGTGTGGCGCCGGCGATACGGTCGGTGTGGGCGTGCAGGTGCAACTGCAGGAAACCGGCGGTCTGGCTCTCCAGCCGCGCGCGGTCGGTCCGATCCAGTTCCACAAGAATGGTCTGTATGCCGCGCCGGGGCGGGTTGCCGTCCGCGGCGCTCCAGCCGACATGGGCCACTTCGGGATCGGTATAGGTACAGCGCGGAATGGTCAGCGCGGAAAGCCTGGCCCCGCCTTGAAACAACGCATTCTGGATGACAATGCGCGCCATCGCGTCGGCGGCGTGCGTGTAACGGTACTGCGAACAGACATCCCCGGCGGCGTAAATCCGGGGATTCGTGGTGCGCAATCGATCGTCCACCGCCACGCCTCGACTCGGGTCCCACTTCACGCCGGCGCGGTCCAGCCCAAGCTGTTCGACGTTGGGAGCCCGGCCGACCCCGGCCAGAATCGCATCCGTCTCGATCGGATGTAGCACGCCCGCGACGTCGAGCTGCAGTATTTGCGAGCCGGGCGATCGCTCCACGCGGTCGAGTCGCGCGTTGCAGACGACATCGATACCATCCGCTCGCAGGGCCATTTCCACCAAGCGCGACGCTTCGCTTGATTCGCGGCCGAGGATTCTTGGGGCCGATTCGATTATCACAACCTGGGCGCCGAAGCGAGCGAATGCTTGCGCCAATTCGCAACCGATCGGGCCGCCTCCGATTACTGCCAGGCGGCGCGGTAATTCTGTCAAGGAGAAGACCGTTTCGTTCGTCAGGCAGTTGGCGCGCGTCAGTCCCGCGATCGGCGGCACGATCGCCCGTGCGCCGGTCGCCACACAGGCACGCACAAACTGAAGTTCCTGATCCCCGACCTGAATTCGATCGGGACCGGTGAATGTCGCCTCACCGAAAAAAACATCGACTCCCAGTTGCCGGAAACGGGCCGCCGAATCGTGAGGGCTCAAGTCAGCGCGAAGCGCACGCATGCGTCGCATGACCGACGGGAAATCGACGCTGGACGATGTCACCGAGACGCCAAAACCGGCCGCTCCCCTGACCGCGGCTGCCGCGGCCGCCGATGCTAGCAACGCTTTGGAAGGTACGCAGCCCGCATTCAGGCAGTCTCCCCCTAATCGATCCCGTTCGATCAACGCCACCTTGGCCTGCAGCCCAGCGGCTCCCGCGGCCGTAACCAAACCGGCGGTGCCGCCGCCGATCACCACCAGGTTGTATCGCCCAACGGGACGCGGATTCCGCCAGCCTTCCGGACGAACCTGCTCGGTCCATCGCTGGTCCGCCTCGTCGAGCGGCGGTGTCGGTCCTGAGAATTGCCAGCTTCCGTTCATGGGAAGATTGGAAGCAATCCGTCCAGCCGTTTCAATCGGGCAACGCCAGGTCGGGACGCACGGAACGCACGGGGCGGCCCGTCGCTCTGACTGGCCTCCGAGAAATCGCCGGGCTATAGTTGGCTGCATGTCGGCGTCCACGAAAGTGCTGATCACCGCGTTTGAACCGTACGATCGCTGGGAACAGAATGCCAGCTGGCTGACCGTACAGGAACTCACGCGCTCTATGCCGGCCGCACCCAGAATCACGACGCGCCTTTATCCCGTCGACTTCGCGCGCGTGCGCGAACGGCTTGAAAGCGACCTGGCCCGGCACTACGACGTCGTGCTGCACCTTGGGCAGTCGCCGGGACTGGGTCGGATTCACTTGGAGTCTATCGCACTGAATATTGGCGGATCGTCGCGATTGCGCCCCGACGAGTACCGGCCGTTGGTTCCTGACGGTCCGGTGGCCTACCGCACTGAATTGCCTCTCGCCGATTGGGCCGCCCGCATTCGAAGCGCGGGCATCCCGGCGCAGGTGTCGTACCATGCCGGAACGTTTCTGTGCAATGCGACGATGTATCTCACGCACCACTGGAGCCACCGCAATGGGGTGGAAACACGCGCGGGATTCGTGCATCTGCCGCTCGCCTCCTGCCAGGTGACCAACGCGCGGGACGACATCGCTTCGTTACCTGTCGAACAGGCGGCGCACGCGATGCGCGTCATTCTCGACGAGATCGCGGCCTGGTGAGCGGTCGACTTGCATGCTCTGCTCGATGCCGCCAATTGCCGCGCGATGTTCTGCCACAGCGAGTGGTATCGCGAACGGATCGCCAATCGGTATTCGCCGGGACATACAAAGTCTGGCCATAGCGTTAAAGTACGAAACGCTCATCCGTTCTCCAGCAGCCACTGGACGGCGGCGCGGGAGAGCTCGGCGGCGGCGGAAGGCGATGCGTCGTATTTCCGGGTCGCAATTCAGCGGGGGCTTCCAGCCCCCGCCACGTTGTGCTTTCTTTGCGTCTTTGCGAGAGGGCTCAGGCGGTCAGTCGTACGACGACCCGCCCCGCGATTTCCCCCGCCAGGATCGCTTGCACCTGTCCGTGCAGGTGATCGAGGTCGGTTTCGATCGCGACATCCTCGAGGCAGTCGGGCTTCCATGTGTTGGCCAATCGCTGCCACAGGGCGAGTCGCCGCTCGCGCGGATAGGCGCCGGAATCGATGCCTGCCAGCGTGATGCCGCGCAATAGGAACGGGTAGACGGTGGTTGTCAGTTCGGTTCCGCCCACCAGACCACAGGCGGCGACGCAGCCTCCCGGTCGAAGCTCCCGCAGGATGGTCCCCAGGGTTGTTCCTCCGACGGTATCGATGGCGCCTGCCCATCGCGCGGGGAGCAGTGGTCGATTGTTGGCGTGGACCAATTCGG
Source organism: Planctomycetota bacterium (assembly GCA_016872775.1). Taxonomy (GTDB): domain Bacteria; phylum Planctomycetota; class Planctomycetia; order Pirellulales; family Pirellulaceae; genus VGZA01. Next base: position 25,110 of record VGZA01000017.1, on the reverse strand, counting down.
CGCGATCCAGGACCTGGTGGGCGCCGAAACGCCGCAACCGGTCCCATTGGGCCCGCTTGCCCGAGACGGCGACGACCTCGTAATTCTGTTGTGCGAGCATGCGTAACGCGAGAATCCCCACGCCCCCGGTGGCCCCCGTTACCAGAACCGGTCCGCAACCAGGAACGATTCCGTGCAGTTGGAGCTTTTCCAGGCCGATGCCGGCCGTGATGCCGGCGGTCCCCAAGATCATCGCTTCGCGCGCCGTCAAGTTGCCGGGCAGCGGAATCACCCACTCCGACGGCACACAGATCTGCTCGCTCCACCCACCCCACCGCTCGGATCCCAGACCATAACTGGTCACGATCACGGGTGTGCCGGGCGGGAGGTCCGGCGACGTGGACGCTTCCACGACTCCCGCCGCGTCGATACCAGGCACGTGGGGCAGGGATCGGGCAACACCGGAGTGTCCCGTGGCTGCCAACGCATCTTTGTAGTTCAACGATGACCACTGCACGCGAACCCGAGTATTTCCTTCCGGCAACTCGTTTTCGGGCCGATCGACCACCTGCTGAGTGATCGCCCCGTCGGCCCGCCGATTGACGTAGTAGCAGCGCATTTAAGGCCCTTCATTGACAGACAAACTTGCTCGTCGATACAATTCCCAGGCGATTCGGGAATCCAATCAACCACCGACATTGATAGCGTGCAGCGAAGGACGAAGCCATGGGTGCGAACGCGAAAGTCTTTACCGACGACAATTTTCAAGCCGACGTGCTCAAGGCGAGCACCCCGGTTCTGGTCGACTTCTGGGCGCCATGGTGTGGACCGTGCCGGCAGATTGCCCCGATGATTGAGGAACTCGCCAAGGAGTACGCAGGCACGGTCACGATCGGCAAGCTGGATGTCGACGAGAGTCCTCAGACGGCGCAGCAGTATGACGTTCAGAGCATTCCGACGCTGATTCTGTTCAAAAACGGGCAACCGGTCGAGCGAATCCTGGGCGCGAAACCGAAGTCGGTGATGCAGAGCATGCTGGACGGCTATCGCTAGATCGCCGGCAACCGGTCGCGAGTCCGATCCGGCCGCGGTTCATGTGGTTTCCAACAGCGCCAGGTTCGGCGCCAGTTGCTGCAACTGTTCCGACATGAACCGTTTGACGCCTGCGGTCGTGGAAAATCGCAGCGCCCTTTTGAGGATCGTCTGGGCGTCTTTGGCGGTGAGGTGGGTAGCGAGTTCTTTGACGGACGGGATAAACGCCGGACTCATGCTGAAGCTCCGCAGCCCCATCCCCAGCAGCAGGACGAATGCGCGCGGCTGTCCGGCCATTTCACCGCAGAGCGTGAGTGGCTTGCCGGCCTTGTTGCAGGCTTTGATCACGGAATAGAGGACTCGCAATACCGGGGGCGAAAGCGGCTGGCAAAGGTGGTTGACCTTCGGATTGTCGCGGTCCGCCGCCATCAGGTACTGCACCAGATCGTTCGAACCGACCGAAACGAAATCGACGACCCTTAGCATCGCGCGAATGCTGACTGCCGCCGCGGGAACTTCCAGCATCATCCCCAGCGGTACGCTCGCGTACGGTTTTCCCTCCCGCTGCAACTGCTGTTCGGCGCGGCGGACGATGCGGCGCACTTTGTGGATTTCCTCGACCGTGGTGATCATCGGAAACAGCAGCCGCACGTTCCCTGACTTTTCCCCCGCGGCGCCGGCGGCACGCAGGATGGCCCGCAACTGCACGTTAAAAAAGTCGGGGTGTTCGAACGAAAGGCGAATACTCCGCCAGCCCAGAAACGGATTCGCTTCCTGGTGAGTATGGCCGAGGTACGGAACGGTCTTGTCGCCGCCGATGTCGAGTGTGCGGATGGTGACCCGATGTCCCGGACTGCTGGCGATGATTTCGCTGTAGGCCTGAAATTGTTCGTCCTCATCGGGAACGGTCGGGTGGGTCAGGTATAAATACTCGGTGCGAAACAGCCCGATCCCCGTCGCGCCCATCGCCGTCGCGGCGCGCGCGTCGGCGGCGTTGTTGATATTCGCCAGCAGTTCGAGGGCCACACCGTCCGACGTGGCGGCGGCATGGTCGCGGTTGGCGGCGAGCTGGTCTTTGAGATGGAAGAACTCGCGTTCCAGTTTTCTATAGGCGCTGAGCGTCTCGGGGGGCGGATTAATCAGCACCACTCCCTCGCGACCGTCCACGACCAGCGTGTCTCCGGTGGTTACATGTTTCAGGGCTCCGCGCAGGCCACACACCGCTGGAATGCCTCGGCTGCGGGCGATGATCGCGGCGTGGCTGGTCTGGCTGCCCGCCTGGGTGACGATGCCGCGTACGTCGACATTTCCAAGTGTCACGGCCTGGGATGGCAACAGCTCGTCGGTGACGACAATCAGCGGACCGGGCAGGACATGGGATTGGGGCTTGAGAACCTCCGAAACATGCGCACTCAACCGCATCACCACATCCCGGATATCGGTGAATCGTTCCCGAAGGTATTCGTCCTTGGTGCGCGCGAAGAGCGATGCGTAATCGTTGAGCAGGCGTTGCAGGGCAGCGGCGGCGGTCACTTTTTCGTCACCGATCCAGTTGCGGATGCGTTTGGTGAACGCGGGATCGGCCAGAATCGATGCGTGGACGGCGAAGATGCGTCCGGCTGCCTCACCCACCTGCGCCGTGACTTTCTGCTCCAGGTTATGCAGTTCCGCGGCCACTTTGTCGCGCGCCGTCTCGTACAAAGCCAGTTCAGACGCGACTTCGTCCTCCGCCAATTGTTTGGCGTCGTGGTCCACGAAGATTTCGTCGATGCAGTACGCGGTGCCGACGGCGACCCCGGGTGATACGGCTACTCCTTTTCGCATGCAGGGAATGTAACAGGCCCGGCAACGGTTGACAAATCGGCATGCCGATCGGATTTTATCGCCGAAAACCAACTGCCAGCGTGGCATTTTGGCACTGGGACGCCCGGTTCGGTTGGCGGGCGCACCACGCACTTTGCGATTTAGGCAACGGTAGATTTATGGCAACGCGAGCCGGTCAGGCGCGGCGGTCGGTTTCGCCAGAAGCGGGCTAGCGTCGGGGTATCGCTGAGGTGGTCGGCAACGAGGGTCAACATGCCTTCAACGCCGTGTGACCAGAATTTCTCGGTACCGTTCATTCGCCGGTTGATTTGCTTGACCGTGGATTTCACGTACGTGCTGGTGAACGGCAGTCCTTGCTTTCGGTACGCGGGGTAACGCATCCGCAACCGCTGGTTCTGTAAATAGCCCAGCGACGTGTTGACAATCGCCGAAGGGGCCGTCTTGGGAGTCTCTTTGGTTGGTTTGTTTAACTCTTGCTGTCGGAGTTTGAGTGCGGCGATGACACCCTCGACTTGTCCGCCCCAAACCCACTGAGCCCATTCGCGGCATGCTCCCCATCCTTCTTTCAGTGTTCGACCGGCCATGCCTGCGGCGTCGACATACGTCAACGCGTGAATGAAGTCGAGGATCGTCGCATAGTCGGAGAAGTGCTTGCGCCACACCCCCCAATTGATCTAGGAGCCGGCCGCGACAAACGCTTTGCGTTCTGCAGCTGCGAAGCGTCCAATTCGACTTCACCGCCCTTTTTCACATGGCGGATACGTGGCTTTGTGGATACGGCACTTTTGACCAGCGAGCGTCACATAGCCGCGTTGATGCCCAAACGCGTCATTTCCCGTTTCGTCTGCCTTTCGTGCCGTTCGCCGCAGAACTGTGTCGCTTCGTCCTCCAACAGCCGCTGCGCGACAATGAGGCCCACTTCCGCAGCAAAACTGGATAGCGCCGTGCGTGACATCTCAACGAGGCTCTCCACGTCCAACGGAAGCTGAACTTCGCGAGCTTGAGCTTTCGCCTGACCTCGGATTTTCGTCCGCTCGGTAAAAGAGTTTCGAATGACCTTCGACTTCTGGTACTTTCGTGACATGGTGGTGTGCTCCTGTTCTTGAGGAAAATGGCTTATCCGGAATCTAAACCCCGGATACAGGAGCCGCCACCTTTTCAACTCTTCAGACCAATTCGTGGATCGCGGGGCGTTCCACCAGATACTGGGGTCGACCGGTGGAATCTCGGATGGTGGTCGAGCTGGAATCGATACCCAGGTTGTGGTAGAGGGTCGCCAGCACTTCTTGGATGTGGACGGGCCTGTCGTTGGCGTATTCTCCCAGCCTGTTTGTGGCACCGATCGCCTGACCGGTTCGCATGCCGCCGCCGGCCAGTAACGCGCAGCTCACTTGCGGCCAGTGGTCGCGGCCGGCGTCTTTGTTGATACGCGGTGTGCGGCCGAATTCACCCCACGCGATCACCGTCACGTCGTTCAGCATCCCGCGTTCGGTGAGGTCATCGATCAGAGCACTGACTCCCTGATCGAGTTTCGAACCGTGGTCGCGGACGAGGTCGAAATTCTGACCGTGGCTGTCCCATCGTCCGTAGGTGAGTGTCACAACGCGCACACCCGCTTCGACCAGTCGTCGCGCGACGAGCAGATGGTCATTCACCGTCGGTGCGCCGTCGTATTGGTATTTGTACGGCTTGCCGTCCCCGTAGCGGGCGATGAGTTGGGGATCTTCTTTGGAGAGGTCGAGCGCATCGAGCAGTCGGCTGGACGTCAGCACGTCGATCGCTCGTTCCGTGAACTGATCCCAGGCGCCGGCGTTGCCTTGCAGGTCGACGACGCGCCGAAAGTCGTCGAAACTGTTGCGCAGTCCTTTGCGATCGCTCAATCGCTCCAGGGTGATCCCATTGAGTTTCATGTTTTCCATTCCCGGTCCGTCGGGACGGAAGGGAAAGAAATTCGGGCCGAGAAAGCCCGGGTGGCCTGGATCGCGCCAGACGCCGACGTTGGCCAGACCGACGAAGGGCGGCACGGAACGGTCGACGGGGCCTTGCAGTCGAGTAACCGCGGCACCGAGACTGGGGCGTCCGCCCAGCGGAGACAGGCTTTCGCGCGTCCAGCCGGAATGGACCTGGTAGGGCTCGTGCCGATCGACGCCGCCCACCACCGACCGGATCACGGCGCACTTGTCCATTCGCGCCGCGATGCCGGTGAACACTTCCCCGATCTGAATTCCCGGCACCGAGGTTGCGATCGGCTGGAACTCCCCGCGGATTTCGCGAGGCGCCTCGGTTTTGATCTCCCACATGTCTTGATGTGGGGGGCCGCCTCCTAAAAAAATGTGAATGACAGCTTTGTGCGGGGACGAAGTTTGACTTCGGGCTTCCGCCCTCAGGATCTCGGGCAGGGTAAGTGCACCAGCACCCAGTCCCAACGCGCCGATCCGCAGCATGCTGCGCCGAGAAAGCCGATCACAGAAACGATGACTCTGGCCAAGGATCGAGAGCATAACAGGACCTCGCTTTGGAAGTTGCTTCCCCCAGCTTACCCATCGGTCCGCTCGAGCCGCAAGCTGGAATTTCTTCGCTTGCCGGCCCGCGACCTTGGGTTACGGTGCGTAACGCCATTGGGGTAAGTCGCCGCCCTCGCCCCACCCGTCGCCTTGTTCATTGCGGCGGCTTATTCAGGAACGGCCGCAAACGGGCGAGCATTTCCTGGGAGCCGAGTTCGCGTTTGCCGTACCCGGGAACCGCTCCGGCGGCGACCGCCCGTTGCTGGTGTTCCGGGAAGTTCGTAACCAACATGACCGGCACCGCCGCCAGATTCGGATCCGACTTGATGGTCTGGATCAATTGCATGGCATCGCTGCCATCCGCGTCGAAAACGCGGTTGACTACGAGCAGATCCGCGCCCTGCTCGCGCAGCAGCCCAAGCGCCTGGTCCTGGCTGTGTGCCCGCCGCACGTCGACCTGGAAATGCTCCGCCAGCACGCGGCAGAGATTTCCGTGGTCGAGGTCGCAATTGCCGGCATCGATCAACCGGGCCCGCGGCATGGTCGAATCAGCGTTTGATGAGGGTTGGTCCACCCCGCTCACTTTCCGCTGCCGGTCGGTTCGGCGCCATGCTGGATCGCGAACAAGCGATCTTTGTTCTCGATATAAAGCACGCCATTGGCAACCACCGGCGTACTGTAGACGGAGTTGAACATGCTGATCGTCGTGAGCGGCAGGTTCTTGACTTCACCGTTTTCGTCCTCACGCTTCGGCATTGCCATTTCCGGATCGGCCGAAAGCGCGAAGACACAAACATCGCCGTCCTCGTCGCCGATATAGACGTGATCGTTAACGATCAGCGGTGAGCCCCACATGGCCGAGAGCATATCGTAGGTCCAATAGACTTTGCCGGACTTGGCGTCGAGGCAATGAAAAATACCGCTGAAGTCGGCGATGAACAGCAAGTCGTTCTTGATCGCGACCGAACCGCAGCTGCGGTGCATTTCCTCGTCGAAGTCGACCGTTCCGTTTTCATTGCGATCGGCTTTGTCGTAGTGCCAGACGATCGCCGAATTCGGATTATCGATCGCCACGTCGCCCTCCTGGGGAACGACCGCCTGGACGCGTTTATGGGGGATCACTTTTCGCGTTTTGACGTCGACCGCCAGCTGCAGGCCGACGTCGCCGCGCTTGTTTGGATCGATACACCAGAGATGGCCGGGTCCCTCGCCATGCTCGGGATCCTGGCCGACGGCGACATAGACCAGACCATCGTAGACCACCGGAGTCCCGATGACATCGTTCCGAGTCCCGGTACCACCCAGGATCAATTTGGCCTCTTTCGGATTCAGGTCGGCCTTCCAGAGCAGCACAGGCGAACCATCCTTTCCCTTGTCGGCGCGGAAACTGTAGATCCAGCCATCGCCGCCGCCGAAGATCGCCTGCGGAACGCCGCCCAGGACGGCGACCGTCGGCGAAGTCCATTGCCCGTGATGGATATTCATTCCAGGCGATTTATCGGTCCAATAGACCTTGCCGGTGTTCTTGTCCATCGCCATGAAGCTGGGCGCGTCCGGTGCCGGAATGATCTTGTGCGAATCGTCCACGCCGTTCGACGTTACGACAAACAGGATGTCGCCCAAGCTGGTCACAGAGCAACTGCACATATTGTGCTGGAAGACGCCGGACTCGGTCATCATGTTGTACGACCAGACCACGTCGGCTTCGTCCTTGTCGGCCACTCCGAGTACGCGGAACGCGGCAAAACGAGGCCCCGTCTGCGTCATGAAGAACTGACGGTCGACCCCGTTCATCGGCGCCGTGAACGACCATTTTTTGCCTTCATCGTCGGTATTGATCGCCGTGCCCGCGGCAATGTCGCAACCGGCCGCGGCAAACCGTTTCGCCAATTGTTCAGGCAGTTTCCCGGTCTTCAGACCGGCGAGAATCCCGGCCACCTGATCGAGCTTTGCATCCTCATTGCGCATCAATTCAAACAGTTTCGCCGGCACGTTCTTCACGGGACCGTCGTCTTCGTTATCGTGGAAGCCATCCGTATCCAGGCATTTGACTTCGCCTCGACTGGTGACGTACCAGAGCCGATTGCCTTCCACCAGCGGCGCGCAGCAGATGCCCATCAGCGGCCAATCGTTCACCCTGCCGGTGGGAAGTTTCTCGCTCGAATCCTGCCACAAAAATTTGCCGTCGGCTTCGTTCAGGCTAATCAGCACACCCAGGTCAACGTCGGCCGGATAGCGTTTCAGGTACCCGAACGTGTTGTTGGTGCCGACAAAAATCTTGCCGCCCGAGATCACCGGGTTGCCGTAGGTCTGGCTGCCAAGCTGAGCGACCCATTTGACATTCTTGGCCGTCGCGGAGAGCCAGGCACCCGTCTTGCGATCGAACTTGCCCGGATCAAACTCGATCGGAATCACGGCGTCGGTGATCGGCACATTGTTGCGATAGGAAGTGCCACCCCACTGGGCCCAATCGCCGGGCTTGATCGGCGCGTTGGCATTTTTGTCGATGAAGGGGAACGGTCGAGCCGCTTCCACGGTCTTGGCCGCGGGCGATTTTGTTTGAGCGATTGCCATCGACGCCGTACCACAGACCAACGCCGCCAGCACTGCCGACGCGTACTTCGATTTCCTCTGTCGCGAAACACACATGATGTTGGTTACTCCCATTTGAAATTCAGTCGCGTCCGCCGGTTAATTAGGTGTTACTGTGACGTTGTCAATAAACACTTCCGCGTTCGTGGAGTTTCCGAACAGGCCGGGACTGCCCTGCGTGTTCGGTGTGTCGTCAACCATTTCGATCCGCCAGTCCTGCGGTTCCTTCTCGCCCTTTTTCCAGACTTTGCCGCGGATCACTGCTTTGCCGTTCTGATTCGCCACCTGCAGCTTCATGACGTACCAGGTGTTCGGTTCCCACTTGAAATCGATCTCCTGGTGGGTGCGGAAATCGTGGGAAATCCAGCTGCTCATATAGAGTTTCTGTTGTTCGCCCTGGAGTTCCAATGTGTACCCTTGCGCGATCACGCCCATGTCGGGAATCTTCTTGTTCATGATGTTGCCGTACAGTTCGGCCTGAACGGTGTAATCGTGCAAGGAGGACGGACCAAACCAGCTGCGGCTCTTGGTTCCTTTGGGGATCGTCGTGATTTTGGCCATCAGGTTGTTGCCGTCGACATTGCGAATCTGGTGTCGGTAACGAGCACCGACCCAGGGCAGCGGTGCGTCGTTCAAGCCTTCGAAGTCGAATTTCCACGGCAGCGGCGGCACGATTCGGATCCGCGCCCGGCCGGTCAGATCACCCACCTTCGCGGTGATGATCGTGGCGGTGTGCTTGCGATCGGTGGGTGCGGTAAACAGGCCTTCGGAGCTGATCTTGCCGTCACCTTCGAGCTGAAAACTGGCGGGGCTTTCGCCAAGCAACTGGCCGCGCGCATTGAACAGCCGCACCTTCAATTGCTGAGTTTCCCCCGTCCCCATCAGGATTTCGCACGGCACAATCTGCACATGCGAGGGACCCTTGTCCCCGTCAACGATCTCTTCCGCTGCCGGAGAAATCGGATCCGCGGCCGACGCCTTGGACGGATCCTGGATGCAGTACAAACCGTGCGACGACGTGATATACAGTCGTCCATGGGAACAGATCGGCGACGCATTGATTTCCTCGCCGGCCGGCAAGCGACCCTTGCTCAGTTCCTTGACTCCCTTTTCCGTCGGCTGAAAGAAATACCAGCGTCCATTGGCTTCGGTGTAGATGATCTTGCCGTCCACGTACAACGGTGAGGAACGGTTCATCGTGCCGGTGGTATAGGGCCGCCCAGTCCCGATCGGATCGCCGGTTTCCGCGTCGAGGACCCGCAGCTTCCCGGCGTCGTCGAACGTATACAGGCGCTTGTCCCAGAGCAGCGGGGCGCACTTGCCAATGCCGAGTTCCTCGACCTTCCAGACTTCGGCTTTCTCGGTCACCAGTCCCCGCAGGGAGCCGTCGATCCGTGCGACAGCGCCGACTTTCAGTCCTTTGACATTTTCCTCACTGTGTCCGACATAAATATGATCGCCGTCCACGACCGGCGGCGTATTGATGCCTCGGCGGGAAAACTGGTATTCCCAGATCGTCTTGCCGGTCCGAGGCTGCAGAGCCCAGATCGAGCCGTCGCCCGAACCGAACACCATCGCCTTTTGCCCTTTCAACACCGTCACGACCGGGGCACAGTAGATGGTATCCTCCGGCAGAAGCCTGGTGCTGACGAACCAGACGACTTCGCCGGTGCGTTTGTTCATCGCCAGGACACGGTGGGCCGGTCGAGCCATGTCGCCCCATCCGATAATGACCGATCCGAGCAGCACCAGATCCTCGCAGATGACCGGGAAATTGGTGCGACCGCCGTAGGTGCTCAATAATCCAAAACGCTCGTGCATTGGAATCGACCAGATCGGCTTACCGGTGGCGCCGTCAAGACAACAGAAGTACCCGCAAACGCCCAGAGCGTAGACGTAACCCGTTTCCGGGTCGGCGACGACCGAAGACCAGCCGACACGGGTATCGGGGACCTCGGACAACCAGACATTAAAGCGATGCCGCCAGACGTCTTCGCCGGTTTCGGTGTTAATACAGACGACCGCTTCGCCTTCGTTCGCAGTTCCCGGCAGGTCGCGGACAATCGTGTACAGCCGGCCGTTCATGACCACCGGCGTACTGCGGGTTCCCAGGTCGCGACGAACCCAGGCCAGATTGCTGCCAGGTCCGCCTCGAGGGTCCCATTTATCGGCGATCCCGGTTTCGCGGGAAATACCGTTCTGTTCCGGGCCTCGCCAGTAGGTCCAGTCGGGGAAGCGGGGATCGGAACGCTCCGCGCCGAAGGCGAAAGTCGGTCCGCTGAATAGGAAAAGGGCAATTGTCAACAGCGAGCGTATCATGAAACGCCTCGTGGGTCGCAAGGGTCGGAGAATGTCATCCTTTGAGAATACCTTTAAGAATAGGAGTCCAGGTCGGGCGAAGGCAAGCGGGTCAGGTTCCAGCCGGCGGCTACGTCAGTCGAACCATTCGTCCGTCGGATCGAACTTAGGGAACACGATATTAAGGATCTTCATCCGGCCGATCGCGCGATGCCGAGTGCCGGGGCGGATCAGGATTGCCATTCCGGGCGCGATCGGCAGCTGTTGGTCATCCAACTGCAGCCGGGCGTCGGGTTCGCATTCCAGGATGTAATAGGTCTCCGTGAGCCGGCGGTGGTAATGGGTCCTGGCATCCTGGGTGATATCGGTGAGGTGTACGGTGCCGGGGAAATCGCTGTTGGCCTGAAATGCACGTCGAGCGAATCCGCACGGGCAGGATTGCGGTTCGAGTTTCGTAAAGTCGACGATTTCGAATCCCGGTTGGACGGAGGGAGGCATGGGGCGGGTCCGCGGGGATGCCAGGCAGGATGGAGAGAGTTTACCACGTCGGGCGACCTTTCACTATGGGAAGGTATGCGAGCTCGCCGAGGATTTTCTGTGGAATCCGGCCGGCTGGAACCCAATACGACCGGCAAGGTTTCGCTACCTTTTGAAACCGGAAATCTCAAGCGGGAAGTTGTCGTAAACCACACGCGGAAAATTGTTTCCGGCGACTCAAGGGGCCTGGAAGATACGGACGATACGGTAGGTGTCGTTTGACTCGAATTCGTGCTCGACACGGGCACACAACCAAGAGCGACAGAGCAGCCGGAGCGGACTTTTATCGGGCCAAGGAATGGCTCGACCGGTTCTGACGCGTATACACCGTGAACTGCGGGTAAAGACCCATCCAACCCGCAACTGGACCTACGGCGAGCGAATCCTCCCACGGTTTCCCCAGCGAAGACGTGAGAGCAGCCAACGGGCATGTCAAACGTCGTCGGTGGTACCTCCGGGATACCCCGAAGGAAAAACTCGATCGTAGGACAGGTCCAACGTAAAGGAGACGTGGCTCGATGAAGTTCAAAGTTTTAGTTGGTGCGTTGGTACTCGGCCTCGGCCTGTGTACCCAGACTTTCGCGTTCGATCTTCTGGACCGGATGCTCGGGATTAATGGATGCGGCTGCAACAGTGGTTGCGCCGCGAAGAGCTGCTGCACGAAGCCAGCCGATTGCGCGCAGAAGCCGAGCTGCGCAGCGGCCGCGCCGACGTGCGGTTGCAACGCTGCTGCTCCGACCTGCGGTGCTGACAACGGCTGCAACAAGGGCTGCAAGAGCAACTGCTGCCGCAAGATTCGTTGCTCCAACAAGTGCAACAGTGGCTGTGCTGCTCCGACCTGCGGCGCTGCTGCTCCTAGCTGCGGCTGTGAAAAGGCTTGCAAGCAGGGCTGCAAGGACCGTTGCCGTCCTTGCCTGCTCGACCGCTTGTTCTCCTGCAACAGCAGCTGCAAGCCGAAGTGCGCTTCGGGTTGCTCGAAGGGTTGCGCTGCTGCTCCGACCTGCGGCAGCAACAGTGCGGCTCCTGCGGAAGCGAAGCAAGGAAACGATTCGATCGCTCCTCCGGCTCCGGTTGTTGATCCTTCCGCTTTCCTGCCTACCCAACGTCGGGTCGTTCATGCCAGCGCCAGCTTGGTCCGCTAAGCTGGACTTGCCCTAAAGGCTCTGACGACAAACGGTCTGCCACGGGAAACCTGGCAGACCGTTATTTTTTTGGTGGTGCGAATTCGGCAGCGAATGCTCGCGGATTCAATTCCTCACCGGTCGCGAAGCGCGTAAGCTCATTCCAGCTGCGAATACGGCCTTGGGAAAAGACCTTGGCTTTCATGAATTCACCGACGCGCGGGTCCCGCGTGTAGATGGCATTGGCGGCGTCGGTTTCCTTGAGCAGTTCTCTGGCGATCGTGGCGTGCAGCTGGCAGGCGAACAGTTCTCCCAGCATGTAATTGTGGTAGTAGACCGGGGCGGAGACGATGTGAACCTTGCTGGCGTAGTCGGGGGCGTTACGTCCTTCGGGACGGTGTAGGTTCTGGTATTTTTCGACGAGGTCCCACCAGAGCCGGTTCAAATCCTGGCCCGGGTCGCGGTAGAGTTCCATTTCAAATCGGAACATGACCTGACACCAGCGGGAGAAGATCAGCAATCGATCGGCGCGCATGCGGGCGCCGTCGGCGGAGTACTGCTGCTTGTCGGCGACTTCGACACCGAATGCGGTCAGCCAGTCCGCGCTCTTGGAAAACCGCTCGAACATCATCGCCACGCCTTCGGTGGCCAGGATATGCGCTTCGGAACGCAGGACGTAGGGAACTTCGGCCGGAATGTTCTTGCTGCTGTAGACGGCGTGGCCCAGTTCGTGCAGCATTGTCCCCATCCAGTATTCGGTGGGCCGGATATTGGCCAGCACCCGCACGTCGCCTTCGCGATCGATATCGGTGCAGAACGCGTGCGGGCTCTTCCCGGCCTTTTCGTACAAGTCGCTGCGCATCAACACGTCGTCGATCGGCAGACCGATACTGCGGTAGAACTCGCGGCAAATATGCTGAATATCCGCATTCACAAAGGGGCCGTTCAAGTTGGAGTCGTAGACATTCTGCGGCTCCTGGAAAAACGGGTCGTGGTAGTGCCACGGTCGCAGGTCGCCCACCTCGATACCATACTGCCTCGCCAGACGACGGTCGATTTCGGCTTTTGCGCGGGCGAACGGTTCGCGCGTCAATGCGTCGAGTTCGTCGAACAGCTTCAGCACCTGGGCTTGATTCAATTCGGTGAGATGCAGTTGGAGTGCGTGGAAGTTCTCGAAACCAAGTCCGCTCGCAGCCTCGTTGCGGAGACGTACCAGGTCACGCAATTCCGGTTCGATTTCCGCGCCGACGCGCTTGCTGGCTTCCCAGACCTGCCGCCGTTCGGCGGTGTCGGTTGACTTCTGCAGCACCTGCCGCACTTCGCCGTCGCTGAGGTTTTTGTCGCCGACCTTGGCGCGAAACACGTTGAATGCTTTTTCGATGCGGTTCGCGGTGGCGGTCATCCGCTGCAGCAACGCCGGATCGACCTGCTTTTCCAGGTATTGCAGATACAGGATCTGGATCTGCCTGGCGATCGTCGGATCGGCGATCTCCAGGGCGCGGATCTGCTTCAGCTGACCGAAGTGCGAGGCGTTTGAAAGCAGGCCGTTCAGCTTGTTTTCGGCCTGTTCTTTCGCCGCGAAGTCGTCGTCCTTGCCCGTGGTGTTGGCATTCCACCAGGCGCGACTGACCTCGATTTCCACCGGCCGGATCCGGGTCTCGTGCTCGCGAATAAACTTGATTGCCGCCGGCGTACCGTCGGCGGCCGGCAGGTCCCGGCTGCCGCCAATTCCCGTCCCGATCCACATGGTGAACCCCAGAAGAAATCCAAATCGCGGAACCCAATGCATGGCTGGACCTCAGGCGTTATGGCGAAGGCAGTCGATCGCTGCCGCGCGCGACGACCAGTGCGGTGGCGAAGCCGAGCAGATCGCCCCGTTCGCGGCAGAAGTCGACGATCGGTTGAAAGTCGTTGGCTTGCCGCGCGAGATCGAGAAACGAGGGAGCGATCCCGAGCAATTGATTTTCGTTGCCCAGCAGCCGCAGCGCCTCGACCAGCGCTTCGCGCGGCCGGCCGGTCCGAGCCAGCAGATCGACGTAAACCTCGGCAGGTGCCGAGCCGGCCTGCTGCGGATCGAGCGACTCGGCCTTGTTTCGAAAATAACCGAGCGCCTCGTCGACGCCCTCGCCCAGCAAGGCACGGAAGAACAATGCGCTGGCCGGGTACATTTCCCCGAACGGTTCGTCGCCGGGATATTGAAACTGTTTGTGCAGCCGGCGGCCGTATTCGGTGAGGTCGAACGCCGTGCTTAGCAGTTCAGGGTCGCGCAATTGACGCGCGAACCGCACCACCGAGGCCAGGTGGGTCGTATCGATGTGGTACGACATTTCTCCAAACAGCCAGGGGCGCTCGGCGACGAGTTCCCCCAGCCGAGTGCCTTGGGGGGCCTGACCTTCCTGGCGGGCGATATCGCGCGTGACGCTCGCGAGCAGGTCGCGGTGCAGCGCTCGGACCAGGATCGCGGCCGCGGCCTGCCGATCCGCGGGACTCTGCCGGCTGATCTCGGCGTCAAACGTTGTGATCGCATTGCAGCAACCAAAACTCTCCAGCACCAGCGCGAATCCGCGCGCCACGTCTAACCCCTCGCGCAAGGCAACTTCGATCATCTCCTCGCGGTTATCTTCGGTCGTGGGCGTTTCGTCCAGAATCTGCCGCGCCAATTCCTTCGCCCCGGCGGCTCGCAGGAACATCCAACCGTCGTAGGTCTTGCCGGCCCGCATCAAGAGGCCGCCGATCTCGCGGCAGACCAGCGTCAATTCTTCTTCCAGCTTCAGCCGCTGTTCGTCCGACAGCCGTTCGCCCGGGTCGTCATCCAACAGGGTCAGGCCCAGCCGATTGCGGACCTGCATCTTCCGCGCGCGGTACAGTTCATGGTATCGGCCTTCCGCCAACAAGTGATCCGCCAGTACTCGCAACGACTGGCGAACGCCACCCTGCGACAGCGCCGATTCGACGCCCGAAAACTCGCCAGCCTGGGGCATGGTATTGCGACTCCCTGGGACTTCCGACAACGTTCGCCGCATCTTAACGCGAACCGATCGGCGAGGGAATGACCGCTACGGCGTGTCGAACAAGGCCTTTTGGCATTGCGGGTGATCAAACATCTTCTCATGGTCGTGCTCGACGCCCTCGGCGATCACCAGCCGCCAGCCGAATTCCCAGCCGCGTTCCTCGGCCAACCGCTGCCCCAGGGCGAACGCGTTGCGCCCGCGCTCGAATCGAGTCATCCCCTGGCGGTCGGCCGCCGGCTTCACGTCCAGGTACTCGTCCCGTTCAATGTCACCCGACCCAAGATAGAAGGTCAGGGGCTGCGCTAGATAACGCCGCAGGGCGTCGTCGTTGGAAAGCTCGTCCGGAAGCTCGCCGAACCCGTACGGAAATGCATATTCGCGCGAGGGAAATAGTAGCGTGCCTGCGTTCGCCGCCACGACCCGTTTCGCGCCCGTCGATACAAAACCGGCCAGTCGCACCAGAAACTGCCCGCCTCCCGAATGGCCGATCAGAAACAACGGCATCTCCGGCCGCGACTCGCGTCGGCGGATCGCGTCGGCGATCGGAGCGACCCATTGCCAGGTCCATTCGCTCGAAGGGCGAATCGACCCATTCACGCGCAAGCCGCCCAGCTGGTACTTTTCCAAGGGAAAATCGGCCTCCGTAAACCGAGGCGCCACGATCAACGCCTGATGCCGGTCGCCCATGCCTCGAGCATGGTCGCGGTACTCGTCCGCATTCCGCAGGACGCCATGAAATACCATAATCAGCGGCCCGGAACGGAACCCGGGCGGCTTATAAGTGAACAGTTCGATCGGTCGGTCCTGCACGCTCACCGCGACCTGACCCGTACCCTCCGGCAACGGCGATTGCTCCGCCGCGCCGTTCCGACCGACCGCCGCGCCGCACAAAGTCGCCAGGCAGAAAACGCGTCGTGTGATCATGATGCCGTTCCTCGAGAGTCGCTCGCAATCCGCGCCGCATACCCGTTATAATCCGGGCCTGCCCCGTTGTCGCCATCGTTACCTTTGTTCTCCGCCGTCCGTTCCACTTCCACGTTCTTTCAGGATTGTTTCATGTTGAAACCACGTTGCTGCCGTTTCGGTTTCGGTGTCTGTGTTGGGCTCGCGGTCGTACTCGAGGTCTGCGTCTGCCTGGAACGACCGTTGCACGGCGACGATTTCTGGAATCAATTTCGCGGGTCGCACGGCAACGGCCACAGCGTTGGAACCACCCTGCCGACGCGCTGGAGCGAAACGGAACATGTTCGCTGGAAAATCGAAAACGGCGGGAAAGCCTGGTCATCCCCCGTCGTCTGGAAAGACCAGATCTGGGTCACCAATGCGACCGAGGACGGCAAACAGTTGTTCGCGCAATCCCTCGATCCGCTCACCGGAAAACGAATTCATGATCTGCAAGTGTTTGATATTGCCGAACCGCAATTTTGCATTCCCAAGAACAGCTACGCGTCGAGCACACCGGTGATCGAGGAAGGCCGGATCTACGTGCATTTCGGAGCCCACGGAACCGCGGCGATCGATACCGCCACCGGCAAGATCCTCTGGAAGCGTCAGGATCTTCCTTGTAACCACCACCGCGGCCCCGGTTCCTCGCCGATTGTCGAAGGAAATATGCTCTTCCTGACCTTCGACGGTTTTGATCTGCAGTATACGGTCGCGCTCTGGAAATCGACCGGCGCCACGCGATGGCAACAGGATCGGCAGATCCACTACGACAGCGATGATGGCGACGTGAAAAAAGCGTATGCCACGCCCGCGGTGTTTCGCGTCAACGGCCAGCCGCTGCTGGTAAGCCCTTCGGCGGGAGCCACAATCGCCTATGAACCGGATACCGGCAAGGAGATCTGGCGCGTCCGAAGCGGCGGCATGAACGCCTCGGGGAGACCCGTGTTTGGACACGACCTGTTCTACATCGGGACCGCGGACGGTGGATTCAAGTTTTTTGCCGTCCGCGCCGACGGTCAGGGAGACGTCACCGGCAGCCACGTTGCCTGGAAACTCACCAAGGGCGCTCCGCGGTACAGTTCGCCGATTCTGGTCGACGACCTGCTGTTCATGGGGACGGACAATGGGGTGCTGTCCTGTGTCGACGCCCTGAGCGGCGACACGGTCTGGCAGGAGCGCGTCGGCGGCGTCTTCACCGCCTCGCCAATCCATGCCGCGGGCAAGGTCTATTTTTTCAGCGAGGATGGCACGGCGCCCGTGATCGAAGCGCGTCGAAAATTCACGCTTGTCGCCCAGAATAAGTTCGAATCCGGCTTCATGGCCTCGCCGGCCGTCATCGGTAACAGCTTGATCCTCCGTACCACGACCCACACCTATCGCATCGACTGACGCAAAGGCGGCGATGGCAGACCCAGGCAGTTCGACGCGCGGCAGATGGCTTGTGGTCGCCGCTGCGCTGCTTTGGAGCTCCAGCGGTTTCTTCGCCCGCGCACCATTTTTCAGCGGCTGGCTGCCGGCCGGACTGGCGTTCTGGCGCGCAGCCTTCGCCTGCCTGATCCTGCTGCCCATGGTGCGACAACCACGCTGGTCGTGGAAACTGCTGCCCGCGGTGCTCACGTTCGCCGCGATGAACTTCACCTACGTCACCGCGCTGGTCGAAGGCTCCCCGGCAAACGCGATCTGGATGCAAAGCACCGCGCCAATCTGGGTCCTGCTCGCCGGCGTATTCGTTTTTCGCGAATCGGCCCACTGGCGCGATTGGACCCTCGTCGCCTGCTGCGTCGTTGGCATCGGGTTGATTCTCTATTTTGAATGGAGGGCAGAACAGACGACGGGGGATCGGAACGGCGGCGTGCGGGCCGTCCTATATGGCGTGGCGTCGGGACTGTTCTATGCCGGAGTCGTGCTCTCCCTGAGGCAATTGCGCACTTTCGACAGCGCCTGGCTGGTCGGGCTCAATCACCTGACGACGGCCGTGCTGCTCGGCCCCCTGGCGATCCAAGGAAATGCCTGGCCGTCCAGCGGCACGCAGTGGGTGCTGCTGGCCGGGTTCGGGATGTTCCAAATGGGCCTGCCCTACGTGCTGTTCGCGCGAGGCCTGAGGTCGCTCCCCGGACATGAGGCGTCCGGGATCGGGTTGCTGGAGCCGCTGTTGATGCCGGTTTGGGTTCTCGTTGCCTGGGGGATTTGGCCGGCCTGGTGGACGATGGCCGGCGCCGCGTTCATTCTGGTGGGGCTCGGTCTGAAATACGTCGGAACTCGCCCCGCAAAACCGTTAACTCCGACATGACGCGACGTCCCATACGGTGAGGCTGTGGGTGTACGGCTTCGAGCCTGGTTTGAGGGCCGCCGAGGGCGCCGTCCGATACGTAAGGCAAGTGCGAAATTGTATGCGGATCCTTGATTTACGAGAAAAAGGGTAATTATACTAGCGTTTCGTTGGGTTCGGACTGCTCGAAGCTTGTTTCGAGTCGCGCGTCCATTTTGTACGGGAAATTATCGCATGATTCTCCGCGGGACAGTGTTGCTGTCGTTGCTCAGTCTTCTCGCAGCGAGTGCTTTTGGTCAGCAGGAGGAAATGCGCAATTTCGCGCCGGGAGTCCTCACCGTCATCAGTCCCGACAGCCTGGAGGAAGAGGCGGCGACCGGACCGATGCCGTTGGTCGAGATTCTCACGGACTACGCCAACCTGGACTGGAAACCGAATTATGCCGCCAAGAAAGAAACCCTGCTGGAGCGAGCCAAGGCGGTGACATTGCGACGTCCGGTCTGGGCTTTGGAATTCGCGTTCAAACCGGTCCGACGCATCTACGTCGATATCCCTCAGACCACCGGACGCATGCAGCGCAAGTACCTATGGTATATGGTCTATCGCGTCAAGAATCTGGGAACCCAACTCACGCCGGTCGCCAAGACCGATGACTTCGGCAACATTACGTACGAAGTCCAGCCCGGAACGGCACCCGAACTGCGGTTTTCACCCCACTTTGTTTTCGCCGGAAAGGCCTTTATCGACGACCAATACGTCGAAAAAGAATACCTCGACCGCTCGCTGCCGATCGCCGCCAAGGCGATTGAGGAACGGGAATCGCGGGATCCGCAGACCGGAAAGCGAGTGAAATTGTACAGCACCATCGAAATCAACAAGGTCGCGATTCCGGCCAGCGACGAGAATGTCGATCGATCGGTGTGGGGGTATGTGGTCTGGGAAGATGTCGATCCGCGTATCGATTTTTTCCGCATCTATGTCCAAGGATTGACGAATTCCTACCGAATGGCCGATCTTCCGGCACCGGATGGCTATGAAAAGGGAAAGCCGCCGGCCTCGGGGCGGGCTTTCGCGATGAAGACGCTGCAGCTGAATTTCTGGCGCGCCGGCGATTCGATCGCGGAACATGAGGAAGAAGTGCATTATGGGATCCGTCTGGAGAAAGACCCGCTGGAGCAGACCGAGATTTTCATGCACTACGGCATTCAAGAACCCCTTGATCACGTCTGGGTTTACCGCTAAATTCGCACCTTGCGCCACGGTTTTTACCGGTACAATTTGGCGATGGTCCTCCGTACTCGGTGGCAGGTGCAAGGTAGCGGTGCAGGGTAGCGGGGCGAGGCAGCAAGGGGTATTGATATGGCTCATAAAAAAGGTCAAGGCTCGTCGCGAAATGGCCGCGATTCCAATGCGCAGCGCCGGGGCGTGAAGCGTTATGGCGGGCAGCAGGTGATTGCCGGCAATATTCTCGTGCGGCAGGTTGGCACGCGATTTTTCGCGGGTAAGAACGTCGGTCAGGGCCGGGATTACACGTTGTACGCCTTGGTCGACGGCGAAGTCAAATTTGACCAGGGAGGGCGTCGGGTGAACGTAGTTTCGTCGACGGCCGCCGAGGCCAACTGATCCGAACATGGACGGTTGCGACCTGGATGCGCAATCTCGGCAGTCAGATTTTCCAAGAGGGACGCCCGTCGGGGACGTCCCTTTTTTTGTTGATGGCGCGGGGCCGTATTGCCATGTTTCTTGATCGCGTGCAGATTGATGTCGAAGCCGGGAGCGGGGGCGACGGGTGTGTCAGTTTCCGCCGGGAAAAATACGTACCGCATGGCGGGCCGGATGGCGGGGACGGCGGCAGTGGCGGGAGTGTCATCATGGAGGTCCACGAAGGCGCGAACAGCTTGGCGGCGCTCGCTCATCGCAAGACCTGGCGCGCCGAATCGGGAGAACGTGGTCACGGAGCGAACTGCTCGGGACGCAGCGCCGACGACATCGTGATCCAAGTCCCGCCCGGAACGGTGGTGATCGATTCCGAACGGAATTTTGTGGTTAAAGACTTGACGTTC
This sequence comes from Planctomycetota bacterium, assembly GCA_016872775.1. Classification (GTDB taxonomy): domain Bacteria; phylum Planctomycetota; class Planctomycetia; order Pirellulales; family Pirellulaceae; genus VGZA01. The sequence goes on along the minus strand of VGZA01000017.1, from coordinate 4,935 downwards.
CAGGGCGAGCGTTTTGTCGCGGCGCAAGGTGGCAAAGGCGGCAAGGGAAATACGCATTTCAAAACTTCCACGAATCGCGCGCCTCGCGAATTCACGCGTGGGGAACCTGGTGAGCGACGCAGGTTGTTGCTGGAGCTGAAGGTCATCGCCGATGTGGGATTGGTGGGCAAACCGAACGCCGGAAAAAGCACGCTGCTCAGCCGACTCACCCGCGCCCGGCCCGAAATCGCCGATTATCCTTTCACCACCAAATACCCCAACCTGGGTCGCGTGCAGTTCAGCTTCGAGCGTTCGTTTGTCATTGCCGATATTCCCGGACTGATTGAAGGAGCCCATACCGGGATCGGCCTGGGCCACGAATTCCTGCGACACATCGAGCGGGCCGGCATCCTGGTGCATCTGGTGGAACCGATCCCGTTCGACGGCACCGATCCGGTGCGGAACTACGAGTCGATCCGCAGTGAGCTGGTTCAGTACAATCCGAGGCTTGGCGAGCGACCCGAACTGCTGGTGGTTACCAAAGTGGAGTTACCCGGCGCCGAGGAAGTTCGGGAACGAATCGCGCTGGCAGCGGGCAAAGAAGTATTTGCCATTTCCGCGGTCACCGGACAGGGACTGAACCAACTGACCGCGGCAATTGTTCGGGCGCTTGATCAGCAAGCACTTGATCAGCGCGACGATGAACAGGACCCGTCATGAACTGCTTGCTTGCCGTCGATATCGGAAACAGCGCCTTGAAAATCGGCCGGTTTCCATCGGTCGGCGGTTCCGAACTCGACGTCCCGCAGCGCGTCTGGGAATTTCATTACGAAGGTTTTTGGCCGAAACGGGCGGTCGAAGGGACGGCCGGTACGGAGGAAGCGCCGGCGCTTAACGTCGGCCAGGAATTGTGGAACGCCTTTGAACACACGCTTCCTGACTCTCCGGTTCAGTGGGTTGTTGCCAGCGTGCAGCGCGAACGGGAACGCGCTCTGAGCAACTGGATTCGAAGACACCGACCCGCCGACAGTTACCGGTTGCTGACCTATCGCGACGTGCCGCTTCGCATCGAGGTGCGTGTTCCCGAGCGAGTCGGCCTGGATCGACTCGCGACGTCGGTGGCTGCGAATTGGTTGCGTCCCGCGCGACGGCCGGCGATTGTTGTCGACGCGGGGACGGCACTCAAGGTCCATGCCGTTTCCTCCGAGGGTGCGTTCCTGGGTGGCTCGATTTTTCCAGGTTATCGTCTGGCCGGCAAAGCACTGGCGGTTCAGGCCGATCTGCTTCCCGAGGTCGGCGTCTCGTCGCGCGACCTGCCGCCCAGCCCGATCGGCAGGGATACCGAATCGGCCATCCGCAGCGGCCTGTTCTGGGGCTTTTCCGGCGCGGCCCGAGAACTCGTGACGCGTATCGCAGCCGAATTGGCCGAGACGCCGATGGTTTTCGTATCGGGCGGCGATGCGCAGGGACTCGTTCCGGTACTGGGGCCTCAAGCAGAGTTTGTGCCCGAAATGTGTTTGCGCGGGATCGCTCGAATCGCCGCAAGCCTGCAGGATGGAGCGACCGGCATGGGCAACGAGGCGCTCCCGTGAACGGGAAATCGACAGGCTGCCGAATCGGGCTGTTGACGCCGTCGGGCCGCGGTGCGATTGCGACCGTCGCGGTCGTGGGTGACGCCGCGCCGCAACGCGTAAGAAGGTTCTTTCAGCCGGCGCGAGGATCGGCCTCCCCCGTCGCCACGCAGGAACCCGAGTTCCCATCGGAGCGAATTGTCTACGGGACCTGGACTTCCCCCGGTGATCGTTGCCGCGAAGACGTGGTGGTGCGCTTTCTTGGCCCGGAACGCGTGGAAGTCCATTGCCACGGCGGCGATTGGGCGGCGAAACGGATCATGCGCGGGTTGGAATCGACGGGTTGCCGGCGGGAAGCGGATCGGTTCGCACTCAGCTGCGACCCGGGACTGAATCGCCTCGCCCAGCAAGCACTACGGAGCCTGTCGGACGCGCCTTCTTTACGCACCGTCGGTTATCTGCTGGAACAATTCCACGGTGCCCTGCGATCCGAACTGCGGGGAATCCACGACGCCGTGTCGCAACAACGGAGCGACGAGGTTGTGGCGCGACTGGAGCAGCTGGACCAATACAGCGAATTCGGCCGGCACCTGACCGAACCGTGGCGCGTCGTCATCGCCGGCCGACCCAACGTCGGCAAGAGCACGCTGGTGAACAGGTTGCTGGGATTCCCGCGCGCTCTCGTGCACGACGAAGCAGGCACAACTCGCGATCTGCTCGAGGAGAACACCTTGATCGACGGATGGCCGGTCGTGATCTGTGATACGGCGGGCATTCGAGATACCCGGCACGCGATCGAACTGCAGGGAATCGAACTCGCCAGGAAGGCAATCGAGAGCGCGGATCTGGTGATCGATGTCACCGACGCGCGGGAGCCAGGAGCAGGGATGCCTCACGCCGAATTCCCGGCGCCGCGCGTAATTTGGGTCGCCAACAAATCGGATCTGCTCGAGGAACACCCGAACGCCGGCCGGCCCGACGCAGTGCCGGTCAGCGCCTTACACGGTGAAGGCGTGCCGGAATTGATCGAGCTCATCGCAAAACGACTCGTTCCCGAACCCCCACCTCCCGCAACTCCGATCCCGTTTACCCCATCCCTGAGCCAAGCCGTGGAAGACGCCTTGCGCGCGGCTCGACAACAGCAATGGTCGGTCGTGACCGACATCCTGGCGACCTGGGTCATTGACGACGATGATCCGCTCGACCGGCCGACGTACTCGCGCTAATGCGCGCTTCGCTTCGTCATTGGCAACGCGTAAGCGACCGCCTCCTCGCCGTTGCGCGCGTAGAGCTTGTCGCCGATCAGCACCGGGTGATTCCAGGTTTTGCCGCTCAGGATCTTCTGGCGCGCCAGTTCGGTGAGTCGCTTGGGATTCGCCTCGAGCAGCACAAGTTCCCCCGTTTCCGACAGCACCAGAATCTGATCGGCATCCGACAAGAGCAGTGCCTGACCGTTGCCATAGCGGCCACCTTTCCAATTGCGCTTTCCTGTTTCCAGATCGATGCTCGCGAACATGTTGCGGTCGAACCCATACAGGTGACCGCGATGCGCCACATAGTCATTGAAGTCGGGGCGCATCGCAGGCGACAGCCAGCATTCGTAGAAGTTTCCTTCGCTGTCCTTGCGGGATACGTCGATGCGCATGGTGCCGGTGTCCATTCCCGTTCCCAAGAGGATGCTGCTTCCGTCCACGATCAGCGGCTGCACGACGCGATAACCTTGATATTCCCAAGAATGTTCCCAGGCGATTTCACCCGATTCCGGATCGACGGCGGTTAAGCCATTATTCGTCAGCATCAGGACAAATTCCTGGTCACCAAGGCGAGCTCGATGCGGCGAACTGTAGCTATGATCGCCAGCGCGTGCCTGCCATCGCAGCTCCCCGCTATCGATGTCATACGCGAGAATGCCCTTGCCGTCGGCGCCTCCGGCGTGCACGACAACGTTGGAACCGATAATCAACGGCGACGACGAGAATCCCCAGGTGGGTGGCGAGCGTTGTGCGTCCTTGCGCAGGTCCCGCAACCATACGGACTTGCCGGTGCGCGGGTCGAGCCGTTCCAGGATGCCGGTCGCACCGAGAACAAACAACATCTCTTCATGAAGCGTGGGCGTGGCACGCGGACCGGTGCCGGCGACCGGCTCCCAGAAGCGCTCCGCATCCTGCGTCCCGTGCGTCCACAACTCGGCACCGGAGGCGGCGTCGAGGCATAGCGTGACTTCGTGATCTTCGCGTTGCTCTTGAGTGAATAACCGGTTGCCGGCCACGACGAAAGACGACCATCCGGGGCCTATCGGGATCCGCCACAGTTCTCGCGGCGGTGTTTCTTTCCATGCGCTGTCCAGCACGACATCGCGGATCACGCTATCACCGTTCGGGCCGCGAAATCGCGGCCAGAGAATCTCGCCAAGCGCGTCCGTTGCCGCGTCCCCAATGGTCTCCCCGGTCGCATCGCCGTCCGCCGGGGAGCTCGCTTTCGCGGCCGCCGGTCGCGTCTTGAGTAGTTCGAGGTAGCGCGCTTCGGCCGTTGGAGTCCAACGCCAACGCAATTCGGTCTTGAACGAGCCGTCGATACCATCCGAGCGTACCGCTGCCCAGGCAAGGAACCCCAGCGAACCGATTGTTACCGCCGACCATGCCGGTATCGCCGTACCCGAGCGTAGCGACGAATCCAGGTTCGGTGCACGCCGCCCCCACCATGTCAACAGGATCGCCGTCAACGCGAACGAGCTGACCCCGGTCGGAAGTACGAAAATCGGGAAGGCCAGGCTGCGCATCGTTGGATCCGCAATCAGAATCGATGCGATACAGGCGGCAAACGTGATGCCGCCCCCCAGCAGCCGCTGCGTCCAGGTCGCCCGGCTCGCGAATAACCACCAGATGGCCATCCCAAGGGCACATACCATCGGCGCGGTAAAAGTCAGAATGAACATCGGAAAAGACAGTTCCCTCCATAAGGAGGGAACGACCTGTAAAGCCACGAGGAAAATGAGAAAAACGACCGCAGGCCAAATTCGTAGAGTTTTCATGGTTCCATCGTGGAAGAAAATCGCGGGAATAAATCTGTTTTGAACGATCTCTAGATTAGCGGCGGCTTTTCTATCCGATCACGACCTTCTTGCCGCGGAATATTGTCTCGGATAAAACTGACTGCATTAGAGACGAGATCGAAATCTTCGCCAATACTGGATCCCAATCCGAGGTTTTCCCATGCGCCGATCTGACATCGCACTGATCTTCGCCTGCTGCGCACTCTTCTTGCACGGTTGCGGAGAAAGTTCCAAGGAAGTGCCGCCCGACCTGAATTCCGAACGATCAAGTTCCATGGCCGGCGAGATGGGTGGCGGCGGTGGCATGGGCGGGATGGGCGGGATGGGAGGGAT